>NZ_MVIJ01000009.1 GCF_002086735.1 Mycobacterium scrofulaceum | reverse complement strand
AGAAGCCCCACGTGGTGGCCAACGTCGCAGTCGCTCGACAGCTCGCGGGCTGGTGCTGGTCTCTGGCCACGCTGACCTGACACCGTCAACCAAAGCTTGATCGGGGCCAGCCGGCCGGCGGCGAGGCAGGCGAACTGGATCTGCGTTACAACTATGAGCAGCAACAGGATTCATCGAATACTGATGCGACGCCCGTCCCTAGAGAGCAGCCACCGTTCGCGCCGAACCATCGTCTTGCGGTAACCAACCCGCGTATATCAGTCTGACACCACCGTCGTAGATCAACGACCGCCGCCGCGCCGACTGACCCCGATCAAACGAAAGCCGCCCCGGCATCACAACCGGGGCGGCTTTCACCTGCCTCTTGACAAACGACGCCTACATATCAGTTGTTTGGTGGTGGCTGGGGTTGGAAGGGTTCGTACCACCACCAGTCGGCGCGTTCGCCGGTGGGTCCGGGGCATGGCGGGACGGCGGGTGGGGGGTGGTTGGGCACCCGGGCGAGTGATCCTGCGCTAAGCGGTCGTCCGGAGCTGTCGGTGACGGTGAGCGCGCCGGCGGGGCCGGTGATGGTGATGAGGCCGCGGTGGTGTAGCCGGTGGTGATAGGGGCAGACCAGCACCAGGTTGGCCAGCTCGGTGGGGCCGCCGTCTTCCCAGTGCCAGAGGTGGTGAGCGTGCAGACCGCGGGTCGCGCCACAGCCGGGAACCGCGCAGGTCGGGTGGCGGTGCTCGAGCGCGCGGCGCAACCGCCGGCTGATGGTCCGCGTCGCCCGCCCGGCGCCGATGACCTCGCCGTGGCGTTCGAACCAGACCTCGCAGGTGGCATCGCAGGTCAGGTAGCGGCGTTCGGCGTCGGACAGCAGCGGACCCAGATGCAGCGCGGCGGCGCGCTGCTCGACGTCGACGTGCACCACCACCGTGGTGTGCTGCCCGTGCGGGCGGCGGGCCGCCTCGGTGTCCCACCCGGCCTCGACCAGGCGCAGGAACGCCTCGAGGGTGCCCGGCAACGGCGCCCCGCGCTCCGAGCCGTGCTCGCCGCCGCCGTGCTCGCGTTTCCACTCGGCGATCAGCGCATCACGATGCGACGCCAGCGCCGCGTCGAACTTCGCCGCCTCCAGGTGCGGCAGTTTGATCCGCCAACAGGTGAACTCCTCATCGGCGGCCTTGGTGATCGAGGGCTGCGGTTGCGGCCCGCTATCGGGTTCGGGTCGTGGCTCCAGCTTGATCGCGGTGCGCAGCTGGCCCACCGTAGCGACCCGGGCCAACGCGGCGTAATGCTCATCAGATCCCGCACCGCCGCGCGCCGCGATGACGCCGACCTGATCCAGCGACAGCCGCCCCTCCCGCAGGCCCTGCGCGCAGCGCGGGAACTCCTCGAACCGGTGCGCGACGGTGGCGATCGTGTGCGCGTTGGCCGACGAGCACCCCAACTTCCAGGCCACCAACGCCGCCACCGACCGCGCGCCCGTATTCCCGCACAGCTCGTCGCGATCCAGCTCGGCGACGATCTCCACGATGCGCCCATCGATCGCGTTACGCTGCCCGGCCAACTCCGCCAACTCCTCGAACAGCACCTCAGTACGCTCCGCAGGGCTCACCGCCGCGGCACACGATGCGATCGAGGACATGACCCCATCATCGCAGCCGGGTACGACAAATCTCTGCTGTCCAAGCCACGCCGCGAAAACACACGCCCAGCTACAAACTCAGCGTCCAGCCGCCGCTCCGGAAATGCAGCACGGTGCGACTCACCGGCGCAATATCGATGCGCCAGAACGACTTCGGGGGCGCATTGAGGCTGTGCAGGATGGCGGCGCGGATCACCGCGGGGTGGGTCACCGCCACGGCGGGCGACGTGCTGTCGGTGAGAGACGCCAGCCAGCCGCCCACCCGGTGGATCAGGTCGAGGATCGACTCACCGCCGTGCGGGGCCCGCAGGGGATCGGTCAGCCAGACCGTCAGGTCGCCGGGCGGCACATCCTGCAGCCTTTTCCCCCGCCATCGCCCGCAATCCAGGTCGGCCAGGAGCGGATCCGCTGCCGCCTCCAACCCCATGAGGCCGGCCGTTTGGCGGGCGCGCTGCTCGGGGCCGGTGAGATGGCGTGCGCTGCGGGGTAATTCGACGGCACCGGCCTCGGCCTGCCGACGGCCCAGGGCGTTGAGGGGTTCGTCGCCGGGGAAGCGCGCGGCCGCCATGGCGTCGGTCATCGCGTGCGAGACCAGGGTCAGCCGGACGACATCCGTCACGCCGCGACGCTCGACGCCCGTCCGCTCCCCTCGCGCTGCCCCAGCAGGCGCCCGGCGGACGTCGCGAACACCACGCCGATGGCCGCCCACAGCACCAGCTGCGTGGCCAGCGCGAGCAACCTGAATTCGTAGAGGACGTCGGCCGGGAAGCCCGGGTAGCTGATCGCGCCCGACGCGTCACGCAGCGGTCCGGGCGTCTCGTCCACGCTCGGCAGCAGCGCCATCACCACCGCGACCGCCGCGGCGTATCCGCCCGCCGCGAGCAGCCGCCCGTTCCACGCGCCGAACCGGGCCGTCAGCGGCCGCGCCGACCAGACCGCGGCGACGGCCAACCCCACCGACGCGAGCACCATCGCCAGGTACCAGCCGGTGCGCGCCGCGATGGTGTCGGCCTGGTCCACCGCGGGGGGGTTCGGCGGATACTTCAGGAACGGCACCAGGTACACCGCGACGAAGGCGGCCGCCGCCAACAGGAGCGAAAGACTCTGCGGCGCAACGCTTCTCAGTCGCGCGGCAACCACACAGAACAACACGCCGAACAGCGCGCCCATCGCGACGCCGAAGATGAGCACACCGAAGCCCAACCCGGCGCCGGACTGCACGCCGCGGCCGAACAGCTCGGCGCCGTGCTCGTGCACGCCGTGAGCGTTTTGGGCGTCGGCCCGTCCCTCTTCGAAAGCGATCGCGCGGCCGATCACCGGCTCGGCGCACAGGCGCGCGAAGGCGAACGCGAGCACCGCGCCGATCGCACCGGCGAGCAGGCCGCGTCCGATCAGACGCTTTTCCACGCGATCAGTGGCAGGGGAAGCCGAGCAGGTGGCGCGCGTCGTGCAGGAATTCATGCACGTGCGAATCGCTGCCGAACAGCGACACCGCGCCCTGGTCGAAGCCGACGAAGTACAGCGCCAACAGCGCCAGGAAGGTAGTGGCCGCCAGCCAGACCGCGGCGCCGGCCGCCGACAAATCGACCGACCGGGTGGCGGTCATCCGAGGCTCGGACATGGGTGGACTCCTCTCGGGGATGCACGCGTCCCCGCCGGGTGATGACGGGCGTTGGGTCTGACTATCGACAGTGGCGCGACCGTTCTGGAGTTCCACCAGATTCCGTTGCCCGTCAGGACGAAGTCAGTGTAGACCGGGGGGTCGATGCTGTGGCGGCGGGTCAACCCGAAGACCTCGCCGCAGCACGCTGGATCTCGGTGCCCGGGACGTCGTTCGTGGTGACGATCAGCACGGGCGGACCCCTGTGCGCAGCGAAAACGGGCGGTTAATCCCGTGAGACTAACCGCCCGTTTCCGGTGATCGCTAGGGCGTTTCCGGGGCCGCGTGCGCTCCGGCCTTCGCCAGGTCCGGCTCGGCCGGCGGCTTGCGGGCGCCGGTGAAGGTGAACACCGCGTCCTCGCCGGCACTCTCGCCGTCCCAGTTGTCGACGTCCACCGTGACGATCTGTCCCGGACCGACCTCCTCGAAGAGGATCTTCTCCGACAGCTGGTCCTCGATCTCGCGCTGGATGGTCCGCCGCAACGGGCGGGCACCCAGCACCGGGTCGAAGCCGCGCTTGGCCAGCAGGGCCTTGGCCTTGTCGGTCAGCTCCATAGCCATGTCCTTGGCCTTGAGCTGGTTGCCGACCCGGGTGATCATCAGGTCGACCATCCGGATGATCTCGTCCTTGGTCAGCTGGTGGAAGACGATGATGTCGTCGATGCGGTTGAGGAACTCCGGGCGGAAGTGCTTCTTCAGCTCGTCGTTGACCTTCTGCTTCATCCGCTCGTAGTTGTTCTCACCGCCACCCTGGGTGAAGCCGAGGCCGACCGGCTTGGAGATGTCGGACGTACCGAGGTTCGAGGTGAAGATCAGCACGGTGTTCTTGAAGTCGACCGTGCGGCCCTGGCCGTCGGTGAGCCGGCCGTCCTCGAGGACCTGCAACAGGCTGTTGTAGATCTCCTGGTGCGCCTTCTCGATCTCGTCGAACAGCACCACCGAGAACGGCTTGCGCCGCACCTTCTCGGTGAGCTGGCCACCCTCTTCGTAGCCGACGTATCCCGGCGGGGCGCCGAACAGCCGCGACGCGGTGAACCGGTCGTGGAACTCGCCCATGTCGATCTGGATGAGCGCGTCGTCGTCGCCGAACAGGAAGTTGGCCAGCGCCTTGGACAGCTCGGTCTTACCGACACCGGACGGGCCGGCGAAGATGAACGAACCCGACGGGCGCTTGGGGTCCTTCAACCCGGCCCGGGTGCGACGGATCGCCTTGGAGACGGCCTTGACGGCGTCCTCCTGGCCGATGATCCGCTTGTGCAGCTCGTCCTCCATGCGCAGCAGGCGGGTGGTCTCGGCCTCGGTGAGCTTGAACACCGGGATCCCGGTCCAGTTGCCCAGCACCTCGGCGATCTGCTCGTCGTCGACCTCGGCGACCACGTCAAGGTCACCCGAACGCCACTGCTTCTCGCGTTCGGCCCGCTGGGCGACCAGTTGCTTCTCCCGGTCGCGCAGGCTGGCGGCCTTCTCGAAGTCCTGCGCGTCGATCGCGGACTCCTTCTCCCGGCGCGCGTCGGCGATCTTCTCGTCGAACTCGCGCAGGTCTGGCGGCGCGGTCATGCGGCGGATCCGCATCCGGGCGCCCGCCTCGTCGATCAGGTCGATCGCCTTGTCCGGCAGGAACCGGTCGTTGATGTAGCGGTCCGCCAGGGTGGCGGCGGCCACCAGCGCCGCATCGGAGATCGACACGCGGTGGTGCGCCTCGTAGCGGTCGCGCAGCCCCTTGAGGATCTCGATGGTGTGCTCCACCGTCGGCTCCCCGACCTGAACCGGTTGGAAGCGGCGCTCCAGGGCGGCGTCCTTCTCGATGTACTTGCGGTACTCGTCGAGGGTGGTGGCGCCGATGGTCTGCAGTTCGCCGCGGGCCAGCTTCGGCTTGAGGATCGACGCGGCGTCGATCGCGCCCTCGGCGGCACCGGCGCCGACGAGGGTGTGCAGCTCGTCGATGAACAGGATGATGTCGCCGCGGGTGTTGATCTCCTTGAGCACCTTCTTCAGGCGCTCTTCGAAGTCACCGCGGTAGCGTGAGCCGGCCACCAGCGAGCCGAGGTCCAGCGTGTAGAGCTGCTTGTCCTTCAGCGTCTCCGGAACCTGGCCGTGCACGATCGCCTGCGCCAGCCCCTCGACGACGGCGGTCTTGCCGACGCCGGGCTCGCCGATCAGCACCGGGTTGTTCTTGGTGCGCCGGCTCAGCACCTGCATGACGCGCTCGATTTCCTTCTCGCGTCCGATGACCGGGTCGAGCTTGCCTTCCATCGCGGCGGCGGTCAGGTTGCGCCCGAACTGGTCGAGCACCAGCGACGTGGACGGGGAGCCGGACTCTCCGCCGCGGCCGCCCGTACCGGCCTCCGCGGCTTCCTTGCCCTGGTAGCCGCTCAGCAGCTGGATGACCTGCTGGCGCACCCGGGTCAGCTCGGCGCCCAGCTTGACCAACACCTGGGCGGCCACGCCCTCACCCTCGCGGATGAGCCCGAGCAGGATGTGTTCGGTGCCGATGTAGTTGTGGCCGAGCTGCAGCGCCTCGCGCAGGCTCAGCTCCAAGACCTTCTTGGCGCGCGGCGTGAACGGGATGTGCCCCGACGGCGCCTGCTGGCCCTGGCCGATGATCTCCTCGACCTGGCTGCGAACGCCCTCGAGCGAGATGCCCAGCGACTCCAGCGACTTCGCCGCGACGCCCTCGCCCTCGTGGATCAGGCCCAACAGGATGTGCTCGGTGCCGATGTAGTTGTGGTTGAGCATCCGGGCCTCTTCCTGCGCCAGGACGACGACCCTGCGGGCACGGTCGGTAAAACGTTCAAACATCGGTGGTTACCTGCTCTCCCTCACCATCGGTACTAGCCTCTGAGTGGCCAACCGGTCCCGTCGGGGCCGGTATTGCATACCTGCCATCCACTGTAATGGTCGGCCTGCCAGGGGGCATAACCTTGCGGTTCCCTGCTGCTGAAAGACCCGCGGGCCCGTTCCGGGCGATCTCCCCTGTGATCACAGCGCTGTAACTGGAGCAACGTGGCCGGGTGCCAATTCGTTTCCGTGAGTCACACCGATGTTTTCGCCGCCAGCGAAACGACAAACCGGCGCCCCGGCCTGTGCGGCCCGGGGCGCCGGTTCGAGGTTTGTCAGGTCGCCGCGTGGAACGCGTCGATCACGTCGGCCGGGATGCGGCCGCGCGTCGACACGTTGTGGCCGTTTCGCCGGGCCCACTCGCGGATCGCCGCGCTCTGCTCGCGGTCGATCGCGCCGCGGCCGCGGCCCGAGCCCGAACGCCCGCGCCGCCGCCCGCCGACCCGGCGACCGGCTTCCACCCACTGCTTCAGGTCGTTGCGAAGTTTCGCCGCATTCTTGGACGAAAGGTCAATCTCATAGGTAACCCCGTCAAGTCCGAATTCGACGGTTTCGTCGGCTGCGCCGGCACCGTCGAAATCATCGACCAGGGTGACGGTCACTTTTTTAGCCATTAGCTTATCCTCGCATTTCGTCCTGAGCAGTTGCCGAGCAGATTGGGTGAGCCTCCCCGGGTCATCAATCTGCCATAACAACGCAGCATACTCAATCCGGCCGCAAGGTGCACAGTTGCACTTTTCAACTGGAGTGTGGCCGAACAATCGGGAACAAAACTGTCTCGCGAATTGACAGTCCGGTCAATGACATCAACAAGCGATCGATACCCATTCCCGTTCCGGTGCAGGGCGGCATCCCATACTCGAGGGCGGCAAGAAAATCTTCGTCGAGCACCATGGCTTCGTCGTCGCCGGCCGCAGCGGCGCGGGCTTGCGCGGCGAATCTCTCCCGCTGGACGACGGGGTCGTTGAGCTCGGAGTAGCCGGTGGCCAGTTCGATCCCGCGCACATAGAGGTCCCACTTCTCCGTCACGCCGGGGATGCTGCGGTGCTGGCGCGTCAAAGGCGTTGTCTCAACCGGGAAGTCCCGCACGAAGGTGGGCGCCGTCAGCGCGTTGCCCACCGCGTGCTCCCAGAGCTCCTCGACGAGCTTTCCGTGGCCGTAGCCGCGATCGCCGGGAATCTCGACTCCCAGGCGGTGCGCGATGGCCCAGAGCCGATCGGCCGGCGTCTGCGGCGTGATCTCTTCACCGAGCGCCGCCGACAGCGACGGGTACATTTGTATCGACGCCCATTCTCCGTCTATGTCGTAGACACTCCCGTCGGGCAGCGGCAGTTGTCTGGTTCCGATCGCCTCATCGGCGACCTCTTGAATAAGCTCGCGCGTGACGACTGCCGAATCGTCATAGGTTCCGTACGCCTGGTAGGTCTCCAGCATGGAGAATTCCGGAGAATGCGTGGAATCCGCGCCTTCGTTTCGGAACACTCGATTTACTTCGAAGACCTTGTCGAAACCACCGACGACGCAGCGCTTGAGGAACAGTTCCGGCGCGATGCGCAGGTAGAGATCGATGTCGAGGGCATTGGAATGCGTGACGAACGGCCGCGCGGCCGCGCCACCCGCCAGCGTCTGCAACATAGGCGTTTCCACTTCGAGAAACCCGCGCCGTTCGAGCGCGTTGCGTATCGCGCGGACCACGGCGATTCGCTGCCGCGCCACCGTGCGGGCCTGCGGACGCACGATCAGGTCGACGTAGCGCTGCCGCACCCGCGCCTCTTCGCTCATCTCCTTGTGCGCCACCGGCAGCGGCCGCAACGATTTCGCCGCCATTTGCCAGGAATCGGCGAGGACGGACAATTCGCCGCGGCGTGAGCTGATCACGTTGCCGTGTACATAGACGATGTCGCCCAGGTCGACGTCGGCCTTCCACGCGTCGAGCGATTCGGAGCCCACCTTGTCGAGGCTGAGCATCACCTGCAGACTCGTGCCGTCGCCCTCCTGCAGTGTCGCGAAGCACAATTTGCCCGAGTTGCGCGCGAAGATCACCCGGCCGGCGACGCCGACGACGTCGTCCGTCGCGGTGTCGACCGGCAGGTCGGGGTGGTCGGCGCGGACCTGCGCGAGGGTGTGGGTGCGTTCGATCGCGACCGGATACGGTTCGGTCCCCTCGGCCAGCAACCGGGCGCGCTTGTCCCGGCGGATGCGGAACTGCTCGGGCAGGTCTGCGGCTGCATCCTCACTGGCGTCACTCACGACGTGCCAGCTTAAATGACCTGGTATGGCCGGCGGTCACGGCATCGCGCGTGCGCTCAGGGCCTTGCGTGTGCGCTCCGGGCGGAGATTCCGGGCGAATCCCTGCCAGGGTTCACCCGCGACGCCGCGGGCGCACAGTCGATGTGGTTGCCCTGTCAGCGCGCGGTCTTCAACCGACCGCGCTGGGTGTCCCGGTTGCGTTCGAAGACCAGCCGCAATCCCTGCAGGGTCAGGTGCTGGTCGTAATGGCTGGCGGTGTGCAGCTCGGGCAACAGCAGCGGCGCCGTGTGCCCCGTCGCCACCACCGCGACATCCTCGCCGCCGAATCCGTCCACGTCCTCGCGGATGCGCCCGACCAGACCGTCGACCAGACCGGCGAACCCGAACACCGCTCCCGCCTGCATGCATTCGACGGTGTTCTTGCCCACCACCGAACGCGGGCGGGACAGTTCCACCCGGCGCAGCGCGGCGGAGCGCGCGGCGGCGGCGTCCGAGGAGACCTGCACGCCCGGCGCGATCGCGCCGCCGAGGAATTCCCCCTTGGCCGAGACGACGTCCACGCAGATGGACGAACCGAAGTCGATGACGATGGCTGCGCTTTGGAATCGATGAAACGCCGCGAGGCAGTTGACGATTCGGTCGGCACCCACTTCTTTCGGATTGTCGACGAGCAGCGGGATGCCGGTGCGCACACCCGGCTCGATCAACACGTGCGGCACCGACGGCCAGTACTGGTCGAGCATGATCCGCACCTCGTGCAGCACCGACGGGACGGTGGACAGGGCGGCGGCGCCGGTGAGCCGCTCGGAGTCGTCGCCGATCAGGCCGTCGATGGTCAACGCCAGCTCGTCCGCGGTCACCTCGGACTCGGTCCGGATCCGCCAGTGCTGCACGACCTTTGCGTGCTCTTTGGACCCGGAGATCAGGCCCACGACGGTGTGGGTGTTGCGGACGTCGATGGCGAGCAGCATTGCTACCGCACAGTGATTCGGGGGTCGAGGAGCTCGGCGGCGGCGGACACGTCATCGGGCACGAAGGCCGGGTCGTGGCCCAGGTCGACCGGCTTGTTGTCGGCGTCGACGAACACGATCCGCGGCCGGTACGAACGCGCCTCGGCCTCTTCCATGGTCCCGTAGGCGATCAGGATCACGAGGTCGCCGGGGTGTACGAGATGCGCAGCGGCGCCGTTGATTCCGATCACCCCGCTGCCGCGCTCCCCGGTGATCGCGTAGGTGACCAGGCGGGCGCCGTTGTCGATGTCGACGATCGTCACCTGCTCGCCCTCGAGCAGGTCGGCGGCCTCCATCAGGTCGGCGTCGATGGTCACCGAGCCGACGTAGTGCAGGTCGGCCTGCGTGACGGTGGCGCGGTGGATCTTCGATTTGAGCATCGTCCGTAGCATCAGTTCCTCCAAGATGATTCACGGGTGTCCCGATATCCGTCCGGCCCCACGGGTGCCGGCGAAGTCTCGATCTCGATCGCGATGTTGTCCAGCAGCCTGGTGCCGCCCAGCCGGACGGCGACGAGCAGCCGGCCGGTTCGGTTGGCGCCCAACGGGCCCAGGTCCGCGTCGCGCAGCTCGAGGTAGTCGACAGTGAGCTCGGGCACCGCCTCGAGCACGGCGCGCGCCGCGTCCAGCGCGGCCCCGGCCCCCGCGTCCGCCGCGTGCGCCGCCGCCGTCAGCGCCGCGGACACCGCCACGGCCGCCTCGCGCTGCTCCGGGTCGAGGTAGCGGTTGCGCGACGACATGGCCAGCCCGTCCGCTTCGCGGACGGTCGGCACGCCGACCACCGCGACGTCGATGTTGAGGTCGGCGACCATCTGCCGGATCAGCACCAGCTGCTGATAGTCCTTCTCCCCGAAGAACACCCGGTCGGGGCGCACGATCTGCAGCAGCTTGCACACCACGGTCAGCACGCCGGCGAAATGGGTCGGTCGCTGGCCGCCCTCGAGGTCGGCGGCCAGCGGGCCGGGCTGCACGGTGGTGCGCAGGCCGTCGGGGTACATCGCCGCCGCCGTTGGCGCGAAAACGATTTCGACGCCTTCGCCGCGCAGCAGCGCCACGTCGTCGTCCAGGGTCCGGGGGTAGGCGTCGAGGTCTTCCCCGGCGCCGAACTGCAGCGGGTTGACGAAGATCGACACCGCCACCACCGATCCGGGCACCCGCTTGGCGGCGCGCACCAGGGTCAGGTGGCCGTCGTGCAGCGCGCCCATGGTGGGCACCAGCATCACCCGGCGGCCGGTGTGGCGCAGCGCGCGGCTGACGTCCGTGACGTCGCGGGGCCGCGAGTACAGGTTGAGTTCGCCGGGATTGAAGGCGGGTGGCCTGGTGGGTCTCATCCGGCCAGCACCTCGACGACGTCGGCGGGGGCGTGCGCGCGGCGGGCGGTCCGCAGGGCGTTGACCCGATACGCCTGCGCCAGTTCGGGGTCGGCCCGCTTCAGTGCGGCCAGGTGCCCGGCGACCGCGGCCGCGTCACCGCGCGCGACCGGTCCGGTCAGCGCGGCCTGCCCGCGCTGCAAGGTGTTCTCCAGCGCGGCCCGGGCCAGCGGCCCGACGATGCGTTCGGCGATGCCGCCCGGGGAGTCGTCGACGGACTGTTGCCCGAGCAGTTCGCTACCGCGCAGCGCGGCCCGCAACGCCTCGAGCGCGTCGGCGAGCACCGTCACCAGGTGGTTGCCGGCATGCGCCAGGGCGGCGTGGTAGAGCACCCGCGCCTCCTCGCGCACGCAGAACGGCTCGCCACCCATCTCCAAAACCAGCGACTGCCCGATCGCATAGCCGACGTCGTCGGCCGCGGTGATGCCGAAGCAGGTGTCGGGCAGCCGGCTGATGTCCTCGTCAGAACCGGTGAACGTCATCGCCGGATGGATCGCGAGCGGTATGCAACCGTCGCGGGTCAGCGGCGCGAGGACGCCGACCCCGTTCGCGCCGGAGGTGTGGGCGACGATCGTGCCGGGCCGCACCGCCGACGTGGCGGCCAAACCGGACACCAGGCCGGCGAGTTCACTGTCGGGCACCGCCAGCAGCAGCAGCTCGGCCGCGGCGGCCACGTCCGGCGGCGCCACCACCGGGGTGTCGGGCAGCCGCTGCTGCGCCCGCTGCCGGGATGCCCGGGAGATGGCGCTGCAGGCCACCACCACGTGGTCGGCACGCTCCAGCGCCACGCCGAGCGCGGTGCCGACCCGGCCGGCCGAGATGATTCCCACCTTGAGCCTGGCCGGGCGCAGACCGTCGAACTGCCCCATCGCAGACGACCTCACAGATTTCTTCGTTCGTTCCGGTCCCACCGGGTGGGTACCGTTCGGTCATTCAAACTGTAGTCGATCGGCGGGCCCGGCCCAATGTGAGGAAGCTCCCAGCTCAGCCGTCGCGGCGGCGACGGCGGCCGCCCTCGGACGGCTGGACCTGCAGGCGCGCCAGCAGGTCGGCGACCGACTGGCCGCCGGTCGAGGGTCCCTCACCGGCCCCGCCCCGGCCGTCCAGGCCCTCCGCGTCCGTGCCGCCGTGCCGGGGCGCGTGCTCCGGCGGTGGCGGCGGGGCCAGCCGCGGCGGCAGCGGCTCGGCGGCGGGCGGCGCCGCCTGCGGCGGTGGCGGCGGCGGGGGTGTGGCCGCCGCGGGACCGTGGGTTGGCGCGAACGCCGGCTCGTTCGAGGTGGGCGAGAAGTTGCGCGCACCGTAGTCCCGGTACTCCGCGGAGTGGCGCGACCGCGCACGGCGGCCCGCCTCCCCGCGGGTCGGGGCCACCGGCTCGACGGGCGGGGCGGCCCAGGCCTCGTCCGGTTCGGAGTGGCGGGCGCGCCGCCGCCGCCCCGACGTCTCCTCGGCGGGCGGGCCGGCCTGCTCGGCGCCGGCCCAGTGGCTGCCGGGTGTTCCGGGTGGCAGCCACAGCCCGGACGCGCCCGCCGGCTGCCAGCCCTGCACGTGCGGCTGGGGCTCCGGCGCCGGTTCGGGTTGGGGCACCGGCGGGGGCTGGTATCGGGGTTCGAAACGCGGCTCCGGCTCGCGCGGCGCGGCGCCGTACGCCGGCTCGGGCGGGCCCGGCGGCGCCGGTTCCTGCGGCGCTTCGTACTGGTAGCGCACCCGCTCGCGGCGGGGTTGCGGCTGGCTCTGCGGCTGACGCGGCGGCACCAGCGGTTCCTCGGGCACGTCGATGATCGCCGTCTCGTCGGCGCGGCTCGAGGGGGTGTCCTGGGCCACCGAGGTGACCCGGTCGCTGGGCACCCAGTCGTAGGGCGCGTCGCGCGGGGTCTCGCCGTTGCGGTCCCATTCGCTGTACGCGCGCTCGGGTGCCGACTCGGCGTCGGGCGTCTCCAGGGCCGGGCGCTGCGCGAGATCGGTGTCGAACAGGATCTCCAGGCTGGTGCGCAACGCGCTCAACTCCGCGCGCAGCTCGGCCAGGTCGTCGGCGGCCTGGGCGCGCAGCTCGGAAGCCAACTCGCGGCGCAGCTGGGATTCCACGGTCAGCTCGTACTCGCGGCGGGCCGAGATCTCCCGATCCAGCTGCAGGTCGTACACGAGCTTCAGGTCACGGACCCGGGATTGATCCGCGTCGCTCTGGCGGCGGTACAACACGGAGACGAAGGCGCCGGCGACTGCGGCCCACAGCGCCAGGATTACAGCGAGCTTGAGGAGTTCCACCCGATTGGTGAAAACCAGCGCGGAACTGGCCCCCATCGCGAGGACCAGCAACGCGGTCAAGAGCACCCACCCCGGCCTGCGGCCGCCGCGCCGAACCCGGGCGCCGCGGGACAGAACGGTCATGGCCTGACTGTACCTGCGCGAGGTCAATCCGCGTGTCGCCCTACTCCGGCGATTCTCGCGCCGGTTGGCGGCGCGGCGCGGGTGGGCTAGTTTTCCGCGCCTTCGCCGTGTTCGGTCTGGTCCGGCGGCGACTTGCAGCAATGTTGCAGCCACAGCGCGGCGACGAGCAGCGCCAGCGCGCTGACCGCCGCGACCACGGTCCCGCCGGTGTCCTCGGCGGCCGCCCGCAGCCAGGACCGCCGCGGCAGGAAGTACACCAGCACGCCCGCCCACCAGCCCAGCATCAGCGCGCCCACCCAGGCCGACGCCTTGGCGACCATCAGGCTGCGCGCCACCGCGAGCGGGTGCAGCCAGCCGGGGCCGACGCCGATTTCGCCGTCGTTGATTTTGGTCCGCACGTAACGGGCCCAAAGCCCTTCCGCGATGGCCACCGCCAGCAACGACAGCCCGGTCCACACGGTGATCCGCGGAAACCACCGGTACAGCGCGGTCACCAGCAGATACCCCACCACCGCCGCACCGACCACCGCGACCGTCAGGTCACGTTTGCGGGTCGGCCCCATCAGGTCTCCGGTTCCCGATCGTCCGTCGATCCGCCCGCCCGGTGCAGCGTGAGGTCGGTCAACCGGACGCCTTCGCGGTCGGCCGGTTCCAGCTCGGCCAGCAGGCTCGCCACCGGGCGCGGGCCCTCGGCGACGGTCAGTTGGGCGTCGGGGTCGATGGCAAGCCACGGGATCATGACGAAGGCCCGCAAATGGGCCAGCGGGTGCGGCAGTGTCAGGTTGTTCTCGCGCGAGATCACCTCGGCCTCGTCGTAGCAGGCGATCAGGTCGACGTCGAGAGTGCGCGGGCCCCAGCGCTCGCCGCGTACCCGGCCCGCCGCGCGCTCGAATTCCTGAGCCCGGCGCAGCCAGGATTGCCCGTCGCAGGTGGGGTCGTTGGCGATCAGCACGGCGTTGAGGAACGGCGCCTGGTCCACGCGGCCCCAGGGGTCGGTCTCATACACCGGGGACACCGCGAGCACCTTCTCGCCCAGCCCGTCGACCACCGACTGCAACCGGGCCAGGCGGTCGCCCAGGTTGGAGCCGACGGACAGCACCACCCACGTCATCGGCGCCGCCCCACGACCCCGGTCACGCCCGGCCCGCCGGGATCACCGAACCGCGACCACCGCGCCGCGACCGCCGCACCACCACCGCGACGTCGGCGAACTGCTGCGGGATCGGGGCCTGCGGCTTGTGCACCACCACCTCGACGGCGTGCACCCGCTCGTCACCCATGACCCGGTCGGCGATCTCGCCCCCGACCGCCTCGATCAGGTTGCGCGGCGGGCCGGCCACCACCTCGGCGGCGAGTTGCGCCAGGGCGGCGTAGTCGTAGGTGTCGGCCAGCTCGTCGCTGGCGGCGGCACCGGCGAGGTCGATCCACACGGTCATATCGACGACGAACTCCTGCCCGTCGGCGCGCTCGTGCTCGAAAACTCCGTGTCGTCCACGAATCGTCAACCCCCGCAATTCGATTCGGTCAGCCATCGTCTCCAGCCAGCTCGGTCTGCTGCGTGTCGGTCCGCGTCCAGGCCCCCACCACCTTGAGGGCGTCGGCGGTGGCCCGCACGTCGTGCACGCGAACGCCCCACGCCCCGTGCAGCGCTGCCAGCGCGGAGATCACCGCGGTCGCCGTCTCGCGGCCACCGGGCGGTCGCGGCGAGCCATCCGGCCCGGCTAACAACGTACCGAGGAACCGTTTCCGCGATGCACCCAGGAGCACCGGGATGCCCGTGGCGACCAATTGCGGCAACGCGCGCAGCAGCGCCCAATTGTGTTGGCTCGTCTTGGCGAACCCGAGGCCCGGATCGATCACCAGCCTGGCGGGGTCGACGCCCGCGCTCACCGCGGCGTCGACGCTGGTCAGCAGCTCGGCACGCACTTCGGCCACCACGTCGCCGTAGTGCGGGGCCGCGTGCGGGCGGTCGGCGGCCACCGAACGCCAGTGCATCAGCACCCACGGCACACCGGCATCGGCCAACAGCGGCGCCATCGCGGGATCCGCGCGCCCACCCGACACGTCGTTGACGATGCGCGCACCGTTCTGCAGCGCCGCCCGCGCGACGTCGGCGTGCATGGTGTCGATGCTTACCGTGATCCCCTCCGCTGCAAGCTCTTTGACGACGGGAAGGACACGCGACGTCTCGACCCGGGAGTCGATGCGTGTGGCGCCGGGCCGGGTCGACTCGCCGCCGACATCGACGATGTCCGCGCCGGCCGCGGCCAGGGCCAGCCCGTGCACCACCGCGTTGGAAGTATCGAGATAGCGGCCGCCATCGGAGAACGAGTCGTCGGTGACGTTCAGGACTCCCATAACCCGCACAGGCGACGACTCACTTACGCAGGATGAGGTCGAGCGCTTCGGAGCGCGAAGCGGCGTTGGTCTTGAACAGTCCGCGCACCGCCGAAGTGGTGGTGACGGCGCCGGGTTTGCGCACGCCGCGCATGGCCATGCACAGGTGCTCGGCCTCGATCACGACGATCACCCCGCGCGGGCTGAGCTTGTTCATCAGGGCGTCGGCGATCTGGCTGGTGAGCCGCTCCTGCACCTGCGGCCGCTTGGCGTAGAGGTCGACCAGGCGCGCGATCTTGGACAGCCCGGTGACCCGCCCGTCGGCGCCCGGAATGTAGCCGACGTGGGCCACACCGTGGAACGACACCAGATGGTGCTCGCAGGTCGAGTACAGCGGGATCTCCTTGACCAGCACCAGCTCGTCGTGTTCCTCGTCGAACATCGTGTTCAGGACGCTGTCCGGGTCGGTGTAGAGCCCGGCGAACATCTCCTGGTAGGCGCGGGCGACGCGGGCCGGCGTTTCGCGCAGGCCGTGCCGGTCCGGGTCCTCGCCGATGGCATACAGCAGCTCCCGGACCGCCGCTTCGGCACGCGCCTGGTCGAACACGCGAATTGGCGGGGAGGCGGTGTCCGGGCCCAAACCGGTTAACGCCATCGGATCCTCCGTTTTCTCAGCCGTGAGCCGGTGGATTGGACCGGCTCACGTCGTCCTGCTCGGGAGACTTTCCGCCGGCCGGGTCGGGCAGACTCGGCGGCGGATAGGGCGGGTACGGCGGGTAAGGGGGAGGCGCCTGACCCTGCTGGGCCGGGCGGGCCTGCGGGTGGCCCGGATAGCCGGGGTGGTTCCCCGCCGGTTGCGGCCAGTAGGGCTGCTGCGGGGCCTGCGGCGGCGGGTACCAGCGATTCGGCTGCTGGTCGTGCGGCGGCCATCCCGGCGCGTGCCAGCCCGCCGGGGCGCCGTAGTCCGGCTGGGTGGGGCCGTGCGGCACGCCCGGACGGGGGTCGGCCCCCTGGGCGCCCTGGGAGCCGTTGCCGCCGTTGTTGTTTCGGTCGGCGTCGGCTCCGGCGGCCGCGGCGGCCTGGCTGGCGCGCGCGATGGCCGCCTTGAACGCCGGTTCGGGAACCGGCGGCGGCCACGGCTCGCCGCGCTCGATGGCCAGCTCGCCGGGCGTCTTGATCGGCGGTTTGTCGGACGGGATGCGGCCACCGAAGTCGTCGAACATGGTGAGCCGGGGCCGCTTTTCGACGCCGGCGAAGATGCCCTCGAGCTCGGCGCGGTGCAGCGTCTCCTTCTCCAGCAGCTGGCCGGCCAGCGTGTCGAGCACGTCGCGGTATTCGGTGAGGATCTCCCACGCCTCGGTGTGGGCGGCCTCGATCAGCTTGCGGATCTCGTCGTCGATGTCGCGGGCGACCTCGTGCGAATAGTCGGCCTGCGTGCCCATGGTGCGGCCCAGGAACGGGTCCCCGTGTTCGGTGCCGTATTTGACCGCGCCCAGCTTGGAACTCATCCCGAATTCGGTGACCATCGCGCGGGCCACCTTGGTGGCCTGCTCGATGTCGGACACCGCGCCGGTCGTCGGCTCCCGGAACACCAGTTCCTCGGCCGCGCGCCCGCCCATCGCGAACACCAGCTGCGCGATCATCTCCGAGCGGGTCCGCAGCCCCTTGTCCTCCTCGGGGACCGCCACCGCGTGCCCGCCGGTGCGTCCGCGGGCCAGGATGGTCACCTTGTAGATCGGCTCGATGTCGGGCATCGCCCAGGCGGCCAGGGTGTGCCCACCCTCGTGGTAGGCGGTGATCTTCTTTTCCTGCTCGCTGATGATCCGGCCCTTGCGGCGCGGGCCGCCGATCACCCGGTCCACCGCCTCTTCGAGCGCGGCGCCGGTGATGACGGTGCCGTTCTCGCGGGCGGTGAGCAGCGCGGCTTCGTTGATGACGTTGGCCAGGTCGGCGCCGGTCATGCCGACGGTGCGCTTGGCCAGCCCGGCGAGGTCGGCGTCCGGGCCGATCGGCTTGCCCTTGGAGTGCACCTCCAGCACCGCTTTGCGACCCGCCAGGTCCGGGTTGGACACCGGGATCTGCCGGTCGAAGCGGCCGGGCCGCAGCAGCGCGGGGTCGAGGATGTCGGGCCGGTTGGTGGCCGCGATGAGGATGACGCCGGCGCGCGGGTCGAACCCGTCCATTTCGACCAGCAACTGGTTCAGCGTTTGCTCACGCTCGTCGTGGCCGCCACCCAGGCCGGCGCCGCGCTGGCGGCCGACGGCGTCGATCTCGTCGACGAAGATGATGCACGGGTTGTTCTGCTTGGCCTGCTCGAACAGGTCGCGCACCCGCGACGCGCCGACACCGACGAACATCTCGACGAAGTCGGAGCCGGAGATGGTGAAGAACGGGACACCGGCCTCCCCGGCCACCGCGCGGGCCAGCAGCGTCTTGCCCGTACCGGGCGGGCCGTAGAGCAGCACGCCCTTGGGGATCTTTGCGCCCAGCGCCTGATAGCGGCCGGGGTTCTGCAGGAAGTCCTTGATCTCGTAGAGCTCTTCGACCGCCTCGTCGACGCCAGCGACGTCGGCGAAGGTGGTCTTGGGCATGTCCTTGTTGAGCAGCTTGGCGCGGGACTTGCCGAACCCGAAGCCCATTCGGGCGCCGCCCTGCATGCGGGAGAACATCACGAACAGGCCCACCAGCAGCAGCAGCGGCAGCACGTAGACCAGCAGCTCGCCCAGGATGCTGCCCTGGTTGACGACCGTGCTGACCTTGGCGTTCTTCGCGTTCAGGGCATTGAACAGGTCGACGGCGTACCCGCTGGGGTATTTGGTGATGACCTTGTCGGAGTTCTCGGTGTCGTTGTTGCCCTTCTTCAGGGTCAACCGCAGCTGCTGCTCGCGATCGTCGATCTGCGCGCTCTTGACGTTGTCGCCGTTGATCTGCGCCACCGCCACCGACGTGTCGACGGGCTTATAGCCGCGGGTGTCGTCGCTGAAGTAGAAGAACGACCAACCGAGCAGCACCACGACGGCGATCGCCGTGATGGTGCGGATTACGTTTTTCCGGTTCATCAATCATCGGCCTTGTCGGCCAGGTCCTTCCCCGATATACACGCAGCTGGAAAAGTCCAGGTTACCGCTCGTGGCGATCGCCAGCTCCGGCAGAGCCGGGCGCTGGGGGTACCGCCAGCATTCCGTCGATATAACGAGCGGGGGTTCCCTCCCGAACCGCCCCGAGCGTCACGCCAGCGTGACGGTGGCCACCGAACGCCGCGCCAGCGTGACGCTCGGTGGCGGGAGCGCGCCGAGCGGACGCGCGCGTCGGGCGGCTCGTCACTCGTAATAACGGGCCTCGATCACGTTGCCGTCCGGGTCGGTGAAGTAGTAGCCCTGCGGCGCCCAGCCCCGCGCCCCGAACGTGGGGCTCAGCCGCGCGCCGGTGTCCAGCCCTTCGGATTGGAGCCGCTGATCCAGCGCGTCGTACTCGGACCTCGATAGCGCAAGGCAGACGTGGTTCACGGGGTGGCCGGCGCTGCCCTGGGCCCGTGTCATCGCCTCGGTGCCGGCCGCATTGGCCAGCGGCAGCAGATCGATGATCGAGTCCTCGCACACCCGCACGCTCGGAAACGGCGCATCGCCGGCCTCGAACTCGGCAAACCGGACCGGCGCCAAGCCCACCACCCTCGTGTAGAAATCCATCGCGGCGCGCGGGTCTGAAGTCCAGAGGACGACGTGGTCGAGCCGCTTCATTCCGGTTCACCTGCTTTCACGTGGAGCGAGGGGTGCACGGCGATATCTACCAGGCGACCAGGCCCATTGGAATGCAATTCGCAATCAGCGTGAATACTTCTCAGCCGCCGAGGGGTTGTGCTTGGGTGACAAGGTGCTGGAATCAACCGAACGGTTAGTCGAGACCAACGGTGTGCAGCTGCGGGTGACGGAGGCGGGACGGCGCGGGGCGCCCGTGGTGATCCTGGCCCACGGCTTTCCCGAACTGGCCTATTCGTGGCGGCACCAGATCCCCGTCCTCGCCGGGGCCGGCTACCACGTGCTGGCCCCGGACCAGCGCGGCTACGGCGGCTCGTCCCGCCCGGACGCGATCGAGGCCTACGACGTGCACCAGCTGACGGCCGACCTGGTCGGTCTGCTCGACGACGTCGGCGCCGAGCGCGCCGTCTGGGTCGGCCACGACTGGGGCGCGGCCGTGGTGTGGAATGCCCCGTTGCTGCACCCGGACCGGGTCGCGGCCGTCGCCGCGCTCAGCGTGCCCGCGGTGCCACGCTCGCGCGTCGCCCCGACACAGGCGTGGCGTAAGACATTCGGCGAGAACTTCTTCTACATCCTGTACTTCCAGGAGCCCGGCGTCGCCGACGCCGAGCTCGACGCGGACCCGGCGCGCACCATGCGGCGGATGATGGGCGGGCTGCGGACGTCCGGCGACAGGGCGGCGGGGCTGCGGATGGTGGCCCCCGGGCCGGAGGGCTTCATCGACCGCCTCCCCGAACCCGACCGGCTGCCCGACTGGCTCAGCCAGGAGGAGCTCGACCGCTACATCGACGAGTTCTCCCGCACCGGGTTCACCGGCGGACTGAATTGGTATCGCAACTTCGACCGCAACTGGGAGACCACCCCGGAGCTGGCGGATGCGAAAATCACTGTGCCGGCGCTGTTCATCGGCGGCACCGCCGATCCGGTGTTGGCGTTCACCCGGGCCGACCGCGCATCGCAGTTGATCACCGGCCCCTACCGCGAGGTGATGATCGACGGCGCGGGACATTGGCTCCAGCAGGAACGGCCCGACGAGGTGAACACGGCCCTATTGGAGTTTCTCAACGGATTGGAGCTGCGATGAGCGCCCCGCTGCGCTTCGGTGTCTTCATCACACCGTTTCACCCGATCGGCCAATCACCAACGGTGGCTTTGGAATACGACATGGAACGCGTGATAGCCCTGGACCGGCTCGGTTTCGACGAGGCGTGGTTCGGCGAACACCACTCCGGCGGTTACGAACTGATCGCCTGCCCGGAGGTGTTCATCGCGGCCGCCGCGGAGCGCACGAAACACATCCGGTTGGGCACCGGAGTGGTTTCGCTGCCCTACCACCACCCGTTGATGGTGGCCGATCGCTGGGTGCTGCTCGACCACCTCACCCGCGGGCGGGTGATGTTCGGCACCGGTCCCGGCGCCCTGCCGTCGGATGCGTACATGATGGGCATCGATCCGGTCGACCAGCGGCACATGATGCAGGAGTCACTCGAAGCGATCCTCGCCCTGTTCCGCGCGGGGCCCACGGAGCGGATAGACCGTCAAACCGACTGGTTCACGTTGCGCGAAGCGCAGCTGCACATCCGGCCCTACACCTGGCCTTATCCCGAAATATCCACGGCGGCAATGATTTCGCCGTCCGGCCCGCGGCTGGCGGGCGCACTGGGCACGTCGCTGTTGTCGCTGTCGATGTCGGTGCCGGGCGGCTACGCCGCTCTGGAAACCACGTGGGACGTGGTGCGCGAGCAGGCCGACAGGGCCGGCCGCGACGAGCCCGATCGGGCCGACTGGCGGGTGCTGAGCATCATGCACATCGCGGACAGCCGTGAGCAGGCCATCGACGATTGCACGTACGGGCTGCAAGATTTCGCCAACTACTTCGGCGCGGCCGGGTTCGTCCCGTTGGCCAACGTGGTGGAGGGCGCCCAGACGCCGCACGAGTTCGTCGCGGACTACGCGGCCAAGGGCAATTGCTGCATCGGAACCCCCGACGACGCGATCGCCCACATCGAAGACCTGCTCGACCGCTCGGGAGGTTTCGGCACGCTGCTGATGCTGGGTCACGACTGGGCCTCCCCCGAGGCGACGTATCACTGCTATGACCTGATGGCGCGCAAGGTGATTCCCCACTTCAAGGGCCAGCTCGAGGCGTCTCGTTCGTCGCACGACTGGGCCAAGGGCAGACGCGACCAGCTGATCGGCCGGGCGGGTGAGGCCGTGGTGAAGGCCATCACCGAGCACGTCGACGAGCAGAAGGGCGCCGAAGGCTGATGCGCGCGGCGGTGTTGCGCGACGGCCGCATGGCTTACCGGGACGACGTCACCGAGCCCGTACCGGGGGTCGGGCAGGTGCTCGTCGGTGTGCGGGCGTGCGGGATCTGCGGCTCCGACCTGCATTTCGCCGCCCACGGCGCGCATGTGCTGGACATGAGCGAGCGGGTGGCGGGCGGCGCAGGCATGCACGTCGACCTGGATCACGACATCTTCATGGGGCACGAATTCAGCGCCGAGGTGCTCGAGGCCGGACCCGACACCGAGACCCACCCGCCGGGGACCCTGGTCACCTCGCTTCCGGTGCTGCTGTCCGCCAGGGGCGTCGAACCGATCGTCTACAGCAACAGCACGATCGGCGGGTACGCCGAGCGCATGCTGCTCTCTGCGCCGCTGCTGCTGCCGATTCCCAACGGCCTGGATTTCCGGCACGCGGCCCTGACCGAACCCATGGCGGTGGGGCTCCACGCCGTCAACAAGTCCGGCATCGCCCCCGGCGAGACGGCGCTGGTCGTCGGCTGCGGCCCGATCGGCATCGCGATCGTCGCGGCGCTGCGGGCAAGGGGAGTGGAAAACGTTGTCGTCTCTGACTTCTCGCCCAAGCGAAGGGAGCTCGCCCGCGCCATGGGCGCCCACCGGACGCTGGACGCCGCCCAGGGGTCACCGTTCGACTCCGTCAAACCCACCGTGGTGTTCGAGGCGGTCGGGGTGCCCGGCATCATCGACGACATTCTGCTGCGGGCGCGGCCCGGCACCCGCCTGGTCGTCGCCGGGGTCTGTATGCAACCCGACACCGTGCATCCGTTCTTCGCGATCGCCAAAGAGATCAACGTCCAGTTCGTGCTCGCCTACACCCCGGAGGAGTTCGCCGACTCGCTGCGCGCGCTGGCCGAGGGTGACATCGACGTGAGCCCGCTGATCACCGGGGAGGTGGGCCTGGACGGGGTCGGCGCGGCCTTCGACGACCTCGCCGACCCCGAGCGGCACTGCAAGATTCTGGTCACTCCGTAGCTAGGCCCAGCTCGATCCGACGGCGCTGTCGGTACTGGCCATGTTGCTGCCGGCGGTCTGCACCTTCTGCCCGTGCGCGTTGGCCTGCTCGTAGATCACCTGGAAGTTGCGACCCAGTTGGGTGATGAATTCCTGGCACGCCGCCGACCCGGCGCCGCCCCAGAAGTCGCCGGCCGCAAGCACATCGCGGACGATGGCCTGGTGTTCGGCCTCCAGCGACGCGGCCTGCGCGCGGATGGTGGCGCCGTGGGCGTCGACATCGCCGAATTGATAGTTGATCGTCATTGTTGAATGTCTCCTGTTGGTAGAGGGTTGATGTGCCGGGCTAGCTGCCCAGGATCTGCTGCGAGGACTGCTCTTGTTGCTCGTAGTTGTTCGCGTCGCGAACCAGCCCGTCCCGCACGCCGTGCAGCATGTTGACGATGTTGCGAAACGCTTGATTCATCTGGCCCATGGTGTCGTAGGAGGTCGCCTCGGCGGCTCCGCCCCAGCCTGCGCCGGAGATGTTCTGCGACGACGCCCACATCTTGCGGGCCTCGTCCTCGACCGTCTGGGCGTGCACCTCGAAGCGGCCCGCCATCGCCCGCATTTCGTGCGGGTCGGTCATGAATCGCGTTGACATTACTTTTCTCCTTCGAATGTTGTTGTAATTGTTGATGTTTCGTCACTTCTACGTCGAGAGCGCCTCTCCCCCTCTCCTCATCCGATCACGCGCGGCAATACGCTCGCGAAAGCCGGCATGGTGGCGCCGAAGCCACGCATCTCCGTGCCGCCGACCGGGGCCGCGGAACTGCCGCGGGGGCTCAGCATTCGAGCAGCCGCGCCGGCACCCGCCAGTGGTGCGGCGGACGGCGCGGCCGCTTCGGGAGTCGCCGCGGCCCAGCTCGGCGGCACCGACAGGCCACCGATTCCAGTGGCCCGGCCCATGGCCGCCGACGGCATCAGGCGGGCCGGCGCGAGCCGCTGCGGTGTGGTCATCAGCGGCTGCGCGGGGATGAAGCGTTGCATGCCGGGCAGCGCGCCCGGGGAAAGGGCGCCGGAGGCGCGCATGGCGGTGGCAAAGTCGGCGGGGGCCGCGGCCGTCCCGCCCATTCCCGCTGTGGTGCCGGCGCCCTGGCCCAACGGCGTGCCGAGCAGATCGGCGAAACTGCTGACGGCCGACGGAAAGCTGCCCGCCAGCGATGACGCGGGCGAATTGAGCGCCGACGGCAGCGCCATCGCCGCCTGAGTGGCCATTCCCTGGGTGGCCCCCTGCATGTTCGCCGCGCCCGCCGCCATCGCGCCATCCGCCGCCCCGCCGGGATTGGTGGTGGGCGGAGCGAGCGCCATCGGCGCCAGCGTGGCCGCCGCCGCCGAGGAGCCGGCATAGACGTACATGGCCGCGGCGTCCTGGGCCCACATCTCGCCGTACTGCGCCTCGGTGGCCGCGATCGCCGCTGTGTGTTGCCCGAGGAGGTTGGTCGCGACCAGCATCATCAGCAAGGAGCGGTTGGCCGCAATGAGCGGGGGCGGCACGGTGGCTGCGAACGCCGCCTCGTGTGCCACGGCGGCCGTCGTCGCCTGCATGCCCGCCTCCTCGGCCAGCGCGGCGGTGGCGTGCATCCAGGCCACGTAGGGAGCCGCGGCGGCCGCCATCGCCGCCGACGACGGGCCCTGCCAGCCGGCCTCGGTGAGGTCGAGGACCACGGTCCCGTAGCCGGTCGCGGCCGCCCGCAGCTCGGCGGCCAGGGCCTCCCACGCCATCGCGGCCGCCAGCATCGATCCCGGCCCCGGCCCCGCATAGATCAGCCCGGACGTGATCTCCGGGGGCATCGCAGCGAAATCCATCTCCACGTTCCTTTCGTTGGGTCGTTCGTTATGCCAGCGCCGGTGAGGGCTTCGGGCCGGACGCGGCTTTGAAGGCCGCCTGCGCGTGCACGACATGCTCGCCGGGCGTTCCGGCGGGGCAGGTGCATCGGGGCGACGTGTTCGGCGGGCAAGGCGGCGGCGAGCCGGGCGGGCGCGTTCGGCGCCAGCTGTCCGGGCAGGAGGTGGCGGGGCGCCGACTCCGCGCGCGCGACCTGCCCGGCGGGCGCCGGGCGGGCGGGCGCAACGTGTTCCACGTGCTCGGCGGGCGCCATGCGGGCCGGGTGTGCGACGCGTTCGGCGGGTGCGGCCGGGTGGGCCCCATAGTTACCCCGCGCGTACGGCGCCTGGTGGTGGCCATAGTGGGCGGCTCCGTAACCGGCGTAACCGCCCCGCTGGGGGGTCGCATCGCCGCCATAGCCGCCGCCGTGCCATCCCGGGTGCACGGGCGCCGCCGCGGTTGCCGGGTGGGCCGGGGCGGTGGGGGTCACGCGGTTGGGCGCCGCCGGCGCGACGCGACTGGGCACGGCCGGCGCCGTGCGGGCGGGCCCGCCGGGCACCATGTGCGCGGGCATGGCCGGCGCCAGGTGGCCGCCCGCGGCTTGGGTCGCGTTGGCGGCCTCGGCGGCCTCGTACGAATCGGCACTGGCCCCGAGGACGCTGACAAACTGCTCGTGGATCATGCCGGCCTGGGCGCTGATCGCCTGATACTGCTGGCCGTAGCCGGCGAAGGTGGCCGCGGTCAGCGCCGAGATCTCGTGGGCCGACGCCGGGACCACTCCCGTGATCGGGAACGCCGCCATCGAATTGGCCGCGGTCACCGCGGCGCCGATCGCCTGCAGCCGGCCCGCCGCGGCGAGCAGCAGTTCCGGCCTCGTGGTCAGGAACGACATGTCTTTCTCCTCGTGAGGTGCCCGAATCCGACTTTCGTTGTCGCGCTTCCGGACACTATGTCATGTTTTATGAATATATGTCTAGTACGAGTCTGGTAGTTCTCGATTTCGTCTCAGGACTCGCAAGAACGGATGCTTTGCCCGGGTTTTGGCACCGGGTTACTCTGGGTGGATGCCACGCACGAACGCCGCCGGCTGGGGACTGAGGCGCCTGCTCGAGGCGACGCTGAACCGCGACATCACCGTCGAGCAGTTGCGCGACGCCTGCGGTGTCACCAAAGGCCGTTGGTACGGGCCCGCCGGGCGCGCCAATGCCGACGACTTCCCCGATGCCGAGGAGGCCAGGCGCGCCGCGCATGCGTTCGGGCTCAGCGCCACCTGGCTACAGGTCGAACTCGGCCTGATCACGCCTGAGGATGTGCACGGTGCCCTGGGCGACGCGCAGTCGCTGGACCCGTTCCGGCCCACGACGCGGCAACGAGTGTTGATGCCGAATCCGACGGCGGAGAACTCGCGCGACTGAGTCGCCGTCGGGCGCGGGTGCCGCGCGCGGCGGAGTCGGCCCGCGCCTGGGCCGTGGCACGCGGACCCCGAAACCTGCCGCCCTGGGTCTCGACGGCGCCGCGGCTAACCCCCGGCCGGTGGGTGCGGGATGACCGCGGGCTTGAAGCCGTACCGCGGGGCCGCGAAGTTGGCTGACATTCCGCGGCCGAGGCCACTGCCCACCATGGGGACGCCGCCTACCGCGTGGGTCGCGGGTTCGACGGCCGCCGATGCCGCGAGGCCATTGAGCGTCGCGGCGGCGGGGGTCGCCGCCGGGGCGACATTCGCCCACGCCTGGGGCACCGACAGGGCGCCGACGGTCACCGCCTTGCCGACCGCCCCCGCGGGGCCGCTCAGCCCGGCGCCGGACAGGGCCGCCGGCAGGGCCGATGCGGCGGCCTTCGCGGCACCCTCGACTGCCTGGGCGGCGGCCTTGGGCGCCATCGAGTGGCTGAGCCCTTCGAGGTCCCGGAAGATCGTGACGAAGAGCCGGCTGGGTCCCACCCACTCCTTGAACATGTCGATGGGCGTGCCGGGGTGCAGGGTGGACGAGCCGGTGAGGCTTTCCAGGAGCGCGCCGCCCATACCGTCCAGCGCCAGCGTGCCGCCGCTGACCAGGTTGCCGACCGGACTGGCCGCGGCTTGGGGTCCGGCGAGACCGGCAAGCGTGCCGGGCATCGCGTCGGTCAGCGCCGACAGTTCCTGCGTCTCTGCGGCAGCCGAGGACGCTACCGCCTGCGCAACGGCGACGTCCTGGGCGGCCACCCCCGCCGGGTTGGTGGCGGGCGCAGCCGGGTCGAACGGCGGCAGCGACGCCGCCGCGGCCGACGCCGCCGCGTAGCCGTACATGGCGACCGCGTCCTGCGCCCACATCTCGAGGTATTGCGCCTCGGTGGCCGCGATCGCCGGTGTGTTCTGGCCGAGGAAGTTCGTGGCCAGCAACTCCGCCAGCAACACCCGATTGGCCGCGATCACCGGCGGTGGCACCGTCGCGGCGAACGCCGCCTCGTATGCGCCGGCCGCCGCCGCGGCCTGGGCGGCGGCGTCTTCGGCCCGGCCGGCCGCGCCGTTCAACCAGGCGATCTGCGGCGTGGCCGCCGCCGCCATCGACAGGGCGGCGCCCCCGAGCCAGGGTCCGTCGGTCAGCCCGGTGACCACCGACAGGTACCCGGAGGCCGTGTCGAGCAGGTCGGCCGCCAGCGCCTCCCAGCCCGCGGCGGCGGCCAGCATCGGTCCGGAGCCGGGCCCGGAGTACATCAGCGCCGAGTTGATCTCCGGCGGCAAGAGTCCGAAATCCAGCATGACTCGCCTAACCGACAAGCACGCTGTTGGCGGCCTCGGTGGCCGCATACGAACCCGCGCAAATCCCGAGCACCGTCGCCAACTGTTCTTGCGCGCGCGCGGCCTGGGCGCTGATCGCCTGGTAAAGCTGGGCGTGGGCGGAGAACTGGGTGGCGGTCAGGATGGACACCGCGTCGGACGCTGCTGGAGCCACCGCCGTCGTCGGGCCTGCCGCGGCAGCGTTGCCCGCCTGTAGCGCCGCGTTGACCGACTGCAGTTCCCCCGCGGCTGCGCTCAACATGTCCGGCTGTGCGATCACGATCGACATTCGCATTCCTCCCTCGATGGCGTTTGATATCAGCGACTTTCAACGACCGATTGCGTCATCGCTGCGATTCCGGCGGCCACGTTAAACCACCCGGCTCACGTCAACGGAAGTCCTCGGGTAGCCGGTTAACGACCGGTTTGGTCGGTGTTCACCGAACGCGGAACCGGCAGTCGCGGGGTACAGATATTTGTTGCGACAACGTCGAATTCGCGTGGTTAGAGTTCTCTAGGAAATCGGTGACGGCGGTTTCCCCTCCGCCGAACCTCGGCTAAGCGGGCACCCGGCGGACGGACACGGCGTCCGAGCCGATAGCCAAATCATCTCCGCGGCAACATGATCGATCAGTGGATCAGTACCGATGCCAGAGTGCGTCATGCGCAAGCGGCGAACCACGGGCCGATCGGGGACCACGTGCGGGCTTCGCTCCCGCCGGATTACCGACCGCAAGACTCAGGCGTTTCGCACATGAGCGGGCCCAAACCGGAGGGACTCGATGCGCGGACATATCGGCCACAGATGCCGGGACCCCGATTTTTCAGAGTTCGGCATGAACCCGCCGTCCTGCGAGCCGCGGGCTGTTACGCCTGAAAAATTCGCTAGGGTCCACTGCATGCCGCAATCCAGCGTCACGAAGCCGAGGCGCAAGTTGACCCTCCTGGCGGCCGCCGGCCTGGCTGCCGCCACGGTGTCGGCCTGTGATTCGCCGCCTTCCGCGCCCGGGGTCAACCCCCGTCAGGTCACGGTCTTCGGTTCGGGGCAGGTGCAAGGCGTCCCGGACACCCTGACCGCCGACGTCGGCATCGAGTTCACGGCGCCCGACGTGACCGCCGCGATGAACCAGACCAACGACCGCCAGCAGGCCGTCATCAACGCGCTGACCGGCGCCGGCGTCGACCACAAAGACATCAGCACGACCGAGGTCACTCTGCAGCCGCAGTTCAGCAACCCCGGCCCCAACGGCACCGCCGCCATCACCGGCTACCGCGCCACCAACGCCATCACGGTCAAGATCCACCCACCGGACGCGGCGTCGCGGATGCTGGCGCTCATCGTCGGCACCGGCGGCGACGCCACCAGGATCAAGTCCGTCAGCTACTCCATCGCCGACGACTCGCAACTGGTCAAGGACGCCCGCGCGCGGGCGTTCGACGACGCCAAGAACCGCGCCGAGCAGTACGCACAGCTGTCCGGGCTCCGACTGGGCAAGGTGCTGTCGATTTCGGAGGCGACCGAACCGACGGCGGCGGGGCCGCCGGCGCCGAAGGCGATGCCGAGCGCGGTCCCGCTGGAACCGGGCCAGCAGACGGTGAGCTTCTCGGTGACCGCGGTGTGGGAGCTGGCTTAACGCCTATCGGCGGCGATCCGCCGCGCCCGGAAGACGGGCGTCTACTGCTGGTAGACCCGGGGGTCCAGGGTGCCGATGTAGGACAGGTCGCGATAGCGCTCGTCGTAATCCAGGCCATAGCCCACGACGAAATCGTTCGGGATATCGAAGCCCACATAGGCGATGTCGACGTTGGCGCCCTTCGCATCGGGCTTACGCAGCAGCGTGCACACCCGCAGCGAACGCGGGTGGCGGCTGCTCAGGTTTCGCAGCAACCACGACAGCGTCAGGCCCGAGTCGACGACGTCCTCGACGATCAGCACGTCGCGCCCCTGGATGTCGCGGTCCAGATCCTTGAGGATCCGCACCACGCCGGACGACGACGTCGACGTTCCATAGGAGCTGACCGCCATGAACTCGAACTGGGTGGGCACCGGAATCGCCCGCGCAAGGTCGGTGACGAAGATCACAGCGCCCTTGAGCACGGTGATCAGCAGCAGATCCTGGCCGGTCTCGGTCATCGCGTCGCGGTACTGGCCGCCGATCTCCTCGCCGAGTTCGGCGATTCGCGCCTGGATCTGCTCCGCGGTGAGCAGGACCGATTTGATGTCCCCGGGGTACAGCTCCACGGGCTGCGCGGGGGTGATCGCCGGGGAGATCTGGGCCACGCCCACAGAGTGCCACGGCACCGGCCGAATAACCAACGGCGACCCCGGTATTGCGCCTAGCGGACCGGTTCCCGCCACAGGCTGAGCACGCCGTCGCGGCGCCCGGCGATCAACCGCTCGTCGCGCAGCGCGGACCCCACCGCCACCCCGCCCTGTCCGCGCCAGGCGATGACAAGCGCGTCGACGCCGCGGATCTGCTTGTCCGTCAGGCCGGTTGCGCCGCCGGCCAACAACCAGCCGCGGATCACCCGCCGCCGCACCGGGCCGGGCAGCGCCGCCAGGGCCTGCGTGTGCAATCCCGCGCCCGCCTTCGCCTCGGGCAGCGCCCGGGCGGCGAGCGTGTCGATCAGCTCGGAGTCCTCGCGCAACGCCGTCGCCGTGCGGGCCAGCGCCTCGGCCACGCCGCCGCCCAACACCTCCTCCAGGAGCGGGAGCACCTCCAGGCGGAGCCGGGTCCGGGTGAAGCGGCGGTCGGTGTTGTGCGGGTCCTGCCAGGCCGAGAGCCCCAGCTCCACGCACGCGGCGTGGGTCACCGTGCGCCGCACGCCCAGCAACGGCCGCCCCCACGGCGGGTCGTACGGCCGCATCCCGGCGATCGACCGCACGCCCGACCCGCGGCCCAGCCCCAGCAGCACCGTCTCCGCCTGATCGTCGAGCGTGTGCCCGAGGAGCACCGGGCCGCCGTGGTACGCGCTCAGCGCGGCGTAGCGGGCGGTGCGGGCGGCGGCCTCGGGGCCGCCTTCGTTGCCCACGTGCACGCGAACCACCTGCGCCGCAACGCATCCCACGGCGACGGCTTGCGCCCGGGCCGTCTCGGCGATGTCGGCGGACCCGGGTTGCAGGCCGTGATCGACGATCACGGCGGTGGTGGGCCGCAGCTGGGCCGCCACCGCGGTGAGCGCAAGCGAATCCGGGCCGCCCGACAGGGCCACGCACCACTGTTCGGCCGCGGCGACGTGGGTCTTGGCGAACTCTTCGACAGCAGCGCGCAGCTGCCCTACAGCACTCGGTCGATCCATCGCTGGGGTTCTTCGATCTCGGCGGGCAGGGGCAGCGTCTCGGGGCCGGTCCAGATGGCGTTGAACCGCTCCATGCCGACCCGGCCCACCACGTGGTCGACGAACGCCTTGCCGCGCGTGTACTGGTTGAGCTTGGCGTCGAGCCCCAGCAGCGCGCGCAGCAGGCGCTGCAGCGGCGGCTGTTTGCGGTTGCGGCGCTCGTCGAACCGGCGACGGATGGTCGCCACCGACGGCACCACCATCGGCCCGACTGCGTCCATCACGTGGTCGGCGTGGCCCTCCAGCAGCGTGCCGAGCACCAGCAGCTGATCGAGGGCCTGCCGCTGCGGCTCGGACTGCACGGCGCGCACCAGGCCGACGATCCCCGACGAGCCGCCGTCCGTCGCCCCGTTCCCGCGGTGGCGCACGTAATCGGCCAGCCGGCCCGCCACCTGCGCGACGTCTTCACCGGCGTCCCGCGTCAGCAGCGCCAGGCACCGCGACATGTGCTCGGACAACCAGCGGTTCGCGGTGAACTGCACCCGGTGGGTGACCTCGTGCAGGCAGACCCACAACCGAAAATCGGAGGGCTCGACCCGCAGCTGCCGCTCGACGGCGATGACGTTGGGATACACCAGCAGCAGGCAGCCCTCCTTCGCGGCCGCGAACGGGTCGTACTGCCCGAGGATTCCGGACGACACGAACGCCAGCACGGCACCCGTCTGCGCGCCGGTGACGCGGCCGGTGAGGAAGCCGCGCGGCTTCTCGGCCCCGTTCATCATCACGCGCATCGACTCGGCCGCCGCGCCGATCCATTCCGGGCGGTCGACGATGCGGGCGGCGGGCACCACGCCGTCGGTGATCAGGCCCGTCACCTCGCGCACCGGTGGTTCGGCCTTGGCGGCGCAGCGGGTGAGCTCGTCGATCGCCTGGCGGCGGGTGTAGTCGCTCGACGGCGGACCGGGCCGGGCCAACCGCCGGCCCACGGTGGCGGCGAAGCCCCAGTCGACCGCGGTGCCGAGCGTCAGCTCCGAGGACGCGCTCATGAGCACCCGCAGGACCACAGCTTGGTGGCCAGGGCGTCCATCACGTTCCGGCCGTTCGGCCCCGCCGCGTTGGAGATGAAGGCGAAGGTGAGCACCCGTCCGCTGCGGTCGGTGAGCACCCCGGCCAGGGCGTTGACGGCGGTCAGCGATCCGGTCTTGGCGCGCAGCCAGCCGGCGGGTCCCTGATTGGAGGCCGCGTCGGTGAAGCGGTCGCCCAGCGTCCCGCTGCCGGCGGCGATCGGGAGCAGATCCAGCAGCGCCCGCAGCGTCGGCTGGTCGGGTCCGGCGGCCGCCTGCAACACACCGTCGAGCGTCTTGGCGGTCAACCGGTCGTCGACCGAAAGCCCGCTGGAATCCAACAGCGCGACGCCGCCGGTCTCGACGTGCGCGGTGCTCAACCTGTTGGTCACCGCGTCGACCGCGCCGGCGAAGCTGCGGGGCCGGTTGATGGCGGCCGCCACCTCGCGGGCGATGCATTCGGCCATCACGTTGTCGGAGTGGTCCATCATCTCGGACAGCCGCTGCACCAACGGCGCCGACTGCACGACGGCCAGCTGCCGCGCTCCCGACGGCGCCGTCGCGATCGTCACCGCCCCGGGATCCAGGCCGAGCGCCTTGGCCAGCTCACGTCCGGCGTCCAGGGCAGGGGTGCGCGACCGCCGCGAGTTGACGGTGCTCGGCTGGATGCGGCCCGCGTCGATCATCACCGACTCGATCGGCGCGATGTCGCCGTTGTCGACGTCGGCGGGGTCCCAGCCCTGCGCCATCGTGGGCCCGCTGAACGCGGAGGTGTCCACCTGCACCGCGGTCGGCGTCACGCCGCTGCGGCGGATCTGCTCGACGAGATCGCTGATCCGGGCCGACCCCCGATACCAGGTGTCCACACCGGGCGGCGCCGCCGACAGCACCGGGTCACCCGCGCCGACCAGCACGACGGGGCCCTGCGCGTTCTGGCTGCCGGCCACCACGCGCGTGCTGATCCGCGTCTGATGGTCCAGGGTCAGCAGGGCGGCGGCCGCCGTCAGCACCTTGTTCGTCGACGCCGGCACCAGCGGCAGGTCGGCGGCGACCTGCCAGAGCTCCTTCCCGGTCATGGCGTCGGTCACCCGGGCCCCGAGCCGCCCCAAGTTCGGATCGGCCGCGACGGCCGCCAGCAGGGCCGCCACTCCGGCCGGCGTTGGGGTCTCCGCGGTGTCGCTGACCGGGACCATCCCGGGCTTGACCGTCGGCGCGTGCGGAGGCGGGATCGTGGCGTGCGCGCTGTTGCCGCCATGCCCCGCGGAGGTGAAAAACGTTGCCGCCGCGACCACCGCGGCGACAAACGCCAGCACGGCCAACCCGACGAACACATGGGTGGATTTTTGCCAGCGAGTGGGACCCATCGCTCTCCTGACTGTCTGAAGCCATTCTGCCGAATCGGCCGGGATGCGCTCGACTAGGGTGTAACAGAGCAAAGTTGACCTGCCTACCCAGAAAAGGAGCCGACGAGGTGGAATTCGACGTCACCATCGAGATCCTGAAAGGCCAGCGGAACAAGTACGAGATCGACCACGAGACCGGACGGGTGCGTCTGGACCGCTACCTCTACACGTCGATGGGCTACCCGACCGACTACGGCTTCATCGAGGACACCCTCGGCGAAGACGGCGACCCGCTGGACGCGATGGTGCTGCTGCCGCAGTCGGTCTTCCCCGGAGTGATCGTCGAGGCGCGCCCGGTCGGCATGTTCCGGATGACCGACGAGAAGGGCGGCGACGACAAGGTTCTGTGCGTGCCGGCCGGCGACCACCGCTGGGACCACGTCCAGGACATCGGTGACGTGCCCGAGTTCGAGCTGGACGTGATCAAGCACTTCTTCGTCCACTACAAGGACCTCGAGCCGGGCAAGTTCGTCAAGGCGGCCGACTGGGTGAACCGCGCCGAAGCCGAAGCAGAGGTGCAGCGCTCGGTGGAGCGGTTCAAGTCAAACGGGCACTGATCAGCCGGCGCGCACGGCGGCCGCCCTGGCGGTGCGCCGATTGCGCAGCACGCTCCAGCCCAGCGCCGCACCGATGAACACCACCCCCACCGAGGCGGTCACCGGGTCCGGCACCTCGAACCGCGGTTCGATGGACACGAGCATGATCACCGCCAGCACCCCGATGGCCCAGTGCGCGCCGTGCTCGAGGTACACGTAACGGTCCAGCGCATCCTGCTTCACCAGGAAGATGGTGATGGACCGGACGAACATCGAGCCCACCAGTCCGAGACCCAGCGCGATAACGATCGGGTCCGAGGTGATCGCGAAAGCGCCGGTGACGCCGTCGAACGAGAAGGCGGCGTCGAGGACCTCCAGGTAGAGGAACAGGGTCAGGCCGGCCGTGCCGACCGCCTTGCCCTCGGCCGCGGTTTCGATGTGCGGGGGCCGAAATGCCCGGCTCAGGCCGTTGACGACGAGATACGTCACCAGCCCGAGCAGCCCGGCGGTCAACACCGTCGCGCGCTCCTCACCGGAGTGCGTCAACCGCATGCCGACGACCACCAGCGCGACAACGGTCACCGCCACCGACACCTGGCCCAGCCGCCCGATGCGGGCGAACGGAATTTCGATCCACTTGAGCCACTTGATGTCCCGGTCGTGGAACACGAAATCCAGAAACAGCATCAACAGGAACGTCCCCCCGAACGCCGCGATCTGCGGATGCGCGGCGACGATCAGCTTTTCGTAGCTCGGCGAGCCGTCAGGGAATTCCAGCGCGCCGTGCGGCGGGGGGTGCAGCGCCAACTCCATCGCGCGGACCGGATCGAGACCCGCGGTCACCCACACGATCAGCAACGGGAAGAGCAGCCGCATCCCGAACACGGCGACCAGGACCCCGATCGTCAGGAACATCTGCCGCCAGAACGGGCTCATCTGCTTGAGGATTGCGGCGTTGATGATGGCGTTGTCGAACGACAACGAGATCTCGAGCAACGCCAGGGCCAGCAGGAGGAGCAGCGCGTTGAGCCCCCCGTGGGCGTACCCGAGCACAAGGGCCGCCACGGTGAGCAACAGCGAGATCCCGAAGATGCGCACGGCGGCCATGGATCCTTCCCGACAGCCGCTCACGATAGCGAACACAGGTCGCCGCCGCGGACGGGCGTCCACGGCCACTTACTATTTTCAAGTTGTGGCGATGCCCGAAGTCGGCGGTACCCAAGCCCCCAGCGGCGCCGGTCCGATCGCGCGCACCAGCGTGGCCCGGGTCGCCGGCGCGACGGCGGTGACCGCCCTGTGTGGCTACGCGGTGATCTACCTGGCCGCCCGTGACCTGGCGCCGAGCGGCTTCTCCCTGTTCGGGGTGTTCTGGGGTGCGTTCGGCCTGGTCACCGGCGCCGCTTTCGGGCTGCTGCAGGAGACCACCCGGGAGGTCCGCTCGACCCGCCACCTCCCGGCACCGGCTCCCGGCGGGGGCCAACCGCGGACCCGCCCGCTGCGGGTCGCCGCGCTGCTCGGCGTCGGCGCCGCCGTGGTGATCGCCGGCAGCTCGCCGCTGTGGGCCGGGCGGGTATTCGTCGAGGAACGCTGGCTGTCCGTGGCGCTGCTCAGCGTCGGGCTGGCGGGTTTCTGCGTGCACGCCACGTTGCTGGGCATGCTGGCCGGGACCGACCGGTGGACCGGGTACGGGTCGCTGATGGTGACCGACGCGGTCATGCGGGTGACGGTCGCCGCGGCCACCGTGGTGCTGGGCTGGCGCCTCGTCGGCTTCCTGTGGGCAACGGTCGCGGGGGCGGTCGCCTGGCTGATCGTGCTGGTGGCCTCGCCGTCGGCGCGGGCCGCCGCGCGGCTGTTGACGCCGGGCGGCGTCCAGACGTTCCTGCGCGGGGCGGCCCACTCCATCACCGCGGCCGGGGCCAGCGCGATCCTGGTGATGGGATTTCCGGTGTTGCTCAAGCTGACCAGCAACCAGCTGGGGGCCGAAGGCGGCGTGATCATTCTCGCGGTCACGCTGACGCGGGCGCCGCTGCTGGTGCCGCTGACGGCCATGCAGGGCAACCTGATCGCGCATTTCGTCGACGCGCGCAGCGACCGGATCCGCGCCCTGATCGCCCCGGCCGGAATCGTCGGCGGGATCGGCGCGGTCGGGGTGGCGGCGGCCGGGATTGTGGGTCCGTGGCTGCTGCGGGTCGCCTTCGGGCCGCAGTACCAGGCCAGCGGCGCGCTGCTGGCCTGGCTGACGGCGGCCGCGGTGGCGATCGCCATGCTGACGCTCACCGGCGCCGGCGCCGTCGCGGCCGCGCTGCACCGGGCGTACTCGCTGGGTTGGGTGGGCGCGACGGTGGCGGCGGTATTGCTGCTGTTGCTGCCGCTGCCGCTGCAGACCCGCACGGTGGTCGGCCTGCTGTGCGGCCCGCTGGTGGGAATCGGCGTTCACCTGGTGGCGCTGGCGCGCGCCGACCGCCTCGCCGGCTGATCGCGTGTACCTTTTTGGCTTGAATGGACACCGCATCCAAATACCCGGGCGCCTGGATCGTCATCCCCGCCTTCAACGAAGCCTCCGTCATCGGCGAGGTGGTCGCCGACGTGCGCTCGATCTTCGACAACGTCGTCTGCGTGGACGACGGCAGCATCGACGACACGGGTGAGATCGCCAGGCGGGCCGGCGCCCACCTGGTGCGCCATCCGATCAACCTGGGGCAGGGCGCGGCCATCCAGACCGGCGTCGAGTACGCCCGCAAACAACCTGGGGCGCAGGTGTTCGCCACGTTCGACGGCGACGGCCAACATCGGGTCAAGGACCTGGCGACCATGGTCGACCGGCTCTGCGCCGAGGACGTCGACGTCGTGATCGGCACGCGGTTCGGCGCGCACGTGGGCAGCCGGCCGCCGTTCGTGAAGCGGCTGGTGCTGCGGACCGCCGCGCGGCTGAGCCGGCGTGGCCGCCGACTTGGCTTGACCGACACCAACAATGGCCTTCGGGTCTTCAACAAGAAGGTCGCCGACGGGCTGGACATCACCATGAGCGGCATGAGCCACGCCAACGAATTCATCATGCTGATCACCGAAAACCATTGGCGGGTGGTCGAACAACCGGTCGAAGTGCTCTACACCGACTACTCGAAGTCCAAGGGACAGCCCCTGCTCAACGGCGTCAACATCATCTTCGACGGGTTCCTGCGCGGCAGGATTCCGAGATGAAAGGGACTGGCAGATGAACTGGATTCAGGTGCTGCTGATCGGGTCGATCGTCGCGCTGCTGTTCTATCTGCTGCGGTCCCGCAGGAACGCGCGGTCCCGGGCGTGGGTCAAGGTCGGCTACGTCGTCTTCGTGCTGGCCGGCATCTACGCGGTGCTGCGGCCCGACGACACCACGGTGGTGGCGCACTGGTTCGGGGTGCGCCGCGGCACCGACCTGATGCTCTACGCGCTCATCATGGCGTTCTGCTTCACCACGCTCAGCACCTACATGCGGTTCAAGGACCTGGAACTGCGCTACGCCCGGCTGGCCCGTGCCCTGGCGCTGGAGGGCGCGCAGGCGCCCGAGCAGCCGTCGAACGTGTAGGCAGTGCCCGGCCTCCCGGGTGCGCTGGTGGCTTCCAGCACACACCCGAGCCGCGCAGCGTGATCAAACAGTGTGCGTCTGGCGGAAGTATTCGACCGTGCGGCGCACGCCCTCGTCGAGCCCGACCCGCGGCCGCCACCCCAAAACCCGTTCGGCCAAACCGATGTCGAGGCATGACCGCCTCAGGTCACCCAATCGGTCCGGATGAAACTCCGGGTCGTCGGGTCCGCCGACCGCCGCCGCCACCGCCGAATGCAGTTGGCGGTCCGAGGTTTCGATGCCGGTGCCGATGTTGAAGCGCTGGCCGCCGCCCGCCTCCCCGGCGGCCTTGACGAAGGCGTCGACCACGTCGTCGACGAACACGTAGTCGCGCGTCTTGCTGCCGTCACCGAACACCTTGGTGGGCTTGCCGGACAGCAACGCCTGGGCGAAGATCGCCACCACGCCGGCCTCGCCGTGCGGGTCCTGGCGCGGCCCGTAGACGTTCGCGGGGGCGATGTGCGAGCAGTCCATGCCGTACAGGTGGCGGAAGGTGTTCAGGTAGATCTCGCCGGCCACCTTGCCGGCGGCATATGGCGAAGCAGGATCAGTCGGGGCGTCCTCACTGGTGGGATATTGCGGCGGCGTGCCGTAGATGGATCCACCCGACGAGGTGTGCACGATCTTGCGCACCCCCGCCAGCCGCGCCGCCTCGGCGAGGCGCACCGTGCCGATCACATTGACCGAGGCGTCGAACTGCGGGTCGGCCACCGAATGCCGCACGTCGATCTGGGCCGCCAGGTGGAACACCACCTCGGGCCGGTGCTCGTCGAGGATGGCCTGCAGGTCGGCGGTGACGATGTCCGCCTCGACGAAGGCGTGATCCGGGTTGCCGGCCAGGTGCTCGATGTTGGTCGCGCGGCCGGTGGCGAAGTTGTCCAGCCCCACCACCGTGTGACCGTCGCCCAGCAGGCGGTCGACTAGCGTCGACCCGATGAATCCGGCTGCCCCGGTGACCAGTGCGCGCACCGGCCCACCATACATAGTGGCCTCGGCGGTCGCGCTGATCGCCGCCCAGCTGGGGATACGGGCGGCGCTGGCGTTCGGGGGCTACTTCTACTGGGACGACCTGATCCTGATCGGCAAGGCCGGTACCCACAACCTGCTGTCGCCGTTCTACCTGTTCGACGACCACGACGGCCACGTCATGCCCGGCGCTTTCCTGGTCGGCGGCGCCATCGTCCGGCTGGCGCCGTTGAACTGGACCGGGCCGGCGATCAGCCTGCTGGTGCTGCAGCTGCTGGCCTCGCTGGCGCTGTTGCGTGCCCTGCACGTCATCCTCGGCTGGCGGCCGGTGTTGCTGATCCCGCTGACGTTCGCGTTGTTCACGCCGCTGGGCGTGCCCGGATTCGCGTGGTGGGCGGCGGCGCTGAACTCGCTGCCGATGCTGGCGGCGCTGGCGTGGGTCTGCGCCGACGCCATCCTGCTGGTCCGCACCGGCAGCCCGCGGTACGCCGTGACCGGCGCGCTCGCCTATTTCGGCGGGCTGCTGTTCTTCGAGAAGGCCGCGGTCATCCCGTTCGTCGCGTTCGCGGTGGCCGCGCTGCTGCGCCACGTGCAGGGTGATCGCGCGGCGGCGGCGACGGTGTGGCGGGCCGGGCTGCGGCTGTGGGTCGCGACGCTGGCCGTGACCGCCGGATGGATCGGGCTCTATCTGGCCGTGGTCAACCAGCGGCGGTGGAGTTCGGACCTGGCGATGACGGCGGACCTGCTGGCGCGATCGATCACCCACGGCATCGTCCCGGGACTGGCCGGCGGCCCGTGGCACTGGGACCGGTGGGCGCCGGCCTCGCCGTGGGCGACGCCCCCGCCGGCGGTGATGGCGCTCGGCTGGCTGGTGCTCGCCGGCGCGCTGGTGGTGTCGCTGCTGCGCAAGCGGCGCATCGGGCCGGTGTGGCTGACCGCGGTCGGCTACGCCGTCGCCTGCCAGGTGCCGATCTACCTGATGCGCTCGTCCAAGCAGACCGCGCTCGAACTCGCCCAAACGCTGCGCTATTTCCCGGACCTGGTGTTCGTGCTGGCGCTGCTGGCCGCCGTCGCGTTCTGCGCGCCGAACCGGCCCGCCGGGCCGCGCTGGCTGGACGCCTCACCCGCGCGCACGGCGGTGACGTTGGGGCTGGCGGCCCTGTTCGTGGCGAGCAGCCTGTTCTCGACCAAGACGTTTCTGGCCAGCTGGCGGGACAACCCGGCCCAGCCTTACCTGCAGAACGCCAGGGCCGATCTGGCGGCCGCGCACGCGGCGTCGACGGCGCCGCTGCTCGACCAGGAGGTCGACCCGCTGGTGCTGCAACGCATCGCGGCACCGGAGAACCTCGCCGGCCACATGTTCGCCCTGCTGCGCGACCGGCCCGAATTCGCCTCGGCCACAACGCAATTACGGATGCTGGACAGCTCGGGCCGGCTGGTCAGGGCGCGGGTGACCTGGGTGCGGACCATCGTGCCGGGGCCCATACCGCGGTGCGGTTATTTCGCGCAGCCGGACAAGCCGGCGCGCCTGGTCCTCGACGGGCCGCTGCTGCCCGCCGACTGGACCGTCGAACTCAACTACCTGGCCAACAGCGAGGGGACGATGACGCTCTCGATGACGCAGGGACCCGACGTCAAGGTCCCCGTGCATCCGGGGCTCAATCGGGTCTTCGCCCGGTTGCCCGGCGCCGGGGACGCGATCACCGTGCGCGCCAACACCACCGCGCTGGCGTTGTGCCTCGCGTCGGGTCCGGTGGGCTTCTTGGCGCCGGCCTGAGCCGCGCCCGCGCCGAGCGGAAGTTGGAGCCGCCTGGGGGAATCGAACCCCCGACCTATTCATTACGAGTGAATCGCTCTACCGACTGAGCTAAGGCGGCACACCCGCGCCGGGCGGCACGAGTCTACGGCAGGCGGCGCAGCCAACCCAACTTAGTCGCGCAGTTCCTGGCCGAACGTCGCCACCATGGCGTCGACGGCGAATTTGGGCTTGACGTTCATCGCCAACGCCTCGCGGCACTCCAGGACCGCCTCGATGCAGCGCAGCAGCCGCGGCGGCGAGGCATGGGCGGCCAGCGCCGACACCCGGTCGGCCATGTCCGGATGATTGGCCCGCACCGCCGCCGCGCCCGCCGAAATCATCAGCGCGTCCCGGAAATACGTGGCCAGGTCGATCAGCGCCCGGTCCAGCGCGTCGCGGGAGGCCCGGGTCTGGCGCGACTTCTGCCGCCGCTCGAGGTCTTTCATCGCGCCCGCGGCGCCCCGCATCGCACCGGCGGTGCCCTTGCCTGTCCCGCCGGCGCCCAGGGCCGTCCGCAGCTCCTCGGTCTCGGCTTCGGCGCGGTCCGCGGTGAGCACCACCGCCTCGGCCTCGGCCGAGGCGACCAACTCCTCGGCGGCGGCATAGGCCCGCGACGGCGTCGCGGCGTCGCGCACCAGCGCCAGCGCGCGTTCGCGGCGGTCCCGGGCCTCGGGGTCGGTGGCCAGCCGCCGGGCCCGGCCCACGTGGCCGCCGCTGACGGAGGCCGCCCAGTCCGCGGTTTCCGGGCTCAGGCCGTCGCTGTCGACCAGCACCCGCGCGATGGCCTCCGTCGGCGGGGTGACCAGCGCGACGTGCCGGCAACGCGACCGCAGCGTGATGGCGATGTCCTCGGGATCCACCGACGGCGCGCACAACAGGAACACCGTCGACGGCGGCGGTTCCTCGACGACCTTGAGCAGCGCGTTGGCGGCGCCCTCGGTCAGCCGGTCGGCGTCCTCGATCACCACGATCTGCCGGTGCCCGGTGGCCGGGCGCCGGGACGCGATCTGCACGATGGCGCGCATCTCGTCGACCCCGATGGACAGCCCCTCGGGAATCACCCGGCGCACGTCGGCATGGGTACCGGCCATGGTCGTGGTGCACGCCCGGCACCGCCCGCATCCCGGGCCGCCGTCTGCCACGGCCGAGGTGCACTGCAAAGCGGCGGCGAAGCACAGCGCCGCCACCGAGCGCCCCGACCCCGGCGGGCCCGTGATCAGCCACGCATGTGTCATAGTCTGAGCGCCCGCGTCGCTGTGAACCAGATCACCGCGGGCGGCCCTGGCGGCGGCGAGCAGCTCGGCCGTCACCACGTCCTGGCCTACCAGCCGCGTAAACACCCCGGACATCACCGGTAACAGTAGCCACCGCGGCCGACGGATACCGATCGGCCACCGTATCGCGACGATCCCGTTACATTCGCGCTCTTTTCGCCCGCACGGGCGCCGAAACGAGATGGTTGTAAGTTTCCGACAAGTCCCTGCCGACCGATACGGTGGGATCGTGGCAACACCGGCAGCACTTCCGGGGCGGATCAGCGCATTCGTCCGTTGGGTGGTGCGTACCCCGTGGCCGCTGTTCTCGCTGAGCATGCTGCAGGCCGACATCATCGGCGCCCTCTTCGTCCTCGGCTTCCTGCGCTACGCCCTGCCCCCCGAGGATCGCATTCAGCTGCAGGATCTGCCGGTCCTGAACCTGGCCGTCTTCGGGACGGCCCTGGTGGTGTTGTTCCTGGCCGGCTGGATGGTGAACCTGAAGCTGCTGATGCCGGTCTTCCGCTGGCAGCGCCGCGACAACCTGCTCGCCGAGGCCGACCCGGCCGCCACCGAGCTGGCCCGCAGCCGCGCCCTGCGGATGCCGTTCTACCGCACGCTGATCAGCATGGTGGCCTGGTTGATCGGCGGCGTGGTGTTCATCATCGCCAGCTGGTCGGTGGCCCGGTTCGCCGCGCCCGTCGTGGCCGTCGCCACCGGGCTGGGCGCCGCGGCGACCGCGATCATCGGTTACCTGCAGTCCGAGCGCGTGCTGCGGCCGGTCGCGGTGGCGGCCCTGCGCAGCGGCGTGCCCGAGAACGTCCAGGCGCCCGGCGTCATCCTGCGGCAGATCCTGACGTGGATGCTGTCCACCGCCGTCCCGGTGCTCGCGATCGTGCTCGCGGTGATGGCGGACAAGGCGTCGCTGTTGCACGCCACGCCGGAGAAGCTGTTCACCCCCATCCTGCTGCTGGCGCTGGCGGCGCTGGGCATCGGCTTCGTCAGCACCCTGCTGGTGGCCATGTCGATCGCCGACCCGCTGCGCCAGCTGCGCTGGGCGCTGTCGGAGGTGCAGCGCGGAAACTACAACGCGCACATGCAGATCTACGACGCGAGCGAGCTGGGCCTGCTGCAGGCCGGCTTCAACGACATGGTGCGGGACCTGTCCGAGCGGCAGCGGCTCCGCGACCTGTTCGGTCGCTACGTCGGCGAGGACGTGGCCCGGCGGGCCCTCGAGCGTGGCACGGAGCTCGGCGGTCAGGAGCGCCACGTCGCGGTCCTGTTCGTCGACCTGGTCGGTTCCACCAAGCTCGCCGCGACCCGGCCGCCCGCCGAGGTGGTCCACCTGCTCAACGAGTTCTTCCGGGTGGTCGTCGAAACCGTCGGCCGCCACGGCGGCTTCGTCAACAAGTTCCAGGGCGACGCCGCGCTGGCCATCTTCGGCGCGCCGATCGAACACCCCGACGCTTCGGGCGGCGCGCTCGCGGCGGCCCGCGAGCTGCACGACGAGCTGCTTCCGGTGATCGGTTCGGCGGAATTCGGGATCGGGGTGTCGGCGGGCCGGGCGATCGCCGGCCACATCGGCGCGCAGGCACGCTTCGAATACACGGTGATCGGCGACCCGGTCAACGAGGCCGCCCGGCTGACCGAGCTGGCCAAGCTCGAGGCCGGCCACGTGCTGGCGTCGGCGATCGCGGTCAGTGGGGCGCTCGACGCCGAGGCCCTGTGCTGGGACGTGGGCGAGGTGGTCGAGCTGCGCGGCCGCACGGCACCCACCCAGCTGGCCCGGCCCGTGAAACTGGCCGGGCTGCAAGAGGTTACGAGCCAACCCAAAGGGGTTTCCAGCCAAGCGGCGCGCTAACTGACGACCCGGGAAAAATCCCCATTGGCAACAAATTCCCATGGAGAAGGTTTGGCCGGGCACTGTCGAGGTACGGCTCCTATCGCATCACCAAATCGCGAAACACAGGAGGAAGCATGCATTTGGCCAGCTCGACAGCGGCGGCTCTGGCGACGTTCGCAACAGCGGCCGGCGTCGGAATCGCCGGCGGCCCAACCGCGTCCGCCGACAACTACCCGGTGCGGCAAAGCTTCGGGACCCAGGAACAGCTCAACGACTCCGACGGCGCCGTCATCACCGGCTGGACGGTCAGCAACCTGCACCCGAGCAACGACCCCATCCCGTACCAGCCGCACGGCAAGCTGTGGGAGGCGACCGCCACCGTCAAGGCCATCAAAGGGACGGTCACGCCGATAGTCGCGGATTTCAACGCGCGCGCCGCCAACGGGCAGGACTACCCGGAGCTCGGCAACGTGGCGACCGCGCAGGGGGTCAACCCGGCCAGCCTTCCACAGGGCCAGCAGAAGACCGGAAAGCTCTACTTCGACGTGGTCGGACCGAACCCGGACAACGTCGTGTACAACGCGGGAGGCCGCGACCTGCTCGTGTGGACGGGCTAGGGCCGCCGCCGCCCGCGATCACGTTGTGGCCCAAGAAGGCTGACGTGAGCTAACGCTTGCCGGCCTTCTTGGCGGGGGCCTTCTTGCGCGCCGCCTTCTTCGCCGGGCGCTTCACCGGACCCCGCGCGCGCCGGTCGGCCAGCAGTTCGGCCGCGCGTTCGTCGGTGATCGACGCGACATCGTCGCCCTTGCGCAGGCTGGCGTTCGTCTCGCCGTCGGTGACGTAGGGCCCGAACCGGCCGTCCTTGATCACCATCGGCTTGCCGGTCGCCGGGTCGGCGCCCAGCTCGCGCAACGGCTGCGCGGCCGCCGCCTGCCGGCCGCGGCGTTTGGGCTCGGCGTAGATCTTCAGCGCCTCGTCGAGGGTGATCCCGAAGATCTGGTCCTCGGTCGCCAACGAACGAGAATCGGTGCCGCGCTTCAGGTACGGGCCGTAGCGCCCGTTCTGGGCGGTGATCTCCTCGCCGGTCTGCGGATCCACGCCGACCACCCGCGGCAGCGACAGCAGCTTGAGCGCGTCCTCCAGGGTGACGGTCTGCAAATCCATGCTGCGCAACAGCGAACCGGTGCGCGGCTTGGGACCGGTGGGCTTCTTGCCCTTCTTCGCCGGGGCGCCGCCCTCTTCCTCGTCGGGCGGCGACGGGAGAACCTCGGTCACGTACGGCCCGTAGCGGCCGTCCTTGGCGACGATCTCGTGACCCGTCTCCGGGTCGACGCCCAGCGAGCGGCCCTCCTGCGGGGTGGCGAACAATTGCTCGGCCACCTCCAGGGTCAGCTCGTCGGGTGTCAGTGAGTCGTTCAGGTTGGCGCGCTGCGGGGTCCGCTCGCCCTCGTCGCCCGCCACCATGCGCTCCAGGTAGGGGCCGTTCTTGCCCACCCGCACGTAGACGGGGCGACCCTGCTCGTCGTCAAAAAGCTTGATGGAGTTGACTTCTCGCGCGTCGATGCCTTCGAGGTTGACGCCGACGAGCTTCTTGAGGCCACCCGAGCGCGCCACCGAGTCCGCCACCCCGTGGTCGCCGCCGAAGTAGAAGCGGTTGAGCCAGTCGGTGCGCCGCTCCTGACCCGAGGCGATCGCATCGAGCTCGTCCTCCATCGCGGCGGTGAAGCCGTAATCGACGAGCCGCCCGAAATGCTGTTCCAGCAAACCGGTTACGGCGAACGCGACCCAGGAGGGCACCAGGGCGCTGCCCTTCTTGTGCACGTAGCCGCGGTCCTGGATGGTCTTGATGATCGACGAGTACGTCGACGGCCGGCCGATGCCCAGCTCCTCGAGCGCCTTCACCAGCGACGCCTCGGTGTAGCGGGCCGGCGGGTTGGTGGCGTGGCCGTCGGGGGTGAGCTCGATGGCATCCAGCCGCTGGCCCTGCGTCAGCTGCGGCAGGCGGCTCTCGGCGTCGTCCGCCTCGCCGCCGGCCAGTTCGTCGACGGTCTCCACGTAGGCCTTGAGGAAACCGGCGAACGTGATGGTGCGCCCGCTGGCCGAGAACACCACCTGCCGGTCGCCCGCCGTGCCGTTGATCCGCAGGCTCAGGGTGGTCCCGCGCGCGTCGGCCATCTGGGAGGCCACGGTGCGCTGCCAGATCAGCTCGTAGAGCCGGAACTCGTCGCCGTCGAGCTCGCGGCGCACCGCGTCGGGGGTGGCGAAGGTCTCGCCGGCCGGCCGGATGGCCTCGTGCGCCTCCTGGGCGTTCTTCACCTTGCGGGTGTACTGCCGCGGGGACGGCGAGACGTACTCCTCGCCGTAGAGCTGGCGGGCCTGGGTGCGCGCGGCGTTGATCGCCGACTGCGACAGCGTCGTCGAGTCGGTACGCATATAGGTGATGTAGCCGTTTTCGTAGAGCCGCTGGGCGATGCTCATGGTGCGCTCGGAGGAGAACCTCAGCTTGCGGCCCGCCTCCTGCTGCAGCGTCGACGTCATGAACGGCGCGTAGGGCCGGCGGGTGTAGGGCTTCTCCTCCACCGAGGCGACGGTCAGCTGGGCGCCGCGCAGGCCGGCGGCCAGCTCGGTGGCCTGGGCCTCGTCCAGGACCATGACTTCTACGGGGCTTTCGCCGCCCCTATTGCGCAGCTGGCCCAGCGAGTCGAAGTCGCGCCCGGTGGCCACGCGCAGCCCGTCGACGCCGGTCAGCCGGGCGGTGAAGATGGGCGGTGCGGCTTGCGGGTCGGAGACGCTGGCGTCCAGCTGGGCCACGATGTCCCAGTAGGAGGCGCTGCGGAACGCCATCCGGTCGCGTTCGCGCTGCACGATGATGCGGGTGGCCACGGACTGCACCCGGCCCGCCGACAGCCGGGGCGCCACCTTCTTCCACAGCACGGGGCTGACCTCGTAGCCGTACAGCCGGTCCAGGATGCGGCGGGTTTCCTGCGCGTCGACCAGGTCGATGTCCAGGTCGCGGGGGTTCTCGGCGGCCTCGAGGATGGCCGGTTCGGTGATCTCGTGGAACACCATCCGCTTGACCGGGATGTTCGGTTTGAGGGTTTCCAGCAGGTGCCAGGCGATGGCTTCGCCCTCGCGGTCACCATCCGTGGCCAGATAGAGCTCGTCGACGCCTTTGAGCAGGCCCTTGAGTTCGCTGACGGTGCTCTTCTTCTCCGGGCTGATGATGTACAGCGGTTCGAAGTCGTGGTCGACGTTGACACCGAGCCGCGCCCAGGGCTCCGACTTGTATTTCGCCGGCACGTCGGCCGCGGCGCGGGGCAGGTCGCGGATGTGACCGCGCGAGGATTCGACGATGTAGTTGGAGCCCAGGTAGCCGGCCAATTTGCGCGCCTTCGTCGGCGACTCGACGATGACGAGTCGCCTACGGCTCCCAGTCCGGCCGCTTTCGCGGTCCTTGAGGTTCGGGTCGGCCAACTACGCTTACGCTCCATCCTTGCTCTCGGCCCCCCTGCGAGGCCGCCCCGCAGAAGAATGACAGGCCGGCGTCAAAAATTCCGCGGAAAATTCAGATACGCCGGCGTTCCTTCGCCCTCGGGCACCTGACAATTTCGCACCCTTGGGCGCGACTGCGCAAACCGGCCGCCGGAAAGACAAATCTTTTTTCGCGGTTATACCCGCGGCCACACCGATGACGCGTCGACGCCGTCGGGGGCTTCGCCGACGTTCTCTACCAGCCGTGATAGCCGGCGCCGGCCGCTGATCCGCAGCGCCGGGCGGCCGCCGCGGGTGCCGATCAATGTGGGGGCGATTCCGACCCGCATCAAAGCCGACGCCAGCGGGGAATGGGTATCGGGGGCGTGCGGATCGAGCCCGAGGAGGTAATGGTCGCCCTCGGGGTGCCCGGCGGCCAGCGTCCAGGCCCGCAATTCCCGCGGCCCGGGTAACCACCGCGGCGGGACGGTCTTGACCGCGCCTCGGGTCCATTCGGCGGCCAGGCTCGCCAAAGCGGGGGTGACCGCCGTCCGCACCAGCGGGGTGTTCTCGTCGGTGCGGCCGATCTCGGGCACCAGACCCGCCTCGCGGATCATCTCGGCCAGCGCGGCCGCGCGCCACGCCTGATCCACCACCACGGAGAGCCGCGCGCGGTGGGCCTCCGGGCCGCCGACCATGACGATCTGACCGGACGCCGCCAGCACCCCGGAGAGATCGGCGACCGCGGGGGGCACCGACTCCGCTGTGAAGAAGGAAAGCTGGCTCACGCCACCGACAGTAGGCCAGGTCGACCATCCTCGTCTCGAGGCAAGCGGCGCGGCGGCGGTTTCGGCGGCCGGCCGGAATACGAAAACCCCCCGGCCGGCCCGCGGGGCGGGACTGCACGGGGGGTCCGTGGAGAATCGGCTCGTCCTAGACTGAGCGGACTCCGGTGGCCTGGGGGCCCTTAGGGCTGTGGCCGATTTCGAACTCGACCTTCTGGTTTTCTTCGAGGGTGCGGAAGCCCGAACCCTGGATCTCCGTGTAGTGGACAAACACGTCTGCGGAGCCGTCTTCGGGGGCAATGAACCCGAAGCCCTTCTCCGCGTTGAACCACTTCACAGTTCCCTGTGGCATCTCTCGATCTTTCCTTTTCTTCTGGGTGCGGGGCATCGCTTTCGATGCCCCGGGCCTGGTCCGACCGCCATACCTCGCTCAGTCGCCGGAACTTCACCCGACCGATTAACCTCGCAGGAACCGCGGCCGCAACGTCGATCCTGCGAAAGTTTGACACGAACACAGAAGCTGCGACCGCAAATAGTCAACCATGTTCGTCGCTTCGGCGACAGACTTGCGCTGTCGCCGGGTCCAAGGAGGCTGCTGATGGCGAGTTTCGGCAGCGACCTGCTCGCCGCCGCGCTCGCCGGCGCCGCCGCCGACGAGCACCCCGTGCGCCACGTCGCCGAGCTGCCGCCGCGCACCGGCCGCCCGCAGGGTTGGCCGGCGTGGGCCGACCCCGACGTGGTGCGCGCGTTCACCGACCGCGGCGTCGGTTCGCCCTGGTCACACCAGTCGGAGGCGGCCGAACTGGCGCACGCCGGCCGCCACGTGGTGGTGAGCACCGGGACGGCGTCGGGCAAGTCCTTGGCCTATCAGCTTCCCGTCCTCGATGCGCTGGCCACCGATCCGCGCGCCCGGGTGCTCTACCTGTCCCCGACGAAGGCGCTGGGTCACGACCAGCTGCGCACCGCGCACGCGCTGACCGCGGCCATCCCGCGGCTGCGCGATCCGGGCTTTGCGGTGGCTCCCACCGCCTACGACGGCGACAGCCCGGCGGAAGTTCGCCGGTTCGCGCGCGAACGCTCCCGATGGCTGTTCTCCAATCCCGACATGATCCATTTGTCGATCCTGCGCAACCACGCCCGCTGGGCCGTGCTGTTGCGGAACCTTCGTTTCGTGATCGTCGACGAATGCCATTACTACCGTGGCGTTTTCGGTTCCAACGTGGCGATGGTGCTGCGCCGGTTGCTGCGGCTGTGTGCGCGATACTCATCGGCGCCCACGGTGATCTTCGCCAGCGCGACGACGGACGCGCCGGGGGCGACGGCCGCCGAACTCATCGGGCTGCCGGTCGAGGAGGTCACCGGGGACGGGTCGCCCCAGGGCGCCCGGACGATCGCGCTCTGGGAGCCGGCGCTGCGGGCCGATCTGCTCGGCGAGAACGGCGCGCCGGTGCGCCGCTCGGCCGGCGCGGAGGCGGCGCGGGTGATGGCCGACCTGATCGCCGAGGGGGCGCAGACGCTGACGTTCGTGCGGTCGCGCCGCGCCGCTGAGCTGACCGCGCTGGGCGCCCAGGCGCGGCTGGACGACGTCGCGCCGGACCTCGCCGGCAAGGTGGCGTCGTATCGGGCGGGCTACCTCGCCGAGGACCGCACCGCGCTCGAGCGCGCCCTGGCGGAGGGCCGACTGCGCGGCCTGGCCACGACGAACGCGCTGGAGTTGGGGGTCGACATCGCCGGGCTGGACGCGGTGGTGCTGGCCGGATTCCCCGGGACGGTCGCCTCGTTCTGGCAGCAGGCCGGCCGGTCGGGCCGGCGCGGGCAGGGCGCGCTGGTGGTGCTGATCGCCCGTGACGATCCGCTGGACACCTACCTGGTCCATCATCCCGCCGCGCTGCTGGGCAAGCCGGTCGAGCGGGTGGTGATCGACCCCGCCAACCCCTACATTCTTGGGCCCCAACTGCTCTGCGCCGCAACGGAAATGCCGCTCGACGAGGCCGAGGTGCGCGACTTCGGCGCCACGGAGGTGGCCGAGGGCCTCGTCGACGACGGACTGCTGCGTCGCCGCAACGGCAAGTACTTCCCCGCGGCGGGCCTGGAACCGCATGCGGCGGTGGACATCCGCGGGTCCGTGGGCGGGCAGATCGTCATCGTCGAGGCAGACACCGGACGGTTGCTCGGCAGCACGGGCGTCGGGCAGGCCCCGGCGTCGATCCATCCCGGCGCCGTCTACCTGCATCAGGGGGAGAGCTACGTCGTCGACTCGCTGAGCCTCGAGGACGCGATCGCGTTCGTGCACGCCGAGGACCCGGGCTACGCGACGTTCGCGCGCGAACTCACCGACATCGCGGTCACCGGCACCGGCGAACGCTCGCAGTTCGGGCCGGTCACCCTGGGCCTGGTGCCGGTCACCGTCACCCACCGGGTGGTGGGTTACCTACGCCGACGGCTGTCCGGGGAGGTCATCGATTTCATCGAACTGGACATGCCGGAGCAGACACTGGCGACCACGGCGGTGATGTACACGGTCACCGAGGACGCGTTGCTGCGCAATGGGATTGACGCGCCACGGATCCCGGGTTCGCTGCACGCCGCCGAGCACGCGGCGATCGGGCTGCTGCCGTTGGTGGCCAGCTGCGACCGCGGCGACATCGGGGGCCTGTCCACCGCGGTGGGACCGGATCCGGCCGGCCAGCCCAGCGTTTTCGTCTACGACGGCTATCCAGGCGGCGCCGGGTTCGCCGAGCGCGGCTTCCGCCAGGTGCGCACCTGGCTCGGTGCGACGGCGGCGGCCATCGAGGCGTGCGAGTGCTCACGGGGGTGCCCGTCGTGCGTGCAGTCCCCCAAGTGCGGCAACGGCAACGACCCGCTCGACAAGGCCGGTGCGGTGCGGGTGCTGCGGCTGGTCCTCGCGGAGTTGCCCCACGCCGGGCAATCCGGCGGATGACGACCGACCCCTCGACGGTCGACCCGCGGACGTGGCCCTGGATGCCCGCGCCGGAAGCGCATTCGCCGCTGCTCATGCAGTCGCGGGGTGCTGTCGCACGGGTGGCGGGCCGCTCGTCGATGAGCGGTTGGCGACCCGGCCGTGCGGGCGCACCAGCAAACTACCAGGGCCACCGTGACGAGGCAACTTCGTCGCCGCCGGAAGGCGTTGCCGCAGAGAGCGATACCGTTGCCCGCGGCGGGTGCCGACAGGGCCGGTAGGCCCAAGCTCCCGGCCGGCGGCCCAGTCGCCGTAAAATCGGCCGCATGGGCCACGACTGGTTGCTCGTGGAGACACTGGGGGGTGAACCCACGGTGGTGGCGCAGGGGCGCCAGCTCAAGAATCTCGTCCCCATCACCACGTTTTTGCGCCGCAGCCCCTATCTCGCCGCGGTTCGCACGGCGATCGCCGAGACGGTGAAGACCGGGCAGAGCCTGACCAGCATCACCCCCAAGCGCGACCGGGTGATTCGCACCGAACCGGTGGTGATGTCCGACGGCTACATCCACGGCGTGCACGTGTGGACCGGCCCCGCCGACGTGGACCCGCCCGAGCGGCCGACCCCCGGCCCGCTGAAGTGGGACCTGACGCTGGGCGTCGCCACCGACACCCGAGAGTCGTTGGCGAACAGCGGAAAGAATCCGGAGGTGGAGGTCACCTTCGGCAGGGCCTTCGCGGAGGACCTGCCCTCGCGCGAGCTCAACCCCAACGAGACCAAGGTGCTCGCCATGGCCGTCAAGGCCGAACCCGACCAAACGCTCTGCAGCACTTGGGATCTCACCGATTGGCAGGGTCAGCCCATGCGGATCGGTTTCGTGGCGCGCACCGGGTTGGAGGCCGGCCCCGACGGCCGGGACCATCTGGTGGCGCGGGCGATCAACTGGCGCGCCGAGCTCAAGGGCCCGGAGGTGTCGACCGACGATCTGGCGCAACGGATCCTGAGCGGCCTCGCGCAGGCCGGCGTCCACCGCGCGCTGATCGACCTGAAGAACTGGGCGCTGCTGAAGTGGCTGGACGAGCCCTGCACGTTTTACGACTGGCGGGGCAGCGAGACCGGCAAGCCGAAGGTCCACCCCGACGATCAGCACCTGGTGTCCTCGATGACCGAGGAGTTCGCGCACGGCGCGACCAGCCGGGTGCTGCGCATGCCCGGCCACGACGACGAGTGGGTGCCCGTGCACGTGACGGTCAACAGGGTGGAGATCGAACCGGACGTCTACGCCGGGCTGGTCTCGCTGCGGTTGCCCTCCGACGAGGAGCTCGCCGCCGCGGGACTGTCGGGTGATCCCGACCCGACGGCCTAACCCACCACCGGCAGCATGCGTTCGGCGGCGACCGACAGCCGCTGGCCACCGAGTTGTGGCCACGCCTGCACCGCGCAGAACGGCGCGCACTGGTCCTGCGACGACCGGGTGCCCACGTGCACGCAGCACTGCACCAGCCGCTCTTCGATCATCGTCGACATGTCCATGAACGGCTTGACCGTGACGCGGACGACCCGCTCGCCCAGCATCCGCCTGAGTTGGCGCCGGCGCCCGGGCAACGCGCCGGAGGCCACGGTCAGCAGCGTCCCCATGCCGAGGTCGCAGCCCTCGCAGATCATGCGCCACACGTCCGACATGGACGGGTGCGACAGCGACGACTGCTCCGACAGCAACCCCATCAGGGACTCGCGCACGGCGAGCCGCAATTCCCCCGGGATGTCGGAGTCGGCGATCCGGTTGGCGACCAGCCCCAGCTTGTCCTTGAGGTTGTCGTGGCCGATCAGCGCGACCAGCGAACGCCAATGTCCGCCGTCGTCACGAAGCAGGTAGCCGACCGAGCAGCAATGCGGGTGCGAGCACGGCAGCGCGGTCAGATCCGGCCAGGTGACCAGTCCGCCGGTCTGCGGCCCCAACCGCTTCAGCACCCCGGTGTGGGTGAGCCGCCTCGCCGGATCGATGAGACCCGAACGGCCGGAGGCGAATTGCGGCTGGATGGAGACCCCGCCGACGTAGGGGGTGTGCAGCGCCAGCCTGACGACGTCGCCGATCTCGGCGTCGTTGACGCCGAGCGCCGCCGTCATCACGAGCGTGGTGAAGATCTCGCGGTCGGACAGCCGCCGCAGCGCCGCCCGCTTTACCCGGGACAGGTCGCCGCCCCGGTGGTGGCGGTGTGCGGCCGGCGACAGCCCGTCGTACTGCAGGTAGACCTCGACTCGCTCGTGGTGCTCGGTGAGCAGGTCGAGCAGCTCGTCGTCGTGGGCTATCCGCACACCGTTGGTGTTCAACAGGATTCGCGTGATCGGCCGCGAACTGAGCTCGGCGAGCAGCTCGGGCAGCTGCGGGTGCAGGGTCGGCTCGCCGCCGCTGAGCATCACCACGTCGAGGCGGCCGTTTTCCCGCGCCAGCCGCTGGTCGACGTTGGCCAGCACGTCGCCGACTGCGACGACGTCGCGCAGGTCCGGCGAGGAGTCGGCGAAGCACGTCGGGCAGCGCAGGTTGCAGGTCGCCGCGATGTCCTCCAGCAGGATGCAGGTGTGCTGCGTCTGCATCTGCGGCAGCCCCTGCAGGTAGGCCGACGGGATCGGGTCGAAGTTGCCCGGCGCGTCGGGGACGTGGGCCTTGGTGGGGGCGGTCCATTCCTCAAGATAGGCAAGGATTTCGGGGTCTTCGTCGTACAGCGTCCGAACGAGTCCGTGTGTCCGGCAGCCGCGTTCGAGCCAGACCTGGCCGTCGCCGCGCACGGCCAGCCAGCCGCTGAGCCGCGCCACGTCGGCCAGCGGGCGATCGGGTTGTTCGGCGTGACAGTGCGGGCAGAACGCGTTGACGTAGCGGTGGATTCGGTCGCCCCGCAGCTGCATGCCGCTCATCGGGTCACGTGATACAGCGTCGGGTTCAATCCGGTGCAGATGCCCACGGTGAAGATGGACGTGAGCGCCCAGCCGATCATCAGTCCCATGCCGATCCCCCTCGCCCAGGCGCTCTTCTTCACGAACATCAACGCTCCCCCGCCGGCGAAGGCGATCAGCCCGAGCAGGACGGCTCCGGTCGCGAAGGCGATCTTCGGCGCGATCGCATTGGCGAGCCCGAACAACACCAGCGGGCCGACGACGGTGTTGATGCCGGCATACAGGGCCATCCCGGCGATGGCCGCGCCGAGGATCTCCCCGCCGCTCGGTTTGCGCCGCGGCGGTTGCCAGCCGGGGTACGGCCGGTTCGGGTCATAGGGGTAGCCGGGCGGGGGCCAGTCCGGCGGGCGCCAGCCGCCCGGCGGGGGCGGGCCCGGCGGTGGGTTCGTCATGGGGTGACCGCCTCCCGCCGCAGAGCGGCGTCGTAGTGGCCGCGCCGGTATCCGAGGCCCAACCGGATGCCGACGAGGAGGAGCGAGGGCAGCAGAAACCACTGCGGCCGGGTCAGGCCCAGCCACACGGTCTCGTTGGCCCGCACGAACTCGACGAAGAACCGGAAGACCGCGTAGCCGGCCACGTAGAGGACGAACAGCTCGCCCGGCCGGCTGATCCGGTGGCGCAGCCACAGCAGCGCCGCGAATGCGGCCAGCTGGAAGGCGATTTCGTAGAGGAACGACGGGTGCATCGCCGCACCGGTGAGGCAGCCCGGGCACTTGGGCGTGCCGGCCGGGGCGTGGACGCCCCACGGCAGGGTGGTCGGGCGGCCCGGCGCTTCGGCGAGGTGGCAGCCGAGGCGGCCGATCGCCATGCCCAGCGCGACCGCAGGGGCGAACAGGTCACCGGTCTTGCCGGTGTGGCCCCCGAGCCGCTTGGCGATCAGCACGCCGAGGTAGGCGCCGCACAGTCCGCCGAGGATGCTGCGCGACCCGAACTCCCACGCCTGCAGCAGCGTCGGGTTGAGGCGGAGGTTGAGGTGCTCGGCCCAGCCGGAGAGACGCATGCCGACGGCGCCGCCGACGAGGGCGCCGGTGACCGCCACCAGCGACTGTTCGTTGACCGCCCCACGCCGGCGGGCCTCCGCGACGAACACGACGGCCGCGGCCAGGACCCCGAGCGCCACGAAGACACCATGCACCGGCAACACCAGCGGGCCGATCCGCCACTGCGGCACCACGCCGACAGACTATTACGTCCGGCGGGCGCGGGCCCGACTCAGCCGCCGCCCGGCCCCGCCCGCGCGGCGGCGCTCGCCGCCCCGCCGAAGACCCCCGCCCGGACCGTGACGACGACGTCGAGATCGTCGACCGCACAACTGGCGTCGGTCCGCATCGCGCGGGCCACGGCCGTCGCGCGCGCGCAGGCCGCTTCGGCTCCGGCCGGTAACCGGGCCGCCGCGGCCAGCGCGGCCAGATCCGCGGCCGCCTGCGCGCGGTGGCGCGCCACCACCACCGCACCGAGATACGCCCCCGCGCCGGCGACGCACAGCAGGATCGCCACCATCCAGGCCGCCACCAGGGTGGCCGAGCCCCGATCATCCCGACGGCTCCGCCGCCGAGACCGCCTTGGCGGCAATGTCGAGCGCCGGCAACAACTTCGACTGCGCCACGACGGTGGCCACCAGGAACTCGCCGTCGCGGTGCACCTCGACCCGCGCCCCGGCGGGGGCGATGCGCCGGGCCGCGCCGAGCGCCGAGGGCTCGTCGCCGCGGGCGGCCAGCCGGGCGGCCTCGCGCGCGGCGTCCACGCAGCGAACCTGCATCGACACCGCGGTGACGCCGGCCAGACACAGCACCAGCACGACGACCAGCGTGCCGACGCCCAGCGCCGCCTCCACGGTGGCCGAGCCCGCACTGCCGGTCAGACCTTGGTGTTGAGCGCGCGACCGATGATGTTGGTCAGCGCCGACACGATGGAGTCGCCGGTCACGACCGTGTAGAGGATCGCGCCGAAGGCGGCCGCGGCGACGGTCCCGATGGCGTATTCGACCGTGCTCATGCCCGACTCGTCGGCCGCCAAGACCGTCACGCGGGCCAGCCATCCATGAAACATGTTGTGCAACAACGATTCCCTTTCTTCTCACCATATCCCCGACTGCAGGACATCAGCGGCCAGCCCGGCCACCACGGGGACGATGCCCAGGCACACGAACGCCGGCAGGAAGCACAAGCCGAGCGGACCGGCGATCAGCACCCCGGCCCGCTCGGCGGCGGCGGTGGCCGCGTGCGCCGCGTCGTCACGAGACTGGTCGGCCAACTCGGCGACGCCCCCGGCCAGCGCCGCGCCGGAGGCCGCCGACCGCCGGGCCAGCCGCAGCAACGCCTCGACGTGCGCGTCGCCGGCGGTGTCCCGCGGGTCCGGCGTCGCCGACCACGCGACGGCGGGGTCGGCGCCCAGGGCGAGCAGGTCGGCCGCGCGCCTCAGCGCACGGGCCAGCGCGGGCGGCGCGGATGCGGCGGCCGCGGCAGCGGCGGCGGCCACCGCCATGCCCGCGGCCAGGCACACGGCCAACACGTCGAGGCAGGACGCGACGGCCAGCGGATCGGGGCCGTGAGCCCTCCCGCGGCGCGGGCGCGGCAGGTGCTCGCGGACCGGTGTTCGCGCCCGCGCCCGCACCAGCGACGGACCGGGTGCGATCCACGCGGCCACCGCCAGCAACATCGCCGCCGCGGTCACGACTCGAGCCGATCAGTGATCCGGTCGGCCCACAACAGGCCGGCGGACGCCAGCGTTGAACCGGTCACCAGGAGCCAGCCGCCGGCGTGGCCGCCGAGCAAAAAGCCCAGCGGTCGGGCGCCGATCAGTTGGCCCAGCGTCAACCCGAGGGCGGGCAGGCCCGCCAGGATCGCCGCGGTCGCGCGCGCACCGGCCATCTCCGAGGCCACCCGCGCCGAGAACCGTTGCCGCTCGGCGATATCGCGCTGGGCGGCGCGCATCAGGGTGGCGACGGCCAGGCCGTGGTCACTGGCGAGTTGCCAGCACAGCGCGAGACGGTCCCAATACGCTGGCAGCGCCGACGATCTCGCCGCGGCGCGCAGGCCCGCCGCGACGTCGGCCCCCAACCTGGCGCGGGCCGCGACCGCCCGCAGCGACTCGGCGACCCCACCGGCGGTTTCGCCGGCGGCCACGCCGAACGCCCGGACCGGGTGGGAGCCGACGCGCAGTTCGCCGACCAGGACGTCGAGCGCCCCCTGCAGCGCCTGGCCCTCCGACAGCGCGCGGCGCCTGCGGTGGCGGCCGCGATACCGCAGGCCCGCGGTCGCCCCCACGACCGCGGCGGCAAGCACCGTGGTCAGCGGCAGCAGCGCCGCGACCGTCGCGGCCGCGGCACCCGCGGCAAGCCAACCCGGGCCGCGTTGCCGCCGCCGGTTCGACGGCCGCGGCGCGAGCCGGCGCCGCGGTGACGGCGGGAGGACGACCAGCGCCAGCGCCAACAGCAGGGCGCCGGCGACGGACCCGTTCATGCCGGCATCCGGCCCTGCAGCAGGCGGCGCAGCAGCCCGGCGTCGCCGGTCGCGCCCCCGTCGGCGCGCCACACCGGAACCGCCCGCACCCGCTCCCCGGCCTGGCGCAGCACGGCGATTTCGTCGAGCCGGCGCCGCCCCGCGCGATCCCGGGCGACGTGCAGCAGCACCCGGACCGCGGCGGCCAGCTGGCTGTGCAGGGCCGCGCGGTCGAGACCACCCAGCGCGCCCAGCGCCTCCAGCCGCGCGGGGACCTCGGCCGGGTTGTTCGCGTGCACCGTCCCCGCTCCCCCGTCGTGGCCCGTGTTCAGCGCCGCCAGCAGATCCACCACCTCGGCGCCCCGCACCTCGCCGACCACGATGCGGTCGGGCCGCATCCGCAGGGCCTGGCGAACGAGTTGGCGCACCGGAACCTCGCCGACGCCTTCGACGTTGGCGCACCGCGCGACCAGCTTGACGAAGTGCGGATGCCGGGGCGCCAGCTCGGCGGCGTCCTCGACGCAGACGATCCGCTCGGTGGGCGCGACGGCCCCGAGCATGGCCGCGAGCAGGGTGGTCTTTCCCGCCCCCGTTCCGCCGCACACCAGGAACGCCAGCCGGGCGGCGATGATGTCGGCGACCAGGGCGGCGGCCTCGGCGGCGACGGCGCCCGCGGCGATCAGGGCCGCCAGGTCCTGGGCGGCCGGCCGCAACACCCGCAGTGACAGGCAGGTGCCCGCGGCCGCGACCGGCGGCAGCACCGCGTGCAATCGCACCGCGAACCCGGTGCCGATGCCGGCCAGCTGGCCATCCACCCACGGCTGCGCGTCGTCCAGGCGCCGGCCGGCGGCCAGTGCCAGCCGCTGCGCCAGGCGCCGCACCGCCGCCTCGTCGGCGAACCGAACCTGGGTGCGCCGCAGACCGTTCCCGTCGTCGACCCACACCGCGTCGGGCGCGGTGACCAGCACGTCGGTGGTGCCGTCCGCGCGCAACAAGGGCTCGAGGATGCCGGCGCCGGTCAGTTCGGTCTGCAGCACCCGCAGATTCGCCAGCACCTCGGTGTCGCCGAGCATCCCGCCGGACTCGGCCCGGATCGCGGCCGCCACGACGTTCGGACCCAGCGGGGCGGATTCGGCGGCGAGCCGCTCGCGCACCCGGTCGATCAGCGAACCAGTCACGCGGCCCTGCCGTTTCGCGCCGGCCCGCGCGGCAACACGGCGAGCACCTGGCGGGCCGCCGCCGCGAGCGCCGACCGCCGTCCCAGTCGCAGACCGCCGCGCTCCAGCTGTTCCGCGACGTGCGGCTCCGCCTTCATGGATGCCAGCAAGGGCAGCCCGGTGATGTCGGCGATCTCGGCCGCCCGCAGCCCTCCCGGGGACGGGCCGCGCACCACCAATCCGACGTTCGGGTTGACGCCGGCCAGCACCGGGGCCAGCGCACCCGTCGCCGCGCAGGCGGGCACGTCGCAGCGGCTGACCACCACGACGAGGTCGGCGGCATCCAGCGCCGCCTGCGCCGCGTCGGTGAGGCGGCGCGGGAGGTCGCAGACCACAGTGACCGCGCCGCGGCGACCGGCGTCGACGATGGCCCGCACCGGCCCGGCCGCCGGCTCGTATCCGCGCCGGGTACCGGACAGCGCGCTGACTCCCCGCTGCCGCGGCAGCGCCGCACGCACGGCCGGCCAGTGGAGTCGTCCACCCTGCAGCGCCAGGTCCGGCCAGCGCAGCCCCGGCGCGCCCTCGGCGCCCAGCAGGAGATCGAGCCCGCCGCCCCACGGGTCGAGGTCGACCAACAGCGCGTCGCCGGCGGCCTGTGCCAGGGCGACGGCCAGTGCCGACGCGCCGGCCCCGCCGCACCCGCCGATGACGGCGACGACGTCGCCGCGCGACCCGTCGTCCCGCCACGATTCGGCGGCCTCGGCGAGCGCGCGCACCAGGTCGCGCTCCTGCTGGGGCAGCCGCAGCACGTGCGCCGCACCGACCGCGACGGCCGCCGCCCAGGTGGCGGTCGCCGGGTCGGCCGGCGTCAGCACGCTCACGTGGGTGCGGCGCGGCAGCCCGCCCCGCGCGCACCGGTCGGCCGCCGCCTCGTCCAGCACCACGGCCGCGGCGGCCGACCACGTCTTGCGGCCCAGGGCGCCGCCGGCATGGACGACCCGGACGCCCACCGCCGCGGCCACCCGATCCAATTCGCGGCGCAAATCCGGGTCCGCCAAGACCGCCAACACGCCCGCGGACGCCGCCGCTTCGGTGTCCGAGGTGCCTGTCACGCGCCCACTGTGGGGCCAACGCGATGTTGGACACCAGTCCCAAACGCCGGATTTGTGGATAGAGACGCGAGTGTGCACAAAGAGGTTGGTCGGCCGTCGGCCGACACACACGGGAGGAAACGTCCGCAACCACTCGCGCGGTCGCGCTGAGCGGTCCGTACACGCGGAAAAATACCCGAGAAAAGGGACGACCCCCGCCAGGGGGGGAGGAGGCGAGGGTCGTCGTGCATCAGCCCCGGGGGGTCGGGCTGATACACCCTCGGCTCAGGCCGAGTAATGCTTACTATACACATGACAAGCCGCGGTAACGCAATAGCTCTTTCTATGAAAGAACAGGTTGAGCCGCAAAAACACTGGCGTTACCAGCGGTCCCAAGTAGCTGAGCGGCCCATTCCGGCCCAGAACCGCAGCCCCGCCGGACGGGCGACCTATGCTGGGGCGGTGACCGTCTTCGACCCGGCCGCGGACCAGCACACGTCGGCGACCACCGCGGCCCGGGCCCGCACCGCGGCCTTCTTCGACCTGGACAAGACGATCATCGCCAAGTCCAGCACGCTGGCGTTCAGCAAACCGTTTTTCAACCAGGGACTGCTGAACCGCCGCGCGGTGCTCAAGTCGAGCTACGCCCAGTTCATCTACCTGCTCTCCGGTGCCGATCATGACCAGATGGACCGGATGCGCATCCACATGACGAACATGGTTGCCGGTTGGGATGTGGAACAGGTCAAGTCGATCGTCAACGAAACGCTGCACGAGATCGTGACGCCGCTGGTGTTCGCCGAAGCCGCGGATCTGATCGCCGCCCACAAGTTGTGCGGCCGGGACGTGGTCGTGGTCTCGGCCTCCGGCGAGGAAATCGTCGCGCCGATCGCCCGGGCGCTCGGCGCCACCCATGCGATGGCGACCCGGATGGTCGTGGAGGACGGGCGATACACCGGCGAGATCGCGTTCTACTGCTACGGCGAGGGCAAGGTTCAGGCCATCCGCGAGCTCGCCGCCCGCGAGGGCTACCCGCTGGAGCACTGCTACGCGTACTCCGACTCGATCACCGATTTGCCGATGCTCGAATCCGTCGGCCATCCCAGCGTCGTCAATCCCGACCGCGGATTGCGGCGGGAAGCCGTCGAACGCGGTTGGCCGGTGCTGTCGTTCTCCCGCCCCGTGTCGCTGCGCGACCGCATCCCGGCTCCCTCGGGCGCCGCGATCGCGACGACCGCCGCCGTGGGCGTCAGTGCGCTGGCGGCCGGCGCGGTCACCTATTCGCTGTTGCGCCGCTTCGCGTTCTAAGCTCCGGCAGCAAACACCCTCCGGCGCAACTTCGCAATTTTCGCAAAATTGGGCCTTGCTGCGCTAAGGGTCTAGTAGTACAAAGGAACCACGGAAGCCCGGTGAGGCCTAGGTCGATCCGGAAGAGAAGGTTCGATCTCCCGATCCGGGCGCCCAGCACGGTGCTCGGCACCCACGCGGAGTCATAGCCGCGATAATGGCAGAAGTGTTGCGGGCCTGCGTAATTGCGATATGTGGACGGTGTCGACGGCCCTTTGGGTGGGGTTGCAACCGGAAGCATCGCAAGATCGCCGAGGCCAACCCACGCAGCCCCGAAATGCACGCATGGTAACCGAGTTCCGTGCTAGCGGGCGGCGGACCGAATTCTTCGGGACGTCGCCCGCTTTGCATTGTCTTGTATTGTCCAGAGGCGTTTTTCGCCGTCGCCAGCTACCGATTCGACAGCGACTCGGCGATCGTCAAAGCCTCCTGCGCACCGGCCCGCATCGCTCGGCAGCACAGCACCAGCCACGCCCCTACCCCCTGCGGGCTGCCGTTCGCAAAGCCCTGCGCGGCGTCGCGATAGTCGGCGGGCTGGCGCATCCAGCTCACCTCGGGCACACCCAATCCGTGTGGATCCAGCCCGCTGGCGATGGTCACCAACCGCGACACCGCGCGGGCCACCACGCCGTCCGCGCTGCCGAAGGGCCGCAGCGTCAGCAGTTCGCCGTGGGCGACGGCGGCGACCACGGGGGCAGGGGCCTGCGTGCCGCCGCTCACCAACTCCGCCAGCAACTCCAGCCGCGGCCCGACGCCGGCGTCGGCGCGGGGCCGGCCCAGCCGGTCCTCGTCGACCTGGTCGGCCGCCGCCAGCATGTGCAGCTGGGCGAGCGCCTGCAGCGGGGCTCGCCGCCAGATCCCGACCAGGGGGCCCTCGCCGCCTTCGAGCGCCTGCGCCACGCGCAGCGCCCCGCCGAACACCGGCTCGCTGACGGCCGCCGCGTCCGCGAGGTCCTCCAGCCGCACGGGGCCGCCGTCCAGCACCGACGAGGCGCGGGCCGCCCGCAACGCCGCCTCGGCGGCGGTCACCGGCCAGCCACGCAGGTTGGCCTTGTGGCGATGGGCGCGGCCCAGAGCGTCGCGGGCCCGGTCGCTGGCCTCGGCGACGCCCGGCAACTCCAGCAGCGGAGCCAGTGGATCTGCGGTCACAGGGTGCCAACCTATCCCGGTGGCGCCGGGGCCCGCGGGATGGCCTCCAGCAGCCGGCGGGTGTACTCGTGCCGCGGCCGGGCGAACAGCTCCCCGGTGGCGGCCTGCTCCACCACCTTGCCGGCGCGCATCACCAGGACCTCGTCGGCGATCTGCCGGATCACCGCCAGGTCGTGACTGATGAACAGGTAGGCCAGCCCCAGTTCGGCCTGCAGGCCGGCCAGCAATTCGAGTATCTGAGACTGCACCAGGACGTCGAGGGCCGAGACCGCCTCGTCGCAGATGAGCACCTCGGGCCGCAACGCCAGCGCTCGCGCGATCGCCACCCGCTGGCGCTGGCCGCCGGACAGCTCGCGGGGCAGCCGTCCCAAGATCGATGACGGCAGCGCCACCTGGTCGACGAGCTCGCGCACCGCACGCTCGCGCTCACCGCGGTCACCGACGCGGTGGATGCGCAGGGGTTCCTCGACGGCGCGAAACACCGTGTACCTGGGATCCAGGCTGCTGTACGGGTTTTGGAACACCGGCTGCACCCGCCGCCGGAATGCCAGTTGCCGCTCGGCGCTCAGGGCGGCGTCGATCCGGGTGCCGTCGAAGACGACCGTGCCGGAGCTGGGCGGCAGCAGCCCGAGCACCATGTGCGCCAGCGTGGACTTGCCCGAACCGGATTCGCCGGCGATCGCCAGCGTGCTGGCGCGCCGCAGCCGAAACGAAACCCCGTCGACGGCGCGGAAATCCGGCCGCCGCTTGCGCCACCACCCGGGCGCCCCGCCCGACTCGCGGTAGAGCTTGGTCAGCCCCGAGGCGACCAGGATGTCGTCGGACGCGCGGCGCTGCGCCGGCCGCGGCCGGGGCGGGCCGTGCACCGCCAGCGACGGCGCCGCGGCCACCAACCGGCGGGTGTACTCGTGGTGCGGCTCGGCCAAGATCGAGCGCGCCGCACCGGATTCCACCACGACGCCCTCGCTCATCACGACCACGGACTCGGCGCGCTCGGCGGCCAGCGCCAGGTCATGGGTGATCAGCAGCAGGGCGGTGCCGAGCTCCGCGGTGAGCCCCTGCAGGTGGTCCAGCACCTGCCGCTGCACGGTGACGTCCAGGGCCGACGTCGGCTCGTCGGCGATCAGCAGTCGCGGCCGGCCGGCCAACCCGATCGCGATCAGCGCCCGCTGGCACATGCCGCCGGACAGCTGGTGGGGGTAGCGGCCCGCCTGCTTGGCCGGGTCCGGCATGCCGGCCTGGGCGAGCAGCTCCACCGCCCGCCGTCGCGTGTCGCGGTCGGAGGTGTTGGCCCGCAGCGCCTCCGCGACCTGGAAGCCGACCTTCCACACGGGATTGAGGTTGGTCATCGGGTCCTGCGGGATGTAACCGATCTCGCGGCCCCTGATCGAGCGCAGCGTCCGGCGGTCGGCCCCGGCGATGTCGACCCCGTCGAAGACGATGCGCCCGGCGGTGATCCGGCCGCCGGGCGCCAGCAACCCGAGGATCGCGGCCGCGGTGGTGGATTTCCCCGAGCCCGACTCGCCCACCACCGCGACCGTGTGGCCGGGCAGCACGCTGAGATCGACGCCGCGGACGGCGGGCTGACCACCGAAGCGGACTTCGAGGCGCTCGACGGCCAGCAGCGGTGTGTCGGTCACGGCCGCCACACCCGGGACACCGGATCCAGGGCGTCGCGCAACGCGTCGCCCATCATCATGAAGGCCAGCACCGTGACCGCCAGCGCGCCGGCGGGATAGAACAGGATGGGCGACCCCGCGCGCAGCCGCGTCTGGGCGAGATTGATGTCGCCGCCCCAGGACACCACCGACGGCGGCAACCCGACGCCCAGGTAGGACAGCGTGGCCTCGGTGACGATGAAAGCGCCCAGGGCGATGGTGGCCATCGCGATGACCGGCCCCAGGGCGTTGGGCACCGCATGGCGCAGCAGGATCTGGAATCGGCTCAGCCCCAGGGCTTTCGCGGCCAGCACGTAATCGCTGGCACGCACGGCGAGCACCGACCCCCGCGCGATGCGGGCCACCTGCGGCCAGCCGAACAGGGCGAGGACGGCGATCACGGTCCACACCGTGCGGTGGTGCACGACCTGCATCAGCACGGTGGCGGCCAGCAGCAGCGGCAAGCCGAAGAACACGTCGCTGACCCGGGAGACCACCGCGTCGATCCAGCCGCCGTAGAACCCGGCCAGCGCGCCCAGCGCACCGCCGACGACGAACACCGCCAGGGCCGCGCCCACGCCGACGGTGACCGACGCCCGCGCGCCGTAGACGGTGCGGGCGTAGACGTCGTGGCCCTGCAGGTCGGTGCCGAACCAGTGTGCGCGCGAGGGCGGCAGCAGGCTCTGACCGGGATCGGCGTAGGCGGGGTCGGCCCCGGTGAACAACGCGGGAAACAGCGTGACCGCGGCGATCAACAGGATCAGCAGGCCGGCGATGACGAACTTCGGGCGCCCGCGCAACCCGCGCCAGGCGTCGGGCCAGAAGCCACCGCGCCGTAAGGGCTCAGCCATACCGGATCCTCGGGTCCAGCGCCGCGTAGAGCAGGTCCACCGCCAGGTTCGTGACCAGGTAGACCAGCACCAGCACCGTCACGATCGACACCACGGTCGGCGCCTCCTGGCGGGTGACGGCCTGATACAGCACGCCGCCGACGCCGTGGATGTTGAAGATGCCTTCGGTCACGATGGCCCCGCCCATCAGCGCCCCCAGGTCGGCGCCCAGGAAGGTCACCACCGGGATCAGCGAATTGCGCAGGATGTGCACGGTCACCACGCGCGGCCGGGACAGCCCCTTGGCGGTGGCGGTGCGGACGTGGTCGGCGTGCGCGTTGGCGGCCACCGCGGACCGGGTCAACCGCACCACGTAGGCGAACGACACCGAGCCCAGCACGATCCCGGGCAGCAGCAGGCGCCCGAAGGTCGACCGCTCCCCCACCGTGACCGGCGCGATGCCCAGCCGCACCCCGAAGACGAACTGGGCCAGAAACCCCAGCACGAAGATGGGGACCGCGATGATGACGAGCCCGGCGATCAGCACGCCCGCGTCGAAAAGCCCGCCGGTGCGCAGGCCGGCGATCACCCCGAAGCCGATGCCCAGCACGGCCTCGACGGCCAGGGCGATCAGTGCCAGCCGCAGCGTGACCGGAAAGGCATGCGCCAGAACGTCGCTCACCGGCAGCCCGGAGTAGGAGCGGCCCAGGTCGCCGTGCAGGACGCCGCCGAGGTAACGCAGGTACTGCACGACGAACGGATCGTCGAGGTGGTAGCGGGAGCGCAGTTGCGCGGTGACCTCGGGTGTCAGCGGGCGGTCCCCGGCGATCGCGGCCACCGGGTCCCCCGGCAACAGGAAGACCATGCCGTAGATCAGCAGCGTGGCGCCGAGGAAAACGGGCACCATGACGGCGATCCGGCGCGCGATGTAGGAACCCATCTCGTCACGCCTTGACGATGTTCTCGTAGTCGGGCAGGCCGTTCCAGGTGAGCTTGACGCCGCTCACCTGCGACGACCATCCGACCACCGCGATGTAGTACCACAGCGGCACGGCGGGCATGTCGCGCAACAGGATTCGTTGGGCCTTGTTGACCAGCGCATCCGCCTGCTGCAGGTTGGGCGCGGCCTCGGCGGCGGCCAGCCCGGCGTCGAAATCCCGGTTCGAGTATCCGACGTCGTTGGATCCCGCCCCGGTGGCGTACAGCGGGGCCAGGAACTCGATCATCGACGGGTAGTCGCCGATCCAGCCCGCGCGGAACGCGGTGTCGATGGTGCGGTTGGTGATCTGGGTGCGGAAACCCGCGAACGTGGGGTGCGGCGCGCCGACGGCGTCGATGCCCAGCACGTTCTTGACGCTGTTGGCCACCGCGTCCACCCACTCCTGATGGCCGCTGTCGGCGTTGTATGCGATCGAGTACCGCCCGCTCCATTGCGAGATCGCGTTGGCTTGCGCCCAGAGTTGGCGTGCCCGCTGCGGATTGAAGTCCAACGCGTCGTTGCCGGGGATGTGCGGGTCGAATCCGGGCAACGAGCTCGCGGTGAAGTCGCGGGCCGGACTGCGGGTGCCGTTGAAGATCTGCCGGCAGATCTGCGGCCGGTTGATGGCCGCAGACAACGCCAAGCGGCGCAGCCGACCTTCTTCGCCGCCGAAATGCGGCAGCCGCAACGGCGTGTCGAGCGATTGGCTGACCGCAACCGGCCCACTGGCCGCGTTGCCGCCCAGGTCGCGCTTGTAGATCGTCAGCGCGCTGGACGGAATCGTGTCCAGCACATCGAGATTGCCGGACAGCAGGTCGGCATAGGCGGTGTCCAGGTTGGCGTAGAACTCGAACCGCAGGCCCTTGTTGTGGGGTTTGCGATTGCCGTGGTAGTCGGGGTTGGGTTTCAGGTCGATCTTGACGTTGTGTTCCCAGGCGGGGCCGTCGGGGCCGTCCGCCAATTCGTACGGGCCGTTGCCGACGGGGTTGCGGCCGAACGCGGCCATGTCCCGAAAGGCCATGTCCGGCAACGGGTAGAACGCGCTGTGTCCCAGCCGCAGCGTGAAGTCGACGGTCGGCGCCTTGAGCCGCACGTCGAACTCGAGATCGTTGACCACTCGCAGCCCGGACATGGTGGTCCGGGCCGGCTTCCCGTCTTCAGTCAGGCCGGCGACCTCGTCGTACCCGACGATCGGGCTGAAAAAGCTCTGTTGCAGTTGGGCGTTGGTGCTCAGCGCCCCGTAATTCCACGCGTCGACGAACGAATGGGCCGTCACCGGCGAGCCGTCGGTGAACTTCCAGCCGGGCTTGAGGACGATCCGGTAGGTGACGTTGTCGGTGGTCTCGACCGACTGCGCCACCTCCGGCGAGGGTGTGCCGGCGGCGTCGTAGGACACCAGACCGGCGAACAGCCGATCCAGGATCCGCCCGCCGAGGCTGTCGTTGGTGGCGGTCGGAATCAGCGGGTTGGGCGGTTCACCGCCGTTGACGACCACCGACTCGGGGGTCAGCGCTCCGCCGCCGCAGCCCGGCGCCGAACCGACCGCCAGCACGAGGGCGGCGGCCAGGAACAGCACCCGCGTCCGACGCATGACACCCGACCCTAGGTCCTGGACCGGCGCGGCGGTGAAGTGCCCGGCGTGGGCCCGCGAATTTAGAATCGCGGCATGACTCTCGGGTATCTGGCGTCGGACAGACCGGGTCTGCTGGCGGGGGAACTGATCTTTACGTTCGGCCTTCCCGCAACCGGATTGATCTGTCTGATCGCCGGCCTGCTGGAGCGCTCGCGCAGACGTCCGCCGTTCCCGCCGCCGTACACCGCCGGCCATCCGTATCCGCCCCCACCGCCGATGGGGTATCCGGGCCCGTACCCCGCTCCACCGCCCTACCCGGGCTACCCGCCCGCCGTGCCGCCCCGGCGGCCGACGAGCAAGTCGGCCACCACACTGATCACCGTCGGCGCCGTCCTGCTGGGACTGGGCGGGTTGAACATCTTCCTCCGGGGGGCGAGGGCGCTGTCGGAGCACCGGGGTGACTCGTTGCTTCAGGTAGGCGATTGCATCAGCGAAAACGACTACCAGGCACACCGTTTCGACGCCCGCCCGAGCAGCAGCTGCACCGACCCCGCCGCGACGTACGAACTCGCGTTCAAGGGGGACGCCTCGGCGAACTGCCCCGACGGTAAACGGGAGCACTCGATCTACGAGCGCGCCAGCAATCATTCGACGACCCTGTGCTTCATGATCAACCTGCATCAGGGCCGCTGCTACCTGTTCATCAGCGACGGCGAAGCCGTGAGCCTTCGACCGGGCGACTGCGGCGACCCGCACCGGATTCAGGTCAAGGTCGCGCAGCGCATCGATGGCAGCACGGACAAAACCCAATGCCTGCCCGGCGACAAGGGCGTCAGCTACCCGGAGCCTGCCCGCGTCTACTGCCTGGCCAGGGCCGACTCGTGAGGTCGCTCAGACCGGCGTGATCGGGTGCACCTGCAGCGTGCACGCGTCGATGGTGGCCGGCACGGTCAGCACCACGGTCGTGTCGGGCGGGTTGACCAGCAGCTCGGTGTAGGTCGGGCACGGTTCGCCGTTGGCGTCGATGGCCATGCCCTCCACGATGGCCTGCGCCTGGCTGGACAGGGACAGGATCACGGTGGGCGGCACGTCGGCGCCCCCGGGCAGGCCGCCCATGTAGCCGCGCGGCGTGGGCTGGGCGTGAATCAGCGGGCCACCGGGGCCCGAGTCCACGCCCGGGTACCCGGTCAGCGTGCAGGGCTCCGCGCCGCCGGCGAGGCTGAACACCAGGGTGGACGAGCGGTGGCCCACCGCGGCCTGCGTCGGCGAGGCGGTGACGGCGATCTGATCCGACCAGCACGGCGCCGGGGCGTCGGCGGAGTCGGTCGGCATGGCCCACGCCGGCGACCCCAGGATGGCGGTGGCCGCGTAACCCGTTGCGACCGACGCGAAACTGGGGACTAGTCGGCCTATACGCCGTCCGTGACCCGGCACACCGGTGATTATGCGCTCGCGGCGTGGGCTTTGACCTCACATTTGGCGCTTCCCTTTTCACCTTGCGGCGCTAGGCTCTCTGACGATCGACGAGCCTCGACACTAGGAGGAAGCCAGTGACCGCCACCGACGCCGTAGGCCCGTCGTCGTATCCCCCGCCGGCGGCGTTCGCCGAGCAGGCCAACGCGGGCGAGGACCTCTACCGCGAGGCCGACGCGGACCGCCTGGCCTTCTGGGCCAGGCAGGCCAATCGGCTGTCCTGGGCGACCCCCTTCACCGAGGTGCTGGACTGGTCGCAGGCGCCGTTCGCCAAGTGGTTCGCCGACGGCAAGCTCAACGTGGCCTACAACTGCGTGGACCGCCACGTGGAGGCCGGCCACGGCGACCGCGTCGCCATCCACTGGGAGGGCGAGCCCGGCGACAGCCGCAGCCTGACCTACGCCGAGCTGCAGGCGCGGGTGTGCCAGGCGGCCAACGCGCTGACCGGTCTGGGCCTGGCGGCCGGTGACCGCGTCGCGATCTACATGCCGCTGATCCCCGAGGCGGTGATCTCGATGCTCGCGTGCGCGCGCCTGGGCATCATGCACAGCGTCGTGTTCGCCGGCTTCACCGCGAAGGCGCTGCGCGCGCGGATCGCCGATGCCGAGGCGAAGTTGGTGATCACCAGCGACGGGCAATTCCGCCGCGGCAAGCCGGCACCGCTGAAGGATGCCGCCGACGAGGCGGTCGACGATCCCGAGAGCCCCGTCGAGCGCGTCCTGGTGGTGCGCCGCACCGGAATCGACGTGTCGTGGAACGACGACCGGGACCTGTGGTGGCACGACGTCGTCGACGCGGCGTCGCCCGAACACACCCCGGAGCCCTTCGACGCCGAGCAGCCGCTGTTTTTGCTCTACACCTCCGGCACCACCGGCAAGCCCAAGGGCATCGTGCACACCAGCGGCGGCTACCTGACCCAGAGCTCCTACACGCATCACTACATCTTCGACATCAAGCCCGAACGCGACGTGTTCTGGTGCACCGCCGATATCGGCTGGGTCACCGGGCACACCTACGGTGTCTACGGCCCGCTGTCCAACGGCGTCACCGAGGTGCTCTACGAGGGCACGCCCGACGCGCCGACCCAGCACCGGCACTTCGAGATCATCGAAAAGTACGGCGTGACAATCTATTACACCGCGCCCACGCTGATCCGGACGTTCATGAAGTGGGGGCGCGAGATCCCCGACGCGCACGACCTGTCCAGCCTGCGACTGCTGGGCACCGTGGGCGAGCCGATCAACCCGGAGGCGTGGCGCTGGTACCGCACGGTGATCGGCGCGGACCGCCTGCCCATCGTGGACACCTGGTGGCAGACCGAGACCGGCGCCGCGATGATCTCCCCGCTGCCCGGGGTCGCCGCGGCCAAACCGGGTTCGGCGATGCGGGCGCTGCCGGGCATCTCCGCGAGCATCGTCGACGACCACGGCGAACAGCTGACGCCCACCGTCCATCACGGCGAACACGTCACCGGCTATTTGGTCTTGGACCAGCCGTGGCCCTCCATGCTGCGCGGCATCTGGGGCGATCCGGAGCGCTACGTCGAGACCTATTGGTCCCGGTTCGCCGAGCAGGGCTGGTACTTCGCCGGGGACAGCGCCTATTACGACCGCGACGGCGCCATCTGGGTGGTGGGCCGCATCGACGACGTGATGAACGTGTCGGGGCACCGGCTCTCGAGCGCCGAACTGGAGTCGGCGCTCGTCGGCCACCACGGGGTGGCCGAGGCCGCGGTGGTCGCCAAGGCGGACGAGACCACGGGACAGGCCGTCTGCGCGTTCGTCGTCTTGTGCGCCGAGTACGAGGTGCACGACGGGATCGTCGACGAGCTGCGCGCCGAGGTGGCCCGGGAGATCTCGCCCATCGCCAAGCCGCGTGAGATCCACGTGGTGCCCGAACTGCCCAAGACGCGCAGCGGGAAGATCATGCGCCGGCTGCTGCGCGACGTCGCCGAAAAGCGGGAGCTGGGCGACACGTCGACGCTGCTGGATCCCGGCGTGTTCGACGCGATCCAGGCCGCGAAGTAGGCGTCAGGCCGGCAGCGGCGTGAACCCGGCGCCGGGCCGATGCTTGGCGTTGACGTCGGCCAGGACCGCGTTGAACGACTGGACCACGGCCGGCGTGTGCAGCGGGATGTACTTGATGACGCAGGTCGGCAGGTTGTCGCTGAACGCGCCGTGGATCATCCCGACCAGCAGGCCGTTGACGGTCACCGGCGCCCCGGAGTCGCCCGGCTGGCCGCAGACCTGCATGACGATGGTGCCCGGGTCCTGGCCCGGTCCCCAGGTGACGCCGCACGAGTTGCCGGTGGTGCGGCCCTGCTTGCAGGCGATCTCGCCGAAGGCCGGATCGGGGCCCAGGCCGTTGATCGCGAAACCGTTGTAGTTGGCCGTCGGTGTCACCTTGGCGGGATCGAACTTGATGACCGCGTAGTCGAGGTTGTCGTTGCCGGCCACCATGGTGCCCAGGACGCCGGCGTTCTCGGCGCCCTCGGCGGCGACCTGCGCGCCCGGGCCGCCGCAGTGCGCGGAGGTGAAGCCGATCAGGTCACCGGCGGTGTCGCCCCCGATCGTCGTCAGGGTGCACATCGTGTCCCCGTTGATGACGATGCCGGCGCCGCCGCCCATCGGGATCCTGACGTCGGCGGCCGCGGCGCGCGCGGAGCAACCGACCAGGGCCACCAGGACCGCCGCCACCGCCCCCACGAAGCACCGGTGCGCCGTCTGCACAGCACCACTCCCATCGACAGGCCGGAATCCGGACCGGCGTCGCCAGTCTAGTCGGCCGGGGGGTCCGCCCGCCCTGCCGAGCGCGCGCCACTTGCCCGGCCGCGGGACGCCGCCGCCTCGGCTGGCCTCGTCTGGCATGGCGCCGCATGGCAACATGAACCGCGACGACAGCGCCGGGCAATGACGAAAGAGGGGACCGTCTGTGAGCAAACCCGATGGCAAGAACGGTGTGCCCAGCACCCTGACCACGATCCCCCTGGCCGACCCGCACGCCCGGCCGGCCGAGCCGTCGATCGGTGACCTGATCAAGGACGCCACCACGCAGGTCTCCACGCTGGTGCGCGCCGAGGTCGAGCTGGCCCGGGCGGAGATCACCCGGGACGTCAAGAAGGGCCTGACCGGCAGCGTGTTCTTCATCGCCGCGCTGGTGGTGCTGTTCTACTCCACGTTCTTTTTCTTCTTCTTCGTGGCCGAACTGCTCGACACCTGGCTGTGGCGCTGGGCGGCGTTCCTGATCGTGTTCGGGGCCCAGGTGGTCTTCGGCGCCCTGCTGGCCCTGTTGGGCTTCCTCAAGGTGCGCCGCATCCGCGGCCCGCGGGAGACGATCGAATCGGTCAAGGAGACCCGCACCGCCCTCACCCCGGGCCACGACAAGACGCCGGGCCCGGCCAACCAGCTCGCCGAGCGCGGCAAGCACGAAAAGCCCGATACCGATCCCTCGGGTTGGTAGATGGCGCCGCCGGATCCGTCGGTAACCCGCATCGACGGGCCGTGGCGGCACCTGGATGTGCACGCCAACGGCATCCGGTTCCATGTGGTCGAGGCACTGCCCGCGGGCGCGGACAACGCCGCACCCCCCACCGCCCGGCCGCTGGTGATGTTGCTGCACGGTTTCGGTTCGTTCTGGTGGTCGTGGCGTCATCAGTTGCGTGGGCTGACCGGGGCGCGGGTGGTCGCGGTCGACCTGCGCGGCTACGGCGGCAGCGACAAGCCGCCCCGCGGCTACGACGGCTGGACGCTGGCCGGTGACACCGCCGGACTCATTCGCGCGCTGGGGCACTCGTCGGCGACGCTGGTCGGGCACGCCGACGGGGGGCTGGCCTGCTGGGCCACCGCACTGCTGCACGCGCGGCTGGTGTCGGCGATCGCGCTGATCAGCTCGCCCCATCCGGCGGCGCTGCGCCGGTCCACCCTGACCCGGCGCGACCAGGGGTACGCGCTGTTGGCGACGCTGCTGCGCTACCAGGTGCCGATCTGGCCGGAGCGCCTGTTGACCCGCGACAACGGGGCCGAGATCGAACGCCTCATCCGCAGCCGCAGCTGCGCCAAATGGCTTGCCTCCGAAGACTTTTCCGAATCCATCGGCCACCTGCGGACGGCCATCCAGATTCCGTCGGCTGCGCACTGCGCGCTGGAGTACCAGCGCTGGGCGGTGCGCAGCCAGCTGCGCGACGAAGGCCGCCGCTTCATGAAGTCGATGTCCCAGCGGCTCAGCGTGCCGCTGCTGCATCTACGCGGCGACGCCGACCCGTACGTGCTGGCCGACCCGGTGGACCGGACACAGCGTTACGCGCCGCAGGGACGCTACGTATCCATCGCCGGCGCAGGGCATTTCAGCCACGAAGAGGTGCCTGGGGAAGTCAACAGGCATCTGACGAGGTTCCTCGACCACGTGGTCAGCTGACGCAGGACCCGGTGCCGACCTGCTGCGTGTCGCCGATCTTGTTGAGCTGACTGGCCACCTCGTCGGCCGTCAACACGAAGCCCGTGTCGGGATCGTCGACGGCCGCGCCGAACACCACGCCGAGCACGCGCCCGTCCAGGTCGATCAGCGGTCCGCCCGAATTGCCTTGCTCCACATTGGCTCTGATGGTGTAGACGTCCCGGGTGACCGGTGCGGGATCGCGGTAGATGTCGGGCCCGCTGAGCTTGATCACCTCACGGATGCGGGCCGGGGTCGCGGTGAAGTTGCCGCCACCGGGGTAACCCAGCACCACGACGCTGGTACCGGTTCTCGCCTCGGCCTGGGCGAAGCTCAACGGCCGCGGCGGCAGGTTGGGGACCGCGAGGATGGCGATGTCGACCGACGGGTCGTAGGACACGACGGTGGCATCCAGCGGGCTGCCGCTGGCATAGATTTGCACGCTGTTGGAACCGGCCACCACGTGCGCGTTGGTCATCACCCGGTCGGGTGCGATCACAAATCCGCTGCCCTCCAACACTTTCTGGCAGCTCGGTGCCAGGCTGCGCACCTTGACGACGCTCGGCGCGGTGGCCTGCACCACCGGATTGTTGGCCAGTGCGGGGTCGGGCGAGGCGACGGGAATCACCGGGGTGCGGCTGAACGGCTCCAGCACCGCGGGCAGGCCGGAGGTGTTCAGCAGGGCCGACAGCCGCTTGGGCACCGTCTTCAGCCACGGCGGGGCGACCTCGTTGACCTGCGCCAACACCCGCGAGCCGCGGACCGCCGCCGCCAGCTCCGGCTGGTCCTTGGACTGGGTCAGCGGCGTCGCCAACAGCCAGGCCGCGGTCAACACCACCACGAGCTGGACGCCCACCCCGATGAACGAGTCGACGGTGCGGATGGCGCGGCTGCGGATCGCGCCGCGGACCGCCCGCCCCAACACCACTCCCGCGACCTCGCCGATCACCACCAGCGCGAGAATCAAAAACAGGGCGGCGAACAGCTTGGCCCGGGCCGCGGCGATGTGGCTGACCAGGTGGGGCGCCAGCAGCACGCCGGCGATCGCGCCCAGCAACACGCCGACGAACGACAGCAGGGAGCCCAGCGCGCCCGAACGCCAGCCCGAGACGGCCGCGATGAAGGCGACCGCGAGCACGGCCACGTCCAGCCACTGCGACGGGGTCATGGAGTTCACGTTCATCGGTCGGGCCCACCCTGCTCGCCGACCAGCGCCATCGCCGCGTCCAGCTCGCGGACGTCGGTGGTGTCCCAGGGCTGGGCCCAGCCGGCGACGTCGAGCATCGCACAGATCACCTGCCCAGTGAATCCCCAGACCAGCATCTCGTTCAGCAGAAACGCCGGGCCGGCCCACCGGCGGCCGAGGTCGCCGCGGTACACCATGAGCCGGTTGGCCGGGTTGATGAAGGCGCGCAACGGAACCCGCGCCACGATCGCGGTTTCGGCCTCGTTGACGACGGCCACCGGGCCGGGATCCGGCGAATAGGCCAGCACCGGGACGACGTGGAACCGCGACGGCGCGATGAACGTGCGCTCCATCGTCACCAGGGGACGCAGCCGGGAGACGTCGATCCCGGTCTCCTCCTGCGCCTCGCGCAGGGCGGTGGCGACCGGGCCGTCGTCGTCGGGATCGGATGCGCCGCCGGGAAACGCGGCCTGACCGGCGTGGTGGCGCAGCGTCGAGGCCCGCACGGTGACCAGGAGGTCGGCGTCGTCGGGGACGCCCCCGTCGGCCGGCGCGGACTCCGGCCCCGAAAACAACACCAGGACGGCGGCTTCGCGCCCGCTGCCGCGCAGCGCCGATACCGCCTTGCCGGTGATCATCGCCAGCACGTCGGCCGGCAACCGGCGCCGGTAGGCGTCCGGCATCCGCTCGACGTTATCGACCAGGGGGCGCAGCCACGGCGGGGAGGCGTCGGGCGCCAGCGGACCCGTCCCGCGCGCGCTCTCGGGGCCCCCACCTGCCGCGGGCGGGTGCGCACCCCCGACCCTCACCGGGCGCTCCAGTCGGTCCAATTTTCGGCTTATCCCTTGTCATTTCCGACCGCGGCGGCGATTTCGTCGGCACTGTCGAAGGCCCGCGGCAGCATCTGCGCAACGCTACCGTCCGGGCGCAGAACCACCGTCGCTGGCATCACGTTTGCGACGCCCAGGGCCGCCGCGACCCGACGCCGGCCGTCCTGCAGGGTCGGCAGCCGAACGCCCAGCTCGGCCAGCCGCAGCAACGCGGCCGTCTCGTTCTCGTCCTGATGCACGGTCACCACCGTCACGCCCGGCCCGGCCCGGCGTTGATACTCGGCCATCGCGGGCAGCTCGGCCGCGCACGGCGCGCACCAATACGCCCACAGGTTGAGCACCACCCGGCGGCCCGCCAGGGCGCGCGCGACGTCGACAACCGAACCGTCCGCGGCGCACTCGACCGTCACACCGCGCAGCGCCGGGGGCCCGGGGCCGTCGCCGGCGGTGGGGCAGGGCGCCAGGTCGGCCCGCTGCCGCGGACCCGCCAGCGCCGCGGCCGTGTCGGCGTCGCGGTGTTCGCGGTCGGGCGTGTTCCGGGCGGTGCCGGGGGTCGGCGTCGTCGCGGAATCGTCGCGCAGCTCGGCGACCAGCGCCGCGGTCAGCGCCGCGACCACCGCGAGGATCGCGATCGTCCAGCGCGTGGTCCGCGTCAAGGCCGTGCCCTACAGGCCGGCCAGGGCCAGCAGGTGCTCGGTTTCCGGCCCGCGCACCAGGGGGGCGGCCAGCAGCGGCTCGGTGGGGCCGAGGCCGAAGGACGGGCAGTCCTTGGCCACCACGCACACGCCGCAGGCCGGCTTGCGCGCGTGACACACCCGGCGGCCGTGAAAGATGACGCGGTGGCTCAACATGGTCCACTCGCTGCGTTCGACGAGTTCGCCGGCGGCGCGCTCGATCTTGACGGGGTCCTTGTCGGCGGTCCACCGCCACCGGTGCACCAGACGCGCGAAGTGGGTGTCGACCGTGATGCCCGGGACCCCGAAGGCGTTGCCCAGGATGACGTTCGCGGTCTTACGGCCCACCCCGGGCAGCGTCACGAGTTCTTCCATCGTGGACGGCACCTCGCCGTCGAACCGCTCGACGAGGGCCTGCCCGAGGCCGATGAGCGAGGTCGCCTTGTTCCGGAAGAACCCGGTCGGGCGGATCAGGTTCTCCAGTTCGTCGCGGTCGGCCCGCGCGTAGTCCAGCGCGGACGGGTACCGCTTGAACAGCGCGGGCGTCGTCAGGTTCACCCGCTTGTCGGTGCTCTGCGCGGAGAGAATGGTGGCGACCGTCAGCTCCAGCGGCGTGGTGAAGTCCAGCTCGCAGTGCGCGTCCGGAAACGCCTGCGCCAGCGCCCGATTCATCCGCCGGGCCCGTCGCACCAAGCCGACCCGGGTCTCCTCGGACCAGCGCCGCGCGCCGTCGGCGGCCGCGGGGGCTGACGTGGACTTGTTACGCCCGGACGACTTCGCCGCTGTCACCTACGACAGAGTACTGATTTCGTGATCTCGCCGAGACCTCGTGTTGATTGAAGGCCATGTTTACTCTCCTTGTGTCATGGTTGCTGGTGGCCTGCGTTCCCGCGCTGTTGATGCTGGCGGCGCTCGGACTGGGTCGGCTCGAACGGGGGCTGGCCCGCGACGACGTCCCGATGATCGCGGTCACCGAGCTCTTCGAAACGGTCGAGCTCGTCGACATGCGCACCCTGGCCCGGGAGGGCATGCCCGAGGCGCTGGAATACCTGCATCGGCGCGAGGCCCGGGAGCTCGCGGAGGCCGCGCTGGCCGGGCTGACGGCCGGACCGCGGCACGCGGCGCCGTCGTTCGCCGCCCGCTTCGTCGACCACGGCGAACTGACTTTGCCGACGCGCATACAACCGCATTCGCGGATCAATCCGCAGTTTGAGGCCCCTCGACACGTCAATCGTGTGTAGCGTTGCACGTTGGACAAAATGTCCTACCGCTAGACTCATCACGCGAGCACGGGATTAACCTGCCCGTATCACCATTCATTGGAAATCTGAAGAGGCAATGTGGACGAGATCCTGGCAAGGGCAGGAATCTTCCAAGGGGTTGAGCCCAGCGCCGTAGCCGCGCTGACCAAGCAACTGCAACCCGTCGACTTTCCCCGTGGGCACACGGTCTTCGCCGAAGGCGAGCCGGGCGACCGGCTGTACATCATCGTCTCGGGGAAGGTCAAGATCGGCCGTCGCTCACCCGATGGCCGGGAGAACCTGCTGACGATCATGGGCCCGTCGGACATGTTCGGCGAGTTGTCTATTTTCGACCCCGGCCCACGGACTTCCAGCGCGACCACGATCACCGAGGTGCGCGCGGTGTCGATGGACCGCGACGCGCTGCGCGCGTGGATCGCCGACCGGCCCGAGATCGCCGAGCAGCTGCTGCGGGTGTTGGCCCGACGACTGCGCCGCACCAACAACAACCTGGCCGACCTCATCTTCACCGACGTGCCGGGCCGGGTGGCCAAGCAGCTGCTGCAACTCGCCCAGCGTTTCGGCACCCAGGAGGGCGGCGCGATGCGCGTCACCCACGACCTGACGCAGGAGGAGATCGCCCAGCTGGTGGGCGCCTCCCGGGAAACCGTGAACAAGGCGCTGGCCGATTTCGCCCACCGCGGCTGGATCCGGCTGGAGGGCAAGAGCGTGCTGATTTCGGACTCCGAACGGCTGGCCCGCCGAGCGAGGTAAGCGCGCGCGCAGCGCGGGCGCAACCGAGCGAGAAGTCGAACCCGAGCGAGGTAAGCGCGCGCGCAGCGCGGGCGCAACCGAGCGAGAAGTCGAACCCGAGCGAGGTAAGCGCGCGAATTGCGCCGAAATCGACGTTATCGAGACGTTCTCGCGAACTTTTTCGCGATAGCGTCGATTTCGACGAGAGTTCAGCGCTGCAAATAATCCAGCTGCGCCTGAACGGACCATTCGGCCGCATCCCAGAGTTTCTCGTCGACGTCTACATAGACGTGTTCGACGACCTGGCGCGCGGTGGCGTCGTCGCCGATCTCGCGCAACGCCGCACGCACCTGCTCGAGCCGTTCGTGCCGGTGCGTCAGGTAGCCCGACGCGACGGCCCGCAGGTCGGGCAGGTCGGGCCCGTGCCCGGGCAGCACCGTACGCGGACCCAGGCCGCGCAGCCGCCGCAACGATTCCAGGTAGGCGGCCAGGCTGCCGTCCTCCTGGTCGATGACGGTGGTGCCGCGGCCCAGCACGCTGTCCGCGGTGAGCACGGCGTCGTCGAGCACGAACGACAACGAGTCGGCGGTATGCCCGGGCGTGGCCATCACCGTGATCTTCAGGCCGGCCGCGTCGATCACCTCCCCGTCGGTGAGGTGGCCGCCGAGGCCGCGCAGGAACCCGCTGCCCGCCGAGCGCACCGTGGCGCCCGTCCGCTCGACCAGCTTGTCGATGCCGTCGGTGTGGTCGCCGTGCCGGTGACTGATCAACACCAGCGTGACGCGGCCGAGCGCGGCGACCCGGGCGATGTGCTCGTCGTCGTCGGGCCCGGGATCCACGACCACCAGCTCGTCGCTGCCCGGGCCGCGCAGCACCCAGGTGTTGGTGCCCTCGAGCGTCAGCAATCCGGGGTTGTCGGCCAACAGCACCGAGGCCGTGTCGGTGACCGCCCGCAGCCTGCCGTATGCGGGATGGCTCAGCGACTCGGGTGCGTCGGTCACGGTCGTGAGCCGACCTCCACGATCAGCTCCACTTCCACCGGCGCGTCCAGCGGCAGCTCGGACACCCCGACGGCCGACCGCGCGTGCGCGCCGTCGTCGCCGAACACCTCCGCGAGCAGCTCGGAAGCCCCGTTGATGACGCTGGGCTGGCCGTTGAAGCCCGGGGCGGATGCGACGAAGCCGACGACCTTGACCACCCGGGTCACCGCGTCGATGCCCACCAGCGAATCGATGGCCGCCAGCGCGTTGAGCGCGCAGATCCGCGCCATCGCCTTGCCCTCTTCGGGGCCGAGCTGGGCCCCCACCTTGCCGGTCACCGCCAGCTGGCCCGCCTGCATCGGCAGCTGACCCGCGGTGTAGACCAGGTTGCCCGTCCGCACCGCGGGCACATAGGCGGCCAGCGGCGCCACCACCTCCGGAAGCGCGACACCGAGTTGCGCGAGCCGGGCCGACGCCGTCATCTACTTGGGGCGCTTCAGATACGCGACGTGTTGCTCGCCGGTGGGCCCGGGCAACACGGACACCAGCTCCCAGCCGTCGGCACCCCACTGGTCAAGAATCTGTTTGGTGGCGTGCGTCAGCAGCGGGACCGTGACGTATTCCCATGCGGTCGGTTGGCTCATGGCGCGAGCTTATCGGTCGGACGTGAACGGCTCTGGCCTGCCCGGGGGCCGCGCGCCGGTCGGGCTAGCATGCGAAGGTGGCAAACACATCGAGCGGCGGCGGCGCCGTCGGCTGGCCGGCGCGGCTGTCCAAAGCCCGCCTGCACTTCGTCACCGGCAAAGGCGGCACGGGCAAGTCGACCATTGCGGCCGCGCTGGCACTGACCCTGGCCGCCGGCGGCCGCAAAGTGCTTCTCGTGGAAGTCGAAGGGCGGCAAGGCATTGCACAGCTCTTCGACGTCCCGCCGCTGCCCTACCAGGAGGTCAAGATCGCGACCGCCGAGCGGGGCGGTCAGGTCAACGCGCTGGCGATCGACATCGAGGCCGCCTTCCTGGAATACCTGGACATGTTCTACAACCTCGGCATTGCCGGGCGGGCGATGCGCCGCATCGGCGCGATCGAGTTCGCGACGACCATCGCGCCCGGCCTGCGCGACGTGCTGCTCACCGGGAAGATCAAGGAATCGGTGGTGCGCCTGACCAAAGGGGCCAAGAACCCCGTCTACGACGCGGTGGTCGTCGACGCGCCACCGACCGGGCGGATCGCCCGCTTCCTGGACGTCACCAAGGCCGTGTCGGATCTGGCCAAGGGCGGGCCGGTGCACGGGCAGGCCGAAGGGGTGGTGAAGTTGCTGCACTCCGAGCAGACTGCCATCCACCTGGTCACCCTGCTGGAGGCGCTACCGGTGCAGGAGACGCTGGAGGCCATCGAGGAGCTCGCCGAGATGGAGCTGCCGATCGGCAGCGTGATCGTCAATCGCAACATCGCCTCGCATCTGCAGCCCGCCGACCTGGCGAAGGCCGCCGAGGGGCACGTCGACGCGGACTCGGTTCGGGCGGGGCTTGAGATGGCGGGGATCAAGCTGAACGACGCCGACTTCGCCGGGCTGCTGACCGAGACCATCGAGCATGCGACGGTCATCGCCGCGCGCGCCGAGATCGCCCAGCAACTGGACGCGTTGCAGGTGCCGCGGCTCGAGCTGCCGGCGATCTCCGACGGCGTCGACCTCGGAAGCCTGTACGAGCTTTCGGAATCGCTTGCGCAGCAGGGGGTTCGATGAGCATCACACCGAACAGGCTCGACATGGCCGCGATCCTGGCCGACACCAGCAACCGGGTGGTGGTGTGCTGCGGCGCCGGCGGAGTGGGCAAGACCACCACCGCGGCGGCGATGGCGTTGCGCGCGGCCGAATACGGCCGCAACGTCTGCGTGTTGACGATCGACCCCGCCAAGCGGCTGGCACAGGCGCTGGGCGTCAACGACCTCGGCAACACCCCGCAGCGGGTGCCCCTGGCGCCCGAGGTCCGCGGCGAGTTGCACGCGATGATGCTCGACATGCGCCGCACATTCGACGAGATGGTGCTCCAGTACTCCGGAAACGGTCGCGCGCAAGCGATTCTGGACAACCAGTTCTATCAGACGGTCGCCAGCTCGCTGGCCGGCACGCAGGAGTACATGGCGATGGAGAAGCTCGGCCAGCTGCTGGCCGAGGACCGGTGGGACCTGGTGGTCGTCGACACTCCGCCGTCGCGCAACGCGCTGGACTTTCTGGACGCGCCCAAGCGCTTGGGTAGTTTCATGGACAGCCGGTTGTGGCGGCTGCTGCTCGCGCCGGGCCGGGGCATCGGCCGATTGGTCACCGGCGCAATGGGTTTGGCGATGAAGGCGATGTCCACCGTGCTCGGCTCGCAGATGTTGAGCGACGCGGCGGCCTTCGTGCAATCGCTGGACGCCACCTTCGGCGGCTTCCGGGAGAAGGCGGATCGCACTTATGCGCTGCTGAAGAGGCGCGGTACGCAATTCGTCGTGGTGTCGGCCGCCGAACCCGACGCGCTGCGCGAGGCATCCTTCTTCGTCGACCGGCTCTCTACCGAAGGCATGCCGCTCGCCGGCCTGGTCCTGAATCGCACCCATCCGACGCTGTGTTCGTTGCCCGCCGAGCGGGCGATCGACGGGACCGAGACGCTGGCGGCCGAGCCCGAGTCCGAGGCGGCGTCGCTGGCCGCGGCCGTGCTGACGATTCACGCCGAGCGCGCTCAGACCGCCAAGCGGGAAATCAGGTTGCTGTCGCGGTTCACCGGGGCCAACCCGCACGTGTCCGTCATCGGGGTGCCGTCGCTGCCGTTCGACGTCTCGGACCTCGAAGCGCTGCGGGCGCTCGCCGATCAGATCGCTCCGGCCGGCGACGACGCGACGCGGGCCGCAGGGCCCCTGAACTAGGGGCCGCGGCGAACCGCTCGGTCAGCCGACGCTGCGGGTTCTCCTCTTGTCGAAGAAGTCCGCCCAGGACACCACTTCGGGGTGCTGCTTGAGCAGCGCCCGGCGCTGGCGCTCGGTCATGCCGCCCCAGACGCCGAACTCGACCTTGTTGTCCAGTGCGTCCGCGCCGCACTCCTGCATGACCGGGCAGTGCCGGCAGATGACGGCGGCTTTGCGTTGGGCGGCCCCCCGGACGAAAAGCTGGTCCGGGTCCGTGGTCCGGCACAGTGCTTTGGAAACCCAGGCGATCCGTTCTTCGGCATCAACGCTGCGGAGTACCCCTTGTGCGGCCGCAATGTTTGTCCTACGCGCCGCAGGCCGTGTTCCTGACACGAACTGTTCCCTTCCCTACCGGCCGCTCTCGCGACCGCCCTCCTGGGGTGCAGATCCACACCTGCGATCTACGCCACACTGTGTACATCGGTGTTACCTGAATCTCACCGTGTGTCTAAGTTAGGTGGTCAGCTGCCAATTGCGCAACAGTCCGATAACGCTTTTTTTGGGACGGGCGTGCCGTCTCGCCTGAGAACGGTATGGGAAGAAGTGATCTTGCACACGTGCGGGGGCCCTGCCCGCTGACGCACGCGCAAATTTTATCCCGCCCACCGCACCGAAGCGCAAGTCAAAAAGTCGGTGAACGCGCAGCGTGGCGGCGTGACGGGCGGCCGCTACTGTAGTAGCCATGTCAGACCGCCCTCCGGCCTCCCTCACCATCCTCAAGCTTGCGGGATATTGCTTGCTGGCCGGTGTCGTCGCCACGGCGCTGATGTTTCCGTTCGCCGGCGGGCTGGGGCTGATGTCCAACCGGGCCTCCGAAGTCGTCGCCAACGGCTCGGCCCAACTCCTCGAGGGGGAGGTGCCCGCCGTCTCGACGATGGTCGACGCGAAGGGCAACACCATCGCCTGGCTCTACTCGCAGCGCCGGTTCGAGGTGACCAGCGACAAGATCGCGAACACGATGAAACTGGCGATCGTGTCCATCGAGGACAAGCGGTTCGCCGACCACAACGGGGTGGACTGGAAGGGCACGCTGACCGGCCTGGCCGGCTACGCGCGCGGCGACGTGGACACCCGCGGCGGTTCCACCATCGAGCAGCAGTACATCAAGAACTATCAGTTGCTGGTGACGGCGAAGACGGACGCCGAGAAGCGCGCCGCCGTGGAGACCACCCCGGCGCGCAAGCTGCGCGAGATCCGGATGGCGCTCACCCTGGACAAGACCTTCACCAAGCCCGAGATCCTGACGCGCTACCTGAACCTGGTGTCCTTCGGCAACGGTTCGTTCGGGGTGCAGGACGCCGCGCAGACGTACTTCGGCATCAACGCCTCGGACTTGAACTGGCAGCAGGCGGCGCTCCTGGCGGGCATGGTCCAGTCGACCAGCGCGCTCAACCCCTACACCAACCCCGAGGGCGCGCTGGCGCGGCGAAACCTGGTGCTGGACACCATGATCGAGAACATCCCGCAGGAAGCCGACGCGCTGCGCGCGGCGAAGGCCACCCCGCTGGGCGTGCTGCCGCAACCGAACGAGTTGCCGCGCGGCTGCATCGCGGCGGGCGACCGCGCGTTCTTCTGCGACTACGTCCAGGAGTACCTGTCGCGCGCGGGCATCAGCAAGGAACAGGTGGCCCGCGGGGGCTACCTGATCCGCACCACGCTCGACCCGGACGTACAGGTCCCGGTCAAGTCGGCCATCGACCAGTTCGCCAGCCCGACCCTGCCGGGCATCTCCAGCGTGATGAGCGTGATCCAGCCCGGCAAGACGTCGCACAAGGTGATGGCGATGGCCAGCAACCGCACCTACGGCCTGAACCTCGACGCCGGCGAAACCATGCGGCCGCAGCCCTTCTCGCTGGTCGGCGACGGCGCGGGCTCGGTCTTCAAGATCTTCACCACGGCGGCCGCGCTGGACATGGGGATGGGCATCAACGCCACGCTCGAGGTGCCGGGGCGGTTCCAGGCCAAGGGCATGGGCAGCGGCGGCGCCAAGGGCTGCCCCAAGGACAACTGGTGCGTGGTCAACGCCGGCAACTACCGCGGCTCGATGAACGTGACCGAGGCGCTGGCCACCTCGCCCAACACCGCGTTCGCCAAGCTGATCCAGCAGGTCGGGGTGACCCGCACGGTGGACATGGCGATCAAGCTGGGCCTGCGGTCCTACGCTGAGCCCGGGACCGCGCGCGACTACAACCCCGACAGCAACGAGAGCCTGGCCGACTTCGTCAAACGGCAGAACATCGGCTCGTTCACGCTGGGCCCCATCGAGGTGAACGCGCTGGAGTTGTCCAATGTCGCGGCCACGCTGGCCTCCGGCGGCACCTGGTGCCCGCCGAACCCGGTCGACAAGCTGATCGACCGGCACGGCAACGAGGTGGCCGTGACCACCGAGACGTGCGATCAGGTGGTGCCCGAAGGCTTGGCGAACACCCTGGCCAACGCGATGAGCAAGGACGCGGTGGGCGGCGGAACCGCGGCCGGTTCGGCCAGCGCGGCGGGCTGGACGCTGCCGGTGTCGGGTAAGACGGGCACCACCGAGGCGCACCGCTCGTCGGGCTTCGTGGGCTTCACCAGTCACTACGCGGCGGCCAACTACATCTACGACGACTCGACGACGCCGACTGACCTGTGCTCGTCGCCGCTGCGCCATTGCGGCGAGGGCGACCTGTACGGCGGTAACGAGCCGGCGCGCACCTGGTTCACGGCGATGAAGCCGATCGCCACCAGTTTCGGGCCGGTGCAGTTGCCGCCGACCGATCCCCGCTACGTCGACGGGTCCCCCGGGTCGCGGGTGCCCAGCGTCGCCGGCCTCGACATCGAGGCCGCGCGCACACGCCTCAAGGAGGCGGGCTTCCAGGTCGCCGACCAGAGCAACTTCGTCAACAGCAGCGCCAAGCAGGGCGAGGTGGTCGGAACCACGCCGAGCGGCGCGACGATTCCGGGCTCGATCATCACCATCCAGGTCAGCAACGGCATCCCGCCGGCCCCGCCGCCACCGCCGGAGGGCGCGCCACCGCCGGTGGGGTCGCAGGTGGTGGAGATCCCCGGGCTACCCCCGATCACCATCCCGCTGCTGGCGCCGCCGCCCCCGCCGCCGGGGCAGCCGCCCCCGTAACCGCGACCTTGGACGCCGTGGCGCAAGCTTTACGTTGCCAAAGCGCAACCGGCAGTAGGCTGCCAGCATGGCTGATGCAAGCTCCATGGCCCCCCTCTCCCCCTCGCCGCTGCGCGGACCGCGCCGTCGCGGGGCGCTGCCCACGCTGATTCGCGCCGGCGCCGTCGCACTCGGTTCGGCCGCCGCCGGCGTCGGCTACGCCGCCGTCGTCGAACGCAACGCCTTCGTCCTGCGCGAGATCACCATGCCGGTCTTGACGCCGGGCTCCACGCCGCTGCGGGTGCTGCATCTCAGCGACCTGCACATGCTGCCCGGCCAGCGGCGCAAGCAGGCCTGGCTGCGCGAGCTGAGCAACTGGGAACCCGACCTGGTCGTCAACACCGGCGACAACCTGGCCCACCCCAAGGCGGTGCCCGCGGTGGTGCAGGCCCTCGGGGATCTGCTGTCGCGCCCCGGGGTGTTCGTGTTCGGCAGCAACGACTACTTCGGCCCGCGCCTGAAGAACCCCCTGAACTACGTGATCAACCCGTCGCACCGGGTCCGCGGCGAGCCGCTGCCCTGGCAGGATCTGCGGGCGGCCTTCACCGAGCGCGGCTGGCTCGACCTCACCCACACGCGGCGCGAGTTCGAGGTGGCCGGCCTGCACATCGCCGCGGCCGGGGTCGACGACCCGCACATCGACCGGGACCGCTACGAGACGATCGCGGGCCCGGCCAGCCCGGCCGCCAACCTGCGCCTCGGACTGACCCATTCCCCGGAGCCGCGTGTGCTGGACCGCTTCGCCGCCGACGGCTACCAGCTGGTGATGGCCGGCCACACCCACGGCGGGCAGGTCTGCGTGCCGCTCTACGGCGCCCTGGTGACCAACTGCGGCCTGGACCGCTCCCGCGCCAAGGGGCCGTCCCGGTGGGGTGCGCACATGCAGCTGCACGTCTCCGCCGGGATCGGCACCTCGCCGTTCGCGCCGGTGCGGTTCTGCTGCCGGCCCGAGGCCACGCTGCTGACGTTGATCGCCACCCCGATGGGCGGTCGCGATTCGGCCAGCGACCTGAGCCGTTCGCAGCCAACAGTTTCGGTGCGTTGACCGAGCGGACCCGCATCGCGGTCCGCAGCCGCGCGCGGTGCTGGACGGACGACGCGGTCCGGCTGATCCAGGCCGACGCCCGCCGCAGCGCCGACACGCACCTGCTGCGCTACCCGCTGCCGTCGGCCTGGGGCGCGGACGTCGACGTGGCGCTCTATCTCAAGGACGAGACCACCCACATCACCGGCAGCCTCAAGCACCGGCTGGCGCGCTCGTTGTTCCTGTATGCGCTGTGCAACGGGTGGATCAACGAGGGCACCACGGTGGTCGAGGCCTCGTCGGGCTCGACGGCGGTGTCGGAGGCCTACTTCGCGGCCCTGCTGGGCCTGCCGTTCGTCGCGGTGATGCCGGCGTCCACCAGCTCGTCCAAGGTGAGGCTGATCGAAGCCCAGGGCGGCCGTTGCCATTTCGTGCAGAACTCGGCCGAGGTGTACGCCGAGGCCGAGCGCGTCGCCCGCGACACCGGCGGGCATTACCTGGACCAGTTCACCAACGCCGAACGCGCCACCGACTGGCGGGGCAACAACAACATCGCGGAGTCGATCTTCGAGCAGATGGGCGAGGAGACGCATCGGATTCCGGCGTGGATCGTGGTCGGCGCGGGCACCGGCGGCACCAGCGCGACGATCGGCCGCTACATCCGCTACCGGCGGCACGCGACCCGGTTGTGCGTCGTCGACCCGGAGAACTCCGCGTTCTTCCCCGCCTACGCCGAAGACCGCTACGACATCGTCATGCCCACCTCGTCGCGGATCGAGGGCATCGGCCGGCCGCGGGTCGAGCCGTCGTTCCTGCCCGGCGTGGTCGACCGCATGGTGGCGGTTCCCGACGCCGCCTCCATCGCCGCCGCCCGCCACGTCAGCGCCGTCCTCGGCCGCCGGGTGGGGCCCTCGACGGGCACCAACCTGTGGGGCGCCTTCGGCCTGCTCGCCGAGATGGTCGCCGAGGGGCGCGGCGGTTCGGTGGTCACGCTGCTCGCCGACAGCGGCGACCGCTACCAGGACACCTTCTTCGACGACGAGTGGGTCCGCGCGCAGGGTCTCGACACCAGCGGCCCCGCCGCGGAGCTGGTGGAGTTCGAGCGCTCCTGTCTGTGGCAGTGACCCGCCACCCCGCGGTTTGGCCAGCCGACGGGCCGGTGCGATAGGCTGTCGGAGCTTCAAGCGGGGTGTGGCGCAGCTTGGTAGCGCGCTTCGTTCGGGACGAAGAGGCCGTGGGTTCGAATCCCGCCACCCCGACCCATGTTGTAGCTGGTGAGAAGCCTACTCAGGGCAGCTAGGCGCTCTGCTGCAGCGTACCGGGTACGTTTTGTCCCTCAGACTCACTGCCATCGTTGGCATTTGATGGTCTCAGCGCCGCAGTACGGTGCTGGTCGAGCACGTCGGCCAGAGCGTCCAGGTCTGAGTCGAACAGGTCGGCGTATGTCCGCAGTGTGAGGCTCGGGTCTTCGTGGCCCAGCATCCTTGCCAGCGCCAAAACGTTGCCGCCCGCAGACACCGCCAAGCTGGCAGCTGTATGCCTCAGGTCGTGCGGCGTCACGGTCGGGAAATCGTCCAGCGAGTCGCGGGCCGCATTGAACACGCGGGGCCGCCAGTGGGAGATCCGGAGCGGCCCGCCTTTCGACGCGGAGAACAGCAGATCCTCTCGGCTCTTACCGACCATCTGCTTGCCAAGTTCATCCGCGAGGAAGGCAGGGAAGGGGACCGAGCGGCGCTCGTGGTCCTTCGGCGACTTCCACTCCAGACGGCCATCCGCCTCGGCTACCGCCTGGGAGATCTGCAGCCGACGACGAAGCATGTCTACCGAAGCAACCGACAACGCGGCCAGCTCACCCCACCGAAGTCCCGTGTACGCCAGGAGGCGGACGACCAGCCCGTGATCCTCTCCGGCGGCCAAGGCGAGCTGCTCAACTTGCTTGTGAGTGAGGTAGGCCCTAGACCTGTGCTGCCGCTTGGGAGCGTTTATCCCGTCGCACGGGTTACGGATCAGCCGCCCGTCTTCCGCCGCATCTTTGAGCACCATACGGAGGATGCCGAGCGCATTCTCGATGGTCGGCACGCCCGTTCCCGCGTCGACCAAGTCAGCCACCCATGCCTTGATGTCTGGAGGCAACACCTTCGTCAGCAGCAAGTCGCCCCACTTGTCAGCGACGTGAGCACGCCAGGTATGCCGCCTTGTGGCCCTGGTCGTCTCCGCGATGTCTGCCTTGCGGATCCACAGCGAGAACTGCTGTGCCACAGTCCATTCCCCCGCCACAGGTGGAGCAATGTCAACTCCGCCACGCGTGATCTGTTTAAGCCAGTCCGTCGCCTCGGCTTTGTACTGGAATCGTCGAGTATGTTCCTTGCCGCCGGTGTCGACGTAGCGTGCCCGGTACTGCTTACCCTTGCCGTAAAGCTTCGTCCGCTGGCCAGACCTGCTGATCCAGAGGTTCTCAACACCTTGACGCTGTCCTCGCTGCTGCTTCATGGCTCGAATCGTAGAGTACGCGTCCGACCGTGCCGCGAGATCGCGCGGAAAGTCGAACCGTCCCAGTTGTGCCACGCCTTCAACCGTGGCACAACTGGCACAGCGCGTGAAACGGGTTGAGGCAGAATAGGTCTCGTGAGAGATCTTGCACCTCCGGTCTCCACGAATCCACGGAAACTTCCGGAGGAGCGTGGAACTGGTCGTGGTGAGATCAAAGAGAAAGAGCTGGAGTAGTTGGCTCACAACAGCTACCACGTATCACGGAGAGATCATGCCCAACACAACGACACCCAACGACGAGCTGCTCAGCATCGGCGACGCAGCCAACTTGAGCGGCCACACCGTAGCCACCTATCGCTGGTATCGCGCCAACGGCATCGGGCCGAAGAGTTGGAAGTGCGGACGTTACGTGAAGTACTGGGTTCAGACGTTCTCGCATGGATGGCTGCACAGGAAGCCGCGACTGCCAGAGGCGGTGTCCGGTGACCGTACCGACAGGTGGCCTCGCGGACATCGCGGTTCTCGCGCACATGGATGGGTGTACTGTCCTCGACGCTGTGGCGGACTTCCTGGCCCGCTTCATCGCCTATCCCAACGAGCACGCCCGCTACGCACACACTTTGTGGCTCGCGCACACATGGCGCATGGACGAATGGGAATCCACCCCCCGGCTCGCGTTTATGTCACCGGAAAAGGGCAGCGGAAAGACGCGGGCACTTGAGGTAAGCGAGCACCTGGTTCCGCGTGCCGTGCGCGTCTCCCAGGCAACAACCGGATACGTCTTGGCCAAAGTCTCCCAAGACCCTCGCCCCACGTTGTTTTATGACGAGATCGACACCGTCTATGGCCAAAAAGCTAGGGGCAACGAAGATCTCAGAGCGGTACTGAACGCGGGCCACCGTCGCGACGGGACAGCGGGTCGCGGCCTTTGGGGTCCCGACGGCCTGACAGGCCAGGACTACTCCGCCTACTGCGCGGTTGCACTCGCCGGGCTTGGCGGACTTCCTGACACCATCGCCGACCGTGCCGTCGTGATCGCCATGAAGAAGCGCAAACACACTGAACGCGTGGAATCCTGGCGGGGGCGTGTACATCGCAGCGAAGCCAAGGAACTTGGTGAGCGCCTCAGCTCTTGGATGGAAAATGCCGTGTTTGGTTGGCCCGAGAAGATGCCCGTTCAAGATCGCACCGCCGACGTTTGGGAGGCGTTGGTGATGGTGGCCGACGCGGCTGGGAGTCACTGGCCCACAACCGCCCGAATGGCTGCGGTCGCGCTCTCGTCTTCCAATGAGGACAAGTGCAGCCATGGCGTTGTGCTGCTGCGTGATGTTCAAACCGTATTCGGCGACACGACCAAGATGTCTACACAAGACATCCTTGCTGGGCTGTGCGCCTTACCGGAGTCGCGCTGGAATCACTTCCACGGCCAGGGTTCTGCCATAACGGACCGCGACCTGTCCCGGCTCCTGAAGCCGTATGGCATTCACTCGAAGGATGTGTGGGTGTGTGACCGATCAGCGAAGGGCTACACCGCTGATGACCTACGGGACGCTTGGGAGCGGTATGTACACCCATCCACAATGCGCGAGGTCCGCGAGGTCGGCGATGGCCTGGAGGAAACGCGGTGACCGGCTTGCACGCAGGCCGGATGTCCACCGACTGCACAACGCAATTCGCCTTTTGCATCAGTGAAACTATTTTGACCCGGAGAGAGGGGGATGAACTTGCTTGACGTATCCGATTCCTCCGGCTTGCGGGGGTCCCCCCCAGGCGAACGAACCCAACCAGAACGGAGGCGCAATGCGCTGCAAGCATGACGACTGCGGCCGTCGGGCATACACGTCCGGCTGGTGCTCGACGCACTACCGGCGTTTGCGCTCGGGCCAGCCCATGGACGCGCCGATAAGGGGTTACGTGCGGATGCAAGAGCCGGTGGTCGGTCCTAATAAGCCAACCGGCGAGAAGCCGGTTCAACGAAAGCGGAAGAAGCCGTTCGAAGCCGAGTGGGCTTTGTTGAAGGAACTTGGCTTGGCGTGAGGGTGGGAATATGGCAGCCAGGCACGGCGCAGTGATCTCAGGACTTAGTGATCCTGCTCAGCGGCCAGGTAGTCGGCATCGCGGGCCAATCGATGTCGCTCCGCCGACCGCCGATGGGCATCGATGTTACCGAAACCGCCTTCGGCAGCTCTGTCGTGCAGCTCCGCTGCACGGCCATGGGCATCGCCAGCGGCTAGACGCGACGCATGCAGACGTTCACGCACCACTGCCAGACGCTTGGCCGCCTCATCGGCAGACCAGCGGGCCAGTCCAGAAACTCTGGACCGCCGTGCGGCGTCGTCGCTCATGGCGGCACCTCCAAGCCAACAACGCTACGCCGTTTCGTTTGGGCCGACTCAATCGTCGCTCACTTCCTACGGCCCGAACGAGGCCGTCAACTCGGCCAAAAAGAAGCCCGGTTCTGCGCCCGGCACCGTGCTGCGACCGTCCTGTCCATCTGAAGTACACCCATTCCAGACAGAGCTCTGGGGGTTACCTGGCGTCTAACTAGGGTGGGTTGCGCATTGATCGACACTGGTCTAGTTTGGATCTAAGATCCCAAATAGACACACGAGGAGGGCGCATGAGTGCGGGCCAGACCATTGGCTACGTGCGGGTCAGCACGGTCGATCAAAACACCGACCGCCAGTTAGACGGGCTTCACCTGGACAAAGTTTTCACCGACCACGCCAGCGGGAAGGACACCAATCGGCCCGCGCTAACCGAGTGCCTGACGTATGTGCGCCAGGGCGACGAACTAGTGGTTCACAGCATGGACAGACTAGCCCGGTCGCTGGTCGATCTCCGTCAGACCGTCGACGCACTCACGGCCAAGGGCGTCCGGGTTCGGTTCGCCAAGGAGGGCCTGACGTTTGGCGATACCAGCGACCCGTGCGCGACGCTGATGCTGTCGGTCATGGGCGCCGTGGCCGAGTTCGAACGCGCCCTGCTCTTAGAGCGCCAGAAGGAGGGCATTGCCATCGCCAAGACCAAGGGCATCTACAAGGGCCGTGTCCCATCGCTGAGCGACGACCAGGCCGACGCGGTTGCTCAGCGGTTGACCAAAGGTGAGTCGGCCTCGGCGCTGGCCCGCGAGTACGGCGTCAGCAGGGCCACGATCTACAACACCCGTGCGCGGCTCGACCGGAAGGTGGCCGACAAATGATCCCCGCCCACTTGGTGGCACAGTTGTCCTCTGCCTTGGCCCGGAGGGACGGGCGAGGCCCAACTGCCGACGACATGCTGCACGCGGGCAAGGACCTCGCCAGCGCCGCAATGGCCGTACTGGCTTGGGATGCCCAGCAGTGAGTTGGCTTCGGCGATGTCGAGGCCCTGTAATGACCCCTAGCCACCAAACCCAATCGGAGCGATCATGACTGGCATCAAAGGCATCGAATGGACCGGCGATAGCGTCCGCTCAGACATCGCGGGAGACCCTGACGCTTGGCTTCTCGCTGTGGGCTTTCTCGACAGCGTCCCCGTTGTCACGGCTGAGGCGTTCCGCCGCTATGTCGAGAACTGGATGATGGGACCTGACACGGTGATCGAGGGCGACGGGGCGCTAATCCACGATTCCTACACCGAGCGATTCGTATTCCCCGCCGTGGGCATTTTCGGGGGTGTGCCTGTCTACGCGCTCGAGGGCTATGGGAACTTCGAGCGTTAGCGGTCGTAGCGCCATGTCGGTGTCGGGGCTACGTGGCTTAGCGGACTCTGAGGCGACGTGTCACGACGTCACGAACACGCAAGGCCGCCTCGTAAGGGTCCTCGTGTTCCCAGATCCGGAGGCTCACCCAGCCAGCTTCGTTGAGCCGCTGGTCTGTGTCCCGATCACGCGACTTGTTCTCCACAACCTTATCCGACCAGTACTTCGCGTTAGTGACCGCGACTGTGTGGTGTTCAGGGCAACCGTGCCAGAAGCAACCGTCGAGGAAGACCGCAACCCGTGCCCGAGGGAAGACCAAGTCGGCGGTGCGCCGCAGTCCCTTGATCGGCTGTGTCGAGACCCTGTAGCGAAGCCCGAGGGCGTGGACCGCTGAGCGAAGCGCGACTTCCGGCTTAGTGTCCCTGCTCTTGTTGGCCTGCATGCTCGCCCGAACTCCAGCGGACGACGCCCATGATCCGACCACGGCTCCAAGCGTAGGACCGGCGTGCCGGAACCCATCTGTCGGTCCAGCTCCCTAACATCACTTGCGTGAGGAAAACCCTGACGATGATCGATCTCTTCGCCGGGTGCGGGGGTATGACGACGGGGTTTGTTCGACATGGCTTTCGGCCCGTCCTGGCTGTCGAATGGAACTTGCACGCTGCTGCCACGTATGCGGCCAACTATGGCGAGGACCACACGTACTGGGGCGACATCAACGATCGGCTCAAGTCGGACCTACCGAAAGCCGACATCGTCATCGGAGGGCCGCCATGCCAGGGCTTTTCCAACCTTGGAAGTCGCGATGTTAACGATCCGCGTAACCAACTCTGGAAGAGCTACCTGCAGGTCGTCGAGCGGGTGCGCCCCAAAGTCTTCGTCATCGAGAACGTCGACCGCTTCAAAAGCAGCACCGAGTTCCAACTGCTGCTACACGAAGCACGAAGCGGCATGATCCGCGATTATGAACTGTCGCACAACGTGCTGCTGGCTGCTGATTACGGCGTCGCGCAGCGCCGTCCGCGCACAATCGTCGTCGGATCGCGAGTCGGGCGCATTGAGTTACCGAAACCTACGCATGCGCGGGTAGCGGCTGGTCGGCTCAAGCCTTGGGTGACAGTGCGCGACCGCATCGGCAAGCTTCCAGAACGTCCTGTGACAACCTCGCTGCCGGAAGCTCGGACAACCTACTTCGGCGAGGATGTTCCCGGCCAGTTCAAGTGGCTTGACTTGCACTTCGGGCGGAATCCTCGCGAGCTATCACTGCTGCGCTACGACTGCATCCCTCCTGGCGGGGGCCGCTTCGACCTGCCAGATGAGTTGCTTCCCGACTGCTGGCGCAACAAGCCGACGGGCACGACCGATGTTATGGGCCGCATGCGCTGGGACGCGCCGTCGCTAACCATTCGTACCGAGTTCTTCAAGCCTGAAAAGGGCCAGTACCTCCACCCGCAATGGGATCGTGCCAACGCCCGGCGCCGCGTCAACCGTGTCATCACTCACCTTGAGGCCGCACAACTACAGGACTTCCCGGAAAGCTACCTGTGGTGCGGGTCGAAGATCGAGATAGCCAAACAGATCGGAAACGCCGTTCCGGTCGGCCTAGCGTCGGCTGTTGCGAAGCACATTCGCCGCTGTCTTGGGTGACCGGTCGGTTCTGGACGTGCCAGAAGGTTCGCGGGTATCGGACTACCTAACCTTGCGCTGCGACGGTCGGTTCGACTGAGGAGCCGACAAGTTCGCCGTGAAGTTTTCTCTCGGAGCAGACGTGTCACACGCTCGACTTGCCGGCATTGCCGGCAATGTCGAGCAGATGCCCGCCCCGTTCACATACGCGCTCTGCGGCTACCGCCCTGTTGAGCGTCAGCCTGACACGCCGTCAGACAAACCAAACATGTCAGACGCGCACGACCCTCTGTCGGTTGAACTTGGACGGGCGTTGTTGGACACGCTCGGAGTGTCGCGGGACAAAATCGCCCCAGCCGATCCAGGTAACGAGCTGGAAGAGCAGATCGTCGAGCACCTGAAACCTCTGCGTCCTGAGCTACGCATCGAGCGTGGGAGGCATGCGTATGAGTTCGCTCAGTACCAGCACCTGGATGTGTTTCCTCAGTTCAGAAGAACTTTTCAAGACCTGGGGCCGACTGTTGCAGATCTCAGCCAGCGTGTCCGGGCGGCTGACCTGGGTCGGGCGCGTTCGCGCATCGAGAGGGACTTGGAGCGACTCATTGCAAGCACCGCCCAGCAAGCCGCACTCGTTAGCGACTTGGGCGAGCAGATGCCAACTGAGTCACTGCTGAGGATCGATGTCTCCGTGGCGATCCCGCACGCGGGCGAGTTGGATGAGCTTGCGATCGGGCTGTCGTCGAAGTGGTCGCTCAGGACCGATCGCGCGCAGGACTGCGTCTCACAGGGAAACAAGCTGGTCTCACAGCGGCGTGGTCGGATGCCCCACTTCGGCGTCATCACCATCGAGCCTCGACCAGCTATGTTGCGCATTCTGGCCGATGGTTCAGGCGCGGTTGACTTCGTGTATCACCTCGACCTGTCTGCTCTCGCCGCCTCGATCGCCGCCGTCGCGGAGCGAAGGAGGAACCCGGCTCGCTGGTCTCCGGGCCAAACGTTCAACCGCCTGATGAGGCAGAAGCGTCTTCGGGACTTTGACGAACTGGTACACGAGGTAATTCGTGTGCCCGCCGACTAAGACCGCTGACGGCGCGTTACGCCATGGTCGCCTCAAATACCTCGAAGGGAGCTGGATTCGGTGAAGCCTCGTCTGCCGCGTTGGCTAGTAATCACCCTCAAGCTGGTTCTGGCCGTAGCTGCCGCCGCGTTGCTCGTACTGCAGGTTCTGCTTTCCCTTCATAAGTACGAGAAGCCAGCGTGGCTCCCGATAGTAGTGGTCGGCGTGGTTGCGATCGGCACACTGATCACGAACACGAGAGGAGTGTTCCAAGCCGCGACCGAGGGTCGCAAGTTTCAGGCGCGAACGCGGATATACAAGGCGTGTGTAGCCGCTGCTGCCGTGACCGCTGCTTCGACGAGCATCGATGTGTTGACGATTGGTGTCAGTGTCTTCACGGTCAAGAAGCACATCGCTCTGCGTCGCCACCTGTGGCCGTTTCGCCGCAAGAGCGTCCTACATCGCGTCGAGCGTTTCCGGGTGAACGGCCTCCCTCAACCCTCAAGCGTGACGTGGGAGTCTGGCAAGGGCGCAATCGGTCGTTGCCTCGCCACGCGGCGATGGCAGTACAAGGACTGGTCGCCAATCGCAGGGCGCTTTCAGGGCGTTACCCAGCCGACGAGGCAAGACTTCGACCTACTACCGGCGGACGACCGCTCAGACTTCACCTACGAAGAGTTCGTTCGAATCATGCACAAGTACGCCGAGATCGTCGCAGTCCCGATCATGTCGGTGGGCGGTGCTTCAATCATCGGTGTGATAGCAATCGACAGGCCGTACAACGCGGCGCTAACAGCACCGGTGTTCAACACCGACTACGTCCGCGACGCCGCTGAAACCGCTGCTGTAGCTATCGTCGATGACTTGCCGTCAGCACCTATATTGGACTCATAAAGCGAGGTGGGACTCACATGAAGCACGCTGCAAACCCGCAGGATGCACGCCATCGTTACATCGACATACTCCGGTCGCTGAACCCCGACGAGGTGTTGAGTAAGCGCCTCGATGAAATCGAGAACTTCCCAAGAGTCACCGTGACTCGCGCTGATGTGCATGATGTCGTGGCCCAGAAGCTCGAGGGAGCGCCAGAAGTGATTGTGGATGCCCTCACAACCGAGTTGGACGAGCAACTCGGTCTCGTTGGTGAGCACAATATGACGACTGCGTTGCGGCCCGACACCGTTAAGCCGTGGATCGAAATGCAGATCGACGGCGCGCTGGGTGACGATGGGTTCCAGCAGATCGTGCAGCGCCGTCTGCATGTGACGTAGTGACAAGTCAACGCCGGTCCCCGGCGGCTCGGAGTTGGCTTGTGATCGCGGTGTCGAAAACACGAGAACGTAGGCGACGCGGCCTGGCGGGTTGCTGAGGTCGATGGACCATACAGTGTGGTTTCCGATCGTGACATTGATCGGAATCCCAGTCGGAAACGCGATTTTCGCTGGAATCCTCGGATTAGTCGGCGCACATGTCGGACGAGGCGCAACTCATTACGCGGCCGAACTCCAAGCCCAAGTCAACCGCCAAAGCGCCGAACTGCAAGCGGCGCAACGGCGGCGCGATGTCGAAATCACTCAGCTACGTGAAGCGCAAGACGCACTGCTGGCGGCTGCGACCTCTGTTCAGTCGTTCGTCTGGTACGCGGAGGAACGGGTCCGGTCGGGTAGACCGATTACGACTGAAGAGTGGCAAGCGGCCAGGCCACTCATCGAACCAGCAATCCTTGCGGCGCAGAAACTGCGCGTCCTAGCCCCCACGCTGCCTACGGAGACCCTTCGCAGCGCGTACATCAGCGTTGAGCGCCTGGTTTTCAAAGTTGTGGCTGAAGGCGTCGAAGTTTGGAACGAATCGGTCAAAAGTGAAAACCAACCCGATCCGATTACGTGCGCCGTCAAGGCGACCGCAGACGAAATCAAACGCCTGTACGACGCGTACCCGACAGAACTGTTAGCCAAACGAGACTCAACCCAACTGCCCTGAAAGGCAGGACCCAAGCATCCCCGCCTGATGCGACCGGACGGCGCAACGGCGCGGCCAGGCTCGCGGCCCTTTCCGAGGTCGGTCACTGTCACCTGGGATGTTGTCATCGTCGCCCGATGCAGTACGCAGGCCGGTACGTTTTCCCATCGGACGGCAGTTGCTAATGACTGTGGATTCTTGATGGAGAACCGCTGCTTAGCAGGCATTATCCACTTTTAACCATTATCAGCCCCCGTCAGCCATCTCACCTGGTCGCCGTCGTTCGGGACGAAGAGGCCGTGGGTTCAAATCCCGCCACCCCGACCCAGTTGTGTTAGCTGGCATGACGTCGGCGGCAAAGTTTGACACTGCGGCGTCGCGGCATTGCCATTAAGCTTTTCCCGCATGGCGCTGGTGAGCCCGTCGTCCGGGCAGGGGGGGCCGCGCCGGGTTGGCCGATCGTCCACTGAATTTGCTGATCGCGCGGCGCCGGTGCCGCGCACCCACCCCACCCTGGCGGAGATCGCCCGGCGTCAGCAGGAGATCCGGGCGTGGGAAGACCTGAACATCGGCGGCTACCGGTTCGCCAGACCCGGCACCATCGTCGGCTCCCTGGTCTGCGGCGTGCTGGTGGTGCTCGTGGTGACGCCCATCCCGCCGAACTGGCCGTGGGACATCCCCACCATGATCCTGGCAGTCTTCACCGCGGTGGCGACGGTGACGTGCGGCCTGTTGTGGTTCGACAATCCGCATCCCCCACCCCGCCCCGAGCCGCTGGCGATCGTGCCGTTCTCCCGCGCGGAGAATCTGCGCCTGATGGCGGACCAGGCCGTCCAGGCCTACCGGGCCGTCTGCGCCTGCCCCGGCTGCGGCGACAACTCCGCCCACCTGATCCGCGTAGCCGCCCGCGACGAACCGGGCTGGGCCATGGTCACCCGGCGTTGCGCGGTGTGTGAACGCGAGTGGGCGCAGGCCTGAATCATTCTGTGGGCCAACGACTCACGCCCGGCCGTGACGCCGCTACGCGCAGTCGGCGCAGATCGACACGCCCGCGTTCGAGCTGCGCAACCGGCTGCGGTGCTGCACCAGAAAGCAGCTGGAGCAGGTGAACTCGTCGGACTGCTGAGGAATCACCGTCACCGACAGCTCCTCACCGGACAGGTCGGCGCCGGGCAGTTCGAAGAAGTGCACGTCGTTGGGATCCTCGTCGACCACCGCGGTGGCGGGTCCCTGCAGCGTTGGTGCCAGCTCGCGAATCGCCGATTTGTCCTGGGTTTCGGTGTCGGAGACCCGGCGTGCGTCATAGTCGCTTGCGGTCGGCATGGCGGTTCCTTCCTGCTCATGAGCCCGGGTTGACGCACTTTCCTGTACCCACCCGTTGGCGCAGGCAGTACCCCGTTCAGGCGCGGGTTACACCGGCGGGTCCGAAAAAGTTCGGCCGTCGGGGATCGACGCGCCGCAAGCGCCTGACCGCGGCCGGGTAATGGGCCAGCGCCAGCCCCAGCCACGGCGCGACGACGGACACCAGCAGCGCCGCGATCGCGACCCCTTCGTGCCCCAGCAGCAGCTCGACCAACCCGATCGCCAGGCTGACCGCCCAGACCACCACGGCGACGAGGCCGAGCACCGGAAACTCCAGCTCGTGCTCGACTGGATAGTTTGCTGCTCGCAACGAAACGGGCGCGACCATGATCCGCTTTTACCCGGTCAGCGGCGCTATTAAACGTCTCGGCCGGCGGCCGGCCTCGGGGCGGTGTTCGTTAGCTCACATTGCTCAGCTTGCGGGCGGCGGGGCGGGCTCATCGGAATTGGCGGCGTGCCAGGCCAGCTCGGCCTCGCGCACCCGCCGGTGCGTGCGCACCAACCACACGGCGCTCGCGGCACCCAGCACCGCGGCCAGCACCACGGCCGTCCAGCCCGCCGGCGCGTGACCCGTCGCCAACGCGAACAAGCCGACGGTCAGGGCGACCACCGCGACGGCCGAACCGGCCAGGCCGGGCGCGTTCGCGCCGTAGGTGACGGTTTCGCCCGCGTGCCGACGGGCGGTCCGTTGGTGATCGACCGGGTCACCTTTGCCGAAATCCAACGTCACTCCTCGCGAGAATTATTGTCTGCCGGGCTGATTCGCGCGGTTGGCGGCCTACCGGCCGGGACGCCGCGACAACAGGGGCCATGCCGCTACTGCAGAACCGCAACCGTTTCGCGGATCACATCGCGGTTACCCGCCGCCCGCCAACCCAAACGAGACGGCGTCCCGGTGTCAGCCGGCCTCGGTATGGGTATGCCGCGCAGATGAAACCCGCCGTCTTGTTCGACGTCGACGGAAGCCTGGTCGACTCCAACTATCTGCACGTCTACGCGTGGCTACGCGCCTTCGACGCCGAGGGGCTGCCCGTGACCGCCTGGCAGATCCACCGCTGCATCGGCATGGACGGCTCCACGCTGGTGCGAACGCTCTCCCATGACGCGCCGGACGAGGTCCAGGAGCGGCTGAGTGACGGCCACAGCCGCTACTACCGGGAGAGCACCCCGCTGCTCGCGCCCCTGCCCGGGGCCCGGGCCCTGCTGCGCCGCGTCGCCGAGCTCGGGCTGCAGGTCGTGCTGGCCACCTCGGCGCCCGACGACGAGCTGGAGATTTTGCGCAAGGTGCTCGACTGCGACGACGTCATCTCCGAAACGACGTCGTCGCGCGACGTCGACACCGCCAAACCCGAGCCCGGCATCGTGCGGGTCGCGCTCGACCGGGCCGGGGTTGATGCCGACCATGCCGTGTTCGTCGGGGACGCCGTGTGGGACGCACACGCCGCGGCGGGCGCCGGATTGCCCTGCATCGGGCTGCTCAGCGGCGGCATCGCGCGCGAGGAGCTGCAGGCGGCGGGCTCGTCCCCGGTATTCGCCGATCCGCAAGGCCTGCTCGACCATCTCGACGCGACCCGCATCGCCGAACTCGCGCTACATGCCGCGAGTGCGCAGCAGCAGCGGTAGCAGCGACCAGAACAGCACGAACAGCGTCACCGCGCACGCTCCCGCGACCAGCCCCGGGCGGTTGCCGGCCACGGCGGCGAACACGATGACGGTGACCCCGGTCAGCGCCAGGCCGAGCAGCGCCAGCCCGGCGTACGCGCAGCGGTGCGCGGCCGACACCAGCACCTTGAGGCGGTGGCGCCGGAAGAGCAGGCGGTGCATGGCGACCGGGGCGATCAACAGCACCGTTGCGCCGACCGAACACGCCACCGTCGCGAGATACAGGCTGCGCATCGACGGGACCAGGATGTCGAAACGTTGCTGGAACGGCAGCGTCAACAGGAAACCGGTGAGCAGCTGCACGCCCGTCTGCACAACCCGCAGCTCTTGCAGCAGGTTGTTCCAATTGCGGTCCAGCCGTTGGATTTCGGTTTCCCCACGCTCGCGGCTGTCCCACCGCTGGTCGTCTTGGGGATTATCGACGTCCATAGCCGTGATCATCGCACCCATCGCGTGCGCCGGCGCCGTTTCGCCACCCGGGTCGCGATAGTCCTCGCCGGCTTGTGCAACGCGAATCGCATTGCGCGCCCGTAGACGGGAATTCATGTTCGCAACGGGACGCCGGCAATTCGGCCAAACACGTTGGCGCCCAACCGCGGCGGCACCGCGCCGCGCAACTCGCTAGCGGCTGACGTTGTCGTCCCGCACCGCGGTCAGCGCGTCGTCCAGCGTCGGGTACAGCGGGAAGGTCTTGTCCAGCCCGGTCAGGTGGATCGGCCGCCTGGTCGCCGGACCCCGCGCGACCACCCCGAACCCCGTCGCGCTGCCCAGCTTCTCGTAGGTGGCCGCCAAGATCTTCAGCCCCACCGAGCCCAGAAACTCCACCGCGGACAGATCGATCACCAGTGCCGTCGGATTCTCCGCGACCACCGCGCCGATGGCCTGCTCCAGGGCCGGCGCCGTGACCAGATCGATTTCGCCGCTGACGCTGACCACGGACACCCCATCGTGGTCCTCGACCAACGTGGTAATCGAATCGGGAGCTGACAACGGCGGTCCTTTGTCCTGGGCTCTAAGTGTGGTGCAAGCCTAGCCTGCGTTGCGAACTGCGAGAAGAATATGCCCTCAACACCTGCCTCGCGACAACCCACGCTAGTCTCGCAAAATCGAGCCTGCACGGGGCGGGGCCCGGACCGGCAGTCGGGAGGCCACATGTCACATTCGCCGGCGGAGTTCAGCGGCGCGGGTGCCACCGCGCAGGCGATCAGCATCTCCAGCGAGGGCCTGCTGCCCCAGCTCGTCCAGCATCTTCGGCAGAACCGGACCGTCCTGCGCGAGGAATGGGCGCGCAGGATCACCGAGGCCGAACTGCTCACCGCGATGACGCCGGAGGAACTGTTCTCCGAGGCGACGGCCGTCTACGACAACTACGTTGAGGTGCTCGAGACCGGTAGCGTCGAGGCGCTGCAGGCCTACGCGCGTGACCTGTCCGAACGCATCATCCCCCGCGGCGTCGAGACCGACGAGGTCGTCGGCATCGTGCTGCTGCTGCGCGACGTGCTGGCGCGCTCCCTGTTCGAGAAGTACCAGACCGAGTTCGAGATGCTCAACCGGGTGCTGGACGCCTACGAACCGGCGGCCAACCGGATCGCCAACACCGTGGCGGTCAGCTTCGTGCAGGAACGCGAGCGCATCATCCGCCAGCAGCAGGAGGCGATCCGTGAGCTGTCGACGCCGGTGCTGCAGGTGCGCGAACAGCTGCTGATCCTGCCGATCATCGGGGTGCTGGACAGCCAGCGCGCCCGCCAGGTCACCGAGCAACTGCTGCGGGCCATCCGCGCCAACCGCGCCAAGGTGGTGGTCATCGACATCACCGGCGTGCCGACCATCGACTCCACGGTGGCCAACCACCTGGTCCAGACGGTCGACGCGTCGGGTCTGATGGGGGCGAGCGTGATCATCACCGGCCTGTCCTCCGAGATCGCGCTGACGCTGGTGACGATCGGGCTGGACCTGTCGAAGATGAACGCCGTCGGCGACCTGCAGGGCGGCATCGAGGAAGCCGAGCGCCTGCTGGGCTACGAGGTCTCTCGCACCGGCGAGCAGACCGGCTAGACATCAGGAACGCGAGCGCCCCATGCCGGTACCGATCCTGAAACAGGGTGCGATCCTGATCGCCTCGGTGCAGGCCGCCCTGAGCGACTCCGACGCCGAGCGGCTCCGCTACGACCTGATGGAGCGGGTCAGCCGGTTCCGCGCGCAGGGCATCATCGTCGACGTCACCGCGATCGACGTGATGGACTCCTTCGCGGCCCGGTCGCTGCGCACGATCGCGCACATGACCCGGCTGCGCGGCGCGGACACCGTCATCGTCGGCCTGCAGCCGGAGGTGGCCTTCGCGATGGTCCAGCTGGGCCTGGCGTTCGACGACATGAATACGGCGCTGGACCTCGAGGAGGGCCTGGCCCTGCTCAATCGCCAACTGGGGCAGCGTAAACCGACGATCGGGCGCGACGGTGGGGGCTGACATCGTCGTCGACATCGACCACCCCGACGACATCGTCGAAGCCCGCAAAGCGGGCCACCAACTCGCACTCGATCTGGGATTCTCCCTCACCGACGTCACGATGATCGCCACGGCGATCTCCGAGATCGCGCGCAACATCACCAGCTACGCCGGTCGCGGCGCCGTCCGGGTGTTCGTGGCCGACCGGGACGGGCGCAAGGCCCTGGTGGTGCGGGCCGAGGATCAGGGACCCGGCATCGCCGACATCGAGCGGGCGATGGAGGACGGCTACTCGACCGGCCGGGGGCTGGGGATGGGCCTGCCCGGTTCGCGCCGGCTGATGGACAGGTTGCTCGTCGAGTCGGCGCTCGGCCGCGGGACGGTCGTCGAAATGTGGAAATGGGTGCCGCCCCGTGCATGAGAACGGCCGCATCGGGCCGATCGAATGGGCGCGGGCGGGTCGCCCGCTGCCCAGCGAGTACATCTCGGGTGACCGGGGCCTCGCGGTCGACATCGACGGCGAGGCCGCGCTGTTCGGGGTGGTGGACGGCCTCGGCCACGGTCCGGAGGCGGCAGCCGCGGCGCTGCGCGCCATCGACGCGGTTACACGCTCCGGCTCCGAGCGGCTCGAAGTCCTGGTCCAGCTCTGCCACCGGGTGCTGGAGGGCACCCGAGGGGTCGCGATGACCCTGGCGCGGGTGGACTTCGCGGCCAACACGCTGACCTGGACGGGCGTCGGCAACGTGACCGCCGACCTGGTGGCCAAGTCCGCGACCGGCGTCCAGATCCGGTCCAGCGCGCGCCTGACCGCGGGCATCGTCGGCTACCGCATCCCGGAAGTCCGTCCGGCGCAGGTGGTTTCGATCCGCCCCGGCGACCTGCTCGTGATGAGCACCGACGGGATCGCCGGCGACTACCTCGACCACGTCGACTTCGCGGCCTCCGCCGTCGCGATAGCCGAAGAGCTGCTGGGCAAGGACGCCAAGGAAACCGACGACGCGATGGTGCTGACCGCCCGCCATCGGGGAGCGTCGACGTGAGCGACGACGACTTCCACGCCCAGTACGCCGCGGCATTGCGCGGCTACCTGCAGGCGCGTGACGAGGACAGCCTGGCCGTCGCCTACGAGCTCGGGCGGCGGGCCCTGCAGGAAGAGGTCAGCCTGCTCGCCATCATCGAGCGCCACGTCCAGCTGATCCTCGAAGTGGCAGAGGACGTCCGGATCGACGCGCCGATCGCGCTGGAGTTCCTGTTGCAGATGCTCGTCCCGCTCGACATCGCCACCCGCGGCTTCCTGGACGGCACCAGGCGCTACGCACGCGAGCGGGCCCGCGCCGAGGGGCTGGCCGACCGCGACAAATTCCGCACCGCGCTGGTCAATTCGCTGCAGGAGGGGTTCTTCGTCGCCGATCACCAGGGCGCCGTGATCGAGATGAACAACGCGCTGATCGAGATCCTCGGCTATCCCGCCGAGGGCCTGCCCTACCGGTGGCCACATCCGTGGCTGGTGGACCAACAGGGCGCAAGGCAGCAGCAGGCCCTGGTCCAGAGCATCGGCACCACCGCCTATGAGACACCGATCCGGCATCGCGACGGGCACCTGGTGTGGGTGACGGTGAGCATCAACGCCGTTCAGGGCAGCGGCAGTGAGCAAGGCGTCTTCGTGGGGACCATGCGCGACATCACCGCCGAACGGGCCTTCGCCGCGCGCGAGAGCGCCGTCCTGCGGTTGGCCACGGCGGTGGCGGTGGCCAAGAGCGTCGACGAGCTGCTGTCCATCACCCTCGACGAATGCAGCACGGCCATCGACGTGCAACGGGTGGTCGCGATCTCCTGGCCGAGCGGCGAGGGCGAGCCGACCGTCCAGGTGGCGGGCGAGACGTCCCAAACCTCTTGGCGCAGGCTGGATCCGTGGTTGCGTCACACGTTCGAAGACGCGCGCCATCAGCTTCCGCTGACCGCCAAGACGGTCGAACGGCCCGAGAACCCCGGCAAGGCACAGGGTTTGGTGGCGGTGCTTTCCGGCGCGGGCGACCTGGCGTTGTGGCTGGAGCTGCGCACGCCACGCTGGGTCAGCGCCGAAGACCGGCTCCTGATCACCGTCCTCATCGGCCACCTCAGCCTGGCCATGCAGCATGTCCGCCAGTTCGAGAGCGCCCGCGAGACGGCGCTGACATTGCAGCGCGCCCTGCTGCCGACGATGCAGCCCCCGCCCGGGTTCGTCGTGCGCTACGAGCCCGCGGTCCCGCCGCTGGAGATCGGCGGCGACTGGTATGACGTGCTGCCGATCGGCGATCACCGCATCGGCATCGTCGTGGGTGACTGCGTGGGTCGTGGGCTGCCGGCGGCCGCGGTCATGGGCCAGCTGCGCAGCTCGGCGCGCGCACTGCTGATCAACGGGGCGGAGCCCGCGCTACTGCTCGAGCAGCTCGACTCGGCGGCATCGCTCATCCCGAATGCCTACTGCACCACCGTCTTTCTCGCGATCCTGGACACCGAATCCGGGGTTTTGCAGTACAGCAACGCCGGCCACATGCCCGCCGTGCTCGTCGGGTCCGGACCCGGGACGATCACGATGTTGACCGATGCCGCGTCGGTGCCGCTCGCGGTCCGCCGCCCGGAACCGCGCCCGCAGAGCAGTCGCGTGTTGCCGCCGGGCTCCACCCTGATGCTGTTCACCGACGGGCTGGTGGAACGCAAACACGAGTCCATCGACGACGGGATCGACCGCGCCGCAGCGGTTCTGGTGAAGACGACGACGCTGCAGCTGGATTCGGTCGCCGATGCGGTGCTGCGTGGGCTGGCTCCGCCGGCGGGGTATGACGACGATGTGGCGATGGTGATCTACCGGCATCAGCAATCCCCGCTGCGGATCGAAACCGAGGCCAGCGCAGAGCGGTTGGTCGGAATCCGGCATAGGCTGGCCGACTGGTTGCGCACCGCGGGCGTGCCGGACGAATCGGCCGCAGACATCGTGCTGGTAGTCAACGAGGCCTGCACGAACTGCGTCGAGCACGCCTACGCAGGCCAGCGTGTGGGCACGATGGTGCTCGACGCCGAACTCGCCGAGGGGGAAATCCGCGCCCGGATCACCGACCACGGCTCGTGGAAGACGCCGGCCCCCAACCCGGACGATGGCGGGCGGGGTTTGTTGCTGATGAGAGCGCTCAGCAGCGCAATCCAACTCGACTGCGCGCCCACCGGCACGACCGCCGACATCAGCTTCCGGCTGCCGGCCGGCGCTGACACCCCACCGTTTGTGGGCCCCTGATAGCGGGTAGTCGTGGGCGTGACCCGCGCATCAATCACGACCGAACCCGCCCTGCCGGCGGCACACGGGCCGCTGTCGACCGCCGTTCGTCGCGCTCTCACCGGGCCGCCGTCACACGACCACCTGACCCGGATCGGCGCGTCCGTCCGCGATTCGGATCCCTACGGGCTGGATCTGCAGCTGGCGCTGTGCATGTGCTACGAGCTGCACTACCGCGGCTTCGCGGGCGTCGACCCGAGCTGGGAGTGGAATCCCGCGCTGCTCGCGCTGCGTGGCGAACTGGAGCGCGTCTTCTTGGCGGGCGTGCGCCGCGACGTCGGGCCCATCGCGCCGGACCAGACGGCGGCCGCGGAAATGGATGCCATCGCGTCCGAGCCGGCCGAAGGCACCGGCCCGTCGTACTACCTGCGCGACACCGGGACCTGGCAGCAGATGCGTGAATACTTCGTGCACCGGTCGGTGTATCACCTCAAGGAGGGCGACCCGCACGCGTGGGCGATCCCGCGCCTGATGGGTGTCGCCAAAGCCGCTTTCGTGGCAGTCGAATTCGACGAATACGGCGCCGGGCAGGGCCCACGCCTGCACCAGCAACTGTTCGCCGACCTGATGGCCGCCGCGAACCTCGACACCAGCTATCTGGCGTACGCGGACGTCGTGACCGCCGAGGCGCTGGCGGCGGTCAACCTGATGTCGCTCTTCGGACTGCACCGCGAGTTGCGCGGCGCGGCGATCGGACACTTCGCGTCCACCGAGATCACCTCCCCGCCGGGATCCCGGCGGATGGTGGGCGCGCTGCAGCGGATGGGGGCGCCGTCGGCCTGCATCGAGTTCTACGCCGAGCATGTCGAGGCCGACGCGGTGCACGAACACGTCGTGCGCATCGACGTGGTAGGGGACCTGGTCGCCCGCGAGCCGCAGCTCGATCGCGACGTCGTGTTCGGGATCCGCGCGCACGCCGCGGTCGAAAACCGTTTGGCGGACGCGATTATGGCGTCGTGGCAGCAGGATCGGACGTCGCTGCGGAGGGCGCTGGACTAGCGGCTCGGCGCCCCAGATTCCGGCACCTGCGGTGGCTGGTGTCGCACAGGGGGTAGTTCTCGCTGCGCCGGCAGGTGCAGATCGCGACCATGAACCGGTCGGACTCGACGACCTCCCCGTTGGGCATCTCGATGCGCACCGGGCCGGACACCAGCACCGGCCCGCCCGGGACCACCTGCACCCGGGTGGCGCTCACCGCTTGTCCGCCCGGATCACGATCAGCTCCTCTTCCCGGCGACCGCGGGGGATCAAGCCGACACCTTCCAGCCAGCGCGCCCGCGCCGTCATCACCGGACCGAACGGTATCCATTTCGAGGCAACGACTTTCGCGTCCATGCCGGCCCACTTCAACGAGTCCAGCGACTGCTGGACACCGGCGAGCGCCGAGTGCACGAGCAGCAGGCATCCGCCGTCGCAGAGCAACTTCGGCGCCGCTTCGCACAGCGGGTCCAGCAACATCCGGCCGTCGGGTCCGGCGTTCCAGGCCCACGACGGGCCCGCACTGGGGCTGATGTATTCCGTGTCGCCGTCGGGAGGTGTCGGCACGTACGGCGGATTCGACACGACAACGTCGAACGGCGCGCATTCCAGCGCGTCGCTCCAGGTCCCCTTCCGGACGTCGACGTTGACGCCGGCGGCGGCCGCGTTGCCGCGGGAGCAGCCCACGGCGTGCGGGCAGACGTCGAAGGCGGTCACGTCCGCGCCACCCATTTCGGCGGCGGCGATTGCGACGAATCCGCTACCCGTACACAGGTCGAGAACTCGCCGTCCCGGGATGAGCGAGCTTTCCCGCATCACTTCCACCAGCAGGCGGGAATCGTCTTGCGGCCGATAAACGTTGGCAGCAGCCGAGACAGCGGGTCCTGGATATGTTGTGGTCAACTTTGGCCTTTCGACAGATCGCCGCGGCGATCACTGCATGGCCTGTGTAATGCCCGCAAACCGATGGCTTCAAACGGCGTGCAGAAAAGCCTTTCTCCGCTAACTCGCAGGCGCATGGGCGAATTGCTTGACAATGGCCGCGCAAAAGGCTGGGAGGTCCTTGGGTGAGCGGCTGGAGATCAGATTGCCGTCGACGACGACCTCCTCGTCCACCACTTTGGCGCCCGCGTTGCGCAGATCGGTGCGGATGGACGGATACGACGTGAGCGTCCGGCCCTCTGCCACACCGGCTTCCACCAGCGTCCACGGGCCGTGACAGATCGCGGCGACCGGCTTTCCGGAGCTGACGAAGTCCCGCACGAAGGCGACCGCGGAATCGTCCATCCGCAATTTGTCAGGGTTCACGGTGCCGCCCGGAAGCACCAGCCCGTCGAATTCGGACACCGCGACGTCGGACACCGCCCGATCGACTTTGAAGGTACCCGCCGGCTCGAGATCGTGATTGCGGGCCTGAATTTCCCCGGCTTTCAGCGAAAGCAGCTCGACTTGTGCGCCGGCGTCCGTGAGCGCCGCGCGCGGTTGTTCGAGTTCCACCTTCTCCACGCCGTCGGCCGCCAGAATCGCGACCTTCTTGCCTTTCAATTCGTTTGCCATGACTATCTCCCCTTCAGCAATCTTTCGGCTACGTCGGATTCAGGATGACTTTCGTGCAGCGGTCCTCTTTGTTCTTGAAGATCTCGTACCCGTGCGCCGCCTGGTCGAGGGTGAGGTGGTGGCTGACGATGATGGTCGGGTCGATGTCGCCCTTGCGGATCCGCTCCAACAGGGGGCGCATGTAGCGGTGCACGTGACACTGACCGGTCTTGATGGTCAGCGATCGATTCATCACCGCGCCGATGGGGAACTTGTCCATCAGGCCGCCGTACACCCCGACGATCGAGAGGGTGCCGCCGTTGCGGCAGCTCATCGCGGCCTCGCGAATCGCTTGCGGGCGTTCGGTTTCCAGGCGGGCCGCCTGCTTGACGCGATCGTAGGCGTCCACCGGGCCCGAACCGCTGCGCGCCTCCATGCCGGCGGCGTCGATGCAGTGGTCGGGGCCCCGCCCGGCGGTGATGTCGCGCAGTTCCTCGAGAACCGACGTCTCGGCGAAGTTGACCGGCGTGGCGCCGATCTTCTGGGCCAACTCGAGCCGATATGGAACTCGATCGACGGCAATGACTTTCGAAGCCCCGAGCAGATATGCGCTCATGATGGCGAACAGGCCGACCGGGCCGGCCCCCCACACCGCGACCACATCACCGGGGGTGATATTGCACATCTCGGCACCCATGTAGCCGGTGGGCAGGATGTCTGACAGGAACAGGACCTGCTCGTCGGTCAGGTCGTCCTCGATCTTCAGCGGTCCGACGTCGGCGAACGGCACCCGCGCGTATTCGGCTTGGCCGCCGGCGAATCCGCCCAGCATGTGTGAATAGCCGAACAGGCCGGCCGGCGAGTGGCCCATGAATTTCTCGGCGATGCCCGCGTTCGGGTTGGAGTTCTCGCACAGCGAGTACAGGTCGCGCCGGCAGGCGGAGCATGCCCCGCACGCGATCGGAAACGGCACCACGACCCGATCGCCGACGGCCAGGTTCTCGACGGACTTGCCGACTTCCACCACCTCGCCCATGAACTCGTGCCCGAGCACGTCGCCGTGCTTCACGGTGGGGATGTAGCCGTCGTACAGGTGGAGGTCCGACCCGCAGATCGCCGTAGAGGTGATGCGGACGATCGCGTCACGGTCGTTGAGGATCTTCGGGTCCGGAACCGATTCGACCTGGACGCGGTTGCGGCCCGCCCAGACGGTGGCCTTCATACGCTTGCTCCTTCGTTCGGTTGCGCGGGCTGCTGGTGCATCTGCCGGGCCGAGGCCGTCCCCTCGGGGGATCCGTCCGAACGCAGCACCTGGCCGGTCTCGAGGATCTGCTTGAAGCGGCGGAGGTCGTCGCTGACTTGCTGCTCGGGGGATTCACCGAACAGGGTCGCCGCCGCCTTGCCGAACAGGCCGCCGGGGATGTGGTAGCCGATCCTGACGCGGACCTCGGTGCCGTCGCCGGTGGCCGTCGGTGTGAACTCGACGCTGCCGCCGTTCTCGATCGCCGAGCCGGGCAGCGACTGCCACGCGATCCGCCTGTTGGGATCGTCCTCGGTGATCTGCGCGTCCCACCGCACCGACTGTCCCGCGGGGGCGTTGGCGACCCAGTGCGACTGGCCGTCGGCGGCCGGGGTGACCGACTTCAGGTGGTGCATGAAGCGGGGCAGGTTCTCCAGATCGCGCCAGAACCGGTAGACCTCCTCGGGCGGGCGCCGCACGGTGACCGCGGCGCGCAGGGTCCGGTGCCGGGCCCCGTTGAGGTGCCGGCCGCCGCCGCCGGCCGTGCGCAACGCCGTGTAGAGGTCCAGCCCCCCGATGCCGGTGAGCAGCACGGCCGAGATGGCGCCCCGGCGCCGCCGGCCCGGGCCGCGGGCGGCCACCCCGGCCGCCAACAGCGCCACGTCCAAGACGTCGCCGGCCACCCTGGTCCATACCAGCTTGTCGGGACCGCCCAACAGCGCCGCGCCATGGCCGCATTCGCGGGCGCCCAGCGCGCGGATGACCCGGCGCGACCGGGCGGTGTCGTCGACACCGGCGAGCGCAGCAACCTTTCCGGGGACCACCAACTCGCTCAATCCCAGCCCGAAGCTCGCGCCGCTGAGTGCCTTGACCAACGCGGAAGTGGTGCTGGCGGATCGATCGCCCATCGTCAACTCTCCTTGCCTTGCGGCGAACACATGTCGGGCAAAGTCGCTGCAAGACAGCCGCTTTGCTGGTCAACGGGTAATCGCGCTGCTAGCCGGTATCCGCGCGCCACGCCGGCCCGCAGAGCAGGCGAGCACGATTGCAGCCGGATACCCGGGCAGTTACCGGCCAAACGTCGGATTAGTTTGCTGCCTTACGCAGCGCGGCAAGCAAAGGTTCCGCGGCCTCGGACAGGAAGAGGTCCTGCGATTCCCCGCCCACCTGCACCAGCGCCACGTCGGTGAATCCGGCCTCCCAGTAGGGCCGGACGGCCTCGACGATCGCGTCCAGGTCGGGCCCGCACGGGATGGAATCGGCGACGTCCTCGGGGCGAACGAATTGGGTCGCGCCGGCGAAACCGGCCGGCGTCGGCAGGTCGGCGTTGACCTTCCAACCGCCGGCGAACCACCGGAACTGGTCGTGCGCGCGTTGGATGGCGGAGTCGCGGTCCGGGTCCCAGCACACCGGGATCTGCCCGACGACGCGGCCGCCGCCGGCGAGGTTGGCGGCCTGACGCGCGGCGTGCCAGGCGTCGACGAGCTCCCCGTCCGGTTCCACCGCGACGAAGTGGTCGGCCAGCCGGCCGAATCGGTCGATGGCCTTGGTGCCGCCCATCGCCACCGCGATGCCCACCGGAACCTCGGGGACGTCCCACAGGCGCGCGGAGTCCACCCGGAAGTAGTCGCCGGTGAAGTTCACCAGGTGGCCGCCGAACAGCTCGCGGATGATCTTGATCGCCTCGCGCAGCATGTCCTGCCGGCGCTCGACGGTCGGCCACCCCGTGCCGATGATGTGCTCGTTCAGGTTCTCGCCGGTGCCCAGGCCCAACGTGAACCGGCCGTCGGAGAGGATCTGCACGGTGGCGGCCTGCTGGGCGACGACGGCCGGGTGATAGCGCATGGTGGGGCACGTCACGTACGTGTAGAGGTCGACACGCTCGGTGGCGTGCGCCACCGCCCCCAGCACCGTCCAGGCGTTGGGCGCGTGCCCCTGCGACGTCAGCCAGGGGGAGAAGTGGTCGCTGCAAACTTCGAAGTCAAAGCCCCGCTCTTCGGCGCAAATAGCTTGCCGCACAAGGTCTTTGGGTCCACTCTGTTCGGTCATGAGAGTGTAGCCGAAATTCGTCATACCGCCAGGGTTACCCGATTCGTCATCGGCGTAACGCGCGCGACGCAAACCGCCGGCCGGTCAGCGCACCACGATCGTGTGCTCGCCGCGCGGTATCAGCTCCCCGACGACGGGCGCGCCCGGGATCTCGCCCGCGATCAGCAACCCGCCGGAGGTCTGCGCGTCGGCGAGCAACAGGGCCTCCTCCTCGCCGACCGCGGACAGGTCGACGTGCGGGGCCACCCAGTCCAGGTTGCGCCGCGTGCCCCCGCTGACATAGCCGGCCGCCAGCGCCTCCCGCGCGCCCTCCAGGTAGGGCACCGCCGCGGCGTCGACGACCGCGGTCACGCCGCTGGCCCGCGCCAGCTTGTGCAGGTGCCCGAGCAGGCCGAATCCGGTGACGTCCGTGGCACATTCGACACCGGCGGCCAGCGCCGCCGCGGCCGCGGCCGCATTCAACGTGGTCATCGCGGCGATCGCCTGCTCGAAGCGCTCGCCGGTGGCCTTGTGGCGGCTGTTGAGCACGCCGACGCCGAGCGGCTTGGTCAGCGACAGCGGCGTGCCGGGCCGGCCGGAATCGTTGCGCAGCAATCGGTTCGGGTCCCCGATCCCGGTCACGGCCAGCCCGTACTTGGGCTCGGGGTCGTCCACGCTGTGCCCGCCGGCCAAGTGACAGCCGGCCAGGGCGCAGACGTCCAGCCCGCCGCGCAGCGTCTCGGCCGCCAGCTCGAAGGGCAGCACGTCGCGCGGCCAGCCGAGCAAATTGACCGCGACCACCGGGCGCCCGCCCATCGCGTACACATCGGACAGCGCGTTGGTGGCCGCGATGCGGCCCCAGTCGTAGGCGTCGTCGACGACCGGGGTGAAGAAGTCCGTCGTCGCGATCAGGGCCGTGCCGCCCTCGATCCGCACGACGGCCGCGTCGTCGCCATGGTCCAGGCCGACGAGCAGCTCGCCGGCCGGGTCGCGCGGCGCGCTCACGCCCAGCCCCCGAACCACCTCCTCCAGCTCGCCGGGCGGGATCTTGCATGCGCAGCCGCCGCCGTGGGCGTACTGGGTCAGTCGGTAGGTCACGGGATACATAATTGTCGCCATGGTCCGAGGAGGCGTGTCCGGTCTGGTGACCGGCGCGGTCTTCAAAACCGTCGAACGGCAGACGCTGCCGCTGGCGGGTTCGATTCCCGTCCGCCTCCGCCATACTTCCCCGGGCCCGGCATGAGCGACCCGCGCCGCCGGGTGCCGCGCACCGACACGCTGCTGGCGGATCCGCGCCTGGTCGAGGCCGCGCGGGTGCTGGGCCGCGCGCTGGTGAAGTCCGTGGTCGCCGAGGCGCAGCAGCGGGCGCGCGCCGGGGAGATCGACCCCGACAGCGTCGCCGAGCACGCCGTCGCCGCCCTGCCGGCCACCGCGTCCAGCCTGCGGCCGGTCATCAACGCCACCGGCGTGGTGGTGCACACCAACCTGGGCCGGGCACCGCTGTCGCGGGCCGCCGTGGACGCGGTGGTCGCCGCGGCCGGGACCACCGACGTCGAGCTGGACCTGGCGACGGGCCGCCGCGGCCGCCGCGGGCGGGCCGCGCTGGCCGCCCTGTCCCGTGCGGTGCCCACCGCCGGCGCCGTGCACGTGGTCAACAACAACGCCGCCGCGCTGCTGCTGACGGCCCTCACGCTGGCCCCGGCCGGCAGCGAGATCGTGCTCAGCCGCGGCGAGCTGGTCGAGATCGGCGACGGCTTCCGCATCCCCGAGCTGCTGGCCTCCACCGGGTCCCGGCTGCGCGAGGTCGGCACCACCAACCGCACCAGCCTGCGTGACTACGCCGAGGCGATCGGGCCGCAGACCGGTTTCGTCCTCAAGGTCCACCCGTCCAACTTCCACGTCACCGGGTTCACCTCGGCGGTCGGCGTGGCCGAGTTGGCGAAACTGGGCGCGCCGCTCGTCGTCGACATCGGCTCGGGGCTGCTGTGCCCGCATCCGGTGCTGCCCGACGAGCCCGACGCCACCTCCTGCCTGCGGGACGGAGCAAACCTGGTCACCGCGAGCGGCGACAAACTGCTGGGCGGGCCGCAGGCCGGCCTGCTGCTGGGCGACGCCGAGCTCGTCGCGCGGTTGCGCCGCCACCCGGCCGCGCGCGCCCTGCGGGTGGACAAGCTCACCCTCGCCGCGCTGGAAGCGACGCTGACGGGCCCGCCCCCGCCCGTGGCCCGGGCGCTGGTCGCCGACGTCGCCGAACTCCGTGCCCGCGCCGAGTCGCTCGCCGCCGCGCTGCCGGGCGCCGAGGCGGTGGACTGCGTCGCGGCCGTCGGCGGCGGCGGCGCACCCGACGTCCGGCTGCCCAGCGCCGCCGTGAGCCTGCCCGAGCGCTACGCCGCCGCGCTGCGCGCCGCCCGCCCGCCGGTGCTGGGCCGCCTCGAGGCGGGCCGGTGCCTGCTCGACCTGCGCACGGTGGCGCCGGAGGACGACGCGCTGCTGGCGGCCGCGGTGCGGGCATGTTCGTCCTAGCCACCGCCGGGCACGTCGACCACGGCAAGTCCACCCTGCTGCACCGGCTCACCGGCATGTGGCCGGACCGGCTGGCCGAGGAACGGCGCCGGGGGCTGACCATCGACCTCGGCTTCGCGTGGACCGAGCTGGGTGGCCACCGGCTGGCGTTCGTCGACGTGCCGGGCCACGAACGGTTCGTGGCCAACATGCTGGCCGGGGTTGGCGCGGTGCCGGCGGTGTTGTTCGTGGTCGCCGCGACCGAGGGCTGGATGCCGCAATCGGACGAGCACCTCGCCGCGCTGGACGCCCTCGGCGTCCGCCACGGGCTGCTGGTGATCAGCAAGGCCGACCTCGCCGACCCCGGCCCGGCGATCGAGCAGGCGCGGGAACGGTTCGCCGCCACCTCGCTCGCCGGCTCCCCCGTCGTGATCGGCACCGACCTGGAGCGGGTGCGCGCGGAGCTGCTGGCGCTGACCGGGCGCCTGCCGGCGCCCGACGCGGGTGCCGACGTGCGGCTGTGGGTCGACCGCAGCTTCACCGTCCGCGGCGCGGGCACGGTGGTGACCGGGACGCTCGCGGCCGGCACCATCCGGGTGGGCGACGAGCTGGAACACGCCGGCCGGCGCGTCACGGTCCGCGGGCTGCAATCGCTGGGCCGTGACGAGTCGGCGGTCGGCCCGGTCGCGCGCGTCGCGCTGAACCTGCGCGGCGTGGACCGCCGGCAGATCGGGCGCGGTGACACGGTTCGGACCCCGGGTGGGTGGCTTCAGACCGCGGAGGTCGACGTCGCCCTGCGGTCGGCGGGCGGGCTGCACCGCCAGCTCGTCCTGCACATCGGGTCGGCGGCCGTGCCGGTGCGGGTGCGGCAGCTGGGTGAGGCGGCGGCCCGGCTGCGGCTGGCGCGGGCCCTGCCCCTGCGGGTGTCCGACGTCGGGCTGCTGCGCGATCCCGGGGAACACCGGATCGCGGCGGGCATCGAAGTGCTCGACGTCCGGCCGCCGGCACTGCGCCGCCGCGGCGCCGCGCGGGAGCGGGCCGCCGAACTGGCGACCGGCCGGGCCCGGCCGCCGGACTGCGCGCGCGGGGACGAACTGCGGGCGATGGGCCTCCCGCCGTCCGGGCTTCGGGTGGGCGACTGGGTGGTGGACCCCCGCTGGTGGCAGGAGCGGCGCGAGCGCGCCACCGCCGCGGTGCGGCAATGGGGCGACGACCACGACGTCGCGGCGGGGATGCCGCTCGAGACGCTGCGACAGCGGGCCGGGCTGCCGTCCGCGGAACTGCTGCCGACGCTGCTCGAGGGCACCGGCCTCCAGGTGGTCGACGGGCTGGTCCGCCCCCCGGGCGCGGGCCTGCCGGCCCGCGTCGACAAGGCGGTGCGCACCGTCGAGGAGTGGCTGGCCGACGAGCCGTTCCGGGCGCCGGAGGCCGACGAACTGGCCGAGCTCGGGCTCGGTGCCCGCGAGCTGGCCGCCGCCGTGCGCGCCGGGCGCCTGACCCGGATCGCCGACGGGGTGGTGCTCGGACCCGACGCGTTCGACCGCGCGGCAACGATCCTCGCGGCGCTGCCCCAGCCGTTCACCGTCAGCGACGCGCGCCGCGCGCTCGGCACCACCCGGCGGGTCGCGGTGCCGCTGCTCGAGCGGCTCGACGCGCGCCGCGTCACGCGGCGCGCCACCGACGGCACCCGGACGTTGTTTGGCGGGCCCGCGAGCGGGTAGAGCTCCGCCCGACGGAGTCGACCCGCCCGTCGCACCAGCCGGTGGTGAACTTCCATCGGCGCCAATCGTCATGACGGACAGCGCAATCGGCGCGCCCCGCCGCGGCGATGGCGGGTGCGCCGAGGATGCGTAGTCCGCCCGCCGCCGACGTGTTGTGGTTGGATCGGAGCAGACGCGAGAGGACGGACACCGATGGACCTCAAGAAGTTGTTCGAGTCGTGGCCGGTCTACCGGCAGCTCACCGGGGCCGACGCGTTGGCCCGCGGCAAGGCCGCCGAGTCCAAACGTTCCGCCGGGCTGCAGCCCCGGACCGCTGCCGCGGACAGCGTCGCGCACTCCGTGTGCCCGTTCTGCGCCGTCGGCTGCGCGCAGAAGGTCTACGTCACGGACGGCAAAGTCGTCCAGATCGAGGGCGACCCGGACAGCCCGATCTCCCGGGGGCGGTTGTGCCCCAAGGGATCCGCAAGCAAGCAGCTGGTCACCGGGCCGCAGCGGGAAACCACGGTGCGCTACCGCGCCCCCTACGCCACCGAGTGGCAGGAGCTCGAGCTCGACACGGCCATGGACATGGTCGCCGACCGGGTGCTGGACGCCCGCCGCAAGGGCTGGGAGGACTTCGACGCCGACCGCAACACCCTGCGCCGCACCCTGGGCGTCGCGAGTCTCGGCGGCGCAACGCTGGACAACGAAGAGAACTATCTGATCAAGAAGCTCTTCACCGCGCTGGGCGCCCTGCAGATCGAGAACCAGGCGCGTATTTGACACAGCGCCACGGTTCCCGGTCTGGGAGCCTCCTTCGGTCGCGGCGGGGCGACGGACTATCAGCAAGACCTCGCCAACTCGGACTTCATCGTCATCATGGGTTCGAACATGGCCGAGGCCCATCCGGTGGGATTCCAATGGGTGATGGAGGCCAAGGCGAACGGCGCCGAGGTGATCCACATCGACCCGCGATTCACCCGCACCAGCGCGGTCGCCGACCGGCACGTGCCGCTGCGCGCCGGCAGTGACATCGCGTTCCTGGGCGGAGTGATCAACTACATCCTGTCGGGCGGGCTCGATTTCCGGGAGTACGTCACCGCCTACACCAACGCCTCCTTCCTGGTCGACGAAAACTACCGGGACACCGAGGATCTCGACGGGCTGTTCAGCGGCTACGACCACGAGACGGCGTCCTACGACCCGGCGAGCTGGCACTACGAGTCCACCCATCACGGTGGCCGCGGCGGGGCGGCCGCCAAGCAGAGCGCCGCGCCGGACCAGCTGGGTTCCGGTGGGGCGGCGGTCGAGGGCGGCGCCGGCGAAATCCCGGGCGACCTGACGCTGCAGCACCCCCGATGCGTGTACCAGATCCTCAAGCGGCACTACGCCCGGTACACCCCGGAGATGGTGGAGCGGGTATGCGGCGTGCCGGCCGAAACGTTCCTCCAGGTCGCGCGGGCGTGGGCGGAGAACTCCGGGCGCGAGCGCACGGCCGCGCTGGTGTACAGCGTGGGCTGGACGCAGCACTCGATGGGTGCGCAGTTCATCCGCGCCGGGTCGATCATCCAGCTGCTGCTGGGCAACATCGGCCGGCCCGGCGGTGGCGTGTTCGCGCTGCGGGGGCACGCGAGCATCCAGGGCTCCACCGACGTGCCGACGCTGTTCAACCTGCTGCCCGGCTACCTCGCGATGCCGCACGCCGGCCAGGAAACCCTCGCCGACTATCTCGACAGGGTGCGCAGCCAGAACCAGAAAGGCTTCTGGCACAACGCCGATTCCTACATGGTGTCGCTGCTCAAGGAGTACTGGGGCGAGCACGCCACCGCCGACAACGACTTCTGCTTCGACTACCTGCCGCGCATCAGCGGCGACCACGGCACCTACCGCACGGTCATGGACATGATCGACGGCAAGGTGTTCGGTTATTTCCTGCTCGGCCAGAACCCGGCCGTCGGGTCCGCGCACGGGCGCCTGCAGCGCCTCGGCATGGCCAACCTCGACTGGTTGGTGGTGCGCGACCTCGTCATGATCGAGAGCGCCACCTTCTGGAAGGACTCCCCGGAGATCGAGACCGGCGAGATCGCACCGGAGACCTGCCGGACGGAGGTGTTCTTCTTTCCCGCGGCGGCTCACGTCGAGAAGGCCGGCACCTTCACCCAGACCCAGCGAATGTTGCAGTGGCGCGAGAAGGCGGTCGATCCGCCCGGCGACGCCCGGTCGGAGTTGTGGTTCTTCTACCACCTCGGCCGCAAGCTGCGCGAGAAACTGGCCGGGTCCACCGACGAGCGGGACCGGCCGCTGCTCGACCTGGCGTGGGACTACGCGACCGAGGACCCCGAGGGCGACGAGCCGTCGGGCGAGGACGTGCTGCGCCGCATGAGCGGCATCGACCTCACCTCCGGCCGGGCGGTCAACGGGTACACGGAGCTCAAGGCCGACGGCAGCACCGCGTGCGGCTGCTGGATCTACAGCGGCGTGTACGCCGACGAGGTGAACCAGGCGGCGCGGCGCAAGCCGAAAGAGGAGCAGGGGCCCTACGAATCCGAGTGGGGCTGGACCTGGCCGATGAACCGGCGGGTGCTCTACAACCGGGCGTCGGCCGACCCGCAGGGCCGGCCGTGGAGCGAACGCAAGAAGCTCATCTGGTGGGACCCGGAGCGCGGCGAGTGGACCGGCCACGACATCCCCGACTTCGAGAAGACCAAGCCGCCGGACTACCGCCCGCCCGAGGGGGCGGTGGGCGTCGAAGCGCTGCGCGGCGACGACCCGTTCGTCATGCAGGCCGACGGCAAGGCCTGGCTGTTCGCGCCGAACGGCCTGGCGGACGGCCCGATGCCGACGCACTACGAGCCGCACGAGTCGCCGGTGCGCAACGCGCTCTACGCGCAGCAGGGCAACCCGACGCGAATCGTGTACGGGCGCAAGGACAATCCGTCCAACCCGTCGCCGCCGGAGGCGCACGCCGAGGTGTTTCCGTTCGTGTTCACCGCCGCCCGGCTGACCGAGCACCACACCGCCGGCGGGATGAGCCGGCAGCTGCCCTACCTCGCCGAGCTGCAGCCCGCGTTGTTCGTGGAGGTGTCACCGGAGCTGGCGCGCATGCGCGGGCTGGCGCACATGGACTGGGCGCACGTGATCACCAGCCGCACCGCGGTGGACGCGCGGGTGTTCGTCACCGACCGGATGAAGCCGCTGCGCATCGAAGACCGGGTGGTGCAACAGGTTTGGATGCCGTACCACTTCGGCGGCGCCGGACTGGTCGACGGTGACGTGGTCAACGACCTGCTCGGGGTCGTGCTCGACCCCAATGTGTTCATCCAGGAGAGCAAGGTCGCGACCTGCGACGTGCGGCCGGGCCGCCGGCCACGCGGCCCGGCCCTGCTCGAATACGTCGCCGACTACCGCCGGCGCGCCGGCGTCACGGCGGAGACGGGCACGCACATCGACACCACCCGGTCCGACGGGATCAGCCACGTCGAGCCAGAGGAAAAACCATGAGCGACAACAGCTTCTACGGGCCCCTGGATGACCCGGCCGGCAACGCCGGCCATCCCGGCGACCACCCGCCGCGGGTGGGGTTCTTCACCGACACCTCGATCTGCATCGGTTGCAAGGCCTGCGAGGTGGCGTGCAAGGAATGGAACATGGTGCCCGACGACGGCTTCAACCTGCTGGGCATGTCTTTCGACAACACCGGCATGCTGGGCGCCAGCACGTGGCGGCACGTCGCGTTCATCGAGCAGGCCCGCCCCCTGGGCGAGCAGGATCCCGGGCTGGCGGGGCGACCGACCGGGCCGTCGGGCAGCGAGCAGTCGGCGGAGGTGGCCGCGTCGGCGATCGCCGCCACCGCGCGCGGCGGCGGCGAGCTGGGCACGACCGGGGTGGACCTCGGCGTCCCCAAGTTCGAACGCCCGGGTGACGCGACCGGTCCGGAAGCCCGCACGTCGTTTCGCTGGCTAATGGCCTCCGACGTGTGCAAACACTGCACGCATGCCGGTTGCCTGGACGTCTGCCCGACGGGCGCGTTGTTCCGCACCGAGTTCGGCACGGTCGTTGTGCAGCAGGACATCTGCAACGGGTGCGGCTACTGCGTGTCCGGCTGCCCGTACGGCGTGATCGACCGGCGGGAGGGCGACGGCCGGGCCTGGAAGTGCACGCTGTGCTACGACCGGCTGCACGACGGGCTGGAGCCGGCGTGCGCCAAGGCCTGCCCGACGGACTCCATCCAGTTCGGTCCGCTGGACGAGCTGCGCGAGCGCGCGGCCCGCCGCGTCGAGGAACTGCACGAGCGGGGGGTGCCCGAGGCGCGCCTGTACGGTCACGACCCCGACGACGGGGTGGGCGGTGACGGCGCCTTCTTCCTGCTCCTCGACGAGCCCGAGGTCTACGGCTTGCCCCCCGACCCGGTGGTACCGACCAGGGACGCGGGCGCGATGTGGAAATACGCCGGGATGGCCGCGTCGGCCCTTGTCGCCGCCGCGGTCTCGAGCTTTTTGGGCCGGGCCGGGCGATGAGCGACGGCGCGGGAGACAAGGATCCGCTGCTGCGGGAACAGCGCAGCGACGCCGGGGCCAGGGACATCCACGCGCAGATGTTCGGCCGCGGGGGCGGCAACCGTGAGCAGCTCGCGGTGCCGCGGGCGGAGTTCCGGTCCTACTACGGGCGCGCGGTGCTCAAGACGCCGGTGTGGGAATGGAAGATCGCGGCGTACCTGTTCGCGGGCGGCCTGTCGGCGGGTTCGGCGCTGCTGGCCGCCGGTGCCGACCTCAGCGGCCGGCCGGGCCTGCGCCGGTCGGGCAGGCTCGGCGCGCTGGCCAGCCTCCTGGCGAGCATGTACTTCCTCGTCACCGACCTGGGCCGCCCGGAGCGGTTCCACCACATGCTGCGGGTGGCGAAGCCGAGCTCGCCGATGAGCGTCGGCACGTGGATCCTGGCGGCGTACGGGCCGGGCGCCGCCCTGGCCGCGGCCGCGGAGCTGATGCCGGGGCCGCTGCGGCGCACCCGGCTCGGAAGACTCCTCGCCCGGCTGGCCCGGCCGGCCGGCTTGTCGGCCGCGGCGTTCGCGCCAGGCGTCGCCTCCTATACGGCGGTCCTGCTGTCGCAGACCGCCGTGCCGGCCTGGCGCGAGGCGCACCCGTACCTGCCGTTCGTGTTCACCGGTTCGGCCGCGGCCAGCGGCGGCGGGCTCGGCATGCTGCTCGCCCCGGCCGGCGAGGCCGGTCCCGCGCGGCGGATGGCGGTGCTGGGGGCCGGGCTCGAGGTGGCTGCGTCACGGCTAATCGAGCGACGGCTCGGCCTGGTCGCGGAGGCCTACACGACCGGAAAGGCCCACCGGGAGCGCAAATGGGCGGAGTACCTGACGGTCGGCGGGGCGCTGGGCACGCTGGCGGCGGGCCGTAGCCGGCCCGCGGCGGCGGTGTGCGGCCTGGCGCTGCTGGTCGGCAGCGCTTTTCAGCGGTTCGGCGTGTTCCACGCCGGGGTGGAATCCACCCGCGACCCGAAATACGTCGTGGTGCCGCAACGGGAACGGCTCGACGCCGGCCACCCGGCGCGCGGCGACGACAGGGGCGGTCCGCAGTTCCCGCGCCTCGTCGCCGGGGTCCGGGTGGCTCGTTCGGCCGTCGCGCGGGTGCTCGCGCGGTCGGCTACAGGCGCTCCTTGACCGCCGCCGACAACCGGGCCCCGTCGGCCTTGCCTGCCGCGATCGCGGTGGCCGCCTTCATCACCAGCCCCATCTGCTTCATGCTCGGCCGCTCGCCGATCTCCTCGGCCACCTGCGCGATCGCGGTGTCCGCGACGTCGGCGAGCTCCGCCTCGGTGAGTGGCGTCGGCAGATATTCGTCGATGATCCGCGCCTCGGCGTGCTCGTTGGCGGCGAGTTCCCCGCGACCGTTCTGCGTGTAGATCTCCGCCGACTCCGCGCGCTTGCGCGACTCGCGGGCAAGCACCTTGATCACTTCGTCGTCGGAGAGCTCCCTGGCCTGCTTGCCGGAGACCTCCTCGGATTGGATCGCGGCGAGCAGCAGTCGCAGCGTCGCCGTGCGCAGCTTGTCCCTGCTCTTCATCGCGTCGGTAAGGTCGGCCCGCAGCCGGGATTTCAGTTCGGCCATGCCAGAGACGCTACGCGCCGACGGCCCGGCCATGATTGAGAAATGCCCGGACCACCGACAGGATGGAGCCCATGACGAACGACGGGCCGGCCCGCATGCGCCGCGGGACACGGTGAGCGCGCCGCCGCCCGGCCATCCGGTTGGCCCGCCACCGGGCTACGGCCCCCCGCCCGGCTACGGGCCGCCGCCGGGCTACGGGCCGCCTCCCGGATACGCCCCGCCACCGGGTTACGGTCCCCCGCCGGGGTACGGGCCGCCTCCCGGATACGCCCCGCCACCGGGTTACGGCCCGCCGCCGGGTTACGGCCCGCCGCCGGCTTGGCAATACGGCCCGCCCCCACTGGTCCCGGGAGCCGTCAAGCCCGGCATCATCCCGCTGCGGCCGTTGACCCTGGGCGACATCTTCAACGGCGCGGTCGGCTACGTGCGGGCCAACCCAAAGGCGACGCTGGGGCTGACCGCCATCGTGGTGGTGGCCATCCAGATCGTCACGAAGGTCGCCGTCTTCGGGCCGTTGGCGGCCTACGGCAGGCTGACGACCGACCAGGCCAAGGAGCTGAGCGGTGGGGTCGTCGGCGCCTGGCTGACCTCGATGGGCGCCGGCGTCCTGGTCGCCTGGCTGGGCGGCATGCTGCTGTCCGGGATGCTCACCGTCATCGTCGGGCGGGCGGTGTTCGGCACGCCGATCACCATCGGGGAGACGTGGGCCAGGATCCGCGGGCGCCTGGTGCCGTTGTTCGGTCTCGCCGTGCTGGAGGGCGCCGTGCTCGCCGTCTTCGCGGGTCTGGTGGCGGTGATCGTCGCGGTCCTGGCGGCGATCGGCAGCGCCGCGGCGGTGGTCGTCCTGGGGTTGCCGCTCGCGCTGGGCGTGCTCGCGTTGCTGGTGTACCTGTACACGGTGGTGTTGTTCGCGCCCGTGCTGATCGTGCTGGAGCGGTTGCCCGTCCTGGACGCCATCACCCGATCGTTCGTGCTGGTGCGCAACGGCTTCTGGCGGGTGCTGGGCATCCGCGTGCTGACGCTGCTGGTGACCGCCGTCGTCGCGGGTGCGGTCGCGGTGCCGTTCAACATCGTCGGCCAGTTCTTCCTGATCACCTCCTCCACCGCGGCGTTCCTGGCGAGCACGGCGGTGACGTCGGTGGGCGCGGCGATCGGCGAGATCATCACCGCGCCGTTCAACGCCGGGGTCATCGCGCTGCTCTACACCGATCGCCGGATGCGTGCCGAGGCATTCGATCTGGTGCTGCAGACCGGAGCCGCCGGCGGGCCGTACGCGGCCGAGTCCACCGACAATCTCTGGCTGACCCGGCCGGTCTGAGGCGAGTGAGACAGTGCCCTCCATCGACATCGACCGCGATGCCGCGCACCAGGCCGCCCGGGACGAGCTGAACAAACCGATCTACTCCAAGGGTTCGGCCACCGAGCAGATCGCCGAATGGCTCAACGAGACGATCTTCCGGCTGCTCCAGAAGACCGCCTCGCTGCCGGGCGGGTGGCTCACGGCGACGGTGCTTTTCATCATGCTCGGGGTCGCGCTGGCGGTCGCCGTCCACGTCGCGCGGCGCACCATGCGCACCAACCGCGGCGGCGACTACCGATTGTTCGAAGCCGCCCAGCTCACCGCGGCCCAGCATCGGGCGACCGCCGAGAGCTTTGCGGCGCAGGGAGATTGGGCCGCGGCGATCCGTCACCGGCTGCGGGCGGTCGCCCGCCAGCTGGAGGAGACCGGCGTGCTGAACCCCGCGCCGGGCCGCACCGCCAACGAGCTGGCCTCGAATGCCGGCGCGGCACTGCCCCACCTTGCCGACGAATTGACACAGGGGGCAACGGCTTTCAACGACGTCACCTACGGCGAGCAACCGGGAACACAGAGCGCCTACCAGCTGATCGCCGACCTCGACGACCACCTGCGGTCCCGCTCGGCGGCCGTCGCGCCGGGGCCGGCGCACCCCGCGGCGCCCGACTCGTGGGCGCAGGTGCGGTGATGGCGGCCACCGGTCACGCCGCCATCCCCGCGGCGCCGCATCGCCGGCGGTCCTGGCGCTGGGTGATCCTCACCCTCGTCGTGCTCGCCGTGGTCGCCGGCGTGGACGCCTACCTGACCGCGCCGCGCCCCGGCGCGCGCATGGATCCGGAGTCGACGGGTCCCGACGGCACCCATGCGCTGGTGGCGCTGCTGCGCGACGGCGGTGTCGACGTCGTGGTCGCTCACGGCATCGGCGACGTCGAACGGGCGGCGCGGCCCGACGCGCTGATCCTGGTGGCGCAGAGCCAATACCTCACCGGACCGCTGCTGGACCGGCTGGCGGCGGCGCCCGGCGACCTGCTGCTGGTGGAACCGACCGCGCGCACCCGCGAGGCGCTGATGCCCGGCCTGCGCGTCTCGGCGGCAAACAACTTCGACACCGACCCCGCTTGCACGCTGCGCGAGGCCACCCGCGCCGGGCCGGTGCGATTCGGCCCCAGCGACAGCTACCGCGCCACCGACGGCCGGCCGATCACCCGCTGCTATCACGGCGCGCTGATCCGCTTCCGGGACAGCGGGCGGACCGTCACGGCGGTCGGCAGCACCGACTTCCTGACCAACGGCGCCCTGCTGCAGGCGGGCAACGCCGCCCTGGCGATGAACCTGGCCGGCGCCCGACCCCGACTCATCTGGTATGCGCCCCACCACGTCGAGGGCGAATCTCCGCCGCCCGGCTCGATTTTCGACCTGATCCCGCAGAACGTGACGTGGATCGTCTTCCAGTTGTGCCTGGTCGTGCTGCTGGTCGCCGTGTGGCGGGGGCGGCGGCCCGGGCCGCTGGTCGCCGAGGCGCTGCCCGTCGTGGTGCGCGCGTCGGAGACCGTCGAGGGCCGCGGCCGGCTCTACCGCTCCCGCCGGGCGCGCGATCGCGCGGCCGCGGCGCTACGCACCGCCGCGCTGCAGCGGATGCTGCCCCGGCTGGGCCTGAACACCGGGGCGCCGGCGCCCGCGGTGGCGGCCGCGGTGGCCGGCCGCAGCGGATCCGACCCGGCGGTCATCGCCTACCAGCTGTTCGGTCCGCCCCCGGCGACCGACCACGACCTGCTACAACTTGCCCGTGCGCTCGACGACATCGAAAGGCAGGTCACACGGACGTGACGCAACCATCTACCGCCTCCACCCCCACCGCTGAATCCGCGCGAGATGCGCTGCTGGCGTTGCGTGCCGAGCTCGCCAAGGCCGTCGTCGGGCAGGAGGGAGTGGTCAGCGGTCTGGTGATCGCGCTGCTGTGCCGCGGTCATGTGTTGCTGGAAGGCGTTCCGGGAGTGGCGAAGACGCTGCTGGTCCGGGCGCTGGCGGCCGCCCTGCGGCTGGAGTTCAAGCGGGTGCAGTTCACTCCCGACCTGATGCCCGGCGACGTGACCGGTTCGCTCGTGTACGACGCGCGCACCGCCGCGTTCGCGTTCCGGCCCGGTCCGGTGTTCACCAACCTGCTGCTGGCCGACGAGATCAACCGGACCCCGCCGAAGACCCAGGCCGCGCTGCTCGAGGCGATGGAGGAACGCCAGGTCAGCGTCGAGGGCGTCGCCCAGCCGCTGCCCGACCCGTTCATCGTCGCCGCGACCCAGAACCCCATCGAGTACGAGGGCACCTACCAGCTGCCCGAGGCGCAGCTGGACCGCTTCCTGCTCAAGCTCAACGTGACTCTGCCGCCGCGCGATTCGGAGATCGCCATCCTCGGCCGGCACGCCCACGGCTTCGACCCGCGCGACCTGTCGGCGATCAACCCGGTGGCCGGGCCCGCCGAACTGGCGGCCGGACGCGAAGCCGTGGGCCACGTGCTGGTCGCCGACGAGGTGCTGGGCTACATCGTCGACATCGTCGGCGCCACCCGCTCCTCGCCCGCGCTGCAGCTGGGCGTTTCGCCGCGCGGGGCGACAGCGTTGCTGGCCACGGCCCGCTCGTGGGCCTGGCTGTCCGGCCGTAACTACGTCACGCCCGACGACGTGAAGGCGATGGCCCGCTCGACGCTGCGGCATCGGGTGATGCTGCGCCCCGAGGCCGAGTTGGAGGGGGCCACCCCCGACGGTGTGCTCGACGGGATCCTGGCCTCGGTCCCGGTGCCCCGCTAGTGATCCTGACCGGACGCGCCGGGCTGGCCGCGCTGATATGCGTCCTGCCCATCGCGCTGTCCCCTTGGCCGGCAAGGACTTTCGCCGTCCTGCTGGCCACGCTCGCGACCCTGGTCGCCGTCGACATGAGGCTGGCGGCCAGCACCCGCGGATTGCGCTACATCCGGTCGCCGGATCGCTCCGCCCGGCTCGCGCAGCAGGTGGACGTGGGCCTGCTGATCCACAACGACGGCCGGCGCCGGTTCCGCGGCCAGGTTCGCGACGCCTGGCCGCCCAGCGCGTGCGCCCGGCCCCGGATCCATCCCCTGAACATCCCCGCCGGGCAGCACCAGCACGTCGCGTCGCAGCTGCGCCCGGTCCGGCGCGGCGAGCAGCGCGCCGCGCTGGTCACCGCCCGATCCATCGGCCCGCTGGGGCTGGCCGGGCGGCAGGGTTCGCAGGCGGTGCCGGGCCTGCTCCGGGTGCTGCCGCCCTTCCTGTCCCGCAAACACCTGCCGGCGCGGCTGGCCAAGCTGCGCGAGATCGACGGCCTGCTCCCGACGCTCATCCGCGGTCAGGGCACCGAATTCGATTCCCTGCGCGAGTATGTCGTCGGTGACGACGTGCGGTCGATCGACTGGCGCGCCAGCGCGCGCCGCGCCGACGTCGTCGTGCGCACCTGGCGCCCCGAACGCGACCGGCGCGTGCTGATCGTGCTCGACACGGGGCGCACCTCGGCGGGCCGGGTCGGTGTCGACCCGACCGCCGCGGATCCGGCGGGCTGGCCCCGGCTGGACTGGTCCATGGACGCCGCGCTGCTGCTCGCCGCGCTCGCGTCGCGGGCCGGCGACCACGTCGACTTCCTCGCCCACGACCGGGTCACCCGGGCCGGCGTGTTCGGCGCGTCGCGCACCGAACTGCTCGCCCACCTCGTCGAGGCGATGGCCCCCCTGCAACCGGCGCTGCTCGAACCCGATTGGACCGCAATGGTTTCCGCCGTCGCTCGGCGCGCCCGCCGCCGGTCGCTGGTGGTGCTGATGACCGACCTCAACGCGACCGCGCTCGACGAGGGCTTGCTGCCGGTGCTGCCGCAGTTGTCGGCGAAACACCACCTGATGGTCGCCGCCGTCGCCGACCCCCGCGTCGACCTCATGGCCTCCGGCCGTGCGGATCCGGCCGCCGTCTACGACGCGGCGGCCGCCGAGCGATCCCGCAACGACCGCCGCGCGATCGCCTCGCGGCTGCGCCGCGTCGGCGTGGAGGTGGTCGACGCCCCGCCCACCGAACTGGCGCCCGCGCTGGCCGACCGCTACCTGGCGATGAAGGCCACCGGCCGGCTCTAGCCCGGCGACGATGCACGCCGCGCAGCGGCGTGAGAAGGAGCCGGGCAGTACATCTAGCCCGGCGACGATGCACGCCGGGCAGTACATCTGGCCCGTCAGCCGGTGGGGAGCACGTCGGGCGCGTCGTCGATGTCGCCGGTCTCCCCGGCCTTGGCCGCCCGGCGGCCGAAATACACGACGTAGGTCAGGAACGCGGCCTCGGCGACGATCCCGATGCCGACCCGGACGAACGTCGGCAGCGGCGAGGGCGTCACCAGCGCCTCGATCAGACCCGAGACCAACAGCACGCCCACCAGCCCGATCGCCACCGACACGACGGCACGCCCCTGCTCGGCTAGCACTTGTCCGCGGGGACGGTCACCGGGCGAGATCACCGACCAGCCCAACCGCATCCCGGCCGCGCCCGCCAGGAAGGCCGCCGACAGCTCCACCAGCCCGTGCGGAACCAGCAGCCCGAGCAGCACACCGCCCTTGCCGGCCTGGAACATCAGGCCGGAGATCAGCCCCAGGTTGGCGGCGTTTTGGAACAGCACGAACGGAATCGGCAGCCCCAGCAGAACGGACGAGGCGATGCATTGCGCGGACACCCAGGAGTTGTTCACCCAGATCTGCAGGGCGAACGCCGCTGCGGGATGTTCGCTGTAGTAGGCGACGACGTCGTGGTTGACCAATTGCTCGATTTCGCTTGGTGTTCCGGCTGCCGACTGCACTTCCGGGCTGCCGGCCACCCAGAACGCCATGAGCAGGACCACGACGAAGAAGCCCGCCGCCGTGCCCAGCCACCACCGCCACGACCGGTACGCGACCACCGGGAAGGACACCGTCCAGAACCGGACGAACGTATTGCTCAAGGGCGCGTGGGCGCCGGTCACCACCGAACGGGCGCGCGCGACAAGGCTCGAGAGCCGGCCGATCAGCAGCGAATCCGACGAGGCCGAGCGCAGCATCGACAGGTGGGTCGACACCCGCTGGTACAGCTCGACGAGCTCGTCGACCTCGGACCCGGTCAGCGCGTGACGCTTCGCGACCAGCCGGTCGAGACGGTCCCAGGTACCACGATGGGCCAGCACGAATGCGTCCACGTCCACCCTGCGCAGCCTAATCGCCCTGTACCGTTCGGTGTTATGGCGGAGGTGGTGACCGGCGACGCCGTCGTGCTCGACGTGCAGATCGCCCAGTTGCCGGTGCGGGCGCTGAGCGCACTGATCGACATCGCCGTCATCGTGGTTGGCTATCTGCTCGGGCTGATGTTGTGGGCCGCCACCCTGACCCAGTTCGACTCCGCGCTGAGCACCGCCGTGTTGCTGATCTTCACGGTGGTGGCGATCGTCGGGTATCCCGTGGTGCTCGAAACGGCGACACGCGGGCGTTCGGTGGGCAAAATCGCGATGGGCCTGCGCGTGGTGTCCGACGACGGCGGCCCAGAACGCTTCCGCCAGGCCCTGTTTCGCGCCCTGGCGTCGGTGGTGGAGATCTGGATGCTGTTCGGAAGTCCCGCCGTCATCTGCAGCATCGTGTCGCCGAAGGCCAAGCGGATCGGGGACATCTTCGCCGGCACCGTCGTCATCAACGAGCGCGGGCCCCGGCTGGGCCCACCGCCGGTGATGCCGCCCGCGCTGGCCTGGTGGGCGGCATCGCTGCAGCTTTCCGGCCTGACCCCCGGGCAGGCCGAGGTGGCGCGCCAATTCCTCTCGCGGGCACCACAACTCGACCGCCAGCTGCGCCATCAAATGGCATACCGAATCGCCGGCGACGTGGTGTCCCGCATCGCCCCGCCGCCCCCGCCCGGCGCACCGCCGGAACTGGTGCTCGCCGCCGTGCTGGCCGAACGGCACCGCCGCGAATTGGCGCGCCTCCGTCCCGCCATGCCGCCACCGGGCACCGCGCCCTGGCCGACCTGGCCGGCCGCACCGCACGCCTCCTGGCCGGCCGCACCGCAGGCCGCCCCGCGGCCGGGCGCCGCACCGCCGGCGCAGGCCCCGCCCAGTGCCGCGCCTGGCGGTTTCTCGCCGCCCGCCTGAGGGCCGCGCTAACCGGAGACGCTGGCCGCCATGAGGACGACGTCGGCGACCAGCAGCGCCCACCCGCACAGCGGAACGGCGATGCCGCCCCGCCGCTTCGCGGTGAATAGCGAGATGACGATCACGGCGACCGCGACGGCGGGCGCGCCGTAGAACGCCACCCCGAAATTGATCCCGCCGTGGCCCAGATTGGGGCAGCCGCGCTCACTGCAGCCGTCGGTGCTCATCACCGCGCCGAGGGCGAAGAGCATGACGATGGCGGCGGCGGGCACCGTGGCCAGTGCCAGTCCCCAGTTGACCCACAGCCATCCGTTGCGGCTACCGCTTCGAGGACCGCCGCCACCCTGCGCGGCGCCGGGCGCGGTGGAGGTCCCGCTGCCCACCGCCACATCCGAGTTATCAGCGTTCATCCCAGAGGTCCTACCCGCCCCCTGTCGGGCGCAAACCGGGCCGGGGCGGCGGGCCCGGCGCGCGCGCCGGCGGCCCGACGCCGCACCTCAGCGGCCCTCACGGCCGCCCAGGGCCGCACCACCCGCCTCCCGACGTTGCATCGCGATAGTTTCCGATATATCGTGATACTTCGAAGCGCACGGTGCGCTTCCCCTGCAGACGTAAGGAAACAAACATGAACAACCCATTCACCCCCGCGGGCGGCCCATTCGCCGGTGGCCCCGGCTTCGGGTTCGGTCCCGACACCCAACGGCGCGCCCTGCACGGCGCCCGGCGGCGCGCCCGCCAGGAGTTCTTCGAACACCTTCGGGAGCACGCCCCCGGCCCCGACGGCCCGCTGGGATTCGGTCCCGGGTTCGGCCCGGGCTTCGGTCCCGGATTCGGGCCGGGATTCGGCTTCGGGCCCGGCGGCCGGCGCGGCGGATGGCGCCGTGGCGGCCCGGGTCGCGGCAAGCGCGGCGACGTCCGCGCCGCCATCCTGGCGCTGCTGGCCGAGCGGCCGATGCATGGCTACGAGATGATCCAGCAAATCGCCGAACGCAGCAACGGGATCTGGAAGCCCAGCCCGGGTTCGGTCTACCCAACGCTGCAACTGCTGACCGACGAGGGCCTGATCACGGCCAGCGAAAGCGAGGGCAGCAAGAAGCTCTTCGAGCTGACCGACGAGGGCCGCGCGGCGGCCGAAAAGGTCGAGACCCCGCCGTGGGAGGAGATCGCCGAGGGCGCCGACCCAGGTCACATGAACCTGCGCGCGGCCGTCGGTCAGCTGTTCGGCGCGGTCGCGCAGGCCGCGCACACCGCCACCGCCGACCAGCAGCAGCGCATCGTCGACATCCTCAACAACGCGCGGCGCGAGGTCTACGGCATCCTCGGCGAGGACTGAGCCCTCCGCTCTTGCTCTCCGCTCTCCGCGAGCGTGCGCAAATGTACGGCCGTACCGGCGTGTCGCCGTACAGACACGGGCGCTCGCGGGGGGCGGGCTGGCGGCCGAGGGCGCTAGGTGACGTCCACCCAATCCAGGGTCCGCTGCACGGCCTTGCGCCAACCCGCGTACCCGGCGGCGCGCTGCTCGTCGGTCCAGGCCGGCGTCCAGCGCCTGTCCTCGCGCCAGTTGGCTCGCAGGTCGGCCGGATCGGCCCAGAACCCCACCGCCAGGCCCGCCGCGTACGCCGCGCCCAGCGCGGTCGTCTCCGCGACCACGGGACGCACCACGTCGACACCGAGCACGTCGGCCTGGATCTGCATGCACAGGTCGTTGCCGGTGACGCCGCCGTCGACCTTCAATTCCCCAAGGCGCACACCGGAATCCGCTGCCATCGCGTCCACCACGTCGCGGCTCTGGTAGCAGATCGCCTCCAGCGTCGCGCGGGCCAGGTGCGCGTTGGTGTTGAACCGCGACAGCCCCACGATCGCGCCCCGCGCATCGGATCGCCAATACGGCGCGAACAGCCCGGAAAACGCCGGGACGAAATAGACGCCGCCGTTGTCGGCGACCTGACGCGCCAGCGACTCGCTCTGCGCGGCGCCGCTGATGATGCCCAGCTGGTCGCGCAGCCACTGCACCGCGGCGCCGGTCACCGCGATCGATCCCTCGAGCGCGTACACGGGTTTGGCGTCCCCGAACTGGTAGCAGACCGTGGTCAGCAGCCCGTTGTTGGACCGCACGATCGTCTCACCGGTGTTGAGCAGCAAGAAGTTTCCGGTGCCGTAGGTGTTCTTCGCCTCGCCCTCGGACAGACAGACCTGGCCGACCATCGCGGCGTGCTGGTCCCCGAGCATCCCGGTCACCGGCACCTCGCCGCCGAGCGGTCCGGCCTGCGCGGAGACGCCGTAGGGCTGCGGCGACGACGACGGCGCGATCACCGGCAGCATCGCGCGCGGGACGGAGAAGAACGACAACAGCTCGTCGTCCCAGTCCAGGGTCTCCAGGTCCATCAGCATGGTCCGGCTGGCGTTGGTGACGTCGGTGACGTGCACGCCGCCACGCGGCCCCCCGGTCAGATTCCACAACACCCAGGTGTCCGCGGTGCCGAACAGGGCGTCACCGCGCTCGGCGGCCGCCCGCACCCCGTCGACGTTGTCCAGGATCCACTGCAACTTGCCGCCGGAGAAGTACGTCGCCGGCGGCAGCCCGGCCTTGCGCCTGATCACCTCGCCGCGGCCGTCGCGTTCGGCCGCCGACGCGATCCGATCGGTGCGGGTGTCCTGCCAGACGATCGCGTTGTAATAGGGCCGCCCGGTGTGCCTGTCCCACACCAACGTCGTCTCCCGCTGATTCGTGATGCCAAGGGCGGCAATATTTTTCGCGCTCAGATTGGCGCGGTTCAACACCGACATCAGCACCGACGAGGTGCGCTCCCAGATTTCGACGGGGTCGTGCTCGACCCAGCCGGCGCGGGGCAGGAGCTGTTCGTGCTCGAGTTGATGGCGGGCCACTTCGGCGCCGTCGTGATCGAAGATCATGCAGCGGGTGCTGGTGGTTCCCTGGTCGATCGCGGCGACAAACTCGGACACGTCAGGAGTCCATCATGGTCTGGGTGGACTCGGCAAGCTCACCGCGTCGCTTGCTTTACCGCCGGTAACCCTGTTCCATCGGCGGTGTGGGCGAAGAGGTCAAGCGCACCACGTACAACGACGCAGATCGGCGGGAATACCGGCGGAAGCTCCAGTTGTGCCTGGACGTCTTGGAGACGATGCTGGCCCGGTCGCACTTCGACTCGGCGCAGCCGCTCACCGGCATGGAGATCGAGTGCAACCTCGTCGACGGCGACTATCAGCCCGCCATGTCGAACCGCGACGTGCTCGACGCCATCGGCGATCCGGCGTTCCAGCCTGAATTGGGCGCCTACAACATCGAATTCAACGTCCCGCCGCACGCCCTGCCCGGGCACACCACACTGGATCTCGAAGGCGAGGTGCGGGCCAGCCTGAACGACGCCGAGACCAAGGCCAGCGTCGGCGGTGCGCACATCGTGATGATCGGAATCCTGCCCACACTGATGCCAGAACACCTGGCCACCGGGTGGATGAGCGACTCGCGGCGCTACGCGGCGCTCAACGAGTCGATCTTCACCGCCCGCGGCGAGGACATCCCGATCAACATCTCCGGACCCGAGCCGCTGAGCTGGCAGGCCGTCTCGATCGCGCCCGAATCCGCTTGCACCAGCATCCAATTGCATCTGCAGGTGGCCCCGGAGGCATTCCCCGCGAACTGGAACGCCGCCCAGGTGGTGGCCGCCCCGCAGCTGGCGCTGGGCGCCAACTCGCCGTACTTCTTCGGCCACCAGTTGTGGGCCGAGACCCGCATCGAGCTGTTCACCCAGTCCACCGACACCCGCCCCGAGGAGCTCAAGTCCCAGGGCGTGCGGCCGCGGGTGTGGTTCGGCGAAGGGTGGATCACCTCGGTCCTCGACCTGTATCACGAGAACATCCGGTACTTCCCGTCCCTGCTGCCCGAGGTGTCCGACGAGGATCCGGTCGCCGAGCTGGCCGCCGGGCGGGCGCCGCAGCTGTCCGAATTGCGGCTGCACAACGGCACCGTCTACCGGTGGAACCGGCCGGTCTACGACGTGGTGCACGGCCGGCCCCATCTGCGGCTGGAGAACCGGGTGCTGCCGGCCGGGCCGACCGTCGTGGACATGCTGGCCAACTCGGCGTTCTTCTACGGCATGCTGCGCAGCCTGTCGGAGGACGACGATCCGGTGTGGGCCGGCATGGATTTCGCTGCCGCACAGGCGAATTTCCTTGCGGCCGCGCGCGACGGCATCGGCGCCCGGCTGCACTGGCCGGGGCTGGGTGACGTGCCGGCCACCACACTGGTGCTCGACACGCTGCTGCCGATCGCCGACGAGGGACTGCGCCGCTGGGGCGTCGACGCGGAAGTGCGGGACCGGTTCCTCGGCGTCATCGAGGGCCGCGCCCGGACCGGCCGCAACGGCGCCGGCTGGCAGGTGTCCACCGTGCGCGCGCTGGAGGACAAGGGCCTCAACCGGCCCGCGGCGCTGGCCGAGATGCTGCGCCGGTACTGCGAGCACATGCACGCCAACGAGCCGGTCCACACCTGGGAGTCCTGACCGGGGGTACGTTGAAAACCATGACGGGCGATCGGGTTATGGACTGGGACAGCGCATACCGCGAGCAGGCGCACTTCGAGGGGCCGCCGCCGTGGAACATCGGTGAGCCGCAACCCGAACTGGCCGCCCTGGCCGCGGCCGGGAAGTTCCGCAGCGACGTGCTCGACGCCGGCTGTGGGGTCGCCGAACTGTCGCTGGCGCTGGCCGCCCAGGGCTACACCGTGGTCGGCGTCGACCTCACGCCGACCGCCGTCGCGGCGGCCACCAAGGCCGCCCAGGAGCGCGGGCTGACCACGGCCAGCTTCGTCCAAGCCGACATCACGACGTTTTCCGGTTATGACGGCCGGTTCTCCACGATCGTGGATTCCACGCTGTTCCATTCGCTGCCGGTCGAGGGCCGCGACGGCTACCTGAGCTCCGTTCACCGCGCGGCCGCGCCGGGCGCCGGGCTGTTCGTGTTGGTGTTCGCCAAGGGCGCGTTTCCCGCCGAGATGGAACCCAAGCCCAACGAGGTCGACGAAGAGGAACTCCGCGCGGCGGTGAGCAAGTACTGGGAGGTGGACGAGATCCGGCCCGCCTTCATCCTGTCGAACGTCATCGACATTCCCGACGCTCCCTTCAAGTTTCCGCCCCACGACCGCGACGACAAGGGCCGCATGAAGATGCCCGCCTACCTGCTGGCGGCGCACAAGGCGGCCTAGGCCCTCAACCGGACGTCGCCGCCGTCGCGGCGATCAGCGCCTCGGCGAAGGTCTCCACGTCCTCGGCCGTGGTGTCGACGTGCGGCGAGATCCGCAGCACCGGCCCGGCCAGCGCGAGCGGCGCCCGCGGGACGCCCACGAAGGTGGTCAGGATCGCCCGCTCGGCGAGCAGCCACGAGCGCACCGCTTGCGGGTCGGCGCCCTCGACCGGGGCCAGGGTGGTGATGGCGCTGGGCTCGTCGACCTCTTCGACCACCGCCCAGCCGGCCACGTCGGCCAGCGCCGCGCGGCTGGCGGCGCCCAGCTCGGCCAGCCGAGCGCGCACGGTCTGCGGCCCGTACGCGAGGTGCTCCCCCAGCGCCATCGAGAAGCCGACCCGCGCGGCGACATTGGCCTCGCCGAACTCGAGTTGCCGGGCGATGGTGAACGAGCCCGCGAGCCAGTCCGGCGCCGCCAGCCTGGGACGCAGGCACTCCATCAGCTCGCGGCGCACGGCGAGCGCCCCGACACCGCGCGGCCCGGCGATCCACTTGCGCGACGACGCATAGGTCACGTCGGCGCCGACGGCGCAGTCCACCTGGCCCAGCGCCTGGGCGGCGTCGACGACGAGCGGCAGCCCCAACTCCCGGCACAGCTGCGCGATCATCGGCAGCGGTTGCACCACGCCGCTGTGGCTGCCGACGGCGGTCAGGTGAACGAGGTCGGGGGGATCGGCCTGAAGCGCCAGCGCCGCGTCGTCGAGCGCGATCCGCCCGTCCTCCAGCGCCGGCAGCAGCCGACGGTCGAACCCGTGGGCCGCCAGCAGCGCCAGGTTGGGGCCGTACTCGCCGGGCAGGCAGGCCACCCTGCGACGATCCGCCGGCCAGCCGCCCAGCAGCAGGTCGAGCGCGTTCAGGGAACCGGTGGTGAACACCACCTCGGCGTCGGGCATGCCGGCCAGGGCGGCGAACGCGGCGCGCCCGGCGTCGAGCGCGGGGGCCGCCGCCTCGGCCGCGACGTAGCCGCCGACCTCGGATTCGTTGCGCGCGTGCTGGGTGGCGGCGTCGATCACCGCGAGGCTCTGCCGCGAGCAGGCCGCGCTGTCCAGGTGCAGCCCGGCCGCCGGCAGGCGGGCCGCCCGCCAGCGGTCGGCCAGCGACGCGCCGGCCGTCACTTCACGGCCAGCGACAACCCGAAGTCGCCCGCGGCGTCCGTCCACCACCGGGTGCGGCGCAGTCCCACCCCGTCCAGTTCGGCGCTCACCCCGTCCGGGCGGAACTTGCAGGACACCTCGGTGAGCATCTCCTCGCCGGCCGCGAAGTCGACGGTCAGGTCGAGCGCGTCGACGCGGACCCGCTGCGGACGGTCGGCGCGCAACCACATCTCGATGCGTTCCTCGTCGGCGTTCCACCGCGCGACGTGCCGGAAGGCCTCGACGTCGAAATCGGCGTCGAGTTGCCGGTTGATCACCGCCAGCACGTTGCGGTTGAACGCCGCCGTCACCCCGGCCGAGTCGTCATAGGCCCGCACCAGCCGGCCGGTGTCCTTGACCAGGTCGGTGCCCAGCAGCAGGCTGTCCCCCGGCCGCATCTGGGCGGACAGGCTGGAGAGGAACTCCGCGCGGGGGCCGGGCGTCAGGTTGCCGATCGTCGAGCCGAGGAACACGAACAGCCGCCGGCCGCCGGCCGGGATCTCGGTCAGGTGTTCCTCGAAATCCCCGCAGACCGCATTGATTTCGACACCCGCGTATTCCTGCTGGATGGCCGCCGCGGCCGTCGAGAGGATGCCCGCGTCGACGTCGAAGGGCACGAACCTGCGCAGCGCTCCCCGGTCGCGCAGCGCGTCGAGCAGCAGCCGGGTCTTCTCCGAGGTTCCGCTGCCCAGCTCCACCAGGGTGTCGGCGTCGCTGGCGGCCGCGATCTCGGCCGACCGGGCACGCAGGATCTCGGCCTCGGCGCGGGTCGGATAGTACTCGGGCAACCGGGTGATCTGATCGAACAGGTGGCTGCCCAGCGAATCGTAGAACCACTTGGGCGGCAAGGATTTCGGTGTTTGCCGCAGGCCGTCCAGGACGTCGCGGCGCAGCGCCTGGTCAGCGGAGTCGGCGGCCAGGTGGTTGGACAGGGTCAGCGTCATCGATAACCTTCCGGGTGATCCAGCGGGGTCAGCACGACACCCGCCGCGGTGACCTCGACGAGGTGGCGGTCCGGCACGTCCTCCCAGTCGGAGTCGTTGTCGTAGGGCTCGCTGGCCAGCACGACGCCGTCCGGACGCCGGAGGATGGACAGCGTGTCGCCCCAGGCCGTCGCCAACAGGCGAGAGCCGTTGGCGGCCAACACGTTCAGCCGGGCGCCCGGGTCGGCGGCGGCGATCTCGGTGACGGTCTCGCCGAGCGCGTCGAGTCCGCGTTCGAAGATGACGGCCGCCAGCAGCGCACTGTCACAGACGGATTCGGCCCGCGTCGTCACCGGCAACACGGCGCGGTCGACAATTCCGTTGTGCGACAACAACCACTGGCCGTCGCTGAACGGCGCCGTCGCGCTGACGTCGATCGGCATGCCGGCCGTCGCCGAACGCACCGCGGCCACCACGCAGTGGCTACGCAGCGCCGGCGCGACCGACTCGAACGACACGTCCCCCCACAGCGGCGCCTGGCTACGCCAGCGGCGCGGCACCTGGCCGTGCACGGAGCGGTCGAAGAACCCGACCCCCCAACCGTCGGCGTTGAGCAGGCAGTGCTTCTGCCGGCGCGGGGCATACGACTGCACCCGCAGCCCGTAGGGCGGGTCCAGCACCAGCGAGGACACCGTCACGTCGGTCCCGAGCCAGCCGAGGTGACGGCACATCAGCCGACATCCTCGACGTCCCAGGCCAACCGGACGCCGGAGAAGATCTGGCGCCGGATCGGATGGTCCCAGTTGCGGAAGCTCGGCCGCAGGATGGCGGATGCCACCGCCCAGGAGCCGCCGCGCAGCACCCGGTAGTCGCCGTCGAAGAACTGCTGCGAATAGCGCTCGTAGATCATCGGGACGAACCCCGGCCAGGGCCGCAGCGGCGAGGTTGTCCACTCCCACACGTCGCCCAGCATCTGCTCCGCCCCGTACGCGGAGGCGCCGGCGGGGTAGGCCCCGACGGGCGCCGGGCGCAACGCGTCGCCACCCAGGTTGGCGAGGTCCGCGGACGGCGGCTGCGCGCCCCACGGGTAGCGGCGCCGGGTGTGGGCGGCCGGGTCCCACGCGCAGGCCTTCTCCCACTCCATCTCGGTGGGCAGCCGCGCGCCGGCCCAGGCGGCGTAGGCCTCGGCCTCGAAGTAGGTGACGTGCTGCACCGGCTCGTCGGCGGGGATGTCCTCGACGTGACCGAACCGGGTGCGGGTCCGCGCGTCGGCACTCCAGAACTGGGGCGCGGTCAGGCCCGCGCGCTGCCGGTACTCCCAGCCGCGTTCGGACCACCAACGCGGCGCGAGGTACCCACCGTCCTCGATGAAATGCCGCCATTCGCCGTTGCTGACCGGCACCCGCCCGATCCGGAACGCCGGCAGCTCGACGACGTGGGCGGGACGCTCGTTGTCCAGCGAATACGGTTCGCTCGCGGCGTCCACGCCCAGCACGAACGGGCCGGCGGGTACCAGCACCGAGGTGCCCGCGAGCCCCGGCCGGCCGGCGGGCAGCGCCGCCTTCTCGCGCAGCAGCGGCGCGCCGCTGCGCAGGTTCAGCGCCTGCAACATGGTCTCGTCGTGCTGGTTTTCGTGGCTGACCACCAACGCGAACGTGAAGTCGTCGCTGTCCCGCGGCAGGGCGTCGAGCGCGTCGAGGACGGCCGACCGCACCGTGCGGCAGTAGGCCCGCGCGCGGTCGGGAGACAACAGCGGCAACTCGACCCGGCTCGCGCGGGAATGCACGAAGGCGTCGTAGAGACCCTCGACGGCGGGCGGCAACATGCCGGGACGGCCGGGGTCACCGCCGCGCAGCAGCCAGAATTCCTCCTGCTGACCGATGTGCGCCAGGTCCCACACCAGCGGGCTCATCAGCGGGTCGTACTGCCGGTACAGCTCGTCGTCGTCGAACTCGACCAGCCGTAGCGTCCGCGTCCGTGCGCGCGCCAGATCGTCGGCAAGACCTGCCCGAGAAGTCGAAGTCACAGCCCCCCTTGCGGGCACCGCGCCGCCCTGGCGACCGTGGCCGCGATGCCGTGTTCGATTACCTGGTCGGAGAAGTCGTCGCCGGGACACCGGCCCCGGTCCACGGCGTCGACCAGCCGCTGCATCGAGCCGTCGAGCTCGGGCGGTGCCAGCCGGGCGGCGGCGGCCACGCACGTGGCGGCCGCGGCGTGCAGCCGCCGGTCGCGCAGGCCCAACCGCGCCGCGGTGTCCCAGGCGGTGGCCACCGGCTCGACCGCCTCGGCCGCGACGCCGGCCGCGACCGGGTCGTCGAGCAGGGCGACCAGGGTGAACACCAGGGCCGGCCAGAAGTCGTCCGGCACGCTGTCCAGGTAGCGGATCTCCAGCCAGCGCCTCGGGCGCACCGGCGGGAACAGCGTGGTCAGGTGGTATTCCAGGTCCGCGACGGTGGGACGGCGGCCGCCGAGCAACACCCGGCCGTCCACCCAGTCGGCGAAGGGGACCCAATCCGTGACCGCCACCGCGTCCGGGCAGTGGACCAGCATCACGGGGGCCTTGAGCGCGTAGCGCGCCCAGTCGGTGCCCGGGTCGTCACCACTGGCGCCCAGGACGGGCCCGCACCGCGCCGAGTCCATCTGGCCCCACACCCACTGCCGGGTGGACGACCACCCGGTGAACCCGCCGCACAGCATCGGCGAGTTCGCGGCCATCGCGATCATCGTGGGTCCCAGGGCGTGCGCCAGCCGCACCCGGTCGGCCCAGCCGGCGCGCGGCCCGGCGTCCAGGTTGACCTGGATGGACGCGGTGGACGTCATCATCGCCGCGCCCGCCTCGCCCGACCGGCTGGACGCGAAGAACTGCTCCATGGCCCGGTAGCGCGCGCCCGGGTTGATGCGCTGGGGCGGCCGCAGCGGGTCCGCCCCGAGGAACACCAGGCCGAGCCCGGCGTCGACGAACGCCGACCGCAGCACGGCCTGGTCGCGCCGCATGGCGTCGATGGCGGCCAGCACCCCGTCGGCCGGCGGACCGGACAGCTCCACCGCGCCGCCGGGCTCCACCGTGATTCGGCTGCCACCGGGCAACTCCGGCAGCGATGCCAGTACCCCGGCGATCTCGTCCCAGCCGGGCCTGCGGTGCGGGTCGGCCGGGTCGTGACAGTGGGCCTCCAGCTCCAGGCCCACCCGCCCGAGCGGCGAGTCCACCAGGCAGCCGTCGGCGATGTAGCCCGCGGCCGTTTGCGAATCGGCCATTTCGGGGCTGCCCAGCTCGGAGCCCGCGGTAGTGATGGCGGCGAACGTCAAATCACTATCCCTTCGGGCCCGAGCAAGCCGAACTTGTGCGTCTGCGGCCCCGCATCCCCACCCGCTGAGGGAACGGTGACCGCCACTACTTCATCTAGCAGATGGGTCCGACATATTCCCGTCCGCGCCGAATTTCAAGCATGCCCGCCCGGGCCGCCGCGCCCGGCTCACTGACCCAGCGCGTTCTGCATCGCCCCTGCCAGCACGTCGACCGCGGGCCCGGCGTTGCCGGATTGGCAGACCTTCGCCTGCAGCAGGACATTTTCGCGCAGCCTGGTTTGATTGAAACACCGCCGATCGGTGCCGGCCTCCTGCTTCGTCCAGCTCGCGTCGGCGGGGCCGGCCGGACCGCCGTCGAAGGACCACACCTGGGTGGCGCCGTTGTCCAGGTGCATCGCGGTGGTCTGGCCAGAGCAGCCCACCGTCCGATCCACCAGCCGGTGGAAGGCGCGGCCCGCGGCGTCGTTGGTGGCGAACACCCCGACCGCCTGCTTGACGAAGTGGGTTTGGTCGGTGGCCGACGTCTGGGTGACGGCGCCGTTGAACGACGCCAGGTCCGGGTCGTCGTACACCTCGGGCAAGCCGATGTCGGCCCAGTTGTTGCACACCGGGAGGTCCACCCAGTCGTTCTGGACCGGTCGGGTGAACACGGACTCCCAGCCCATCGGTCCGCCGACGATGTTGCCGACCGACCCCTTACCCAGCACCGCGTAGTTCACCACCCCCGGTTCCGACGGGTGCGCGACCGCAACCGGGACGCCCAGCGCCGTCCCTACCGCCGCACCCACGGCCACCACCGCGGCACGGATCCGCATGGTCATGGTTTTCGATCATGCCAGGGCGGCTACCGGGTGGCGAACGGCGGCTATTGGGCCCGCACGCCCTCCTCGACCTTCTTGCCGAGGTCCGGGTCGACGTTGCGCCAGTACTCGAAAACCCTCGACAGCACCGGCTCCTTCACACCCTTGGAGACGTGCCCGATGATGTTGTGCGCCAGCCGGTCGCGGGCCGCGTCGTCGAGGACGTCGCGGACCATGGAGCCGGCCTGTCCCCAGTCGTCGTCCTCGGCGTGCAGGGTGTAGGCGGCGCGGACCATGTCGCCGTCGGCGTGCCAGCGCACCTCGGCGGCGCGCGCCGGGTCGGCGTGCGGCCCGCCGTAGGAGTTGGGCGCGTAGACGGGATCGGTGACGTTCTTCATCCGCATGGCGCCGTCCTTGGAGTAGCTGTTCACCTCGACCTTCGGTTCGTTGACCGGGATCTGCCGGTAGTTGGTTCCCAGCCGGGCGCGGTGCGCGTCGGAGTAGGAGAACCCGCGCGCCTGCAGCATCTTGTCCGGGCTCAGCCCGGTGCCGGGCACCGTGTTGTTCGGCTCGAAGGCGGCCTGCTCGATCTCGGTGTGGTAGTCGGTGACGTTGCGGTTCAGCGTCATCTTGCCGACGTCGATCAACGGGTAGTCGCCGTGCGGCCACACCTTCGTCAGGTCGAACGGGTTGAACCGGTACTCCCTGGCCTCCTCGTACGGCATGACCTGCATCTTCAACGTCCAGCTCGGATGGTCGCCGCCCTCGATCGCCCCGTAGAGGTCGCGCTGGTGGTAGTCGCCGTCCTCGCCGGCCAACCGGTCGGCGTCCTCCTGGGTCAGGAAGTCGATGCCCTGGTCGGTGATGAAGTGGTATTTCACCCAGAAGATCTCGCCGGCGGCGTTGATCCAGCTGTAGGTGTGGCTGCTGTAGCCGTTCATGTGCCGCCACGTCTTCGGGATCCCGCGATCGCCCATCAGCCAGGTCACCTGGTGCGCGGACTCCGGCGAGAGGGTCCAGAAGTCCCACTGCATGTTGTGGTCACGCAGGTTCGTCGCCTGCATGCGCTTCTGGGACCGGATGAAGTGCTGGAATTTGAGCGGGTCGCGCATGAAGAAGACCGGCGTGTTGTTGCCCACCAGGTCGAAGTTGCCCTCGCTGGTGTAGAACTTCAGCGCGAAGCCGCGCGGGTCCCGCCAGGTGTCCGGGCTGCCCCGCTCGCCGGCGACGGTGGAGAACCTGGCCAGCATGTCCGTCTTGGTGCCGGGCTGAAAGACCGCGGCCCTGGTGTATTTGCTGACGTCGTTGGTGACCTCGAACGTGCCGAAGGCGCCGCCGCCCTTGGCGTGCGGCTGACGCTCCGGGATGCGCTCCCGGTTGAATTGGGCCATCTGCTCGATCAGGTAGTGGTCCTGCAGCAGGATCGGGCCGTCGGGGCCGATCGTCAACGACTGGTCGTCGCTGGGCGCAGCGATGCCGGCGTCGGTGGTCGTGAAACGCTCCGTCATGTCGCTATCTCCTCATTTGCTGGGTTGACTCCAGAAGTCGGCGACGAAATTTCTTGCGCGCCAACCACTATGTCGTGGGGCTTACGGTCGTGGCGCCGGCGATGCGGGTGTCGGGCTGCCGCCGGTCGGCGGCTGACCGGGACCGCTCATCCCCGGGCCGCGGCCGGGCCCGCCGGGTCCGCCCGGCCCGGGTGGGGGCATGGGCACGATCAGGCCGGGCCCGCCGTCGCCCCACGGACCCCCGGCGCCACCGGGTCCGGGGCCCGGCCCCGGTCCCCACGGCCCGCCGGGTCCCGGTCCCCACGGGCCGTTGCCCGGTCCGGGACCGCCGGGGCCGCCGCCCGGGTTGAACATCTGGCCGTGGTGATGGTGGCAGTGGTGGTAGTGCCCATAGACGAACGCGCCGGCGAAGAACACGGTGGAGATGATGAAGACGATTCCGGCGACGATGATCACCCACGCGGCGGCCGTGTAGAGCCTCGGGGGCTTCACCCGTTCCGGTGGCGGCGGCGGAGGCGGCGGGGCGGTCGCGGCGGCGGGAGTCGGCGGTGTCTTGGGCGGTTCGGGTGTCTCGCTCATGCCTGCATGATGCCCCGGGTCGCGACGCGCGTAACAGGTTCAGCCCACAAAACTTGCTGTGAATCGAAAGGCGGCGGCCGGTTGCCGTCGCCGCAATGACGCGCGGCCCGGTGCTCTGCCGAGCACCGGGCCGCTGGGTTGACCTGGACTACGGCGTCCGGGATGGGGCGACCGAGGACGGAACCTGGCCGGGGCCGGGCGCGCCGGGGGTCGCCGACGCGGGTCCGCCCTGCTGAAGGCCGGCCTGGCCACCCGGACCGCCCGGGCCACCCATGCGGTGCGGATGCATCCACGCCGCGGGGTGCTTGTGGTGGTGGTGGTGATGGCCGCCGTGGTGCCCCAGTGCCATTCCCGTGAAGAAGATGACCGAGACGATGAACACGATGCCGGCGACGATGGCGACCCATGCCGCGGCGATGAAGACCCGGGGGGTCTTGTACAGCGGTTGCGCCACGGCGGGCGCCGGTGCGGTCGCGGTCGAGGTCCGCGCGGTGGGGGTTTCAGATGTTTCACTCATGAGACAAATGATGAAGGCGTTAACAATAGTTGGGCTATGCGGTGGTTATGTAGCAGCTGTGAGCTGAAAACACCCGCTCAGCTGGCAAGACACCCCGATCCGGCGGGATTTCCGGCCCCGCCGCGGCGCTACTCCGGCTTGAACGGGTTGACGGCGAACTGGATCACCCGGTACGGCGCGGCCACCCGCGCGCGGGTGTCCCACTGGCTGACGAAGATTCGCAGCTCGTCGAGGGTGGAACCGGGCGAGATGTACCCGCCGTACGGTTGCGCGAGGCGGTTGTCGTAGGGGGGCGGCAGGCTGTCCGCCGGCTCGGGCCACTCGTCATGCTGCACCACCGTGGTCACCGGGGCGTCGCCCAGCGACGTGGGGTCGTCGGCGACGCGGACCTCCATGTTGCCGGTGACCGCATTGAAGTAGGACAGCACGGCCTTGCCGTCGATTTGCCGCACACACATCTCACCGACCGGGTCCGGCCAGAGCGGGGTCGGCGGCTTGCCCCACCCGCCGCCCGGCCCACCGGCCCAGCCCTGCCACTTCGACCGGTCGGTGAACGTTTGCGGGGTCGCCCGGTAGAGCAGGACCGGGTCGCGGCGGGTGAAGCTGTCGGCGACGACGTACACCCAGCCGGTCGGTGAGTCCGGGGTGGGGATCGGGTCGTAGTAACCGCTGATCTGGGTCTGCGAGCCGCCCTGGTAGGAGGCGGGGCGCCGGGAGCCGGCGATCGTCTGCCAGCCCGCCCGCTGCGGTTCGGCCGTCACCAGCCGCGAGCTTTGCGGCTCCAGGTTCTTCGTCGTGGTCACCAGCATGTAGTTGCGCCGGTTGATCTGCACCACGCCCGCGGGCAGTTGCGAGGCGCCGGGCGGGGCGGGATCGGCCAGCAGCGGTTTGCCGATCCCGGTCACGCCGGTGTAGCGCACCCCGGCGGGATCGTCGACGCTCGCGGTGTCGACGTGCAGCGCCACCGGCGCATACCAGCCGCCGAAACCCACGCCCTGGCCGGCGAAGCTGTCGCCGCAGACCTGGAGCAACTCGGTGGGGAATTCGACGAACTCACAGAGGTCGGTCGCCCCGATGCCGTAGTCGCCGGTGGGGGTGCCGGTGCCGGCCGTGGGGCCGATCCGCAACACCTGACCGGGAGCCAGCGGCTGCACGATCGGCTCGGGGGCCGGCGCCGGCGGGTAGGCATGGGCAACCCAACACCATTGCGGCGCAACCAGAATCAGTGCAAGCGAGCACCGCGCGACCAGTCGGGTGTGGGCGGTGCTCACCCGCTTCTCACAACTGGGCGGCCAGCAGCTCGGCGATCTGGATGGTGTTCAGCGCCGCCCCCTTGCGCAGGTTGTCCCCCGACACGAACAGGGCGAGGCCGCGCCCGTCGGGCACCCCCTGGTCGCGCCGGATGCGGCCGACCAGCGACTCGTCGACGCCGGCGGCCGCCAGCGGGGTCGGCACGTCGACCACCTTGACACCGGGCGCGCGGTCGAGCAGCGCGCGGGCGCGTTCGGGCGACAGCGGCCGGGCGAATTCGGCGTTGATCGACAGCGAGTGCCCGGTGAACACCGGGACCCGCACGCAGGTCCCGCTCACCGCCAGCCCGGGGATGCCGAGGATCTTGCGGCTCTCGTGCCGCAGCTTCTGGTCCTCGTCGGTCTCCCCGGAGCCGTCGTCGACCAGCGAGCCGGCGAGCGGCACGACGTTGAACGCGATCGGCGCGACGTACGTCTTGGGCGCCGGGAACTCGACCGCCGAACCGTCGTGCACCAGCTGCTCGGCGTCGCCGATGACCGCGCGCGCCTGGGTCGCCAGCTCCTCGACCCCGGCCAGCCCGCTGCCCGACACCGCCTGGTAGCTCGAGACCACCAGGCGCACCAGCTCGGCCTCGTCGTGCAGCACCTTGAGCACCGGCATCGCGGCCATCGTGGTGCAGTTCGGGTTGGCGATGATGCCCTTCTTCAGGGACTGGGCGCCCGCGGCGACATCCCTCTCGAAGTTCACCTCGGAGACCACCAGCGGCACGTCGGGGTCCTTGCGCCACGCCGACGAGTTGTCGATCACCGTCACGCCCGCCGCGGCGAACCGCGGCGCCTGCACCAGCGACATCGCCTTGCCCGCGGAGAACAACGCGATATCCAGCCCCGTCGGGTCGGCCGTCGCGGCGTCCTCGACCTCGATCTCCTGGCCGCGGAATTCCAGCTTGCGCCCCTGCGAGCGGGCCGACGCGAAGAACCGCACCGACCCCCCACTATCCCGAGCGGGGAAGTCCCGCTCGTCGAGCAACCTGCGCATCACCTGGCCCACCTGGCCGGTGGCGCCCACTACCCCGATGGAAACCATCTACCTACCCGTCCCCGCATACACCGTCGCCGACTCCTCGCCGCCGAGCCCGAACGCCTCGTGCAACGCCACGACGGCCTTGTCCAGTTCGGTGTCGCGGCACAGCACTGAGATGCGGATCTCGGAGGTGGAGATCAGCTCGATGTTGACGCCCACCTCCGCCAGGGCCTCACAGAACGTCGCGGTGACGCCGGGGTGGCTGCGCATGCCCGCGCCGATCAGCGACACCTTGCCGATGTGATCGTCGTAGAGCAGCTGGGCGAACCCGATCTCGTCGGAGAGCGCGTCCAGCTTGGCCACCGCCGTGGGCCCGCTGTCCCGCGAGCAGGTGAAGGTGATGTCGGTCTTGCCGTCCTCGATCTTCGAGACGTTCTGCAGCACCATGTCGATGTTGACCTCGGCGTCCGCGACGGCACGGAACACCCTCGCCGCGTAACCCGGGATGTCGGGGATGCCGACGACGGTCACCTTCGCCTCGCTGCGGTCGTGCGCGACTCCGGTCAGGATGGGGTCTTCCATTGGCTTGTCCTTGATCGATCCGACGACGACGGTGCCCGGCTTGTCCGAATACGACGAGCGGACGTGCACCGGGATGTTGTAGCGGCGGGCGTATTCCACACAGCGCAGCATCAGCACCTTGGCGCCGCACGCCGCCATTTCGAGCATCTCCTCGAAGGACACCGTGTCGAGCTTGCGGGCGTTGTGCACAATCCTGGGATCCGCGCTGAAGATGCCGTCCACGTCGGTGTAGATCTCGCAGACGTCGGCGTGCAGGGCGGCGGCCAGGGCGACCGCGGTGGTGTCCGACCCGCCGCGGCCCAGGGTGGTGACGTCCCGGGTGTCCTGGCTGACGCCCTGGAACCCGGCGACCAGCACGATGCGCCCCTCGTCGAGCGCTTCCTGCAGCCGGCCGGGCGTGACCTCGAGGATCTTCGCGTTGCCGTGGGTGCCGGTGGTGATGACGCCGGCCTGCGAGCCGGTGAACGAGCGCGCCTGCGCTCCCAGCGATTCGATCGCCATGGCCACCAGCGCGTTGGAGATGCGCTCGCCGGCGGTCAGCAGCATGTCGAGCTCCCGCGGCGGCGGGGCCGGGCACACCTGCTGCGCCAGGTCCATCAGGTCGTCGGTGGTGTCGCCCATGGCGGAGACCACCACGACGACGTCGTTCCCCTGCTTCTTGGTCGCGACGATGCGCTCGGCGACGCGGCGGATCCGATCGGCGTCGGCCACCGAGGATCCGCCGTACTTCTGCACGACGAGCGCCACTGTTTCCCTTTCCCACAGGCGTTTAGGTCCACAACAGAATACGTGCCGGCACATCGGGATTTTCTCGGCGAGGCGTCCGGTGTGCACTGACGGCTTTGCGTGTGCGTCCGGGGCTGAATTTTCGCGGGTTTCCCGCCCTGACCGCACACGCGAGGCCATCGCCGCACACCCGGCGACTGTCGCGCAATTTTCTCCGTGGCGCCAACCGCGGTAGAGTTCTCCTCGTGCAGCGGGTGCTCCTCCTCGGACGCCGCGACGGGGTCTGATCCAGACCGGCCTCCCGTCGCGGGTGTTCGCGATGCGCCGGTCTGAGGTTCCTTCTGACACCCCCGGAGCAATCACCGTGACTTCCCATCCCGACGCTTATACGTCGCAACGATCCATCGTCAAACCCGCGGGCCCGCGGGCGCCCGGCCAGCCCGGGTGGAATCCCCAGCGCGGTTCGGCGATGCCGGTCAACCGGTACCGGTCCTTCGCCGACGAGGTCGAGCCCATCCGGCTGGCCGACCGGACCTGGCCCGACCGCGTCATCGACCGCGCGCCGCTGTGGTGCGCGGTGGACCTGCGCGACGGCAACCAGGCGCTGATCGACCCGATGAGCCCGACCCGCAAGCGCCGCATGTTCGATCTGCTGGTGCGCATGGGTTACAAGGAGATCGAGGTCGGCTTCCCCTCGGCCAGTCAGACCGACTTCGACTTCGTGCGCGAGATCATCACCGACGGCGCGATTCCCGACGACGTCACCATCCAGGTGCTGACCCAGTGCCGGCCCGAACTCATCGAGCGCACCTTCCTCGCGTGCGAGGGCGCGCCGCGGGCCATCGTGCACTTCTACAACTCGACGTCAATCCTGCAGCGCCGCGTGGTCTTTCGCGCCGACCGGGCGGCGGTGCAGGCCATCGCCACCGACGGCGCCCGCAAATGCGTCGAGGAGGCCGCCAAATACCCTGGCACACAATGGCGTTTCGAGTATTCGCCGGAGTCCTACACCGGTACCGAGCTGGAGTATGCGCGGCAGGTGTGCGACGCCGTCGGCGAGATCATCGCGCCGACCCCGCACAACCCGATCATCTTCAACCTACCCGCCACGGTGGAGATGGCCACCCCCAACGTGTACGCCGACTCGATCGAGTGGATGAGCCGCAACCTGGCCAACCGGGAATCGGTCATCCTGAGCCTGCACCCGCACAACGACCGCGGAACAGCCGTCGCCGCAGCCGAATTGGGCTTCGCCGCCGGCGCCGACCGGATCGAGGGCTGCCTGTTCGGCAACGGCGAGCGCACGGGCAACGTGTGCCTGGTGACGCTGGGGCTCAACCTGTTCTCCCGCGGCGTCGACCCGCAGATCGAATTCTCCAACATCGACGAGATCCGCCGCACGGTGGAGTACTGCAACCAGCTGCCGGTGCACGAGCGGCACCCCTACGGCGGGGACCTGGTGTACACCGCGTTCTCCGGCAGCCACCAGGACGCCATCAACAAGGGCCTGGACCAGATGAAGATCGACGCGGACGCCGCGGACGCCGACGTCGACGACATGCTCTGGCAGGTGCCGTATCTGCCGATCGACCCCAAGGACGTCGGGCGCACCTACGAGGCGGTGATCCGGGTCAACTCGCAGTCCGGCAAGGGCGGGGTGGCCTACATCATGAAGTCCGACCACGGCCTGGCGCTGCCGCGGCGGCTGCAGATCGAGTTCTCCCAGGCCGTCCAGAAGATCACCGAGGGTGAGGGCGGGGAGGTCTCCCCGAAGGAGATGTGGGACGCCTTCTACGAGGAGTACCTGGCCCCGGTGTGGCCGCTGGAGCGGATGAAGCAGCGGGTCGAGGCGTCAGAGGAGGACAGCGGCACCACCACGATCTCGGCCACCGTCAAGGTCAACGGGGAGGAGACCGAGATCAGCGGCGCGGGCAACGGCCCCCTGGCGGCGTTCGTGCACGCGCTGGGCGACGTCGGGTTCGACGTCGCGGTACTCGACTACTCCGAGCACGCGATGAGCGCCGGTGACGACGCGCAGGCCGCCGCGTACGTGGAGGCGTCGGTCAACGGCCGCACGGTGTGGGGTGTGGGCATCGCGCCGTCGATCACCACCGCGTCGCTGCGCGCCGTCGTGTCGGCCGTCAACCGGGCGTCGCGCTAGTGCCGATCGCAAGCGCGGCGCCGGCGCCGGGTGCCGCGGTTCGGCACCATCGCGGTAGTGCCGGCCAGCCGGCCTAGGTGGGCCTAGAACAGGGCGAGTTGCTGGTCGAGCGTGGTGGTGTCGGTGAATTCCTCCATGCTGGTGCCGCCGACGACCGCGCGGATGGACTCCATGAACTGCGCGTCGGAAACCACCGGGACCCCCAGCTGCCGCGCCAGATACCCCTTGCCCTGATCGGGGGCGGGGTCGTTGCAGACCACCAGCGAGGTCTCCCGGTCGACGGCGTCGCTGTAGGCCAGCCCGGCATGCAGGATCCGCTCGACGAGCTCCTCGTGGGTGCGCGCGACCTCGGCCGCCAGGGCCACCCGCATGCCCTGCACCAGCGGCCGGCCGCACACGTAATGCCCCGGGTTGAGGTACGGGCACGGCATCCGCGAGGCCAGCACCTTCAACGGGCGCAGCTCGTCGTGGGTGACGCGGCCGTTGGGCCAGCGGCGCCGGGTGACCGGATGCACCGGAAGCCAGATGTCGCGTTCGCGGGCGCGCTCGAGCGCCGACTCCAGCACACCGGTCAGCACCATGGCGTCGTCGAAGGCGTCGTGCGGCCGTTCCTGGCGGAGGCCCCAGTGTGCCGCCAGGGTCTCCAATCGCAGGTTGTCGATGCCGAGGTCCAGCCGCCGGGCCAGCTCGACCGTGCACATGACGGAGTCGATGGGCAGCTCGGCCTCGGCGAGCTCGGCTTCCGCGGTCAGGAACGCGTAGTCGAACGCGACGTTGTGGGCTACCAGCGTGCGGCCGTCCAGCACCTTGACCACGTCGTCGACGACGTCGGCGAACTGCGGCTGGTCTTCGAGCATGGCCGCGGTCAGGCCGTGCACGTGGGTGGGGCCGGGGTCCACGCCCGGGTTGAGCAGGCTGACGACTGACTGCTCGACGCGGCCGTCGTCGTCCAGCCCGAGCACCGCCAGGCTGATCACCCGGGCCTGGCCCGGCCGAAAGCCCGAGGTCTCGACGTCGATGACGGCCCAACCCCCGTCCGGCTCGACGGCCGGCCGCCCCCAGGACACCCGGTTCATGACTCGAGGATGGCACGTCCGACCGACATCGCCGGGTCGCTGCGCAGCCGTGTCGGTCGGTAATCTGCCCGGGTGATCACCACCCGCGCGCGTCTCGCCCTCGCCGCGGGATCGAGCGCGCGCTGGGCATCCCGGGTGACCGGGCGCGGCGCCGGCGCGATGATCGGCGGCCTGATCGCGATGACCCTGGACGGCTCGGTCCTGCGTCAGCTCGCGGCCGGACGGCGCACCGTCGTCGTCACCGGCACCAACGGCAAGTCGACCACGACCCGGATGACCGCCGCCGCGCTCGGCACGCTGGGACCGGTGGCCACCAACGCCGAGGGCGCCAACATGGACGCCGGCCTGGTCGCCGCGCTGGCCGCCAACCGCGAGGCGCCGCTGGCGGCCCTGGAGGTCGACGAGATGCACGTGCCGCACGTGTCGGATGCCGTCGAGCCCGCGGTCGTCGTGCTGCTCAACCTTTCGCGCGACCAGCTGGACCGCGTCGGCGAGATCAACGTCATCGAACGCACGCTGCGCGCCGGCCTGGCGCGGCACCCGGCGGCCGTCGTCGTCGCCAACTGCGACGACGTGCTGATGACGTCGGCGGCCTACGACAGCCCGAAGGTGGTGTGGGTGGCCGCGGGCGGCGGGTGGGCCAACGACTCGGTCAGCTGCCCGCGCAGCGGCGAGGTGATCGTCCGCGACCCCCCTGGTGGGGAAGGCCACTGGTATTCCACCGGCGCGGACTTCAAGCGGCCCAGCCCGCAGTGGTGGTTCGACGACGAGACGCTGTACGGGCCCGACGGGCTGGCCCTGCCGATGCGGCTGGCGCTGCCGGGCGCGGTCAACCGCGGCAACGCCGCGCAGGCGGTCGCCGCCGCCGTCGCGCTGGGGGCGGACCCGGCCAGGGCCGTCACGGCCGTCAGCGGGGTCGACGAGGTCGCCGGGCGCTACCGGACCGTCCGCATCGGCGACCACCAGGCGCGGATCCTGCTGGCCAAGAACCCGGCCGGCTGGCAGGAGGCGCTGTCGATGGTCGACAAGCACGCGGCCGGGGTGGTCATCGCGGTCAACGGCCAGGTGCCCGACGGCGAGGATCTGTCCTGGCTGTGGGACGTGCGCTTCGAGCACTTCGAAGAGACGGCCGTCGTCGCCGCCGGCGAGCGCGGCACCGACCTCGCCGTGCGCCTCGGCTACGCGGGCGTCGACCACACCCTGGTGCACGACACCGTGGCCGCCATCGCGTCCTGCCCGCCCGGGCGGGTCGAGGTGGTCGCCAACTACACCGCGTTCCTGCAGCTGCAACGGGCGTTGGCGCGTCATGGCTGACTCGACCGTGCGGATCGGGCTGGTGCTGCCCGACGTGATGGGCACCTACGGCGACGGCGGCAACGCGCTGGTGCTGCGCCAGCGGCTGCGGTTGCGGGGCATCGCCGCCGAGATCGTCGAGATCACGCTGGCCGACCCGGTTCCCGACTCGTTGGACCTCTACACCCTGGGCGGGGCGGAGGACTACGCGCAACGGCTGGCCACCAGGCACCTGATCAAGCACCCAGGGCTGCAGCGCGCCGCCGACCGGGGGGCGCCCGTGCTGGCGATCTGCGCCGCCGTTCAGGTGCTCGGCCAGTGGTACGAGACGTCGGCGGGGGAACGGGTCGACGGCGTGGGCCTGCTCGACGCGACCACCTCGCCGCAGGACGCCCGCACCATCGGCGAGCTGATCACCAAGCCGCTGCTGCCCGGGCTGACCCAACGGCTCACCGGTTTCGAGAACCACCGGGGCGGCACCGTGCTGGGACCCGCCGCATCGCCGCTGGGCGCGGTGATCAAGGGCGCGGGCAACCGGGCGGGCGACGGCTACGACGGCGCGGTGCAGGGCAGCGTCATCGCCACCTACATGCACGGGCCATGCCTGGCCCGCAACCCCGAACTGGCCGACCTGCTGCTGGGCAAGGTCGTCGGTGAGCTGGCGCCGCTGAACCTGCCAGAGGTGGAGTTGTTGCGCCGGGAGCGGCTGGCGGCGCGCTGACGTGAGCAAAGACATCGCGAGAAGCAGCCGGCCGGGGTGGGCAGGCGGCGGCGCCCTGCTCGTCGCAGCCGCATTGATCACGCCGGTGCCCGCGCACGCCGCCCCGGAGGTGCCGAGCGGTCGGTACACCGTGCTCTATACCGACAGCGACAAGTCGACCAGTTGGCTGTTCGTCCCGTGCGGGTCGGACTGCACGCTGGCGACCTCGCAGGACGGCGGGACGTTCGTCATCAGCTGGGAGTTCGACCTCGCGAACGGACGCTGGACCCACAGCGGCGCGACGCAGGCGCCATGCGCGAACGGAGCCTCGGTCCCGGCAACCGTCGACTACGGCTTCGACGCCGTGTCGCTTGCCGGTGAGGGCCGGACGACCACGTCGGACGGGTGTGGAGGTCCAGGCTCGACCGTCACCCGGCCGTTCCGATTAATCAAGTCCTGAGCGACCTCAGACCATCGCCCGGCGGCCGGCGAGCGCGCGGCCCAGCGTCAGCTCGTCGGCGAACTCCAGGTCGCCGCCCATCGGCAGGCCGGAGGCGATCCGCGTCACGGTCAGCCCGGGGATGTCGCGCAGCATCCGCACCAGGTAGGTGGCGGTGGCCTCGCCCTCGGTGTTGGGGTCGGTGGCGATGATCACCTCGGCGATGTCGACGTCGTCGACCCGCTCCCCGATCCGGCTCAGCAGCTCGCGGATCCGCAACTGGTCGGGCCCCACCCCGGACAGCGGGTCGAGCGCGCCGCCCAGCACGTGGTAGCGGCCGCGGAACTCGCGGGTGCGCTCGACGGCCTGGACGTCCTTCGGCTCCTCGACGACGCACACCAGCGAGCCGTCCCGGCGGGGGTCCGAACAGATCCGGCAGCGCTCGTTGTCGGAGACGTTGCCGCACACCTCGCAGAACCGGACGCCGTCGCGGACCTTCCCCAGCGCCGCGGTCAGCCGGTCGATATCCGGCGGCTCGACCGACAACAGGTGGAAGGCGATGCGTTGAGCGCTCTTGGGCCCGATGCCCGGCAGCTTGCCGAGCTCGTCGATCAGATCCTGGACGGGTCCTTCAAACATGTCGCGGGGTGTCTAGCGCTCCGGGGCCGGCGGCTGCCCCGGGGGTGGCCCGCCGAGGCCGCCGGCCAGTGCCCCGAGCCGTTCCTGCGCCATGCGGGTGACCTGCTTGGACGCGTCCGCCATGGCCCCGACGATCAGGTCCTGCAGCGTCTCGACGTCCGCGGGGTCGACGACCTGGGGGTCGATCTGCACCGCGATCACCTCGCCGCTGCCCTTCACCGTCACCTTGACCAACCCGCCGCCGGCCTGTCCGTGCACCTCGGCGTTGGCGAGCTGTTGCTGGGCTTCCATCAACTTCTGCTGCATCTGCTGCGCCTGGGCCAGCAGCGCCGACATGTCGCCTCCGGGTTGCATGACAGTTCCCTCGCATCTTGGTCTCGAACTGGTTTCGCCTGCGGGTGTCCGGCGATTCGAAACACCCAGCGTAGACCGCGCGACGCTACCTTTGCGCCGTGGACCTACGAGTGAGCAGGCGTGTCGGCGTCAGGTTGGTCATCGGTGTGCTGGTTGCCGCTTCGACGGCGATCGCGCCGGCCGCGTGGGGAGCCCCCTCCAACATCGCCGGCATGGTGGTCTTCATCGACCCCGGGCACAACGGCGCCAACGACGCCTCCATCGGCCGCCAGGTGCCCACCGGCCGGGGTGGCACCAAGGACTGCCAGGCGAGCGGGACGTCGACCAACGGCGGCTACCCGGAGCACACCTTCACCTGGGACACCGCGCTGCGGGTACGTCAGGAGCTCAACGCCCTGGGCGTGCGGACCGCCCTGGCCCGCGGCAACGACACCGGGCTGGGGCCGTGCGTCGACGAGCGCGCCAACATGGCCAACGCGCTGCACCCCAACGCGGTGCTGAGCATCCACGGCGACGGCGGGCCCGCGTCGGGCCGGGGCTTTCACGTCAACTACTCGGCGCCGCCGCTCAACCAGGTGCAGGCCGGACCGTCGGTGCAGTACGCCCGGATCATGCGCGACCAGATGCAGGCCTCCGGGATCCCGCCGGCCAACTACATCGGCCAGAGCGGGCTGTACGGGCGCTCGGACCTGGCCGGGCTGAACCTGGCGCAGTATCCGTCGATCCTGGTCGAGTGCGGCAACATGAAGAATCCCGCGGATTCGGCGCTGATGGAGTCGGCCGAGGGCAGGCAGAAGTACGCCGACGCGATGGTCCGCGGTGTCGCGGGCTTCCTGGCGTCGCAGGGCCAGGCGCGCTGAGCCCGAAGGCGCGGCTAGCTGTACTGACCACGGACGTTAGGGACGGCGTGGCGTGGTGACATGACGAAGACCTCCGAGTGAAGTGCGAGCTGTCGAGGAACGCACTGCTCACCGTCGGAGGTCTTCATGTCCCACCGTAATGCCCCATTGTCAGAAACCGGTCGCCTGCGGCTGGCTCGCTGTGTCGTTGAGGAGGGTTGGACACTTCGACGGGCCGCGGAACGGTTTCAAGTTTCGTCGACGACGGCGTCGCGCTGGGCCAGCCGCTATCGCGTCGACGGCGCCGCGGGCATGGTTGATCGCAGTTCACGACCGCATCGCAGCCCGCGGCGCACCCCGACGCGTACCGAACGGCGCATTATCAAAGTCCGTGTCCTGCGGCGCTGGGGACCCGCCCGTATCGGGTACTTACTCGGTGTTCATCCTTCCACAGTGCACCGGGTGTTGACCCGCTACGGCCTGGCCAAACTGCGCTGGCTGGACCGTCCGACCGGGCGGGTCCCCAGCGCCGCAGGACACGGACTTTGATAATGCGCCGTTCGGTACGCGTCGGGGTGCGCCGCGGGCT
>NZ_MVIJ01000099.1 GCF_002086735.1 Mycobacterium scrofulaceum | reverse complement strand
ATCAGCCCAGAACTCAGTCGATCCCCGGAAGCCGTCAGCCAGCCCGACGAGCTCCATGCGGCCATCAGCACGGACCCCGATCATTACCAGCAAACAGAGTTTCTCCACCTCAAGGCGCACCTTGAGGTGGATGCCATCCACCCACAAATACAGGTAATCGGTGCTGGATAAGTGAGTTTTCGCGTCGGCTCGTCACGCAGTTGACGTGACCCGTCGGAACTGCGGAAGTGCCAGGTTGCCTCGTGATTCGAAGACCACCTCGACAGCCATACCGACCCGCACTTCATCGACGTTGCATTCGATCACGTTGGTCATCATTCGAGGTCCTTCTTCCAGCTCCACTATCGCCAAGACGTAAGGAGCGGTGAAAGCTGGCGACGGGGCCTGACGGACGACGGTGTAGGTGACGATCGTCGCTTTTCCCGAAGGTTCTTGCCAATCCAGATCCGCAGCCCAGCAGTATGGGCACCAAGGGCGGGGATGATGATGGAATCGCTTGCACTCCCGACATTTCGGGAGCACAAACCGCCCGACAGCTGCCTGCTGCCAGTACACGGCCGTGCTGTCAGTCACGGTGGGCATGGGAGCAGTTGTCACGGCGTCCTCCCCAAGAGTACGGTCGAATGGTCTGCCATCATGCCGCCGTAAGTGTGTACCAATGCTATTTCTGCAGACACTTGACGATCCGCAGCCTTCCCCATCACTTGGCGCGCAGCTTCGATCAGCATCGACATTCCCGACGCGTCGCCGGTGTGTCCGAATGACAGCAGACCCCCGTAGGTGTTCACCGGAAGGTCACCGCCGGGCGCCCCCCGCCCATCCAGGAAGAAGTGGCCACCTTTAGCTGCCGCCACCAGCCCCGTTTCCTCCAACAGCAGTATCGGGTTGATCGTGAAGGCATCGTACAGTTCGGCCACCTGCACGTCCGAAGGCGAAAGATCGGCCATTTCGAACGCGGCACGCGCTGACACGCTGGCACCCATTGTTGCGAAGTCGCTGGTGTGGGTGATGTTGCCGTGATCGTGGTGTTCACCGAAGCCCAATACATAGGCCGGTTGGTCGGTGATTTCCCGCGCGCGGTCACCATGGGCCACTAGGAACACGGCGCCACCTTCACACGGTACTGAGCAGTCCAGCAAATTGAACGGCCACGCGATAGGTCGTGAAGCCAGAACCATCTCGACGGTGAGCGGACCCGCGTTGCGCATCAAAGCATCTGGATGCCGTAACGCCCACTCGCGGCTCGAGACCGCCACGGCGGCAAGAGCATCGCGGCTCGTTCCGCGTTCGGCCATATGCCGCGTGGCGGCTAAGGCGTAAAGGGCTGGGATGAAGCTGCCGTATGGGTACTCAAAGTCCGGGTGGCTGATCATGCGCGCCATTGCGTTGGCGCCGCCTCCCCGCCCCACCTTGGGGAATTTCCCCGCACCGATACAGAGCACCGCGTTTGCAAGGCCGGCGCTGATTGCAAGTGCAGCCCGCGACAGCATGATCGTGTAGGTCGCCCCACCGACGTTGACAGTCTCACAAAAGCGCGGCCGGATGCCCAACACGTCATTGAGGCGCTCGTGGACGAAGATGTCGGCACCCGCACCGCTGGCCATGCCGGACGGGCAAACCAGCAGGCCGTCCACATCGCGGGGACCAAGTGAATGGCTCTGCAGAAACCGACGAAGCACCAACTCCTGCATGCCCGCGCCGTCGTGGCCTTCGTACTTTCCTGGCGGTAGTTCTTCTACTGCGGCGATAGCCGGCTCGCTGGCAAGTGCCCAAGTTCTCACGTTGACCTCATGGAAGCAGCCACCCAAACCTAGTCGACGTTCAGTATGACCGTGGAAGCGCGAGACTATGCTGCGCAACATAATTGAGGATCATCTCCCGGCTGATCGGTGCCGTCCGCATCAACCGCGCCGGTCCCCACAACGTCGCCAACCCGTACTCCGTAGCCAGACCGTTGCCGCCATGCGTCTGAATCGCTTGGTCCAGCGCAAGGATTCCGGCTTCAGCTGCCGCGTACTTGGCCATATTCGCCGCCTCGCCGGCCCCTGCCTCGCCGGCATCGTGTAAGGCGGCCGCCCGTTGGGTCATCAAGCGTGCGAGTTCAACCTGAATTTTGGCGTGCGCCAGCGGATGAGCGACTCCCTGATGTGCCCCTATAGGGGTGTCCCACACCCTGCGCTCCCGGGCGTAGGTACATGCCTTGTTTAACGCGTACCGGCCGATCCCATTGCCCAGCGCCGCCCCCATTATCCGTTCCGGATTCAGACCAACGAATACCTGCCGCAGTCCCTCGTCCCGAGCGCCGATCAAGTTGTCACCGGGAACACGTACATCGTCGAAGAACAGGGTGAACTGTTTCTCCGGTGTCACGGCTTGCACGGGAATCAGAGTCTTCTGCAGGCCGGCAGCGTCCGTGGGAACCACCATCAGCGACAGCCGGCCGCGCCCACGCTCGTCAGTACCCGTTCGGGTGACCACCAAGATGGCTTGCGCCTCGTCCACTCCCGAGATGTAGTACTTGGTGCCACGCAGAACCCAGTCGGCGCCGTCCCGCTTGGCGGTCGTCGCTATGTTGTGCGAGTTTGAGCCCGCGTCGGGCTCGGTGATCGCAAACGACATTATGATCTCGCCGCTCGCAATGCCCGGAAGCCAACGCCGTTTCTGCTCGTCGGTTCCGAACGCTTGGATGATGGTGCCACAAATGGCCGGCGACACCACCGTCATCAACAACGGGCACCCCGCCGCCGCCAACTCCTCTCCCACGGCATGCAGTTCGTAGATACCCCCACCGCCACCGCCGTACTCCTCGGCAATATTCACCCCGAGAAAACCTTGCTTACCTACCTCCTGCCACAGTTCCGTAGACTTCTCGCCCCCCAGGGATTTGGTCAGGTAGTAATCGTGGCCGTACGACTTCCCGATGGCCGCAACCGCCGCCCGCAGATCCCGCCGTTCCTGGCTCTCTGATATCTCCATACCGCTCAACCCCTTGAATCACCCGCAGGTCCGGGTTTGCACCGGCCACGACAAACTTCAGGCGACACACCGAGGAATTCGAGGGAAGCTTCCGTCACCGCTCGACAGCAGCGTAATCGCCCGGTGATACGTTATCGGCCGTTAACATTGACGCGCAAGTCCGCGTGTCGGTAGTGCGTCGACTTCCAGTGACCGGCTTTACGCCACGCCGGATACGTGATTTCTCGGCAGCAGCCGGAGTCGTTCTAATCCCCAGCCCATGAGCAGAAAGGCAATCTCGCCCCTCTGGCGTGGCGCAACGTCGACAACTTCGGGAAGCTCGATTCGCTTGACCCGGACGCCGGGCCTCGGGTCACTGCCGAGCGGTGTCAAGACAGCGTACGCTAACGCCAATTAACAGGCCCGCGGCCAAGAGCTTTGCGGTCGACGGCCGGGGACAGAGAGGAGGAAAACACGATGCCCGGAACGATGCTGATTGCTGCGGGGGTCACCGGCAAAGGACGGCTGGCCGGGCGCGCCGCATTCGTGCCCTTTGTCGATCCGGCAGTCGGCGGGATACCGCCAAGCGCGCCGCCGCCTAGTGCCGACATCGCGGCGGCAAGCGCCGAGGCGGCGCAGGAGTGCGCATGAGTGCCAGCGTGCGGATCGGTGCTGGTGCCGGCTATTGGGGTGACATGGTGGATCCCGCGGTGGAACTCATTGAGCAGGGCGGTGTCGAGTTTGCCTGCTTCGACCTGCTGGCCGAGTTGACCGTTGCGCTCCTTACCCGTGCCAAGATGCGTGACCCGGGTAAAGGGTACGTGCCCGATGTCGAACCCATTCTGCGTCAGGCGCTGCCCGCTGCCCGCCGTAACGACGTCGGCATCGTGACCAATGGGGGCGGAGCGAACCCGGGTGCCGCCGCACTGGCCGCTGCGCGAGTGGCCTGTGACGCCGGATATCCCGACACCCGCATCGGAACCATTGAGGGCGACGACTTGACGGGGAGAATCGCCGAAATCAGGGATTCGGGTTGGCAATTCGCGCACCTTGAGTCCGGCGAAGAAGACATCGACCGCATCGCCGACCGGATCGTCGCTGTCTCGGCGTACACCGGCTCCGACGGGATCATTGACGCACTTGACGGCGACGCCGATGTCGTGATCGGCGGCAGGCTTGCCGACTCTGCGCTTTATTGCGGGCCGCTCATGCGCCACTTCGGGTGGATATTTGAGCGTAATCCCGACCTGATCGGCGCCGCGCTTACCGTCGGTCATGTACTGGAGTGTGCGGGCATCGCGACCGGCGGCATGTCCTCGCAGTGGCGGCTGTCGCGTGATCCGTGGCGGCTCGGGTTCCCGATGGCCGAGATGTCGGCTGACGGCACCGCTGTGATCAGTAAGGTGCCGGGCTCGGGTGGGGTGCTCAACGAGTGGACCATCAAAGAGCATTTGCTTTACGAAGTGCACGACCCGTTCTGCTATTTGCTGCCCGACGGTGTCGTCGACATGGGCGGTGTCGAGGTCAAAGAACTCGGCCCCGACCGCGTGCAGCTCACGGGCATGACCGGCCGCCGACGGCCGGACACGCTCAAGGTGCAGATCGGCTACGAGGACGGCTACCTCGCCGAGGGGCGCACGATGATCCCCTGGCCCGATGCTCTGGAGAAGGCCGACTTCTGCGAGAGGCTAGTGCGCGGCCGCATCAAGTACCTGGGTGTCATTCCGCAGGAGATGCGTTTCGACCGTGTCGGTTGGGACGCGCTGGCCGGCCCGGTGGCCCCACGACCGGCACCCGACGCCCAGCCCAACGAGGTCGAGCTCCGGATGGTGGCCAAGTGCCGCACCCGCAGCGAGGCCGAGGTCGCCCGCCGCGCGATGCTGCTGCCAGCGACGGCCGGTCCGGTGGGTACCGCCTTCGGCGCGCCGCTGGCGGTGCGCAAGGTGATAGCGCTGTGGCCGACCCTGGTACCGCGTGAGTTCGTCCCACAGCACGTCCGTGTCCAGGCCGCCAAGGAGATGCTCGATGCCCACCATTGACGAGTTGGCGTTCGTGCGTTCAGGCGACAAGGGTGACATCTCCAACGTCGTGGTGCTCGCCCGCGACGCCGAGGCTTTTGCCGCGCTGCAACGCGGACTGCGGCCGGAGGCCATCACCTCCTTCATGAAGGGTCTGGTCACCGGAACCGTGACGATCTACACGCTGCCTCGCCTGCATGCGTTCAACATCGTCATGCGGGGAGCCCTCGGCGGCGGCGCAACCGCAACACTGCGCTTCGACGAGACCGGCAAGTCGATGTGTTCGATCCTGTCCCGCATGCCCCTGCCCGAACCCGCCATCGAAGGGAAGGCAACACCGTGAGCTCCCACACCAACGATGTCACCGGGCTCGGGATGGCGTTCGGCACTCTAGAGGAGGGCCGGTCCTGGGTCGGTCGTCGCTCCGAGCCAAAGCAGGCGTGGTTTCCGATCGACCGATCGATGATCCTCTACTACTGCTCTCTGGTTGAGGACGCCAACCCACGGTACTGGGAGGGCGACGAGTGCCCACCGGGCCTGCTGATGACCCTGGGCATGAACCCGCAATGGGCGCCCGCGCACCTGCACCGCGAGGACGGGCTTTTCGCGCTCAACGTTCCCCTGCCCGGCCACCACATCATCAACGCCTCCACCACCACCGAGCTGGAGCGCCGACCCCGAGTCGGTGACCACGTTTGGATAGTCGAGGAGATCGTCTCGCTATCCGACGAGAAGACGACTCGGCTGGGAACCGGCGTCTTCATCACATCGCTTACCACCTACACCGACCAGCACGGCGAGAACATCGCCCGCAACACCAACGTCCTGTTCCGCTACGACACAGCCCAGTAAACCCGGGGGCGCTCATGACCAAGATCAGCACTGCAGACATCAAAGGCCTTACCTTCGATGACGTCATTGTCGGCGACGAGATCACGCCGGTGTCGATTCCTATCACCTACAAGCGGGTCTGCATGAACGCCGCGGCGACGTGGGACTGGTTCCCGGGCCATCACGATCCGGAGTACGCACGCAGCCAGGGCCAGCGAACGATCTACCTGTCGACGCTGTTCTTTCACGGCTTCATCGACCGGGGCCTCACCGACTGGGCGGGCCCCGACGCGCTCCTGCGCCGGCGCAAGATATCGATGATCAAGTCGATCTACCCGGGACAGACCGCGACCCTTACCGGGCGGGTGGTGGCCAAGCGCCAAGACCGCGGAATGCGCCTGGTCGACCTGGAACTGGCAGTGTCCAGCGAGGAGGGCATATGCGTGCCCAGTGAGGCGACCTTGCAACTGCCGGCCGGTCGGCGGTAATCGAGAACTTCGACAGCCGTCGCTGCATCATCGTTGCCTACGTTCCTGCGCCAGCTCGACCGGGGGACGACCCGCTCTGGATCGCGTAGCTCTGCGGCTCTGGCGACGACGGCGCGCGTCGCTTTGAAGGCTGCCGGTAGATCAGTAACAGTGGTTCCTACAAGGCCTGCTTCCTTCTTATACCCACCACTTCAAAGACGACGTGGCCCCGCGCCAGCGACCTCGATCCGCTATACGCGGGCTTTGGGATGCTACAGGGGGCCGCACCAACGAAAAGCTGGCTGGCTTATCGTGATATCCGTTTCCTCGGATTGGGATCCGAGCCTGACAAGCTACCTCATCGCAACATCCGCACGCGGGGTCCTTCGCCCATTGACGCAAGCACTACCGTCCAACCAGTACGGGCTTGCTGTGATGGATCGGGTGCTTCGGGCGGCGCTCATCGCGTCCCGCCCACGCCCAGGACTGCGCGTAAGGCTGGTCGACACCGTCTTCGCCGGCGATCGAGTGAGGGGAGATTGGGTCGTCGCACCGAACGTCAACCCGGACGGGCCACCGATCCTTTACATTCACGGCGGCGCATTTTCGATGTGCTCTCCCAAAACCCATCGCGGTCTGCTGGGCGAACTGTCTGCCGCGTCGCTGCGCCCGGTCTTCGCGGTCCGCTATCGATTGGCTCCGCGTTACCCGTATCCGGCGGCTGCTGACGACGCACTGAGGGCCTACCGGTGGTTGGCGGGCTCTGAAGAATCGACATCAGCCCGCACGGTAGCGATCGCAGGCTGTCAACGGCAATCGAAAACTGATCAGGAGTCGGCCGCGCACTGGTCAGTATTCACTTGCCGCCGACACAGGCGATTCGGCGGGCGGCCAACTGGCGGTCGCGACCTCGTTGGGTGCACTCGCACATCGCCTGCCGTTGCCTGACCGCATGCTACTGATGTCCCCCGTCATCGATCTGACGTGTCAGCTGGCGACGGCTCGCGAAATCTGGCGCCGCGATCCTTTCGCATCCGCCCGATCCGCGTCGCGGGCGCTGAGTCTCTACGTGGGCGACGCCGATCCGCACGACCCCCGCGTCAACGTGCTCGCCACCGACCTCACCGGCATGCCGCCGACATTGATCCAGGTGGGCGGGAGAGAAATGCTGCTCGACGATTCCCGACGACTCGCCGAGCGCATGCTCGCCGCGGGGTCGTCCGTGCAACTTCAGGTGTTTCGCGGTCAAATTCACGTGTTTCAAGCCCTGTTTCGACTCTTGCCCGAGGCGCGTCACGCTTTGCGCCTCAGCGGGGCGTTTCTCGCCGACAGCGCTGAACGCAAGTTTCCTTGACGCCGGAGCTGAACGCGGGCGCAGCGGCTAGCTGCGCGGCGACCGCCTTTGCGCGCCACTGGGAGCCCGTTGACAAGTCAGATATGCATGTATTAATTTTGACATTATTGGGCGTAATGTAAACAGCTGGTCGGTTCCTCATCGCGAGCAGGCCGCCAACGACGACCACAGGCCGGGGAGCGACAATGGTTAACCCGCTACACGCGCCCGTCGATAAAGCCATAAAGCCCGGGAACGGTTATCTTCGGTCATCTTGATTCCCGCGCCGCAACGGGTGGACGACGGACTTCGCCGGTGG
>NZ_MVIJ01000098.1 GCF_002086735.1 Mycobacterium scrofulaceum | reverse complement strand
CGCGCCGGCCAACGCAAACTCATCGGCGGCCAAGAAGACCAACTCATCGACATCGCCCTCGAAATCAAACGCGAGCAGCACACGGTGTGACGCACCTGGTGGATGGCACGTTGGCTGTGCAGCAACAAGTGTCGCCGAACGCCATCCAGCGCCAGTCATAACACCACCCGGTCAGCGGAACACCGCGGCGTGCCAACCGCAACGCCGTGGCAGGCTGGCAACGTGACAGACACTTCCGAACGGCTCTTCCTAGGCGAGCAGGACGTACGCGAAATCCGCCTACCGGAAGGGATTTTGCGCTATTACGACACCGGCCCGGAGGCCACGGCGGCGCGGCCGCTGCTGTTTCTGCATGGCTCGGGTCCCGGAGTCACCGGATGGCGCAACTTCCGCGGCATACTGCCCACCTTCGCCGAGCACTTCCGCTGCATCATCCTGGAATTTCCCGGTTTCGGCGTCAGCGATGACTTCGGCGGCCACCCCATGGTCATGGCATTTGGCACCGTATCGCCGTTCCTGGATGCGCTCGGCGTCGAAAAGGCGCACATCGTCGGCAACTCGATGGGCGGGGGTGTGGGCATCAACTTCGCTATCCACAACCCCGATCGTGTCGACCGGCTGGTCACGATCGGCGGGATCGGCATCAACATCTTCAGCCCCAGCCCGAGTGAGGGCATCCGGCTGTTGCAGGAGTTCGTCGAAGACCCGACTCGGCAGCGGCTGGTCGACTGGCTCAAATCGATGGTGTACGACCAGTCCCTGATAACTGACGAACTGGTCGAGGAACGCTGGCAATTGGCCACCGATCCGGACACCCTGGCCGCGGCGCGCCGCATGTACGGCAAAGCGGCGTTTGCCGCGATGAACACCGCGATGGCCGCCTCCGAAAACCCGATGCCGTGGGCGGTCCTGCACAAGTTGACTGTCCCCACGCTGCTGACATGGGGCCGCGACGACCGAGTGAGCCCACCGGATATGGCGCTGATCCCGATGCGCACCATCCAAGACGCCGAACTTCACGTATTTCCCAAGTCCGGGCACTGGGCGATGATCGAAGCGAAGCAAGCCTTCGAAAGCGCCGTGCTGGCGTTCCTCTCACGGCAGCATTCATGAAGCGGCGACGGGAACGCCGCGTCACCAGTCCTGCCAAGGGATGATCGTACGCAGCGGCGTGCTGATCACGGTCTGCCCCAATGTTGCGGCCCGCAGTCGGGTTTCGGCTGCGGCGCTGCGGTCGCGCACGAGTCGTGAGGTGGCAATCGGTTCACCATCGAGGTAGAGCACCCGAACCCGCAGTGCTCCCCGGGCGTCAGTGGCGCCAACTCGCCGAAGGCCGAGGCCGTCATCCTGATGGCGGTCGAGCGAAAAGATCCACGCCCCGGCCACTCCCGGGAGATTGAGTAGTTCCGGGATGAGTACACGGTCTTCCCAACGATGATTCTCGTGGGTGTCCGTCCCAAGCGGGTCGGCGAACCTGGTCACCGTCAGGTGCAACCCGCGATTCGGCCGATACGGAATCACCCCCGGCGACACTAAAGAAGATGCCGCCGCGTAGCCCTTGACGGGCCGGAAGAACGCCAGCAATGTCCGCCGTACGCCCGGAATCATGGGGCCGCGACCCCACTCGAAGGAGTCCGTGCCCAATTGCTCCCAGTCCCGTACTGTGTCGGCAACGGGATTGCGAAACCAGTACATGGCGATGTAGTCCGTGTCCGCCTGCTCGGGCTCCGCGATCGAGTCGGCACGGCACTCAGCGGTCCGCGCCCACCGATCACCCCACGCGACTCCCGGTAGCGCCAAGTTCTCCGGTCGATGGTCGAGTTGATGCCATTCGTTGTAACGGCGGTGCAGATCTGGCTCCGGATCGTCCAACGCAACGAAGGAAAAGAACGCCAGCGGAGCGTCTTTCACGCTACGCCCTCCTTATAGTTGAGTCGCACCGGCGTCGACGGGCAGCGTGACCGCGGTGATATAGCGTGCCTCGTCGGAAGCGAGAAACAAAGCGGCGTTGGCGACATCCACCGGTTCTACCCACGGCACCGCGAGCATGTTCATGCGAAGGGCCGCTTCGGCGAACTCGGCACGCGTGGGCGTCCTGTCGAGGTCGGGACGAAAGGCGCTGCGCACTGCGTCGTTTTGTATCAGTGGAGTGTCGACATTGGTCGGATGGACGCAATTGACTCGGACGTTGTGCGGCGCAAGTTCTTTGGCCAGGCTCTGCATCAGGCCGACCACGCCGTGCTTGGCCGCGGTGTAATGGGCGACGCCCACCAGTCCGCGAAGTCCTGCGATCGAATTGGTCAGGACGATCGCACCTCCACCTTGCGCAATCAGGTGCGGCGCAGCGGCCCGACACGTGTGCCACACACCGGTGAGGTTGACATCCAACATAGTGCGCCAGGCCGTTTCGGTGAGGTCGAGCGCAAGTGCCCGCGAGGTGACCCCAGCGGTGGCACACACCACGTCCAATCTTCCCAGCCGTCGCACACCGCGCTCGGTGGCCGCCTGGACGCCGTCGAGGTCGCGCACGTCGACGATCTCCGTATGTATTTTGGCGCCGGTATCGCGTACTTGGGCGGCGGTGTGCTCGAGGTCATCGAGTGTGCTGTGCGGAACCACCACTGTGTCAACGGGAGCGCACACGTCGAGGGCCACGATATCGGCGCCCTCCTGGGCTAACCGCACCGCCTGCGCACGCCCGATTCCCCGCGCCGCGCCCGTGATCAGGGCCACCTTCCCGGCGACCCTGCCGCTCACGTCGCAACCTGCGTCATATCGGCACGCCTAGGTTGGAGTTCCCCAGCGCCGTTCATGCGCTTAGAACTCAATGTGGATGTTGTCGGTCACTGGCCGGGCTTGACAGCCGAGGATCAAGCCATCGGCGCGGTCTTCGGGTCCCAGCACATCTCCACCGGCCATATCCACCTCGCCGGAAATCAGGGTGGCCACGCAGGAGCCGCAATGTCCTTCACGACACGAGTGCGGCACATTGATCCCGGCGTCAAGCATCGTGTCGACCAGGGTCCGGTCGCGTCGCCATTGCAGTCGATGGAGAGCACCGTCCAACTCGACGTCTACCGTGGCCACCTCGACGTCGGTGCACAGCGCAGCGCCTTGTTCTTCGACATCTGCCATGCGGCTGATCCTTGCCACGTTGGTGCGTGATGTCTTGGTCGAATTCCGATGGACGGGAGGTCACCATCCCGGCGTCCAGTCACCGGGACGTCTCCTGCGATTCCGGGCGCAGCGGCTCTACCGTCGCTGGTTGTGACCAGTAGCACGAACGACGGGTTGGAGCAGGGCATCGACGTGGTGGTCGTAGGTGCCGGCTTTGCCGGGCTTTACGCCCTGCACAAGCTGCGCGCCGACGGGTTGACGGTCAAGGTGTTCGAGGCCGGTCCCGACGTGGGTGGCACGTGGTATTTCAACCGGTATCCCGGCGCCCGCTGCGACGTCGAGAGCGTCGACTACTGCTATTCGTTCTCCGATGACCTGCAACAGGAGTGGGACTGGTCGGAAAAGTACGCCACCCAGGAGGAGATCCTTCGCTACGTCAACTGGGTGGCCGATCGGTTGGATCTGCGCCGCGATATCGTCTTCAACACCCGTGTCGCCTCGGCGGTTCTCGACGAGCAGCGGCTGCGGTGGACGGTGACCACGGATACCGGGCAACGGGTGAGCGCGCGGTTTTGTGTGATGGCGACGGGCCCACTGTCCGCGGCGATGACCCCACCTTTCGCCGGACTGGAGAACTTCACCGGCGAGATCTACCACACTGCGGCATGGCCACACGAGACAGTCGACTTCACCGGTAAGCGCGTCGCGGTCATCGGGACGGGATCTTCGGGCATCCAGTCGATCCCGATCATCGCGGAACAAGCCGCGCAACTCTACGTCTTTCAGCGCACCCCGAATTACAGCGTCCCCGCGGGCAATCGGCCTCTCACCGACGAGGACCGGGCCCGGGTCAAGGCCAATTACGCCGAACGCAGGCGCTTATCATGGCGCAGCGGCGGCGGCTCACCACACATCGCCCATCCGAAACTGACGATGCAAGCCAGCCCCGAAGAGCGGCGCGAGGCGTTCGAAAAACGCTGGGATCTCGGCGGGGTGCTGTTCTCCAAAACCTTCTCCGACCAGATGATCGACCCGGACGCCAACGAGGAGGCGCGCAAGTTCTATGAGGAGAAGGTGCGGGCCATCATTGATGACCCGGCGCTGGCCGAATTGCTGATCCCCACGGATCACCCGATCGGCACCAAGCGAATCTGCACCGACAGCAATTACTTTCAGACATTCAACCGCCCTAACGTGACACTGATCAGTGTGCGAAACACGCCGATCGAATCTGTCGATGCCACCGGCATCAACACCAGCAACGCCCATTACGACCTGGACATGATCGTGTTGGCTACCGGATTTGACGCGATGACAGGGGCATTGGCGAAAATCGACATCGTCGGCCGGAGCGGCAAGCGGCTGCGCGATGACTGGGGCAACGGTCCGCGAACCTATTTGGGTCTGAGCATTGACGGCTTTCCCAACTTGTTCGTCGTGTGCGGCCCCGGCGCGCCGGCGGTGCTGGCCAACATGGTGCTGCACGCCGAGGCAAACGTGAATTGGATCGCCGACTCGATCAGATACCTCGACGATCACGGCTACGCAGCGATCGAGGCGACTCCCGATGCGGTGGATAACTGGGTCGCCGAATGCGCGCGCCGAGCCGAGGCCACCCTGTTCACCAAGGCCAACTCCTGGTACATGGGCGCCAACGTGCCCGGCAAGCCGCGGGTGTTCATGCTGTTTCTCGGCGGGTTTGGGACCTACCTCGACATCTGCAACGAAGTCGCCGAGGCCGGGTACAAAGGGTTTTCGCTGATCAAGGCGCCATGATATCGAGCCTGTCTGGTCGTGCGGCGCTGGTGACGGGCGCTGGGCGCGGCACCGGCCGCGCCCTGTGCGAGCGATTCGCCGACGAAGGCGCCGATGTCATCGCGGTGGACGTGCCGGCGGCAGCAGAAGACCTCGAACAGACCGCCGCCGCGGTGGCGCAGCGCGGCAGACGCGCGGTGACGGGTCTGGCCGATGTCAGCGACTTGGGCGCACTGACCGGCGCGGTGGATGCCGCCGTCGCCGACGTGGGACGCCTTGACATCATTGTCGCCAACGCCGGAATCCATACCACCCACGCCCCGACGTGGGAGATCACTGCCCAGAGTTGGCAACAAGCCCTCGACGTCAATGTGACCGGCGTCTGGCATACCGTCAAAGCCGCCGTCCCGCACCTCGGCGAGGACGGCGGCTCGATCGTGATCATCGGCTCTACCAACGCCGTTCGCGGTACGGCCAACACCGCCCCGTACACCACGAGCAAGCATGCCGTGGTTGGGCTGGCGCGCACGCTCGCCAACGAGCTCGGCCCGCGCGGAATTCGCGTCAATACTGTTCACCCGGGAGCCGTCGGGACCTCGACGGTGCTCAATGAGGCGACGTTTAAACGTCTTCGGCCGGACCTGGCCAGCCCGACGGCGGCCGACGCCGCCGAGGTGCTCGCAGCTCGCCATCTGCTCCCGGTGCCGTGGGTGGAACCCGGCGACGTGGCCAATGCCGTGGCGTTCCTGGCCTCCGACCATGCCCGCTACATCACCGGCACCGAGCTCGTCGTTGACGCCGGCCTGTTAGCCAAGGCCTAGGAGCGACGCGGATGGGAACCTACGCCGTCACCGGATCGGCATCGGGCATGGGCCAGGCCGTCGTCCGCAAACTGCGGGCCGCGGGTCACCGCGTGATTGGCGTCGACATACAGGACGCTGACGTCGTCGCCGATCTGTCCACTCCCGACGGGCGCAGGACGGCCGCCGCTAGCGTGTCCGCCGCCAGCGAGGGTCGGCTCGACGGTGTCGTACTGGCCGCTGGTGTGGGCCCCACCCCGGGTGCCGGTAGCGCCGGCCGGATCCTGGCGGTGAACTTCTTCGGTGTGGTCGAGCTCCTAGAGGCATGGCACCCGGAGTTGGCGGCAGCTGGCTGCGCCAAGGTTGTTGTAGTGAGCAGCAATTCGACCACGACCATGCCGTTGGTGCCCCGGCGTGCCGTGCGGGCGTTACTGGGCCGCGATCTCGGGAAGGCCGAGCGGGCACTACGAGTGTTCCGATCGGCCGCCCCCTCGATGGCCTACGGGGCGTCGAAGATCGCGGTAGCGCGTTGGGTGCGGCGCACCGCAGTCACGCCGGCGTGGGCGGGTGCGGGTATCCGGCTCAATGCGATCGCCCCGGGCGCGGTGATGACCCCGCTGCTCGAGCGACAGTTGGCCACACCGCGTGAAGCCAAGGCCATCCGCGCGTTCCCGGTCCCGGTCGGTGGGTTCGGTGACCCCACGCACCTCGCGGACTGGATGGTGTTCATGTTGTCGGATGCCGCCGCCTTTCTCTGCGGCAGTGTTCTTTTCGTCGACGGCGGGTCTGATGCCTACTTCCGCGCCGACGACTGGCCGGCCCGCGTCCCCACTCCGCGACTGCCGCGGTATATGTGGCGGTTGCTGAGGTTTGGCCGTCGGCGATAGGTTTGACGACGGTAATCACCGGGCGGCTGGCCGTTTCATGGTTGACGTCGCACGCCCATCGCGCCGCAGACGGGCGCGGCCCACTCCAGGGTCGACGAGTACCTGACGTGCTCGTCGAAAGCAGCGGCGATGTCGACCGGCATCGCCACGGGCAGTCGGCGGGTCAGATCGACGTGGACAAGGACCATCTCAATTGTCGCCGATAGACGTTTCCGGTACCGATCCACGGCGAATGAGATCATGTGCACCACCTTGGGTGAGCGGTCGAGGACGCGGGCGTAGAGATCGGCCGTGTCATCTTCGATCAGCTCGCTGTAGTAGCGCAGGTGGTGCTCGACGGTGAAGAGGCCGAGCTGTCTGTCAACCCGGTAGGCGTCGTCGACCCCGATTTCACGCACCAACGCATCTGCGGCGGCCGAACCGAAATCCAGATAGTGCAACACGTTCATGTGCCCGTTCCCATCGATCAAGTCACGGGACACGGTTCGCGCGACGGCACAGGGCAATTGGGCCATCTGGGCGGCCGACGGCAGGGTTTGCTTTTCCGGCATCGGGGCCTGCGGCCCGCGGCCGCATCCAGAGGCTCGTCCCTGGGCCTGGTCCATAGGCACTGAGGCTAGGCCTATCGACAGGTCCGAGCTGCCCTGCCTCCCGGCTACCGGACGAAGCCAGAAGGCTGTCGGTGGTGTCGGACCGCTGGCAGTCTCGGTTGAGCGCGTAGCGGCACCTCACGTTCTGATCTCGGCGTCCGCTCACCGGGAACGGCGTCCGGTGCGGCGCAGACATCGATAGATCATTACTACGCCCACAGACGTAAAGGACAGCGATATGAGCGAGCGGGTAATCGACCGGGTCGTGGCGATGGCCGATCAGTTGCGCGAGCAGGCCGCCGAGGCCGAGCGGATCGGCCGGCTCACCGACGACACCGTCAAGCTGATGAAGTCGGCCGGCCTGATCCGGCTTTTGCAGCCCAAGAGCCACGGCGGCCTCGAGGTGCACCCGCGCGAGTTCGCCGAGACGGTGATGGCGACGGCGGCGCTGGACCCGGCGGCCGGCTGGATCGTCGGCGTGGTGGGTGTGCACCCCTACCAGTTGGCGTACGCGGACCCGAAGGTCGCCGCCGAGGTATGGGCCGATGACGTCGACACCTGGATGGCGTCGCCGTACGCACCGCAGGGGGTGGCCAAGCCGGTCGACGGTGGCTACCTGTTCAACGGCCGCTGGCAGTTCAGTTCCGGCACCGACCACTGCGACTGGATCATCCTGGGCGCGATGCTCGGCGACGAGCAAGGAAAGCCGTTGATGCCGCCGCAGATGCTGCACATGATCTTGCCGCGCAAGGACTACGAGATCGTCGAGGACTCGTGGAATGTGGTGGGGCTGCGCGGGACCGGCTCCAAGGACGTGATCGTCTCCGACGCGTTCGTCCCGGCCTATCGGACGATGGACGCGACGAAGGTGATGGACGGCACCGCCCAGCGCGAGGCCGGCATGACCGAGCCGCTGTATCTGAT
>NZ_MVIJ01000097.1 GCF_002086735.1 Mycobacterium scrofulaceum | reverse complement strand
TATTCTTCAGCAGCCAGCCGCGCGAACTGCGGAAACACCGGGACACTACCGCGACTCAGGCCGCGAGCCCAAGAGAACCGTCCCCATGGCGGCCTCGGCGGCCAAACCCCCTACGAAAGACTGCTACAAAAGACCAAAGCTCAGCCTGTCACCGGCCACCGTCAGTCACACAACTAGCCCAGCAGGCCCGCCGGATCGGTGAACGGCAGACCCAGGTCGGTGGCCACTCGTTCGCACAGCAGCGCGCCGTCGTGCGTCGAAAGCCCTTTGGCGAGAGCCGGATCCGACCGGCACGCCGCCTGCCAGCCACGGTCGGCCAATTCGAGCACGTAGGGCATTGTGGCGTTGGTCAACGCCACCGTCGACGTCTTGGGCACCGCGCTGGGCATGTTCGCCACGCAGTAGAACTGCGTGTCGTGCACGGCGAACGTCGGGTCGTCGTGCGTGGTCGGCCGGGAATCGGCGAAGCAGCCGCCCTGATCGATGGAGATGTCCACCAAAACCGCACCCGGTTTCATTTGCGCGACAAGGGAATTCGACACAAGCTCCGGGGCCTTGGCGCCGGGCAGCAGGACCGCCCCGATCAGCAGGTCGGCGCGCGTGACGGTGCCCTCGAGCTCGTACGCCGACGAGTAGCGGGTGCGAACCTGCCCGCCGAACTCCGCGTCGAGCAGGCGTAGCTTGCCGATGTTGACGTCGAGAACCGTCACGCTCGCGCCCATGCCGCCCGCGACGCGGGCGGCGTTGTAGCCTGCCGTACCGGCGCCGATCACCACGACGTCGGCGGGTTTGACGCCCGGAACACCGCCCATCAGCACGCCCCGCCCGCCGTGTGACCGCATCAGATGGTACGAGCCGACCTGCGCCGAGAGCCGGCCGGCGACCTCGCTCATCGGAGCCAGCAACGGCAGGCTGCCGTCGGCGGCCTGCACGGTCTCATACGCGATCGACGTTGTGCGGGAAGCCAATAGCGCTTCGGTGCAGGCACGCGAGGCGGCCAGGTGCAGATAGGTGAACAACACCTGGCGTGGGCGCAGCAGGCCGTATTCGGCCGTGATCGGTTCCTTCACCTTCAGCAGCAGGTCAGCCTCGCCCCACACCTGTTCGGCCGAGCCGGCCAATTGGGCGCCCGCGGCCTTGAACTCCTCGTCGGGGATGGACGATCCCTCACCCGCGCCGGCCTGGACGAGCACGTCGTGGCCGCGGCGACTCAGCTCGGCGACCCCGGCGGGCGTGATGGCCACCCTGAACTCGTTGACCTTGGTCTCGGTGGGTACGCCGACTCGCATGGTTGCCCCTTGCTGTGGAGGTTCGCCCTCAAGTGTGGAGAAAGTTCGGATGGGCCGCAATCGCGGTGAAACCGCACGCGTGCTGGCTATGATCGGCCAATGACTGACCCGAGCGTGACGGCCACCGTGCAGGTCGACGCGGGCCCCGACGTGGTGTATCGGCTCATCACCGATCTGCCCACGCTGGCCTCGCTCGCCGAGGAGGCGGTGGCGATGGAGTGGCGCAAGGGCGACGCGGCGCGCCCAGGCGCCGTGTTCACCGGTCAGAACGAGAACGGCAAACTCCGCTGGACCACCAAGTGCACGGTCACCGACGCGGAGCCGGGCCGCCGCTTCGCGTTCGACGTGCGGCATACGGTGCTGCCGATCGCGCGGTGGCAATACGACATCGTGGCGGCCGACGGCGGATGCCGGGTCACCGAGAGCACCTGGGACCGCAGGCCCGCCTGGTTCCGCAAGCTCGCCGGCAGGGCCACCGGTGTGCCGGATCGGGTGGCCGCCAACACCGAACACATCCGGCTCACCTTGCAGCGCCTCAAGCAGCGCGCCGAGTCCGAGTAGCCCGCGACCATGCGCCGCGATCCTGCCGTTGCCGTCGTCGGAGCCGGAATGTCCGGCCTGTGCGTCGCGATCGCATTGCTGCGCAACGGGATAAGCGATGTAACCATCTACGAGAAGGCCGACGAGGTCGGCGGGACCTGGCGGGAGAACACCTACCCCGGCTTGGTGTGCGACATACCGTCGCGGGTCTACCAGTACACCTTCTCGCGAAACCCGAACTGGTCGCACCTGTTCTCGCCCGGCGGGGAGATCCAGGCCTATTTCCGCGACGTCGCCGACCACTTCGGGCTGCGCGACCGCATCCGGTTCGGCACCGAGATCTCCCATGCGCGATTCGAGGACGGGCGCTGGCGGTTACGCACGGCCGGCGGCGTGGAGTCGACCGTCGACTTCCTGATCTGCGCCACCGGCGTGCTTCATCACCCCCGGAGGCCCTCGATTCCCGGGTTGAATGACTTCGGCGGACACGCTTTTCACTCGGCGCGGTGGGATCACTCCGTCGAATTGCGCGGGCGGCGGATCGCCATCATCGGCAACGGGTCGACGGGTGTGCAGTTGGTGTGCGGGCTGAGCGGCGTGGCGGGCCGGGTCATGCTGTTCCAGCGCACCGCGCAGTGGGTGCTGCGGCTGCCCAACCCGCGATACAGCAGGTTCACTAGCATCACCCATCGCAGGTTCGGCTGGCTCGACCGGATCGCGTACCGCTGCTACAGCTTCGGCTTCGACCTGTTCGCGGCCGGGCTCACCAAGCCGGGACTGCGCCGCAAGATGATGGGGGCGCTGTGCCGCGCCAGCCTGCGCGAGGTCCGCGACCCCGCGTTGCGCCGGGCCCTGACGCCCGATTACACGCCGATGTGCAAACGGCTGGTGATGTCCAACGGCTTCTACCGGGCCATCCAGCGCGACGACGTCGAATTGGTCACCGCCCCAATCGACCACATCGAGCGGCGCGGCATCGTGACCGGCGACGGCGTCCTGCACGAGGCGGACGTCATCGTGCTCGCCACCGGATTCGACACCCACGCGTTCTTCCGGCCCATGCAGCTGGTCGGCCGCGACGGCCTTGCCGCCGACGACGTGTGGCGCGACGGTCCGCGGGCCTACCAGACGGTGGCCCTGCCCGGATTTCCCAACTTCTTCATGATGCTCGGGCCGCACAGCCCCGTCGGCAACCTCGCGCTGACGACCGTCGCCGAATCGCAGGCCGACCACATATTGCGCTGGATTCAGCGTTGGCGCCGTGGTGAATTCGACACTGTCGAACCGACCTGGCCGGCGACCGAGAGCTTCAACGCCAAGCTGCGCGCCGCGATGCCGGACACGGTGTGGACCACCGGCTGCCAGAGTTGGTACCTGAACAAGGACGGGGTGCCCGAGGTGTGGCCCTTCACGCCGGGCGAACACCGGGCGATGTTGGCGAAGACCGACCTCGGTCAGTACGACCTGCGCCGGCACGTGGCGGCCGGCTGAGCCGGTAGCCCAGGTGGGGCACGTTGACACCGGGCAGTGGCTGCCAGTCCAGGGTGCGGCCGTCGGCGCGAAAGTCGTTCTTCTCGTAGAAGAGTCGTGCCTGCGTGTTGTGTTCGGCGCACCACAGGACGACGTCCCCTGGCGGGCTTTCGCCCAGGGCCGTGGCGAGCAGGCGGGCACCGATCCCGCGCCGTTGGCATTCCGCCGCGATGTAGAGCGAGTCGAGTTCGATCTGTCCGCGATCCGCCGGATCGGGTCCGAAGATGGTCATTCCTATTGTCCGGGAATCGGATTCGGCGATCCACATGCTCCAGCCGCGGCGTTGTAGGACTCTCGGATACGCCAGGACGGCCCAACGCCGCGGCGATCCGAGGACGTCGATCGTGGAATCCGGCAGTATGCCGGTCCACGATTGCCGCCAGACCGGGTAGTGCATTTCCGCGACGTTCGCCAGATCGCCCGGCCCGGCACGCCGGATGGTGACGGCGCGGGTCGTCACGGGCGGGATTGCTCCAGGTACGCGGCCAGCGCGTTGGTCAGCCCGCGGCGCGCCATGTCCAGGTCGGCGTACGAGCCGAGCTGGCGCTCGGACACCAGGCCGCGCATCGCGCCGGGTATCAGGGCGGCCACCTCGCGCACCCGGTCGGGGTCGACGTCCAGGCCGGCGAACGCGTTCTGGCAGGTCTCCAGCCAGCTCTTGCCCCAGGAGAACAGTTCGGCGGCGGTGCGCGGGAAGAGGCGCTCGAGTTCGTCGGGGTCGCGGGGGAGCGCCGCGCGCAAGTTCTCGATCGCCCGCGAGTCCGGCGACGCCAGCCCGCCGTAGAGGGTGTCGATGATGGCGCCGACCCGCTCGCGCAGGGGCGCGTCCGGGGAGATCGGGCTCGACAGCGTCGAGAAGGTCGCGGCGCGCCGCTCGGCGGTGCGGTGCAGCACCGCCGCCCAAAACCCGTCGGTGTCGCCGAATTGGTATTGCACGGCGCCCCAGGTGGCACCGATGTCCTTGGCGATGCGGTTGGCCGACACCGAGCCCGGGTCGCCGGAGGCCAGCGACTTGAGCGCGGCCTCCAGCATGCTCTCGCGCGTGGCGTTGCCGCGCCGGTTGGGGCGCCGGTTCGCGGTTCCCGCCCCGCTCACCTGCCGAGTCATCTGCCGAGCCATTCGCCGAGCCTATCGCGGAGAATGGCCAATGTTTCATAGAGGGTACTTTGATTACTGTCGGAACGGGGCCTATCATTCCTTCCCGAGGAGGGATTTCGCATGGCTAAGCCGCCGTTGTCGATGAAACCAACCGGGTGGTTTCAGGTCGCGTGGTCCGACGAGATCGCCGTCGGCGACGTGCACAAGATGAGGTACTTCGACCAGGAGATGGTCGCGTGGCGCGCCGAGTCCGGGCAGCTCACGGTGATGAACGCGTACTGCGAGCACCTGGGCGCGCACTTGGGTTACGGCGGCACGGTCGTCGGCGAGGTGCTGCAGTGCCCGTTCCACGGGTGGCAATGGAGCCAGGAGGGCCGCAACGTCTGCATTCCCTACCAGGACCGGCCCAACCGCGGCCGTCGCATCCGCACCTACCCGGTGGTGGAACGCAACGCGTCGGTCTACATCTGGCACGACGTCGAGCGGCGCGAGCCTTACTTCGACGCGCCGGACGTCTTCGGCGCATTCGGCGACGGCAGCAGCGCGGACGACTACTACCCACAGCAGCGCCTGTACCGGCAGGCCCTGGAACTGCATCCGCAGTACGTGCTCGAAAACGGCGTCGACTTCGCGCATTTCAAGTTCGTGCACAAAACGCCCATCGTTCCGGTGTTCACCCGCCACGACTTCGCCGAACCGGTGTCCTTCGTCGACTTCACGATCACGTTCGAAGGCGACGACGGGCAGAAGATCGAGGACGTCAACAGCGGCGTCGAGGCCGTCAACGGCGGGCTGGGCATCGCGGTGACCAAGAGCTGGGGAATGGTGGACAACCGCACCATCTCCGCGGTGACCCCGGTCGACGAATCCACCTCCGACGTCCGGTTCATGGTTTACATCGGCCGGACCCCGGGCAAAGACCCGGCCCGCGCCGAGCGCAAGGCCGCCGAGTTCGGCCGCGAAGTGATCCGGCAGTTCGAGCAGGACATCGAGATCTGGCAGCATCAGCGCTATTCGGACCCGCCGGCGCTGGCCACCGACGAATACCAGGGCTTCACCGCAATCCGCACGTGGGCCAAGCAGTTCTATCCCGAAGCATTTGCATCACAGGAAGGCCCAATGCAATGACTGACGCACCGATCCGTGTCTTCCAAGTGGCCACCGGAAACGTCGGCTCGGAGATGATTAGGCGGATCGCCACCCAGCCGGATCTCGAACTTGTTGGCGTGCATTGCTATTCGCCGGAGAAGGTCGGCAAAGATGCCGGCGAGCTTGCCGGCGTGGCTCCCAACGGGGTCATGGCGACCGGCACCGTCGAGGAGATCATCGCCGCCAAGCCGGACGTGCTCACCTTCCACGGCGTGTTTCCCGACGAGGACCTCTACGTCAAAGTCCTTGAGGCGGGCATCAACATCGTCACCACCGCCGACTGGATCACCGGCTGGCACCGCGACAAGAACCATCCGCATCCGTCGGGCAAGCCGGTGAGCCGGCTGCTGGCCGAGGCGTGCGCGAAGGGTGGCGCGACGTTCTACGGCACCGGGATGAACCCCGGCCTGAACCAAATCCTGGGGGTGGTGTGTTCGGCCGACGTCGCCGACATCGAGAACGTCACCACCATCGAGTCCGTCGACGTGTCCTGCCACCACTCCAAGGACACGTGGATCGAGGTGGGCTACGGCCAGCCGGTCGACGATCCGGAGATCCCGGCGAAGCTGGAGAAGTACACCCGCGTCTTCGCCGACAGCGTGCTGATGATGGCCGACTGCTTCGACCTGACCCTCGACGAGGTGAAGTTCAGCTACGAGCTGGGTGCCTGCACCAAGGATGTGGACCTGGGGTGGTACACGTTGCCCAAGGGCTCGCTGGGCGGCAATTACATCAAGTACCAGGGCATGGTGGACGGGGTGCCGCGGGTCGAGACGCACCTGGAGTGGCAGATGACCCCGCACACCGACCCGAGCTGGAACATCAAGGGCTGCTACATCACCCAGATCAAGGGCGACCCGTGCATCTATAACAAGCACATGATCTTCCCCAAACCCGGAGTGGACCTGTCCAATCCGGACAACTTCGCCTCCATCGGCATGACCGTCACCGGCATGCCCGCGCTGGCCTCGATCAAATCGGTGGTCGCGGCGCCGCCTGGGCTCATCACCAGCGCCGACTTGCCGCTGCGCGGCTTCGCCGGGCGCTTCAAGATTTAGCCCGGGTCAAGGATCTTCGGAGCGTTCCGGGTGGTGGTAGTCGTTCGTGCGCTGCCCGCGGTCATGGGGTGGCGGCGGGATCCATTCGGTGCGCCCGTCCGGACGTTTCCTTGTCCGCCAGCCCTTTTCGATCAGCTTGTGATGCGGCGTGCAGGCGAAGGTGAGCTTGTCGGCATCGGTCAGCCCGCCGGTGGCCCATTCGTCGAGATGGTGGACCTCGCACCAGTAGCCAGGCGCGTCGCAGCCGGGGTGCGTGCAGCCGCGGTCCTTCGCGTACAGGACGATGCGCTGGTCCGGTGTGGCGATGCGGCGTGATCGACCGAGATACAGTGGGCGGCCCGAATGTTCATCGAACACGGCCAAGTAGTGGTAGGAGTGGCGCGCCATCCGGATCACGTCGCTCATCGGCAGCACTGTTCCGCCGCCCGTGACCGCGCGCCCGGTGCCCGCCGTCAACTCCTGCAGCGTGGTGGAGACGATGACGGTGACCGGCAGCCCGTTGTGCGCGCCCAGTTTCGGATCGCCCAGCCGGCCGCGGACCAACGCGTTGATTGCGTCGTGCTGGCGCTGTGCGTGGCTGCGCACGTCGCCGCTCGCCAGCTCGTCGCTGGGCTTGCCTTCGACGCAAGGCTTTTCGCTCTCCGGGTTGCACATCCCCGGGGCGGCGAACCGCGCCAGCCAGGCATCGAGGTTGGCCCGCAGTTCCGGGGTGGCGACCAGTTTCCCGACGCTCATCCCGTCGGGCCGCTGCGCGCCCCAGCTGAAGCCGCGCTGGCGGGCGCGGTCGGCATCGGAGAATTTGCCGTCGGGGTTGAGCCATAGGGCGCACTGGTGGGCGACCTTTTGCAGCTGGTCGGGACGCAGACCCGCCGCCTGCTGGGCCAGGAAACGCTCGGCCGCCTCCACCGTGTCGGCGGGCAAGGCCTCCGGCAGGTCACGCACAAACGTTTGGATCACCCGCAGGTGCTGCCCATCCAGGACGCCGTCTCGCCATGCCTTGGCGGTGGCAGGCAGCTCCGGTGGGAGCTGCTGGCCCGTGAGGCTCAGGCGCGGCGAGAGTTGCTTGGCGTCTCGAACGCGTCGGCACGCGTCGGCGTAGCTGATCCGCAGCCAGTCGGCGATCACCTTATGGACCGGACCGCCGACGTCGCCGGGATCCTCGTTCGCCAGGCCGGCGATCACGTCGGTGCCGACGGCCATCTGGCGCCGTTGGGAGCGCTCCATCGCTTCGAGCACGTGCAACCGCACGGCCGGACTGAGCGTGGCGAAGTTCAGCCCGCGTACCGCCGCGTCGGCCGCGTCCAGCGCGTCCAGCGCGGCAGCGACCTCGGCCGGCACCTCAATCGAACCCATGTTCGAAGACTATTGGCAACAGGCGGACGCGTTGACTCGTCAGAAATGCGCGCGAAAGGGTGGGTCGTTGCCTCACCGGAAATGCGCGCGTACGCCCAGTGGAT
>NZ_MVIJ01000096.1 GCF_002086735.1 Mycobacterium scrofulaceum | reverse complement strand
GGACCCAACGCCGCCGCCACCGCCGAGCCCCGCCCCGCCCCCGGCGCCCGCGGGTAACGCCCCACCGGCCGACGTGCCACCGGCCGAGCAGCCCGCACCGCCCGACCCGCGCAAGGAGCTCGCCGAGCGCATCGCCGACGAGAAGAAGTGGCGCCAGAGCACCCGTCAGGGCGTCCAGTTCCTCGCGCTGCAGTTCCAGGCCACCCGGTGCGACAAAGAGGACATCCTGGCCGGCAACGACGACCCGAACCTGCCGCTGGTGACGTGCTCGACCGACCACAAGGTGGCCTATCTGCTGGCGCCGTCGATCATCAGCGGCGACCAGATCCAGGACGCCACCTCGGGCATGAACCAGCGCGGCATCGGTTACGTCGTGGACGTGCAGTTCAAGCCGGCCGCGGCCAACACCTGGGCGGACTTCACCGCCGCGCACATCGGCACCCAGACCGCCTTCACGCTGGACTCGCAGGTCGTCAGCGCCCCGATGATCCAGGAGGCCATCCCCGGCGGGCGGACCCAGATCACCGGCGGCGACCCGCCGTTCACCGCCGCGACGGCCAAGCAACTGGCCAACGTCCTCAAATACGGTTCGTTGCCGTTGTCCTTCCAGTCGTCGGAGGCCCAAACCGTCTCGGCCACACTGGGATTGACCTCGCTACGCGCGGGCCTGATCGCGGGCGGGATCGGTCTGGTCCTGGTACTGCTGTACTCGCTGCTGTATTACCGGGTGCTGGGTTTGCTCACCGCGCTGTCGTTGATCGCCTCCGGCGCAATGGTTTTCGCCATCTTGGTTTTGCTGGGCAGGTACATCAACTACACCCTGGACCTGGCCGGCATCGCCGGTTTGATCATCGGTATCGGGACCACGGCGGACTCGTTCGTGGTGTTCTTCGAGCGCATCAAGGACGAGATCCGCGAGGGCCGTTCGTTCCGGTCGGCGGTGCCCCGCGGCTGGGCGCGGGCGCGCAAGACGATCGTCTCGGGCAACGCCGTCACCTTCCTGGCCGCCGCGGTGCTGTACTTCCTGGCGATCGGCCAGGTTAAGGGCTTCGCCTTCACGTTGGGGCTGACCACGATCCTTGACGTGGTCGTGGTGTTCCTGGTGACCTGGCCGCTGGTGTACCTGGCCTCCAAGTCCCCGACGCTGGCCAAGCCCGCGTACAACGGCCTGGGGGCCGTGCAACAGGTCGCCCGCGAACGTCGGGCCTCGGCGCAAGTGAAGACGGGACGGGGATAGCGCATGAGTGCCTCCAAGGCATCCAAGGACGCGACCGAGCTCACCGAAGCTTCCGAGGGCACCGCGCAGCTGACCGATGGCGGCGCAGGCCAGGTGCGGCACAGCTTCCTTTCTCGGCTCTACACCGGCACGGGCGCCTTCGAGGTGGTCGGGCGGCGCCGGCTGTGGTTCGGCATCAGCGGCGGCATCGTCGCGGTCGCCCTCGCCAGCATCATCCTGCGTGGCTTCACCTTCGGGATCGACTTCAACGGCGGCACGACGGTGTCGATGCCCGCCGCGGGCGCGACGGGCCAGGTGCAGACGTCGCAGGTGTCCGACGTGTTCCGCAAGGCCGTCGGCCGCGACCCGGAATCGGTGGTGATCGTCGGCAGCGGCGCCTCGGCCACGGTGCAGATCCGCTCCGAAACGCTGTCCAACGACCAGACGGCCAAGCTGCGCAACGCCCTGTTCGACGCTTTTCAGCCGAAGGGCACCGACGGCAAACCGAGCAAGCAGGCCATCAGCGACTCGGCGGTGTCGGAGACCTGGGGCGACCAGATCACCACCAAGGCGCTGATCGCGCTGGTGGTCTTCCTGGCGTTGGTCAGCCTGTACATCACCGTGCGCTACGAGCGCTACATGACGCTCGCGGCGATCGCGGCGATGTTCTTCGACCTCACGGTCACCGCCGGCGTGTATTCGCTGGTGGGCTTCGAGGTCACCCCGGCGACCGTCATCGGGCTGCTGACGATCCTCGGTTTCTCGCTCTATGACACCGTCATCGTCTTCGACAAGGTCGAGGAGAACACCCACGGGTTCCAGCACACCACCCGGCGCACGTTCGCCGAGCAGGCCAACCTGGCGATCAACCAGACGTTCATGCGCTCGATCAACACCAGCCTGATCGGGGTGTTGCCGGTGCTGGCGCTGATGGTGGTCGCGGTGTGGCTGCTGGGCGTCGGGACGCTGAAGGACCTGGCGCTGGTGCAGCTGATCGGCATCATGATCGGCACCTACTCGTCGATCTTCTTCGCCACTCCGCTGCTGGTCTCGCTGCGCGAACGCACGGAGCTGGTGCGCACCCACACCCGCCGCGTCATGCGTCGCCGCTCCGCCGGCGCCGAGCCGGCCGAGGAGGCGAAGGCCGCCGGGGACGAGACCGCGCCCGCGGAGGTGGGCACGCCGTCCGACAAACCCGCGCCGAGCAAACCGGCACCGGGTGCGCGTCCGGTGCGGCCCACCGGCACCCGCCGTCCGAGCGGCAAGCGAAACGCCGGCCGGCGGTAGGCGCCATGGCCTCCAGGTATCGCCTCGCGGGAGGCGCTATCGCTTTGGCCGCAACGCTCGTGGCGGCCGTCGCGCTCGCCGCCTGTTCCGGCAGCACCGCCGCCCAGATCGACTACGTGGTCGACGGCCCGCTAATCACCTACAACACCAACACCGTCGTGGGAGCGGCGTCGGCCGGGGCGCAGGCCTTCGCCCGCACGCTGGCCGGGTTCAGCTACCACGGTCCCGACGGGCAGACCGTCGCCGACCGTGACTTCGGCACCGTGTCCGTGGTGGGCGGTTCGCCGCTGGTGCTGGATTACCAGATCGCCGACAACGCCGTCTATTCCGACGGCAAGCCGGTGACCTGCGACGACCTGGTGCTCGCCTGGGCGGCGCAGTCCGGCCGGTACCCGGAGTTCGACGCCGCCACCCGGGCCGGCTACCTCGACATCGCCAACGTCGAGTGCCTGCCGGGGCAGAAGAAGGCCCGGGTGTCGTTCATTCCGGACCGCGGCGTCGTCGACTACAACCAGCTGTTCACCGCCACGTCGATGATGCCGTCGCACGTGATCGCCGACCGGCTCCACGTCGACGTGACCGCCGCCCTGCTGAGCAACAACGGCGAACTCGTGCAGCAGATCGCCAAACTGTGGAACACCATCTGGGACCTCAAGCCCGGCCTGGATCTGAAGAACTTCCCGTCGTCGGGGCCCTACAGGATCGAACGCATCCTCGACGGCGGCGCGGTGGTGCTCGTCGCCAACGACCGGTGGTGGGGCCCGAAGGCGGTCACCAAGCGGATCACGGTGTGGCCCCAGGGCCCCGACATCCAGGACCGGGTCAACAACCGCAGCGTCGACGTGGTCGACGTGGCGGCGGGCTCCTCCGGAACGCTGACCACGCCGGACAACTACGACCGCGCCGATTCGCCGTCGGACGGCATCGAGCAGCTGATCTTCGCGCCGCAGGGCCCGCTGTCGCAGCCGAAGGCCCGCCGCGCGCTCGCCCTGTGCACCCCGCGCGACACGCTCGCGCGCGATGCCGGGGTGCCGATCGCCAACTCGCGCCTGAGCCCGGCCCTCGACGATCCGGTCACCGCCAGTGTGGGCGCCGCCGAGGCCGGTCCGTTCGGCAAGGCGGACCCCGGCGCCGCCCGCGACGCGCTCGGTGGCGCCCCGCTGACGGTGCGGATCGGCTACCAGGGGCCCAACGCGCGGCTCGCGGTCAACGTCGGGGTGATCACCAAATCCTGCGCCGCGGCGGGCATCACCGTCACCAACGTCGCCCTGGACACCTCGGGGCCGCGGGCGCTCAGGGACGGCAAGATCGACGTGCTGCTGGCCAGCACCGGCGGAGCCGCCGGCAGCGGGTCGACGGGGTCGTCGGCGATGGACGCCTACGACCTGCACAGCGGCAACGGCAACAACCTGTCGGGTTACGCGAACCCGCAGATCGACAGCACGATCGGGGCGCTGGCGGTGTCGGCCGACCCCGCCGAACGCGTCCGGTTGCTGGGCGAAGCGGCGCCGATACTGTGGGGCGACATGCCGACGCTTCCCCTCTACCGGCAGCAACGAACCCTGTTGATGTCGAAGAAGATGTATGCCGTGAGCAAGAATCCGACCCGTTGGGGCGCCGGCTGGAACATGGACCGATGGGCGCTCGTGCAATGAGGCTCCGGTCAATGAGGCTCCGGTCAATGAGGCTCCGGTGACGAGCGCCGGCGGGAGCGCGTCGGTGGCGACCGTGATCGCCTCCCTGCTGCGCGAGGTGCCCGACTTTCCCAAGCCGGGGGTCCAGTTCAAGGACCTCACCCCGGTGTTCGCCGACCCGCACGGGCTGACGGCGGTCACCGACGCGCTGGCCGAGATCGCCTCCGGCGCCGATCTGGTGGCCGGGATCGATTCCCGCGGGTTTCTGGCCGCGGCGGCCGTCGCCGACCGGCTGCGCACCGGTGTGCTGGCGATCCGCAAGGGCGGGAAGTTGCCGCCGCCGGTGCACGCCGAGCACTACGACCTGGAGTACGGCAGCGCCACCCTGGAGATCCCGGCCGACGGCATCGAGCTGCGCGGACGCCGGGTCGTGATCATCGACGACGTGCTGGCCACCGGGGGCACCCTCGCCGCCGCGGCCCGGCTGCTGGAACGCACCGGGGCCACGGTGATGGCGGCGGCGGTGATCCTCGAACTGACCGCGCTCGGGGGCCGGCAGGCCGTCGCGGAGTTGCCGCTGCACAGCCTCAGTCGCATCTAGCCCGGCGACGATGCGCGCGCGGTGCTCGGCCGGTTGCGGGTGAATCGGCGGCGTCGAGTGTGTGCTGACGGCGCGGATTTCGCAGTTCCGCCGCCCCTGGCACACCCTCAAAGCCCTCAGCGCACACGCAGCGCGGCCGGGGGATGAGACTTTGGCGATATCCTCGAGGTCGGAGGTGACCAACGTGGCGGACGACAAGAGCGCGGCGCAGGCGCTTGACGCGCCCGGCGAAGTCGCTGACGCCCTGCTGGTCGGGGAGCCCGTCACGGCGCAGGCCGACCCGCCGGAGCCGCCGACCGAGACGCTGAAGGCACCCAGCAGCGCGTCGCGCCGGGTCCGGGCCCGGCTGGCCCGGCGGATGACCGCCCAGCGCAACGCGCTCAACCCGGTGCTCGAGCCGCTGGTGGCGGTGCACCGCGAGATCTATCCGAAGGCGAACCTGTCGTTGCTGCAGCGCGCCTTCGAGGTCGCCGACCAGCGACACGCCACCCAGCTGCGGCACTCCGGTGATCCCTACATCACCCACCCCCTGGCCGTCGCGAACATCCTGGCCGAATTGGGCATGGACACCACCACGTTGGTGGCCGCGCTGTTGCACGACACCATCGAGGACACCGGTTACACGCTCGAGCAGATGTCCGAGGAATTCGGCGATGAGGTGGCGCACCTCGTCGACGGCGTCACCAAGCTGGATCGGGTGGTGCTGGGCAGCGCCGCCGAGGGCGAGACCATCCGCAAGATGATCACCGCGATGGCCCGCGACCCCCGCGTGCTGGTGATCAAGGTCGCCGACCGGCTGCACAACATGCGCACCATGCGCTTCCTGCCGCCGGAGAAGCAGGCGCGCAAGGCCCGCGAGACGCTGGAAGTCATTGCGCCCCTTGCCCATCGGCTGGGTATGGCCAGTGTCAAGTGGGAACTCGAGGACCTGTCCTTTGCGATCCTGCATCCGAAGAAGTACGACGAGATCGTCCGGCTGGTCGCCGGCCGCGCGCCGTCCCGGGACACCTACCTGGCCAAGGTTCGCGCCGAGATCATCAACACGCTGAACGCCTCGAAGATCAAGGCGACCGTCGAGGGCCGGCCCAAGCACTACTGGTCGATCTATCAGAAGATGATCGTCAAGGGACGCGACTTCGACGACATCCACGACCTGGTCGGCATCCGCATCCTGTGCGACGAGATCCGCGACTGCTATGCCGCCGTCGGCGTGGTGCATTCGTTGTGGCAGCCGATGGCGGGGCGGTTCAAGGACTACATCGCCCAGCCCCGATACGGCGTGTACCAGTCCCTGCACACCACCGTCGTCGGCCCGGAGGGCAAGCCGCTGGAGGTGCAGATCCGCACCCGGGACATGCACCGCACCGCCGAATACGGCATCGCCGCGCACTGGCGCTACAAGGAGGCCAAGGGCCGCAACGGCGTTCCGCATCAGCACGCCGCCGCCGAGATCGACGACATGGCCTGGATGCGTCAGCTGCTCGACTGGCAGCGGGAGGCCGCCGACCCGGGTGAGTTCCTCGAGTCGTTGCGCTACGACCTTGCGGTGCAGGAGATCTTCGTGTTCACCCCCAAGGGGGACGTGATCACCCTGCCGAACGGGTCGACGCCGGTGGACTTCGCCTACGCGGTGCACACCGAGGTCGGCCACCGCTGCATCGGTGCCCGGGTCAACGGGCGGCTGGTGGCGCTGGAGCGCAAGCTGGAAAACGGCGAAGTCGTCGAGGTTTTCACGTCGAAGGCCCCCAATGCCGGGCCGTCGCGCGACTGGCAGCAGTTCGTGGTGTCGCCGCGCGCCAAGGCGAAGATCCGGCAGTGGTTCGCCAAGGAGCGGCGTGAGGAGGCGCTGGAGGCCGGCAAGGAGGCGATGGCCCGCGAGGTCCGCCGGGGCGGACTTCCCTTGCAGCGCTTGGTCAACGGCGAATCCATGGGGGCGGTCGCGCGCGAGTTGCACTACACGGACGTGTCCGCCCTCTACACCGCGATCGGCGAGGGCCACGTGTCGGCGAAGCACGTCGTGCAGCGGCTGCTCGCCGAGCTCGGCGGCATCGACCAGGCCGAGGAGGATCTCGCCGAGCGGTCCACCCCGACGACCATGCTGCGCCGCCCGCGCAGCAGCGACGATGTCGGGGTCTCGGTCCCCGGCGCCCCGGGTGTGCTGTCCAAGCTGGCCAAGTGCTGCACGCCGGTGCCCGGCGACCAGATCATGGGGTTCGTCACCCGCGGCGGGGGAGTGAGCGTGCACCGCACCGACTGCACCAACGCCGCGTCGCTGCAGCAGCAGTCGGAGCGCATCATCGAGGTGCACTGGGCGCCGTCGCCGTCGTCGGTGTTCCTGGTGGCAATCCAGGTCGAGGCGCTCGACCGGCACCGGTTGCTCTCCGACGTCACGCGGGTGCTGGCCGACGAGAAGGTCAACATCCTGTCGGCGTCGGTCACCACCTCCGGGGACCGGGTCGCGATCAGCCGATTCACCTTCGAGATGGGGGACCCGAAGCACCTCGGGCATCTGCTCAACGTGGTGCGCAACGTCGAAGGGGTTTTCGACGTCTACCGGGTGACGTCGGCGGCCTGACCGGCCCGACGTCGGGGCTAGCCGACGTGGACCGAGCTGACGGTGACCGGGTTGGTGGGCGCCCCGCTCTGGCGGTTGCCCGCGATGCCGGCCTGGGCGATCTTGTCCAGGACCGCCAGGCCCGCCTGCGTGATGGTGCCGAACACCGTGCTCTGCGGAGCCAGCTCCGAATCCCGGAAAATCAAAGAGAATTGGCTGCCGTTGGTGTTGGGTCCGTCGGTGGCCATGATCACCGTGCCGCGCGGGTACATCACCGTCGCCCGGAGCGCGGGGTCTCCCGGCGGGTACTGGTCGGTGGGGTATTCGTCGGCGAATTGGTAGCCGGGCCCCCCGGAGCCGTCCGACTCCGGGCCGCCGCACAGCAGCGATCCCCCGTCGGTCGAGTCGATCAGCCGGGCGCACTGGGTGTTGTCGAAGAATTGTTGCCTCGCCAGGCTGACGAAGCTGTTGACCGTGCACGGGGATTCGTAGTTGGTCAGCTGGATGCCGATGTCCCCGAAGTTCGTGGCGAGGGTGGCGGGGATCTGCGGAGGGTCGGTGGAGACCCGGCCCGACTGGGGCGGGCTGACGGGCTTGACGAGGGTGTCCGGCGCGCTCGGATATTGGCAGTTGGCGCCGAGGTCGGCCAGCGGCGCGAACGCCGGCAGCGGAGGCACCGTCCCGGTTGCCTGCGCGGTCGGCCCGGGATTGGATCCCGGCCTGCCGGGCACCCGGGCGCGGGTCGGGGTGGTCGGCGCCGCGCTGTCGGCGGAGCCGTCGTTCTGCGTCACCAGCGCGACGACCAACGCCACCACCGCGGCCAGCGCCAGGGCCGACGCGCCGACGATGCCCAGCAGCAGGCGCCGCGACTGGGTGGGCGGCTGATACACCGGCCGCGGGCCGGGGTGGTCTCCCGTCGGGGGGAAGTCCTG
>NZ_MVIJ01000095.1 GCF_002086735.1 Mycobacterium scrofulaceum | reverse complement strand
CACGCGATGACCTTCATTCATCCGGCTACGACACGCCGGTCATCACCGGCTCGTACACCACTCTGCTGGACGCAACTCAGATTGCACGAGTTATCTCGCCGGTCTCGTTGCGTGAGTCGTGGACCGTTCTCGGCGACGACGATGCTCCGGTAGCGCCGGTCGACCGGTATCTGGCGTATCTGACCGACATCGAGCGATCACCGAACACGGTCAAGGCATACGCGCACGATCTCAAGGACTGGTTCGGTTTTCTCGCCGAGCGTGGTCTGGACTGGCGGGGCGTTCGGCTCGACGATCTCGGTGAGTTCGTGGCCTGGCTGCGGCTTCCGCTGCAGGCCCGGCATGGGCAGGTCGCGGTGTTGCCGTCGGTGCCGCATCATTGCACGGAATCGACTGTAAACCGCAAACTTTCGGCCGTCGGGGCGTTTTACACCCACGCTGCACGAGATGGGGTGGATGTCGGTGAGCTGCTGACCTCGTGGCAGGTCGGCGGCGCGCGCGGCGGTTGGAAGCCGTTCCTGCACCACATCAGCAAGGGCACGCCGAGGTCGAGGCGGGTGATCGCGTTGAAGACGCCGAAGAAGCTGCCGCGGGTGCTGTCGCCGGACGAGGTGCAGGCGATCCTGGACGGCTGCGGCCGGTTGCGGGACCGATTGCTCTTCGCCGTGCTCTACGACACCGGGATGTTCTCCAGGGCTCGGCCCCCGTGCGCCAGCGTGATTCTCTGAGTTTGTGCAGCTCAGAAGCTGATGTCGGAGATGCTATCCACCGCAACAGGTGTGGTGCAAGCAGACTCGCGCGTGTCATCGCAGCCGGGTTGGTGTGTTGAGTCGGGCCATGAGTTCGCGGTTGGCCGCCCGGGCTGCGGCGAGGTCTTCCTCGCGTTCGTCGAGTTGTTGCTTAAGGTCGAGGTTGTGCTGCTCGAGCTGGCTGATGCGCTGGTGGAGGGCGTCGATATCGGTGCGGGCGCCGAGCCCGGACTCGCGCCACGTCTGTTCACCGAGCGCTTCGGACAGCCGCTTCTCCAGCTGCTGGATGCGCGCGCCGAGCCGGGCGGCGCGTTCGTGGGCAGCGAGCAGATCGGCCTGCAGTGAGGCTCGGGTGACCCCAGGGCCGGTGTGCTCACTCGGGACTGGATCTGCTTGCAGCGCATGGATTTTCTCGAGCAGGTCGGGGTGTCGGTAGAGGAATGTGCGGTCAACGGCGGCGGCGCGGGCGATCGCGGTGGCGCTGAGCCGGTCGCCGGCGGCGGCGGCTTGGTCGATCGCGGCCAGCACGCGCCGGCGTCGGCGCATCGAGTCGTCGCGCCGGCCGTCAAGCATCGATCGGGTGCGTGTTGTCGACGAGACGGATTGTGCGGGTGTGTGATTCGACGTGGTAGCGGTGGTGGTCATGCGGTGGCCTCCGAGGCGATGGTTGTCGGTGCGGGTGGGGTGAGGCTGGGCATGCCCAGCGGGACGGTGTGGGCCGCGCGGTGACGGCGCACGATAGCGATCGCGTCGTCGATGCGGGCTTGCTCGGTCTCGTTGAGGTCGGCGACGTCTGCTTTGATGCGGTTGATCAGCCGCCGGATGCGGGTGATCTCCTCGTCGGTGGGGGTGGCATCGGCGCGGGCCCAGTCATCGACCCCGTCGATGGTGGCGGCCAGCCGTTCCCGGGTGCGTAGCAGATCATCGAGGTAGGCCTGCAGGTCGGGCAGGAACGCGATGTTGGTGCGGAAGTGATCGCAGCCCACGCAGCGGAACCGGACCGGGCAGGCCCCGCCGCCGGCCTTGACGTTGGTGGGTTCGGTGCAGGTGCCGTAGGGGACGGCGACCTCGCCGACGGCGTGGCGGGCGCGTTCGGATTCCAGCAGCATGCGCGCGTCACGCCAGATCCGGTTGCCGTGCCGGTCGAAACTGAGCGCGGTGACGGTGTCGACGGCGTCGCGGCGACGGTCCTCGCCGATGCGGTAGTAGCGCCGGGTCATGGAATAGCTACGGTGATCGAGCAATTCGGCCAGAACGTCGATCGGCACCCCGGCATCCGCGTGACGTTGGGCATAACAATGCCGATAGGCATAGGGCGTGACCTTGGTCTTGTCGACCTCGACCCCGTCGCGGGTGCGCAACACGGGCAGGGTCGAGATCCACTCGCGGTGCCGGTTGTCGAGCGTATCGATGCTGATCGGCTTTCGCCCCTCGGGGTTGCGGCGTGGTGTGGGCAGCAGTGTCAGTTCTGCGGGCGGGGTGTGAGGAAACATCGCCCGCACCCGGTCCTGCTGAGCGGCAATGACTTTCGCGGTAGCTTCGCCGATCGGCACACGCCGTCCGAGACGGTTGGCCTTGGCGTTGTCGTAAACCAGCACCGCCGATCCGTCCTTGTCGCGGTGCAGGCAGTTCAACGGCAAGGCGAGAATGTCCTCGGGCCGGCGCCCGGTGTCGATGCCGATCTGGGTGGCGACCCGCACCTCGACGGGTTCGAGGGCATCGAGGTGGGCGCACAGGATGGCCAGGACCTCCGGTGGCAGGTCGCGGCCGGGTTCGCCGCGTTCGGGTTCGGCGGGGATATCGCCGCGCTCGATGGCGAAATCGCCGGCCAGTCCGGCGGCTGTCTGCCCCGGCCGGGTCAGGCCGAGGGCGCGGATCCCGGCCAGCACCTCGCGCATGTCACGGCAGATGCCGTTGCGCCGGTATCGGCTGATCTCGCCGACGGACTCCAGATAAGCGAGTCGGTTGAGGAAATCCTCGATGTCGCTGCGGCCCAACGCCGAAGCGACGAGTCCACCATCGGGTCTGCGGCCGAGGAACTCCGACAGCAGCCGCAGCGCGTTGATCTTGCCGCGCACTCTCGCGGCGCCGCGACCTCGGTGGCGCGGGAGTTGTTCTGCTGCCCACCGCTTGACGGACTGGGCCAGCCAGGCCTGGCCGATCCCGGTGAACGACAAAGACCCGCGATGGCCGAAGACCGCGAGATCCCATGTGTCCTTTGCCTGTTCGCTGCCGGGATCGGCCAGAGCCCGCCGGACGTGCTGGGTCAGGGCGCTCCGCAGCGACCGCACGGACTTGTTGCGGGTGATCTCGGCCCGGTCGGTGGTGATCGAGGCGGCCTGTCGCCGGCGCAGCCCGTCGCAGAGCACCCGCAGCTCTACCTCGGTGATCTTCGCCCCGCCCCGGACGCGCTGCTGAACGCCGAACAGCACCTCGACCACCACCAGCACCGGCAGCGCGCGCAGGTTCACCCGCCCGCACTCGGCCACACCCGATTCCTGGGCTTGCCACCGATGCGAATCGAACTCAGGGTTGGTACCGAGCGCGCTACGCCAGCGCTGGTAGTGGGTGTTGCAGTAGCCGCGCGCGCTGTCGGCGGGCCGGGTGCACGCGGCCACCGCGCACGCGGGCATCGGCGGCAACGGCCGCACTCGCGGGTCGGCCAGGAACTGCTGCATCGACACCGGCGGTCGCCGCAGGCGGAACTTCTTGGCGTGCGGCTCGCACAACACCGCGTGCCGCACCGTCGGCACACACCGGCATCCCGGCACCGCGCACCGCGTCGCGGACGCGGGTTCGGCGGGCAGGCATGCGGCAGCGGCGATCTCGGCCGTGTTCATTCCCCGCCGAGTCAGGCGCGTGCAGCACCGATGACACACCGTGAGACCGGATTGCACGGTGTTCTGGCATCCCTCGGCCCGGCACACCGTCCGGCCCAACAATCGATGCTCCGCGAGCAACGACAACACCCTGGTCCGCGGATCCCACCCCGCCTCGTCCAAGAACCTGCGGTCGAGCATCCTCGCCAGCCGCGCGGCCGTGCCGATCACCACGACCCCGTCCAACACGTGCGGGGACTCGCCGCAGTCCTGCTCGACCGCGATTCTTTCAGCCAGCCCCACGGCGGTCACCGGGTCACCTGGGCCTGCTCGCGGGGACTGGGCACCGCATCCACGGCGGCCCGCAGCCGGGAGGAGTCCGGATGCAGGTAAACCTGCGACGAGGACACCGCGGCGTGGCCCATCAGGTCGGCGACCACATCGATCCCGGCCCCGGCATCAACAACGTTGCTGCCGAAGGCATGTCGCAACTGGTGGGGCCGCACCGCGACGTCGAGTCCGGCCCGCCGGGACGCCGCGGCCATCAACTCGCCGATCGCATCCGGCCGCATCGGCGCACCGATCCTGCCGCGGAACAGGTTAACGAACACGAAGTCACTGTCGGCGGCGCCGGTGACACGCATGCGTTCGAACTCGTAGACGTCGAACAGTTGCACCACAAGGAAATCCAGCGGCACCACCCGCTCCCGCCGCGACTTGGCCCAGGCCTGGTTCGGGTTGTCGTCTCGGCGCACCACATGCAGATGCGCGCGCTCGACATCGCAGCCCAGCCGCCGCGAGTCCACCAGCAGGTGCACATCGCTGCGCCGCAGCCCGCACACCTCCCCGCGGCGCAACCCGCCCCGCGCCATCAACAACACGATCAATCGGTCCCGCGCCGACCGGCACGCCCGCAGCAGCGCGACGATCTGCTCGTCGCTGGCCCGATCGATCGTCGTCTCCGGTTCCCGCAGCCGATGCCGGGCCCGCATCCGCCACGCCATCCGCCCGTCCTCGCCGCGGGCCTCCGCCGGCAGGTCCCGGTCATCGGCGACCTCATACAGCATCGACACCAGCCCCGCCGCGCCGTGGCCGGTCGCCACCGCGTGCACCACCATGCCCCGCACCGCGGTCAGCACCCCGTTGATCCGCGACGGGCCCCGCACCGCAGCAGCGCCAGGTCCGGCCACCACCACGCTCGCGGCGTCATCGACCGATGACCGGGCGTGAGCCAGCCACGTCATGAACAACGCGAAACCCTCCACACCGGCCTGCCAGGACCGGCCCGACCGGGCACACCAGCGCAGGAACAACGCGATCGAATGCGCATACGCCTTCGTCGTGGACTCGGCCGCGTCGTGGCCGAACCGCAGATGCCGCAGATACGCATCGGCGACATCAACCACCTGCAGGTCCTCATCCAGCACCGTCCAATACCGTTGCCCGGACGGCAAACTCACCGGGAATACTCGCATGGGCTCTCACTTTCGGGCCGACAGTCACAAACAACTACCAGCCACGAGCACCACACCCCCGGAGAAACGCCGAGCAACCCGCCCGATCATGTAGATCGAGCAACGTCCCGCAACAGGTCAGGAAACCCCGGAGAAGGGATGCGGATCGGCGAGGTACTTGGTTTGCGGCACAACGACATCGCCTCCGCTGAGCATGAAGTAACGGTGCGGCGACGCGACAACGCCAATGGCGCGCGCGCCAAGTCACAGACCGTCCGCACGATCCCGGTCAGCAGCGCGTTGATCCGATTGTTCGCCGACTACCTTCACACTGAGTACGGCGATCTGGACAGCGACTATGTGTTCGTCAACCTGTGGGGCCGTCCGCAGGGGCATCCGCTGACCTACGCCGCGGTCTATGACCTGGTGCGGCGGCTGCGCCGGCGGACCGGGATCGACTTCGACCCGCACTGGCTGCGACACACGGCCGCAACCCGGCTGCTGCGCGACGGAGTCAGCATCGAGGTGGTCGCGCATCTGCTCGGACATGCGCACGTGGCGACGACGACCACGACGTATGGGCACCTCACCGTGGAGGACGCTCGGCGGGTCATGGAACAGGCCGGTTGGTTCACCGATGGGCAGGTGCGGCTGTGAGGGCGCCGTCGCTCAAGCCTGCCGGCCCGTCGGGGCTGCTGGGCAAGCTGATGGCCGAGGTCCGCAACGAATTCCGCAGCAATGTACTGGAATTCGGGCCCGAGGATCCGGTGTTTGGTGGAGCCGAGTGCCGGGTTGAGGGGTGCGAGCGAACCGCCCGTGGACGCGGCCTGTGTGAAGGACATCGGCAACGGTGGCATGAAGAGGGGCGTCCGTCGCTGGAGCGGTTCGCCGTGTCGACCGATCCGCGGTGGCGGCGGCGACAACCCAACCAGCGCTGCCGGGTGCCCGGTTGCGGTTACGGCTCTGCCCGTGGCGGCATGTGCGGGCTGCACGCGCAACGATGGGAACGAGCCGGGCGCCCCAGCCTGGCGGGATGGCTGGCCGAACCACAGCCGTTCAAGCAGCCAGCGCCGGGCGCGACCTGCCGCATCCCGCATTGCGAGCTCTGGCCGCAGGGCACGTCTGCGTTCTGCCAAACCCACACCAATACCTGGAAGGGTCAACGGCAGACCCGACATTGACGAGTTCGCCGACCGCTTCGCCGCCGAAACCCCGCTGGCCAGCGAGCAGATCCGGCTCGACCGGCTGACCGGTCAGCTGAAGCTGGAACTGCAGTACGTGCTGCAACGCCGTCACGACGATCGGCAGGGCAAGCTGACCCCGGACGTGGTCATGCGCGTCGTGAAGGCACTGGCCGCAATAGGCGTGGGCTCCCTGCTCAACCACGACGAGGACATCTGGCACGACTGGGCTCGGTCGACGATCAATGACACTCGCTCCCGTGGGTTCCTCAGCTACGCATCCCGGGTGATCGCCGACCTGGCCGAAGCCGGCGGCTGGGACGCCGAATACCCGCGCGATGTCTGGCGCATGCGCCGGCTCGGCTACGACGGAGACCGCACGCTGCGGTTCGGCGGTATTCCGCAGCCGTGGCTGCGGGATCTGGCCAAGCGGTGGGCCCGGTGGCGGCTGTCGACCGGATTGGGCCTGGAAGCCGGCGGCGGCAGGCCGGTCGTTGTGCTCACCCGCTTCGCCGGGTTCCTCGCCGACATCGGCGTCGAGAGCATCGACCGGATCGACCGGCCGGTGCTGGAGCGCTATCTGGCCAACCTGCGCGGCGACTCCATCGGTGCCCAACGTCGCGGGACCCATATCGGGCTGCTCAACCGGTTCTTCGCCGCCGTTCGCCAACACCGTTGGGACACAGACCTTCCCGCAGACGCGATGTTCTTCGCCGAGGACTACCCGAAACGCGACGAACGGTTGCCTCGGGCACTGGCCGAACAGGTCATGGCTCAGCTCGAGGATCCCGACAACCTCGCCCGATTCACCGATCCTGCCCACCGGTTGATCACGATCATCTTGATGCGTTGCGGGCTACGGATCACCGATGCGCTACGGCTGCGCCGCGATTGTGTGGTCGCCGACGCCGAAGGTGCTCCGTATCTGCGCTACCTCAACCACAAGATGAAACGCGACGCGTTGGTGCCCATCGACGTGCAGTTGCGCGAGCTCACCGCCGAACATCGCAACCGCACCGCCCAGCGTTGGCCGGCAGGCACGCCGGTGTTGTTCCCACGGCCGACGAAGAACATTGACGGCACCCACCCGATCGCCAGCCCCACCTACCGGATGGCGCTGTTGCGCTGGCTGTCCGTCTGCGACATCCGTGACGAGCACGGCCAGCCGGTGCACCTAACCCCGCACCAGTGGCGCCACACCCTGGGCACCCGGCTGATCAACCGCGACGTCCCACAAGAGGTCGTGCGACGCATCCTGGACCACGACTCCGCGCAGATGACCGGGCATTACGCCCGCCTGCACGACACCACCGTGCGCCGCCAGTGGGAGGCGGCCCGCAAGGTCGACATCCACCGCACCACAATCATTTTCGACCCGTCCGGTCCGATCGCCGCGGCCGCCTGGGCCAAACAGCGCCTCGGCCGAGCCACCCAGGCCCTACCCAACGGCTACTGCGGACTGCCGGTGCAGCAGAGCTGCCCGCACGCCAACGCACCGTTGACTGAACTAACTGGCCCAGCCGCGTGGCGTGGCGCGGCGTAATGCGCCGGCCCCGATAGCTTTCGGCCATGAACCAAGAGCCAGTACAAACCAGGGATGTAGCCCGTCTTGTTGTTTCTCGCTGTGGGGAGCTCGCCTCAACCGGCGATCTGGGTGAGCCTTACCGGTTGATCGACGCCGAGGGCGCCGTCGTGGAATCAGTGGCCGCGTTTCTACGGGAGCTGCTCGCGGCTGGGCGTTCTCCAGCGACGCTGCGTTCCTACGGCATGGACTTGCTGCGGTGGTGGAGATTCCTCGGCGCGGTCGATGTCGATTGGCGCCGCGCGACGCGGATCGAAGCGCGCGATTTCAGCTGTTGGATTCAGCTGACGGTCAAACACCGGAGAAGGCCATCGTCGGACCAAGTGGTTGCAACCGTGGAGTCGGTTGGGCCGCCGAACCCCGTAACGGGCAAGGCCGCCCTCGGCCCCGGGTATGCCCCGGCGACGATCGCTCACAGCGAGACGGTGCTACGCGGCTTCTACGACTTCCAGCGTGACCTCGGTGCCGGACCGATCTTGAATCCGTTTCCCCTCGATATCGCACGTCGGTCGGAGCGGGCGAATGCCCACCACAACCCGATGGAGGCCTGGAAGCACGACCGTGTAGGGCGCTATCGCCCCAAAATGCCGCAGCGGATTCCGCGGGCGATACCCGACGATCGGTTCAACACGCTGTTCACCGCGCTGCCGTCGAATCGGGACCGAGCAATGGTTGCATTCTGGATCTCAACGGGAGCCCGCGCGTCCGAGCTGCTGGGGGTTCGCCAGTGCGATGTCGACCCAGGCCAACAACTGATCACCGTGGTGCGCAAGGGTTCCCGCGCCATACAGCAACTGCCCGCGGCGGCGGACGCATTTGTTGTCGCCTGCCAGGGTGATGGGACCTCTGGTTTGCCATGAGCATGGGACCGGGTTGTTCCGGTTGTAGGCCGTGCGT
>NZ_MVIJ01000094.1 GCF_002086735.1 Mycobacterium scrofulaceum | reverse complement strand
CCCCCCCCCCCGCCCCGCCCGGCCCCGGCGGCCGCCACCAGGATCACCCCGGCCCCGGTCAGCGTCAGCGGATTGGGCAGCCGGCGCTCGCGCAAGTCGTAGCCGCTCACCAGCAAAAGCCATGCGAGCACTGCCACAACCGCTCCAAGCCGCATGGGTCCTCCTGTACGCGCCGCGAGTGTGGGGGCCACGTACGAAAACTGTGGCGAATTCGTCCGTAGGCCCCACGCTCGGCGGTGACCTGGGGCATCCGACGTCCGGGACGCTAGCCCAGGGCGGCCGCCATCGCCTCTCGCGGCGCCGGGAGCCCTGTGAACAACTCGACTTGGGTGAACGCCTGGTGCAGCAACATCTGCAGGCCGCTGATCACGCTGCCGCCCGCGGCGGCGACGGCGGCCGCCAGCGGCGTGGGCCACGGGTCGTAGACGGCGTCGAGCAGCACCGGGATGGCCGCCAGGGTGTCCGCGTACCGCGCCGCGACGTCGGGGGGGATCGTGCTGACCAGCACCTCCGCCTCGCCCACCGCGCCGGTCAGCTCGTCGCCGTCCAGGCTGACGAACCGCGTCGGCACGCCGGCCCGGTTGCCGAGCTCCACCAGCCGGGCCGCCTTGTCCGGGTTGCGCGCGACGACGGCGATGGCGGCGACACCCAGCTGGGCCAGGCCCAGGACGGCCGCCGGCGCGGTGCCGCCCGATCCGCACACCAGCGCACGGCCGGCCACCAGCCCTTGTGACGCCAGCGCCCCCGCGACCCCGTCGATGTCGGTGTTGTCGGCCCGCCAGCCCGCCGGCGTGCGGACCAGGGTGTTGGCCGAGCCGACCCGCTCGGCGCGTTCGGTGCGCTCGTCGGCGAAGCGCAGCGCGGCGAACTTGCCGGGCATGGTCACCGATACGCCGACCCATTCGGGCCCGAACGCGCCGACCACGGCGGGCAGCCGCTCGGCGTCGCACTCGATGCGCTCGTAGGTCCAGTCGTGCAGGCCCAGCGCCCGGTAGGCGGCCAGGTGCAGTTGCGGGGACTTCGAGTGGGCGATCGGCTTGCCGAGCACCGCCGCTTTCCGCGCGGCGCCGGGGCCGGGCGCCCTACCGGGCGGAGTCGAGGACACCGTTGCGTTTGGCCAGCTCGATGTTGGCCAGGTGCTGCTGATAATCCTTGGTGAACAGCGTCGTCCCCTGGGCGTCGATGGTCACGAAGTACAACCAGTCGCCGGGCTCGGGATGCTCGGCGGCGTGCAGGGCGTCGACGCCGGGCGAACAGATCGCCGTCGCGGGCAACCCCTGCGACACGTAGGTGTTCCAGGGGGTCTTCTGGGCGCGGTCGGCGTCGGTGGTGGCCACCTCCCGGCGGTCCAGCGGGTAGTTGACCGTCGAGTCGAATTCCAGCGTGTGGTGGGCGTGCAGGCGGTTGTAGATGACCTGCGCCACCTTCGCGAAGTCCTGCGACCTGGACTCCTGCTCCACCAGCGACGCCACCACCAGGATGTCGTAGGGCGACAGGCCCATGGTCTGGGCGGTGTCCACCAGCCCCGACTTCATGTACTCCACGGCCCCCGCGCTGATCAGGGTGGACAGGATCGTCTCGGCCGAGGCGGCGGGGTCGACGTTGAAGGTGCCCGGCGCGATCAGCCCCTCGATCCGGCGATGGTCCTTGCCGAGCTCGGTGAACGGCTCGACGGCCCATGGCGGCACCGCCAGCGCGGCGGGCGTGCTGTTGGTGGCCGCCGCGCGCAGTTCCTCCACCGCGACGCAGTGCTGGTTGCCGTCCAGGGTCACGCAGGTGGCGCGCGAGATCAGCGAGAAGATGCCGGGATTGACCTTGTTGGTCTTCATGTCGGTGGTGTCGTCGAGCTGACGGCCTTCCGGGATGACCAGCCGGCCCACCCGGTTCTCCGGGTCGGCCAGCCGCGCGACGGCGTCGGCCGCCGGGATTTCGGTGCGCATCCGATAGAAGCCGGGCTGGATCGAGGAGATCTTGCTGTTGCCGTGCGCGGCGTTGACGAACGCCCGCACGGTCTTGACCACCTGCTCGTGCTGCAGCGTCTCCCCGACCATGGTGGTGGAGTCGCCGTCCTTGATCTGGATGACGATGTCGCGCTTGCCGTTTCCGGTGTAGTCGTCCCCGGCGCCGAACACCGTGTGCCACAGTTTGGCGCCGACGAAGACTCCCACCAGCACCACGACGGCGACGACCGCGAGCACGATCTTGCCGGTGAACCGCCGGCGGCGACGCACCCGCTCGGCCCGATTGCGGGTGACCCGGCTCCGTCTGCCCGAGGGGCCGACCGCCTCCGGTTCGGCCCGTTCCCGCCGTCCGCTGTCAACCATCGGCGGGCTCCCCGGCCGTCAGCGTGGCGCGGCGCTGGTCGAGCCAGCTCTGCAGGATGGCCACCGCGGCCGCCTGGTCGATGACCGCCCGCTGCTCCCTGGCTCGGACGCCGGCCGCGCGCAGCGATCGCTGCGCGCTGACGGTGGTCAGGCGCTCGTCGGCCAGCCGCACGGGCGTGGGCGCGATCCGCTGGGCCAGCGTGTCGGCGAGCTCCATGGCGTCGAGCGCCGACGGACCGGTGCGGTCGGCCAGGGTCCGCGGCAGCCCGACGACCACCTCGACCGCCCCGAGCTCGGTGGCCAGCTCCGCCAGCCGCCGCACGTGCTTGCCGGACCGGTCGCGCCGCACGGTCTCCACCGGCGTGGCCAGGATGCCGTCGGGGTCGCTGCAGGCGACCCCGATGCGCACGCTGCCGACGTCGATGCCCAACCTTCGTCCCCGTCCGGGGTCCTGGTCGGGGTCGCCGGGGCGGTCGGGCAACCGATGCTGTGCGGGGACCACTCAGCCGACCCGCGCTATCTCCGAGCGGACCGCCTCGAGCGCCGCGTCGATGCGGCTCGGGTCCTTTCCGGAGCCCTGCGCCAGGTCCGGCTTGCCCCCGCCGCGGCCGTCGACCGTCGCGGCGAGCTGCTTGATCAGGTCGTTGGCGCGGATTCCCAGCTCCTGGGCGGCCGGGTTGGCGGCGACCGCGTACGGCACGCTGCCGCCCTCACCCTCGGCGATCAGCGCCACCACGGCGGGGTCGCTGCCCAGCTTGCCGCGAATGTCGCCCACCAGGGAGCGCAGGTCACCGGCGGTCATCCCGGCGGACATCCGTTGCGCCACCACACGGACGTTACCGATGCGCTCCGCGCCGGCCGCGGCGTTGGCCGCGGCGGCCCGCGCGCCCGCCAGCCGCGCGCGTTCGAGTTCCTTCTCGGCGGCCTTGAGCCGCTCCACCAGGCCGGCCACCCGCGCGGGCACCTCCTCGGACGGCACCTTCAGCGACGACGCCAGCCCGGCCATCAGGGCGCGCTCCTTGGCCAGGTGGCGGAACGAGTCGAGCCCGACGTAGGCCTCCACCCGGCGGACCCCCGAACCGACCGACGATTCGCCCAGGATGGTCACCGGCCCGATCTGCGCCGAGTTGTGTACGTGGGTTCCGCCGCACAGCTCCAGCGAGAACGGGCCGCCGATCTCGACCACCCGGACCTCGTCCGGGTAGGCCTCGCCGAACATCGCCATCGCGCCCATTGCCTTGGCCTTCTCGAGTTGCTCGGTGAACGTGTGCACCTCGAAGTCGGCCTGGACGGCCTGGTTGGTGACCTCTTCGACCTGGGTGCGCTGCTCGTCGGACAGCGGTCCCTGCCAGTTGAAGTCGAACCTCAGGTAGCCGGGGCGGTTCAGCGATCCCGCCTGAACCGCGTTGGGGCCCAGGACCTGTCGCAGCGCGGCGTGCACCATGTGGGTGCCCGAGTGGCCCTGGGTGGCGCCGCGGCGCCACTGAGGGTCGACCGCCGCGACGACGGTGTCGCCCTCCACGAATTCCCCGGACTCGACGTTGACCCGATGCACCCACAGGGTTTTCGCGATCTTCTGCACATCGGTGACCGCCGCGCGGGCGCTCTCGCCGGCGCCCGTCCCGCTGATGGTGCCCTCGTCGGCGATCTGCCCGCCGGATTCGGCGTAGAGCGGGGTGCGGTCCAGCACCAGCTCGACCTGCTGCGCGCCCGGCCCGTCGTTGTGCGCGCCGTGCGTGACGACCGGCACCCGCTTGCCGTCGACGAAGATGCCCAGAATCTTGGCCTCGGAGGACAATTCGTCGAAGCCGGTGAATTCGGTGGGGCCGGCGTCGACCAGCTCGCGGTAGGCGCTCAGGTCCGCGTGCGCGTGCTTGCGGGCGGCGGCGTCCGCCTTGGCCCGGCGGCGCTGCTCGGCCATCAGCTCCCGGAAGCCGATCTCGTCGACCTGCAGGCCGGCCTCGGCGGCCATCTCCAGGGTCAGCTCGACCGGGAAGCCGTAGGTGTCGTGCAGCGTGAAGGCGTCGCTGCCCGAAATGGCCTTGGCCCCGGCGGCTTTGGTTGTGCCGGCCACCTCGTCGAACAGCTTGGAGCCGGCCGCCAGGGTGCGGTTGAACGCGGTCTCCTCGGCGACGGCGATGCGCCTGATCCGGTCGAAGTCGGCGACCAATTCGGGATACGACGGCCCCATCGCGTCGCGCACCGTGGCCATCAACTCGCCGACGATCGGCCCCTCGATGTCGAGCAGCTTGGCCGACCGGATCACCCGGCGCAGCAGCCGCCGCAGCACGTACCCGCGGCCGTCGTTGCCGGGGGTGACGCCGTCGCCGATCAGGATCGCCGCGGTGCGGCTGTGGTCGGCGATGACCCGGTAGCGCACGTCGTCGTCGTGACGGCCCACGTCGTAGCCGCGGGGCGCCCGCGCCGCGACGAGGTCGATGACCGGCCTCAGCAGGTCGGTCTCGTAGACGTTGTGCACACCCTGCAGGATGAACGCGACCCGCTCGACGCCCATGCCGGTGTCGATGTTCTTGCGCGGCAACGGGCCCAGGATTTCGAAGTCGGACTTGGAAGTGCCCTCGCCGCGTTCGTTCTGCATGAACACGAGGTTCCAGATCTCGATGTAGCGGTCCTCGTTGGCGATCGGGCCGCCGCCGACGCCGAACTCTTCGCCGCGGTCGTAGTAGATCTCCGACGACGGGCCGCAGGGCCCGGGAATCCCCATCGACCAGTAGTTGTCCTCCATGCCGCGGCGCTGGATCCGCTCGGCCGGCAGGCCGGCGATCTCCTGCCACAATTCAACGGCCTCGTCGTCGTCGAAATAGACCGTCGTCCAGATCCGTTCGGGATCCAGGCCGTAGCCGCCGTCGGACACACCGTTGGTCAGCAGGGTCCACGCCAGCTCGATGGCGCGGCGCTTGAAGTAGTCGCCGAACGAGAAGTTCCCCGCCATCTGGAAGAAGGTGTTGTGCCGGGTGGTGATGCCCACCTCGTCGATGTCGGGCGTGCGGATGCACTTCTGGATGCTGGTGGCCGTCGGGTACGGCGGGGTGCGCGCGCCCAGGAAGTACGGAACGAACTGGACCATGCCCGCGTTGACGAACAGCAGGTTGGGGTCGTCGAGGATCACCGATGCGCTCGGCACCTCGGTGTGGCCCGCCTTCACGAAGTGATCAAGAAACCGCTTCCTGATCTCGTGTGTCTGCACTGTTGGGTCCGCTTCTTCCGTGCTTGCTCGTTTGCGTGGACGTCTATTCCAGCCTATTCGCTGAGTGGTGGACTACCGGACGGCTAGCCCTCCAGGAAGCTCAGCCGCACCGAGCGCTGCGGGTTGTCCCGGTTGAGGTCGACCAGCACGATGCTTTGCCAGGTGCCCAGCATCGGCTCGCCGCCCGAGACCGGAACCGTCACCGACGGCGCCACCAGGGCCGGCATCACGTGGTCGGCGCCGTGGCCCGGCGAACCGTGCGCGTGCCGGTACCGGTCGTCGCGCGGCAGCAGCCTCTCCAGCGTCTCGACCAGGTCGTCGTCGGAGCCGGCGCCGGTCTCGATGATGGCGACCCCCGCGGTGGCGTGCGGGACGAACACGTTGCACAGGCCGTCCCCCCGCGACCAACAGAAGCCCCGCACCGCCTCGGTCAGATCGACGATGCGGCGCCGGGAGGTGTCCACGTCCAGCACGTCGGTATGCATCCGGACAAGCCTACGGCGCGTCCACCGGGCCTGTTCAAGACCGGGCAATCGTTGTGAGGCCGGCCACATGGGGGCATTGCGGCGAGCACCGGGCAGGAGGAAGGTAACTGATGGGCCCCGGTGGCGCCACCGGGGCACATTGGTTATCCGCCCCGACAGAGGAGGTCGGCCGTGTACGCACGCTCTACCACCATCCAGGCGCAACCCTTGTCGGTCGACATCGGGATCGCGCACATGCGCGACGTCGTCATGCCGGCTCTCACGGCGATCGACGGCTGCGTCGGACTGTCACTGTTGGTCGACCGGCAGTCCGGAACCTGCATCGCCACCAGCTCGTGGGACAGCATCGACGCGATGCGGGCCAGCGCCGAGCGGGTCGCCCCGATCCGCGACCGGGCCGCGCTGATGTTCGACGGCAGCGCCCGCGTCGAGGAGTGGGACATCGCTTTGCTGCACCGCGACCACCCCTCCCGCCCCGGGGCCTGCGTGCGGGCCACCTGGCTCAAGGTGGTGCCGGATCAGCTGAACCGATCCGTGGACTTCTACCGCATGTCGGTGCTGCCGGAGATGCAGGATCTCGACGGGTTCTGCAGCGCCAGCCTGCTGGTCGACCACCCCGCGTGCCGGCGGGCGGTGTCCTGCTCGACGTTCGACTCGATGGACGCGATGGCCCGCAACCGCGACCGCGCGACCGAGTTGCGCAGCAGGCGCGTCCGGGAGCTCGGCGCCGAGGTGGTCGACGTCGCCGAGTACGAACTGGCGATCGCCCACCTGCGGGTGCCCGAGCTAGTCTAGCCGCGCGCCGAGGCCGAGTGTGCGGCCAGCCGCGCGCTCGGGGCTTCGCATCGGGGCGCCTAGGGCAACGCGTCGCCCGGGAATCCGCGGCAGGGGTGCACCTCGAAGGTGAAGACGCCGCTCGCCACGCCGGGGTCCTCGGCCATGATCGCGGTGGTCTCCTCGACCGTGGCCGCGAACACCGCGAGCCCGCAGACGTCGGAGCCGTCGGTGACCGGCAACACGATGGGCATGACGCCGTCGTCGCGCAGTGCGAAGTTGCGCCGCCCGTGCTCCCAGACGGTCCCCGGTGCCGTCTCGTCGCCGAACCGCGGCCCCTGCTTGAGGATGACGGCGCTGTAGGCCTTGGTGGTCGCCAGCAGCCGGCCCATCTCCTCGTCGGTAAACGTCTTCGTCATCACCGCCCCCGCTTCCCACGGATGATCGCCCGCAACCGCTCGAGCCGCCCGGCTATCTCCCGCTCCGCGCCGCGGCCGGTCGGCCGGTAGTAGTCGGTGCCCACCAGCTCGTCGGGCGGGTATTGCTGGGCGACGACGCCGTCGGGGTCGTTGTGCGAGTACTGGTAGCCCTGCGCGTGTCCCAGCGCCGCCGCGCCGGAGTAGTGCCCGTCGCGCAGGTGCGGTGGCACCAGGCCGGCCTTGCCCGCCTTGATGTCGTCCATCGCCGCCCCCAGCGCGGTGGTGACGGAGTTCGACTTCGGCGCGGTGGCCAGGTGGATGGTGGCGTGCGCCAGCGTCAGCTGCGCCTCCGGCATGCCGATCAGCGCCACGGTCTGCGCGGCCGCCACCGCGACCTGCAGGGCGCCGGGATCGGCCATGCCGATGTCCTCGCTGGCCAGGATCATCAGCCGGCGCGCGAGGAAGCGCGGGTCCTCCCCCGCGACGAGCATGCGGGCCAGGTAGTGCAGCGCGGCGTCGACGTCGGAGCCGCGCACCGACTTGATGAAGGCGCTGATGACGTCGTAATGCTGGTCGCCGTCGCGGTCGTAGCGCACCGCGGCCTTGTCCAGTGACTGCTCGATGGTCTCGACGGTGACCGACTCGGTGGCTTCCTGAGCCGATTCGGCCGCCACCTCCAGCGCGGTCAGCGCCCGCCGGGCGTCGCCGGCGGCCAACCGCACCAGTAGGTCGACGGCCTCGTCGGTCACCGCGACGCGACCGCCCAGCCCGCGCGGGTCGTCGATCGCGCGCCGCACCACGGCGCGGATGTCGTCGGCGCTCAGCGGCCGCAGTTGCAGGATCAGCGACCGGGACAGCAGCGGCGCAACCACCGAGAACGACGGGTTTTCCGTGGTGGCCGCGACCAGCAGCACCACGCGGTTCTCGACGGCGGACAGCAGCGCGTCCTGCTGGGTCTTGGAGAAGCGGTGCACCTCGTCGATGAACAGCACCGTCTGCTCGCCGTTCAGGAGGGCCCGGCGCGCCACGTCGATGACCGCCCGGACCTCCTTGACCCCGGCCGACAGCGCCGACAGCGCCTCGAAGCGGCGGCCGGTCGCCCCGGAGATCAGCGCGGCCAGGGTGGTCTTGCCACTGCCGGGCGGTCCGTAGAGGATGGCCGACGCCACACCCGAGCCCTCGACCAGGCGGCGCAGCGGCGACCCGGGCGCCAGCAGGTGCTCCTGCCCCACCACCTCGTCCAGCGACGCCGGCCGCATGCGCACCGCCAGGGGCGCACCGGCCGACACGCCCAGGCCGTGATCGCTTACCGGCGCCGCGCCGGGCAGGTCAAAAAGACCGTCGGACACGGCTTCAGGCATACCACGAAAACGAATCCGGGCGCCGCCCCGGCATCTTTGCTAAGTTCCCGTGTGCGCGTGCCCACAGGTTGAGTCAACAGCTAGGACGGACATGAGCCAGCCTCCCGAGTATCCAGGCACCCCGGCCGACCCGTACGGCAGCGAGCACAATCCCCCGGGCTACCCGCCGCCCCCGAATTACGGCGCGCCGCCGCCCGGCTACGGCGC
>NZ_MVIJ01000093.1 GCF_002086735.1 Mycobacterium scrofulaceum | reverse complement strand
ATCAGCCCAGAACTCAGTCGATCCCCGGAAGCCGTCAGCCAGCCCGACGAGCTCCATGCGGCCATCAGCACGGACCCCGATCATTACCAGCAAACAGAGTTTCTCCACCTCAAGGCGCACCTTGAGGTGGATGCCATCCACCCACAAATACAGGTAATCGGTGCTGGATAAGTCACGCTTGCCGAAGGCTTTGGCCTCGTCCTGCCGCTGCGCGGTCAGCCGAGTAATCTCGGTCGCCGAGAGCGCCGCGCCCGTGCCGAGGAAATGCTCCGGCGCCGGGCCGAAATCCCCGCTGGACAGCCCGTGCAGGCACAGCAGCGGCAACACCTCGGTCATCTGCGGCGACTTGCGCGCCCACGCCGGCAAAATCGGGGAGGAAAACCGGCACCGCTCACCGGTGTCAGCGTCGATGCGCTTGTCGTTGACCCGCGGGGCCTTGACCGGCACCGCCCCAGCGGCCGTCAACACGGTCCGCTCCTCGTGGTAGCCGTTGCGCACCACTAGGCGATGCCCATTCTCGTCAACCTGATCGGTGAACTGCGCGATATAGGCCGACTTCGGCCTCCAGCGCCGCCGCAAGCATTTGCCGGGCGCCATCGCGGACGACCTCATCGAGTAACGAGCGACCCGAACCGGTGTTGTCGTTGGACTCGTCGACGTCGTGAACTACCGTGAGCATGGGCGTACCTTCCCAACCAGCGCGCCAACGCCGGTCCTTGATCAGACAAACCGAATTCAGAGCACCCTCGGGAAGGCGGCGCCCCTTCAGGCTGCCTCACCGAGGCTCATGTCGGGTAGGACCGCCGCATTGCTGCGGCGGTCCCCCCTCAGAACCGTACGTGCCAGTCGTCCCGGCATACGGCTCAAGCAAGCCCCGAGGACGTTGCGGGAACTGCGTAATTCGTTGGGCTCCCGCGCAACTTAGCCCGAAGGCTGCGATGGCAGGAGGCGTGTACCAGGTGGGTCTCGTCCAACCGGGCCAGCCGCCCGTGGTGGGTGAGATGCTCGGCGGCGATGGCTCGCTTGACAACTCCTAACCACCACCGTTCCCATTCGGAGGGCGACTGCGGGGGTTGATCGACGGTCAACAAATGATCGCCACACAGCGGGCACCGTCCGTCCTGCTTGGCGAGCAGGCGCAGGTTGTAGCTGTCCAGCGCGGGTTTGACCTTGCGCCGTCGTTCGGCCCAGTAGCTGGCCAATTCCGGGGCGTCGGGAGACGCCCGGCCCGCGACTAGCGTGTGTCGGACGATGTGAGTCCAGGAGAATTTGACCAGACACGCGATGTTTTCACGGCGGTCATCCAACGGCCGTTCGGGATCGCCGAACACCCACTGATCGTTCCTGAACTTGTTGAACCGACCCCAGTGGCGGCGTGCGATCCACTTTTTCGGCTTCTTCGGATGCGGTCGGCGCGCCCGCCCGGAGGTGAGCCGCCACATATAGTGGTCCAGCGAGCTGAAAACCTTGCTGGACACCGCACCTCGATAGTAGGCGGACCATCCCCGGATAATCGGGTTCATCCGGGCGATCACCGCCCTGGCGTTGGAGCCGCGCAGCCTGCGCATCTCCTCGGCCAACCGTTTGCGGATACGCTCGATCGCCTCCGGGCTCGGCTTGATCAACAACTTGCCCGGCCGTCTACCGTGGCGGTAGCAGCGGATGTTGAATCCGAGGAAGCTGAATCCCTCTTCGAGGTGGACGATGCGCGTCTTATCCTCGTTGAAGACCAGACCCCTCGGAGCCAGCCACCGGGCAAGCTGCGCCTTGACGTGTTCGGCCTGCTCACGTGAATGGCAGCAGGCGACCATATCGTCGGCATATCTCACCAGAACCGGGTTGCCCGCTATCGCCGCGCCGGCGTAAACACCGGTCGAACTGCGGTAACGAACTCCCGCGGCCTCCTCCAGGCCATGCAGTGCCACGTTCATCAGCAACGGGCTGATCACCCCGCCCTGCGGAGAACCCTCCTCGGTCGGCGCGAACCCGCCGTTCTCGATCACCCCGGCTTTCAGCCACTTTCGGATCATTTCCTTGGCCGGGAACGACCCCAGCTTGTCGAGTAGCCGAGGATGGTCGATTCTGTCGAACGCGGCCGACAAATCGGCGTCCAGAATCCATGCCCGTTGGGCTCGTGGCCCTTTGAGCGTGAGGAAAAGGGACTGGATCGCATCGGCACAGCTACGGCCCGGGCGAAACCCGTAGGAACGGGCCTCGAACCGAGCCTCCCACTCGGGCTCCAGCGCGTTGCGTACCCGCGCCTGATGACAGCGGTCCATCACCACGGGGATACCGAGCGGACGCTGATTTCCGTTGGCCTTCGGAATATACACACGCCGAACCGGCAAGGGCTCCCACGACGACCGCGAATCATGCACTCGCACCGCAATATTCGCTCTCGCCTCGGGCGACAGGGCAACCTCCCCATCGATCCCGGCCGTTCGACGCCCAGCATTGCGCTGAGTCACCTGTCGCACACTGACCAACGTGTTCGACCAGGAACCCAGCATCAGTTTCTGCAGCGACCGGACCGAGGCCCAGTCCTGCTCCCGCGTCGCCTTGAAGATCCTGCGCCGCAACCTCGCTACGTTTTCCTCATGGACACGCCAATCCACGACGGTCCAATCGAAAACGCCCTCCGGTCCGTTCACCTCTACGGTGTCCAACTTGCCCTTCCGGTTCGCAAGGCCCTCGGTCTCGGTATTTCAAAGGCTCACCTGCCCACGTCAGCGCCCTTTCGAGCCCAGCCACCACGCTGGTATCCGACCGGTTCCCCATGATCGCCGCCCAGGAGGAGCGGCGGCACCACGACCACAGGTCCCGCTGCCTTTCGGCCATCGGCATTCGCTTCTTGAGCATCCTGTTCCCGCCGAGGGATTCCGCCCCTCTCACGATCGGCCTACCGGCCCGAAGGCCGGACCCGACGGGGTTTCCACGTTCCGCGCATACGAGATACGGCCGGGGAGGGCGCCCTCTATACCCCGAGACCAGCGGTGTTCGCACGACCGGCCTGTGGCCTCCGGTCGCCGCTTGCCGCCACTGCCAGCGGCCGGGTCCTATCACCCGGGTTCTCAACCCGTCTTCCCGGGCTTCAAATAACGAGGCGTCATCAAGGGTTCATTCGCATTCGCCCGTCCGGCCTTCCCTCGCCCGGTCGTTCCCCCAGACGGAACGGGGGCCCTTGGGCTTCTTCCCTGAGCTTCGCACGCCCACGGGCAGGACCCGTCGACGCACGTCAGGGCGGGGATCGGTCACGAACACCAACCGAGAACTACGCGACCGGCATCGCCGACCTCCACTCCACGAGCTCACTCACATGCGCGACATCGCGTCGCACCCACAGACCTCCGATCTTGTTAACAGTCAAGCGGCGGCTCGTGTGGGGTGCGTCGGGGGTGGTCGGTATGCCTTGATTGGGTCGTAGGTTTGGCTGGTTTGCAGGCAGTGGTAGAGCTGGCCGAGCATGCGGTTGTAGAGGTGGCGCAGGGCTGCGGGGTGGCGGTCGCCGTGGTCGCGGCGTGTCAGGTAGTGAGCGCGGGTGGGTCCTTCGCAGCCGGCCGCGATGAACGCCCAGACGAATCCGACGGCGGCAAGTCGGTTGTTCTTCACGTGCCGGTGAGTGATGCGGATGCTGCGCCCAGAGGCTTTGGTGACGGGCGCCGACCCGGCGAACGCCTTCAATGCTCGGGCGTCGGCGAATCGTGTTCGGTCGTCGCCGATTTCGGCGAGCAGGCGGGCACCGGTAAGGTCGCCGACCCCCACAAATGAGGTGATGATCCTGTGGTCGGCGTGCTGGGCAAAGGTGGCGGCGGTGGCCTCGCCCAGCCGGTCGACGTTGGCGCACTCAGCGTCGAGGGTGGCCAGCAATGCGACTGCTTGGATACCGAAGGCGTCTTCGACCGGGGCGGGGTGTCGCAGCTGCGGCAGCCGCAGCTGCTGGTGGATTGTCGCCGCGAGCGTGGTCAGGCCGCGTTGGCGTCCGGCGCGGCGCAGGGCGGCGGTGATCTGCGGCTTTGACAGCCGCGCCGCCTTGGCCGGGGTGGCAGCGATGGCGAGCACCGCACGAGCTTCGGGTGCGGTGATTCCGCCGGGACGGTCGGCGAAGGCGTGCAGGAAACCCGGGAAATATTCCCGCAGCAGCGACCGCAGTTCGTTGCCGGCCCGGTTACGCCGCCAGGTGGCGTCCTGGTGGGCACGGGCCAGCACGGTGATCGATTGCGCCAGTTCGGTGTCGGCGGGTAACCGACGATGCTGGTCGATGTCGGTACGCAGGATGTTGGCCAGCGTGACCGCATCGCCGTGGTCAGACTTCTTGCCCGACATCGACGTCCGTTCCCGATAGCGGGCCACCGACATCGGGTTGATCGGGTAGATCGGTCGACCGCTGGCCCGCAACACGGCGACCAGCAACCCGCGCGGGGTCTCGATCGCGACCGGGATCGGATCCTCAGGGTCGTCGTCGGCATCGGCCAGCATGGCGGTCAGTTCGGCGAATCCGGCGACCGACTCGGGGATGCGCCGTCTGGCGACCAGCCGACCGTCGGCATCCACCAGCGCGACGTCATGATGATCCTGGGCCCAGTCGATCCCACACGTGACCATGGACAAATTTACCTCCTTGGTTGTCGAAATGTGTTGGGTGCGTGACCCTTTGTGAGAACGCGCGGCGCCCTAATAGCAAGGCTCTGATGGCCTGACCTCCGATTGAGCCGTTCGCGACCCCAGCAACCCGCACGACCCCCAGTCTTTGTCAGAGCTCAACGGCTCCCCGTCGATGAGGTGTCGATCGTGCAGGCGGGCTCGAACCACGTTCCCCACCCCAACCCCTTCCGAGGAGCAGCCGGTCACGACACGCCGACCTCGCCGTTCTCCCGGCAGGTCTAGCCGACCCCGGTATCGGTCAGGCGTTCCGTCGACACTCGCTGGCCGACCGCTCACTCGGAAGGTCGCAGAGCAGCCGGCGTTCCCGCCTGTGGAAGGGGGTCTAGCCCCGAGTTCTGATCAGGAATCGTCCAGTGCCCTACAAAGCTATTAGGTTCCTGATCATTGCTCCACCGCAGCGCCGTCGGGCGGGTATCACGCTGTCTGGCCAGGCGGTCAAATTCGAGGACCAGGTCCTCGCCGGTGATGCCGCGCGCCACCCGACCGTCGACGCATTTGCGGGTGTGTTCGTCGATGATCGAGACGATCTTTGATCTGGCGGCGGTCAGTGGTGCCATCGAAATGGAAGTCAACAGCCACACCCGCTTCAGGCGCATCTGCGTACCCCGGGCATGGCGCTTTCTGCGCCCGCGTCTCCCCAAGCGAGCGAGCGGGACATTTGACTTGTAGCACCACGTCTACACCCGATACTATCGGTATCCGAAACTGGATGTTCGAGGAAGGGCAGCCTGTCATGGTCGACGGAGACATAGGACAAGGGGCAGTGACCACTGCAAGTGCGGCAAGTGTGGGGTCTCGGTATCCGAGAACCCGGCGGATACGTTTCCCCTTTGGCGAGGGCAGCAAGTATTTCTTCGATGACGACATCATCTTCAGCCACCTGTGGGCGAACTTGTCGGGGTCGTTCCCGCCGGGGGAGGAGTTGTTCATTCGGTCGGTGCGCCGGTTTGCCGATGAGATCGCCGATCCTGGGTTGAAGAAGCGGGTGGCCGGGTTTATCGGTCAGGAATCGGTGCATGGCCAGCAGCATCGGGCGCTCAATGACAAGCTCGTTGACATGGGGTATCCGATTGGGTGGTGGGATTCCGAAAAGTTTGTTGATTGGGTGAAACGCATCGAGGAGGTGCTGCCGGCCCGGATTCCGCTGGCGGTGACAGCAGCCGCAGAACACTTCACCGCGATACTTGCTGAGCGGCTGCTCGGCGATGAGGACTTCCGGGCGATCCCGGGTGATGCGGAGGTGTGGAATCTCCTGAAGTGGCATGCGCTGGAGGAACTTGAGCACAAGTCGGTTGCCTTTGACGTATTCCGCTCGGTGGGGGGTACCGAGCGGGTGCGTCGACGTGTGATGGCGGTAATGATCCCCCTTCTGCTCCTCCTCATGAGTGGCACGCTGGCGTATTCGGTGGCGCGGGATCCCGAAGCGTGCCGTCAGCCAGTGCGACTGGTGCGTGAGACCTATCGGGTCTACCGCGGTCCGATATTTCGGGGTTTGATCCCAGAGCTCAGGCAATACTTGCGACCGGGATTTCATCCCGACGACATCGACACCAACGCGTTGCTCGAGCAATGGCAGGAGGAACTCTTCGGCACCAAGGGGGCCCTGGTCGGCTACCTGAAGTGAACCGAATTTCACCGAGACCGTCGCCAAGAAGGGAGCAAGCAGTTTTATGTCCGAATCCTTTGACGTTGTGATTGTGGGTGCGGGTATTTCCGGTATCAGCGCTGCCTGGCATCTGCAGGAGCGCTGTCCCAACAAGAGTTATGTAGTTCTAGAGCGCAGAGCTGATCTGGGTGGTACATGGGACCTGTTCAAGTATCCGGGCATCCGATCGGACTCCGACATGTGCACCTTCGGGTTCCGTTTCAAGCCGTGGCACTCGCCGCGCTTTACCGTTGATGGCGCCACGATCAAGGATTATCTCTGGGAAGCTGCCGCCGAGAGCGGCATCGACAACCACATCCGGTTTGGTAGCCAGGTATTGTCTGCGGACTGGTCGGACGCCGACAGGCGCTGGACGATCAAGGTGGCTGGGGACCGCCAAAAGACGACCGAGATCACGGCCGCGTTCCTGTTTGCGTGCAGCGGCTACTACGACTACGACCAGGGGTATCGTCCAGAATTCCGGGGCGAGAAGGATTTCGAAGGAATTATTGTTCACCCGCAGAACTGGCCCGAAGACCTCGATTATGCGGGTAAGAACGTCATCGTCATCGGCAGCGGTGCTACCGCAGTGACCCTTATTCCGTCCCTCGTGGATTCAGGCGCTGGCCAGGTAACGATGCTGCAGCGTTCACCGACTTACATCGGATCGCTGCCAAACATCGACCCCATTGCCGTGCAGCTCATCAAGTGGTTACCGACAAGGAGCGCGGACTTCGTCAACCGCTGGAAGAACATCCTGTTAGCTGTGGCGCAGTACAGACTGGCGCGTCGCTTTCCCCGTTCCATGCGAAAAGCGCTGATCGCTTGGGCTAAGCACCAGCTGCCCGCAGGCTATGACGTGGATAAGCATTTCGGGCCGAAGTACAACCCGTGGGATGAACGGATATGCCTGGCCCCTAACGGCGACCTTTTTAAGGCCATTCGGGACGGCAAGGCCGATGTAGTCACCGATACTATCGACCACATCACCAGGACCGGGATCAAGCTTTCCTCGGGTCAGGAGTTGACGGCCGACATCATTGTCGCCGCGACCGGTTTGAACATGCGGCTGTTCGGCGGCGCCAAGATTACCCGTAACGGCCAGGTCGTCGACGTCGCGAAGTCGATGACCTATAAGGCCATGATGCTATCCGACGTCCCGAGCATGGCGTTCACTATCGGTTACATCAACGCGTCCTGGACACTGAAAGCAGACCTGGTGTCTGAATACGTCTGTCGCTTACTCAACTACATGGATGCGCACGGCTACGACACCGTCGTAGCTCCCCACCCTGGCGAGGATGTCGAGGAACTGCCGTTCACGGATTTTGCGCCCGGCTACTTCCAACGCGCGATGGATCAACTCCCTAAGTCTGGATCCCGCGGTCCATGGAAAGCAAAGCAGAATTACCTCTTCGATGTCCGTCAAATACGCCGCGGCAAGATCGATGACGGTCTGCGCTTCACGACCAAAGCATCCCGGCCGGCAACTCTGCCGGCCTCGACATCACACCAAAGCACTTCCGAAATGGCTTCTGGCTCAAACCGAGGAAACGGTGAGCACCGCACAAATCCGCTCATCGCCGGATAATCCAACGGGGACTGTCTCGGTGAGTCCGGAGACTTTCTGATGTGAGAGCTCAGCTGGCGGCTGCTCTCTCGCGTTGAGCGTAATAGGCGGCCTCGAGTTCGGCTGGCGGAACATCGCCGCAGTATTCATACAGGCGGCGGTGGTTGAACCAGTCGATCCGCCGTGCGGTGGCCAGCTCGTTCGACCACCACGCCTCCACCTGAGGGGCTGTTGGCGCAGATGACCAAGGCGGTGCTCCAACGCGCTTTGGATGTCGAGATCGCTGATCACCTGGGCTATGAGTACGGCGATCCGGCTGGTTATGGCTCGGGCAACTCCCGCAACGGGCGCGGCCGCAAAACCGTGCTCACCACGGCCGGAGCGGTCGACCCGACTTTATCAAACTAGCTTCTCGGGCGCGCTTCGCTCTCACCGTGGTGATCGAAAATTCCGCGAGCCAGTTGCGGTTCCGAACGGGGCCTGCGCTGGGTTCAGCGTCCAGGCGGCCGACGGTTCATGCTGGAAGGTGTTTCGGTTGACCCCGGTTGCACTATGTTGCCTGTGAGCCCGCAAATTAGCCTGAGGGTGGAGAGCCCCCCATCCACGGGGACCGTGGAATGTTGCCGTCGAGCACGAGTGTCAGAATTCTGTTTCATCCCGCTCTCCTGTCAACGGCGACACGGGGTCAGTTTTCAGACGACGCCGACATCTCCCCGGAACACGCCCCTTTGTCAATCCTGTTGGGAGGCGGTGAGTTCGATGGATGTGGTGCACCCGCGGTGCGCGGGAATCGATTGCTCGAAGAAAGACGCGAAGGTCTGTGTGCGGATTCAGGGCCATGGACGCAGAGGAGCGTCGTCGACAGTGACGACATGGGGTGCCATGACATCACAGATCCTGGCGTTGCGTGAGCATCTTATCGCGCAGAAGGTCACGTGTGTGGTGATCGAGTCCACCAGCGACTACTGGAAACCGTTCTACTACCTGCTCGACGATGAGCTGAACATGATGCTGATCAATGCGTCGCGGGTGCGCAATGTGCCCGGCCGCAAGACCGATGTGTCTGATGCTGCGTGGCTGGCCGATCTCGGGGCTCACGGGCTGGTGACGGCGTCGTTGGTGCCGCCGCCGCCGATTCGTGTCGGCGGCAAGTGAATACTGACCAGTGCTTGCCGACTCCTGATCAGTTTTCGATTGCCGTTGACAATTCGCGCGCTGCGGGATCTGACCCACGCACGCACGCACATCACCCGGGAATGCTCGCGCGAGGTAATGCGGTTGGAGAAGCTGCTCGAAGACGCCGGGATCAAACTCACCTCGGTGGCCACCGACATCACCGGAGTGTCCGGACGAGCGATGCTCGAGGCGCTGATCGCCGGCCAGAACGATCCAGCCATGATTGCCGATCTGGCCAAGCGGACGCTGCGCCGCAAGATCCCGGCGTTGACCGAGGCGTTGATCGGCCGGTTCAGTGAGCATCACGCGTTTATGTCCCGGTTGTTCCTTGACCGCATCGATGCTCACACCGCCGATATCGGTCGCCTCGATGAGCGCATCGAGGAAGCGATGGCGCCCTTTCGCCTCACCCGGGAACTGCTGATGAGCATTCCGGGATTCTCCGGCAAGACTGCCGAGGTGTGAATCGCCCTGGAAATCCCGGAGGCTCCTGACCTTGGAAACGAGGATGCAGGTATGCCGAAGGAACAGTCGTCTGGGAAGCCCACGGCGCGTCGTTACAGCCCGGAGGAGAAGGCCGCTGCAGTGCGGATGGTGCGGGCACTGCGTGCCGAGTTGGGCACCGAGCAGGGAACGGTGTCACGGGTAGCCCGCCAGCTCGGCTACGGGGTCGAGTCGGTGCGCTCCTGGGTGCGTCAGGCCGATATCGACGACGGGTATGCACCTGGGGTGTCCACTGCGGAGTCACAGCGGGTCAAAGAGCTCGAGCAAGAGATACGAGAACTGAAGCGGGCGATCGTTATCTTGGGCGGGCTCGACTGTTTGGGGGCGTGATCTGGGTGTTTGTGTCGTGGACGGTGTCCGTGATGTGGGT
>NZ_MVIJ01000092.1 GCF_002086735.1 Mycobacterium scrofulaceum | reverse complement strand
CCAGACCGTCAAAGATCTGCTGAACCCGTCAAGGATCTCTAGAACCCCTGCCGTCCAACATGTCTTGAACCTTTACACGGACACCTCGCCGGTGATCACGCCGATGCGGCGTTCGGCGATGCACCAGCCGATGCGGGCGAGGGCTTCGTTGTGGGCGCTGTGGCGGTGCAGCATGCCGGGGGCCAGGTCGCGGCCGAACGGCGTGCGCGAGAAACCGTAGTAGGAGATCAGGTTGTCCATCATCGGGGTTGGGCCTCTTCGCCGGTGAGTAGGTCGAGCTGGCCGGGGATCTGGTCGGCCCCAGTCAGGGCGGCGTAGTTGACGCCGCGGGCCAGTTCGGTCTGATGCGCGGTCTCGATCAGCCGCGCGTAGTCGACACCAGTGGGTTTCGGTGGTATCGACGGGGTTTCGGGTTTGGCCTTGGGGTGCGAGTGCCGCCCGATGTGGTGCGGGATCGCTAGCCCCATCGGCACGCCGGCCAGACGCACCTCGATGCGGGTCAAATCGAACGGGTCGAATACCAGCTCCACCTTGCGCCCAACCAGTGCGGGGTCGACCTCGTAGCTGTTGCCGTGCAACGAGACGGTCGCCGTCTTGGTGACGCGGCGGTGCTCCTCCCACAAAAACGCCTCGGTGAGCGCCTCCGGGGCGGGCAGGCCGACCGGGCCAGACGCGCACCAGCGGGCCAGCGGGGTCTGCCCGGTTTCGGAATGGACGGTGCGGTGGTAGACAGTTTCGACCCAGGCCGCAAAGAGCCGGTTCAATTCGGCCAGATCGGCGACGTGGTGGCGTCCGGCGACGTCGGGCTCGCCGGTGATCTCGACCAGGAACTGCTCACGCACGGTCCTGAAAAACCTCTCTATCTTCCCTCGCCCTTCCGGCCGATGCGGTGTCGAATGCACCAGGCGCACACCGAGTTTCGCGCACGCCCTCAACAACCACGTGTCTATATAGGCCGATCCGTTATCGACATACACGGCCTTGGGGACGCCGCGCGAAGCCAGCGCCGGGCGCAGTGCGGCGGCCAGCCGCACGGTGTCCTCGGCATACCCCCACCGATAGCCGGGCAGCAGCCGGGAATGATCATCCAAGAACGCGAATAAATAGGTTTTACGGGCCGCGATCGCGATGCCGTGCAGCGCATCCCCGGTCCACAGGTCGTTGGGGTGCTCAGCCTCGAACCGGCCGAACACCGGCGCCGACCCGCAACCGGTGCCGGCGGTCAGCCCCAACCGGTGGAAGTTGCGTTGCAGGGTCCGCTCATCGGGCGCCCAGCCCAACTGGGTGAGCAGGATCCGGCGGATCGCCGCGGCGGTGCGGGCGGGGTTCTCCCGACGCAGCGCCACCGCCAGCTCCAGCACTTCGGCCGGGGTGCGCGGCGTGCATTGGCGCGGGCTGGGCACCAGCGCATCGAACCCGCCGGCACGCCAGTCCCTAATCCACCGATCGATGGTCTGCCGCGAGATCCGCACCCGCCGCCCAAACGGGTCGGTGTGCTCGCGCGACGCCAACTCGCGCACTATCTTTCCCCGCTCCTTGGTGGAGTGCGCCGGCTCGGCGGCCTCCCGGATCAACTGGTACCGGAACAATCCGATCACCCGGGCCCGCTCGGCCCGCACCCTCGCCTCATCATCGCCGACCACCACCGGCCGCCTCCTTTGCTGTCTTTTAAACACACGACAGCGCACAGGATTACGGCCTCATCTGCCTTGGCGGCAGGGTCGACTCGTGTTGCACCCACTCCCCGGGCCAGCCCGACGCCAACAACCGGCCACCGGAGACCGCCACCGCGACTTCGGCCAGCGACACCTCGGGCAGCGCGAACCGGCGCTCGATCACGGACGAGGACGAAGAAGATATCGCCGATTGGTCCGTTGCCGAAGACCGCACGACCGACCCGCGACAAGACCGATGGATATTCAGTGACATACGGCGTTGCATGAGTGACGTACGCGAGATAGGCGACACCGGCCAGCAAGAACCCGAGAATGCAGGCCATCGCGGTGAGCACTCGACGTGCGTTGACGCCCTGCGGCTTTCGGAAGACGTCGACTGTATTTGGAAATCGCCTCAACCCCGGTCAATGACGAACCCCCGTTGGCGAACGAACGCAGCAAGGTCAGGATCGTGGCGCCCATCACCAAGCCGTTGCCCTGCTGTACCGGCACCGTTCCGGCCAGGTGATGCGGGTCGTACACCGGTAATTCCCAAAATATTTCGCGAATGACACCCACCACGATCGTCAGACTGATCATGGCGATGAAGGAGTAGGTCGCCACCGCGAACGGCATTCCCGCTTCCTTTAAGCCACGCAGGTTCAGGTAGCAGATGACAAGCACCACGCCAACCGTGATGGCTAGGCTGTAGGGACCCAACACCGGGATCGCCGACACCACCGCCACCGTTCCAGCCGCCGACTGCACTGCCACCGTGACCACATAGTCGATCAACAGTGCAGCGGCCGCGACCTGCGCGACCCGGGGTCCGAAATTCTCCCGCGCGCCAACGCCGCCAGCCCGGCCTGGGGCAGCAGTTCGATCAAGATCTGCTCCGGGCCGTATGCGGTCGATGAGATTGCGTCCGGTGAAAGTGCCCCAAGCGCAACGGGATTCGACAACTTCTCGGATGTCAGGTTCTCGGTAATCAGCGGCTTTCCCAGAAAGACGCGCTTGGCTATGTCCCCGACAGTCGCCGGGATACGCTGCTTGCCAGTCGAAGTTGTCACGACCACATTCTTTACCCGAGGTTGAGCGCTAAGGAAGCACTTGGCAACGCCTTCGATGCATTCTGCCGCCCGCCCCCTCCACGCGGGTGCGCAAGCTAAGCGAGGCGGCCGGCCGCGGCGGCGACGCGCTCGTCAGTGGCGGTCAGCGCAACCCGCACATGCTGTGCACCGCGCGGGCCGTAGAACTCGCCGGGCGCCACCAGGATGCCGCGCGTGGCCAACCACGGATGCTGTCCCGGCATGGCTCACCGCGGGTGGCCCACAAGTAGAGTCCTGCTTCCGAATAGTCGATAGCAAAACCGGCTGAGCGCAGCGCCGGCAACAGGGCCGCCCGCCGCCGCGCGTACCGCTCGCGCTGCAGCTTTTCGTGATCGTCGTCGTCCAGCGCGGCCACCATGGCAGCCTGCACCGGCGTCGGCACCATCATTCCTGGCATGTCTGCGTACTGCCAGCAGTTCGACGACCAGGGCGGGATCACCGGCGACGAAACCGGCCCGGTATCCCGCGAGCGACGAGCTCTTCGAGAGCGAGTGCAGCGCTAGCAGCCCGGTGTGGTCGCCATCGCAGATGGACGGATGCAGCACCGACAATGGCTCGGCATCCCAGCCCAATCCCAGGTAGCACTCGTCGGAAGCCACCACAACGCCACGATCGCGCGACCACCCCACCACCTTGCGCAGGTGTTCGGCGCCCAGCACGCGCCCGGTCGGGTTGCTCGGGGAGTTCAGATACACCAGTGTCACCGATTGCGGGCCCAACTGGGTCAGCGAGTCCGCGAGCAGCACCTGCGCTCCCGCCAGCCGGGCGCCGACGTCATACGTCGGATACGCCAGTTCCGGCGCCACGACCACATCCGCTGGGCCCAGGCCCAGCAGGGTCGGTAGCCAGGCGATGAGTTCTTTGCTACCGATCACCGGCAGCACGGCCGCCTTGGTCAGCCCGGTGATGCCGAAGCGGCGGTCAAGGGCAGCCACTGCCGCTTCACGCAGCCGCGCAGTACCGGCGGTTGCCGGATAGCCCGGCGCGGAACTGGCGGCCGCCAACGCCTCTCGGATCACCGGCGCAACCGGATCTACCGGAGTGCCGATGGACAAGTCGACGATGCCGTCCGGATGGGACCCGGCCAGCGCCTCCGCCTCGGCCGACGTGTCCCAAGGGAAATCCGGCAGGGAGGCCGACACTCCCCTGCGAGCGGGTGGTACCCCCAGTCGGCCCATCCCGGGCTTCTGCAGCACCGGCGCGCTCAGTCGCCTTCGCCCTGCGGTGGCAGATCCTTCACCACTTGGGGATCGTTCTCGGTCATGCCGACCTTGGCCGCACCACCCGGCGACCCCAGCTCAACGAAAAAGTCGGCGTTGATCTGCGTGTACTGGCTCCACTGTTCGGGCACATCGTCTTCGTAGTAGATCGCTTCGACAGGGCAGACCGGTTCACAAGCCCCACAGTCGACGCATTCATCGGGGTGGATGTAGAGCATCCGAGCACCCTCGTAGATGCAGTCGACCGGGCACTCCTCAATGCATGCCTTGTCCTTGATGTCGACGCAGGGTTCGGCAATTGTGTACGTCACGGACGTCTCCTCAAGGTGTCCTCCATGTAATGCCCCGTGTGGGCTGCCGTTCGCATTGTCGCGGCGGTTCTGGACCGCTTCCAGACAAAGCGTTTGATTACTGATACTAGACGTTGCACATACACGTCAACCACTTGGCACGCCCGTCAGACCGCAGTGCTATGCACCTAGTCGCACCTAGTCGCACAGCGGCGTGGTGTGCCATTTCTGCTGCCCGGATGGCACCGGCGTACGCGACCTTGGTGTCGCTGTGCGAACAGGCCGGCTCGGGCTACCAGTTACCCCCTGGTTGATCAAGTTCCTGTGGGAGTCCGATGCCCCAGAATTGGGGCGAGGAGGACTCGATTCATGGCACGTCGACGGCATACACCGGAGCAGGTGGTCCGCAAGCTTCGTGAGGGTGAACGGCTGCTCGGTGAGGGCAAAGACCTCGGGGAGGTCTGCCGGCATCTGGAGGTCAGTGAGCAGACCTGGCATCGCTGGCGAAATCAGTACGGCGGGATGAAAGCCGAAGACACCAAACGGCTCAAGGAGCTTGAGCGGGAGAATCAGCGGCTCAAGAAGCTGGTCGCCGAGCAGGCCCTCGACATCGACATGCTCAAGGAGATGAGCCGGGGAAACTGGTGAGCCCCGACCGTCGGCGGCGAGCGGTGGTGATGCTCGTCGAGCGGTTCGGGGTCTCGCAGCGGCGTGCCTGCCGGGTGGTCGGCCAACACCGCTCGGTGCAGCAGTATGGGCCGCAACGACCCGATGGCGTCGAACAGCGGCTGCGCGCCTGACTGCGGGAGATCGCCATCAGCCATCCGCGGTGGGGCTGGCGCAAGGCGCACGCCATCGCCAAGTCAGAAGGCCTCGTGGTCAATCCCAAACGCACGCACCGATTGTGGAAAGACGAACGGCTGCAACGTCCGTCGAAGACCCGCAAGCGGCTGCGCCTGGGCCACAGTGCGGCGCACCGGCGCATGGCGGCGGCCCGCCCCGATCACGTGTGGGCGCTGGACTACCAGCACGACCTCACCGTCGACGGCCGCCAGCTGCGTTTCCTCAACGTCATCGACGAGTTCACCCGCGAGGCGTTGGCGACACGGCCACGTCGGTCGTGGAACGCCGATCAGACCACCGGACTGCTCGACGAACTGATCATGACCACTGGCCGCAAGCCCGAACACATCCGAATGGACAACGGACCCGAACTGACCAGTCACGCCCTCGCCGACTGGGCCCGCTTCGGCTCGGTAGGCGCCGTGTTCATCCAACCCGGCGCACCGTGTTCGGGGGCATTCAGGTTGAGCACTTGGGGGTAGCGATCCGGCACTGACGGTGATCAGTTCGTCGGCCGGTCGTTTCTGCGTTTGGTCTTTGTGGTGTCGGGGCGGCACGGTGATCACGTCGTTGTGGGCGGCGGCCCTCCCGATGTCTCTGGGCGGAGTCTGCGGGAGGGCCGTCTTCGCGCTTGGAGGCGCAGTGGTCACGGTAGAGGCAGATGTCGATGTGGTCGAGCGCAGGCTGGCGGCGGGCGAGTTGAGCTGCCCGGCATGCAGCAGCGTGCTGGCGCGTTGGGGGTGGGCCAGGCCGCGACAGCTGCGCGGTCGGGACGGGTCGGTGCGGTTGTGTCCTCGCCGGTCGCGATGCACCGGCTGCGGGGTGACGCATGTGTTGTTGCCCGTGACCGCGTTGCTGCGCCGTGCCGACACTGCGGCGGTGATCGTGTCGGCGCTGGCTGCCAAGGCGTTGCGGCGGCGGGTGGGGTTTCGCCGGATCGCGGCCGACTTGGCCCGTCCGGTGGAGACGGTGCGGGGCTGGCTGCGTCGCTTCGCCGAGCGGGCCGAGGCGGTGCGGTCAATGTTCACGGTCTGGTTGCGCGCGGTGGACCCCGATCCGGTGATGCCTGAGCCGGCCGGCGGGGTGGTCGCCGATGCGGTGACGGTGATCGCCGCGGTCGCGGGCCCATTTCGATGATCGACCCGACATATCACGTGATCGAGGACCCCGCGAAGGCCGGCAGGCCCGGGGACTCCGGGGAATCCGGGCAACGCAGCGAAACGTAATCTTTTGGCCGGATATCGGGCTGACCCGAGGGGTGTAAATGGCCGAAAGCCGGGCAGTTAGATTCGTTAACTAGTGGGCGGTGTACGTCATGCCCGCGGTCGACGGAAAGGACAGCTGTGAAGCGACTGGCAGCCGTGTTGGTGTCCGTGTTGGGTTTCGCATTCACCGCCAATGGTTACCGGGCGCTGACTAAGCGCCCGTACGGCTCGGTTTTCGCGTCGGAACTTCCAATGCAATCGCTCGGCGTCCAGGTCACGGCGCTGGCGGCGGTGGCTGGGGCTGCTGGGCTTGCGCCACGTCGGGCGAAAGGCCGACGAACCGCTGACCGCTGCGCTCGATGCCGGCCTGGGTCCCGAGCGTCGCACCGAGTCGGGCGATCTATGGAAGCGGCCCGCGCCCGCAGGTGCGACCGCGAAGAAACCTGGCGTGGGACGAATGCTGCGGATCTACCGTGACTACGCGCATGACGGCGATATCAGTTACGGGGAGTGCGGCTCCAGGAACCATCTCGACATCTGCTCCGGTCCAGGTCGGGCCAGTGGGGCGTCGGCAACGTCGGAACGGTGGCGCTTCGCCATTTCGTCGGTAACCCTGCGTACGAGGTGGTCGGCGTGCTCTGTAATCGTCCGGAAAAAGTTGGCAAGGATGCCGGTGAGCTCGTCGGCGCCGCGCCGATCGGTGTGCTTGCGACCACCGACAAGGAAGCCATCGAAGCGCTTGACGCCGATTGCGTGTTCTATGCGCCACTTTGGTCCGATCCCGAAGAGGTCTGCCGTCTGCTGCGCGGGGGCAAGAACGTCGTCGCCTCGGGTGGCGCATGGTGGTATCGAACCGAACACAGCAAGGCGGATATCGACAAGATCGACGCAGCGTGTCACGAGGGCGGTACTTCGTTCCACGCAGGTGGTATCAATCCTGGCTTTGCCGGAGACCTGCTCGTGCTGACGCTGGCCCGAATCGTCAGCCGGATCGACGCTATCCACATCTACGAGGTGGTGAATTTCGGCAAGGACACTTTGAAGTACCTGCACGAGATGGGGATGGGGAGCGATCCCGAAGAGTTTCTGGCCGGACCGAATCTCCTGGGGAACGCATGGCCGTTGTTCGCCCAGTCGATGGCCATGGTGGCGGACGGATTCGGCAAGACGGTCGACAAGTACACAACGGATGTAGAGTTAGGGACGGCCACGCGCGACATCCGGTACGAAGGGGGGCCGACCAGCGACATGCCAGGCTTTAAGGGCGTGATCAAGAAGGGAACAGTCGCCTCACAGCATCACAAGTGGACGACTTGGGTGGACAACAAGACCTTCATCACATTCCACGAGATGTACACGATGGACGAATACAATGCCATTGAGCCGCAGCCTGATTGGGGCGGTCACTATCACTATCGCATCGTGATCGAGGGCGACGAACCCACCGAGCTGATCCTCCAAGCGCCTCCGGATGCGCAGGGCAACTACCCGAAGCCGGGCTACACCTGGACCGCGATGGGCCCCGCGAACGCGATTCCAGCCGTTTGTGACGCCCCGCCTGGATTCCTCACCCATAAGGAGCTCGGGCTTGTGCCGCTGCGCGGCCTGGTGCGCTTGTAGCGATTACAAAACCGCTGGGCCCGAATCAGCCGGGAGACGGCGGGAGGATCCCGCGAATCCGGGCCGTGAGCCACGAGGCCACCGCTCAGGTTTTGCGCGCCGTCAATGAGCTTGCGGACCAGGAGGGTTCTCGCTCCGGCGGGTATTTCGTGCGGGCAGTGGGGGCGATGAAGCCACGTCATCCTTGCGGTCGGGGTCGCTGTCACCTCGGTGCCGGCGGTGTCAAAAATCTTCGCCGACCTGAAAATCCTGGACACACGGTTCAGGCAAGACGACTCTGCATCCGTGGCAGATGTTCTGGCACCTTTTCGCAACGGTGGCCTACTTCATCCTCGGGCTCAAGCTTGTTCCACGCGTCATCAAGCGCATCAACACTTCTCGCTGGAATGTCTTTGCGCGGCAGTCGCCCACCGGCTACCCCATAGCGGTCCTGCTGGCATACTGCGCAGTTGTCGGAGCCCTCGACGTCAACCTCGTCTTCGCGGCGTTCCTCGCAGGTTTTGCCGTCGCGCATAGGAAGCGCAGGATCTTCGCCGACGCGCTCGAGGCAATCGGCAAAGTCTCCTTCGCCTTCTTCATTCCCATCTACTTCGCGATCGTCGGCCTGAAGCTGGATCTCATCCGCGGCGTCTCGGTATGGATGATCGTCATCTTCATTGTCGGCACCTGCGCGATCAAAGTGATGTCGGTATCGCTCGCCGGGCGGTTCGCGGGTTTCCGGGGACTTGACCTGATCAACCTTGCGATCACCACCAACGCCCGCGGTGGCCCCGGCATCGTTTTGGCCAATGTCGCCTTCGACGCCGGCATCATCAGCTCAAAGTTCTACACCACACAGGTAATCGCAGCCGTGCTCACCTCCCAGTTCGCCGGTACTTGGCTCGACTACGTCATGCGTAAAGGCTGGCGGGACTGTCTGAACAACGGTGGATCTGATCTTGGTCTGTCACGCCGAGCGTGAGCTTGGCGGGAAGGACTGACGATGTCAGAAACACTCGATCCTGTGGCGATGGAACTGGATCAACGGCAGCTCGCTGAGCAGCTGCTGGCGCAGGCAAAAGAACAGGGTGTCGAGCTGGTCGGCCCGAACGGGCTGCTGAATCAGTTGACCAAGAACGTGCTGGAGACCGCGCTGGATGCCGAGATGGCCGAGCACCTGGGCTATGACAAGCACGACCCTGCCGGGCGCGGCAGCGGGAACTCCCGCAACGACACCAGGGCCAAGACGGTGCTCACCGAGATCGGCGCCGTCGAGATCGAAGTGCCTCGCGACACCAACAGCAGCTTCGAGCCGCAGATTGTCAAGAAGCGTCAGCGTCGGCTGACGGGTATCGACGAGATCGTATTGTCACTCACGGCAAAGGGATTGACCACCGGTGAGGTCGCTGCCCACTTCGCCGACGTCTACGGCGCCACGGTATCCAAGGACACGATCTCGCGGATCACCGACAAGGTAGTCGCCGAGATGACCGACTGGTGTAACCGGCCACTGGTGCCCGGGCGGATTCCACTCATCGTTGCGAATCAGTGAAGTGTGTACTGACGCTCCCATCGTCGCAGAAGTTCGGTCGGGGTGTTGTCCTTGAGGCACAGTCGTGGGCGGTCGTTGAGTTCATCGGCGATCTGCCGGAGTTGGCCGTCGTCCCAGATGCTGAGGTCGGTGCCCTTTGGTAAGTATTGGCGTACAAGCCCATTGGCGTTCTCATTACTTCCGCGTTGCCAAGGTGAGTGTGGGTCGGCGAAGTAGATCTTCAGCCCTGTCGCCGCCTCGATACGTTTGTGATGAAACATCTCGTTGCCCTGGTCCCAAGTCAGGGTCCGGCGCAGTTTGACCGGCATTTGGGTGAACGTTGCGATCAGGGCATCCCCGACATGCTGTGCCGAATGTCCATTCGGCAGTCGAATCAGCAGTGTTAGACGCATCTTTCGTTCCACCAGCGTTGCGACCGCCGACCGCTGCTGGGCGCCGACGATGTAGGGGTCGGACCGGGGCGCGGTGCCGGGATTGCTCCTGGCCCGTTTCCCCGGCCCGCCCTCCGCACCGGACG
>NZ_MVIJ01000091.1 GCF_002086735.1 Mycobacterium scrofulaceum | reverse complement strand
CTACCTGCTGCCCCGGCAAGATGACCCGCAGTCGGCGACCACCGACCGGTTCCCGGCGGCCTCACCGCACTACTAAGGCATTGCTGAGGTGCATGCAGTCCCGACCGCGGCGGGACTAGGGCGGGGTTAGCTCCAGTTCCAGACCGACATTTCCCCGGGGAAGGTAGTTGTTGCACACGTGGGTGGACTTGGCGACAACGCCCTTGTTGTTGCAGAAGATCTTCATGTGATTGGGCCACGCGAACCAAAGCGGATCGCCGTAGACAGCCTCGGAGAACACGCGAGTTTTGCAACATCCAACGCACCTTTCTCAATAGCGCCCGACGGTCGCTAAGACATCGACCTAAACGCCTACTTTCTGCTGCACCCCGCACCAGAAGACACTTCGGCGACATAGGCCCGCTGGTGACGTTGGCGGTTGGTCTATAGGGAAACCATCAAAGACCTCACCGTCGAGCATGAAGTCCTGAAGTCTTGGAGGACAAAGTGAAGCGGCTGCTGCGGAAAGAGGGGTTTGCGGACGGTGGCCTACGATGCGGGCTCATCGGCCTTGCGGCGGTGCGCGGCGAGGAAGTCATCGACGATGCGCTCACAGTCTTGACGATCGATGGCACGCAGCCCGGTGAGTCGGGCAAACGCCACTGGCCCGACGAGTTGACACAGGATGAGCTCCGGGTCGAAATCGTCGAGGTCGGCGCGGGCTTCGGGGCTTTGCAACAGGGCATCGAATGGCTGGCGATACTGGTCGATGATCCGTGTGCGCAGCGCGTGCCGGTCGTGGGTTTCCTGGGTGCCGTTTGGTGTGCGGCCAAGCGCGACCCAGGCCAGGGTGGTGACGTGCAGCGGTGCCTCCTGGAACAGCGTGGCCTGTCGGCTCAACAGTTCGATGAGTTGGTCGCGCAACGATCCCGTCTCCGGTGCAGGGTGGACCTGCGGCAGCAGCCTTTCAAATGTGGCGGCAAGCAGTTGAGTGGAGCTGCTGAAGTGGCGATACAGGGTCGTGCGCGCGACTTTGGAGGCTTTGGTGACCGCGTCGATGGTGACGGCTTCGATGCCGCCGGCGCTCAGGAGTTTGGTGGCCGCATCCAATAGCCGGGTTCGTGAGCGCAACAGGCGCGGGTCGACGTCATCATCGTCGTCGACCGGGAATTCCAGGGTGTCGCGCTCCATGTAGTCACCGTAAACCTCGCGCGTAGCTGGCCGGCACCGAATCGCGGCTGCATCGGTCGATTGATTCGACCCCTAGACGGCTACGCTACTACTAGTAGCGTAGCGATACCACTAGTACACTTGTCTGTAAGGGTCTGTGGGGCGAAGGAGGACGCATGATCGGGCAGCGGGTCGGACGATCCCTGGTTGAGCAGCTCCAGGGCGCGGCCACCACAGGCCGGTTCGTGTGGCGGACGAACGAACTCTGCCGGCGGGCGCGAGGGGGAATCGCACAGACGGGCGGGGCTGGTCGGCGATGAATGTGCCGCTTGGGCTAACCAAGACGCATGTGTGGGCGCGGGGGGTTCGCGATTTCAGGCTGGTCCGCCGCGGTATCACTCGGCGCCTACACCGACAGCCGCCGGTTGATGACCGCGGCCGCGTTCGTCCCCGTCACTACCCTCCTCGCTCCTGCTCCTACTTGGACGACGAGTTGATGAACCGGGAAATGTATGACCACGTGCGCGACGAGCCGATCAGGTTGATCTCCCGGCTGGGATTTCGCCTGCGCCGTTCATGAAGCGGTCACTGTTTCGGAGTCGGTGCATCGTCATTGTCAAACCGCCTGTGCGCAAAGGGATCACGTGTCGCTGTACCGGACATGCTGGACCGTCGACGGCGCGTTGGTCACCGCCTGAAGCGGCTGGTTGCGCGGCGGCGATCAGAGAGCTTCGGACACCGGTGGCGGTTTCGCCGGGCAGGTAGAAGGGTACTGGTAGTACTGTTGCGATACCGTTGATTTCTTTCGAAGTAGCGGGGCGGGGGATGGCAGACAACGGGTGGGTCTCTTCGGGCGTGGCGACCTTGAGTCGCCCTGTTCGGGAGCGACTTCAAAAGGTTGCGGCCGGTGAGGGCGCGTACAGCGATCGGCTAGCGCGCTTGGCGGGTTTCAGTATCCGACATAAGGTGCTGATCATCGGCATGTGGGTGGTGAGCGCCGCTGCCCTGGCGGTGCTGTTCCCGCAGCTGGAAACCGTTGTTAGACAGCAGTCAGTGAATCTCATACCGCGCGATGCGCCATCGCTTCAGACGGTAGACCGCATGGGCGCGGCCTTCGGCGAGCAGGGATCCAAGACGACGATATTTGTCGCGATGGAGGATCCGGCGGGCCTGACTGCGCCGGTGCGCGGACGCTACAACGCGATGATTTCCCGGTTGCGTGCCGATTCGGAGCATGTGCGCTTGGTTCAAGACTTGTTGGCCGACCCAGTCACCGCAAGCCAGGCAGTCAGCCAAGACGGCAAAGCCTGGTATGTGCCGGTGGGAGTGGCCGGAACGCTGGGCGATCTCAAAGCTGCCGAATCGGTCCAGGCGGTCCGCACGATCGCCGCCCAGGCATTCAGCGGCTCACCCACCGATGTTCGCGTCACCGGGCCCCCGGCCACCTTCCGCGATCAAATCGCTTCGGCCGAAGAGGATTTGGTTGTCATCTCGGTCGCGACAGTAGGCCTGATCGCGATGATTTTGCTGGTCGTGTATCGGTCGGTGTTTACCGCCTTGCTGCCGCTGCTGGTCATCGGCGTGAGCCTGGCGGTGGGGCGCGGAGTGCTATCAGCGTTGGGCGAATCGGGCATGCCGGTGTCGCAGTTCACCATCGCCTTCATGACGGTGATCTTGCTGGGTGCCGGCACCGATTATTCGGTGTTCTTGATCAGTCGATATCACGAGCAGCGACGCCAAAACGTCCCGCCGGATCTGTCGGTGATCAACGCGACCGCCACCATCGGGCGCGTGATTTTGGCTTCGGCCGCCACCGTGGCGTTTGCGTTTCTGGCCATGGTGTTCGCGAAGTTGAGCGTGTTCGCCGCGTTGGGTCCCGCGTGCGCAATCGCCGTCTTTGTCGGGTTTGCGGCCACGGTGACTTTATTTCCCCCGGTGTTGGCGCTGGCGGCCAAACGCGGCATCGGTGAACCCAAGGCCGACCGCACACGCCGCTACTGGAACTGGATCGCCGTGGCCGTGGTGCGTCGACCCGTTCCACTGCTGGTCGCCAGTCTGGCCCTGGTGCTAGGCCTGGCGGCCGTCGCGCTGACTATGCACATCAGCTACGACGATCGCCAAGGACAGCCGGCGACCACCGCCAGCAATGAGGGGTATCACCTGCTGGACCGCCACTTTCGCAAGGACGTCATCATCACCGAATTCATGCTGGTTGAATCGCCCACTGATATGCGCACCAGCAAGGCCCTGGCCGACCTGGATGAAATGGCGTCTCGGGTCTCGCAACTGCCTGGTGTCACCAAGGTCTCCGGTGTCACCCGGCCCACGGGCGCACGCCTGGACCAGGCTCAACTGTCGTGGCAAAACGGCCAGATCGGTAACAAGATGGCCGGCGCGGTCGCCAAGGGAGACGCCCATAAGGATGACCTGGCCAAACTCACCCACGGCGCCGACCAACTCGCCGGCGGTCTCGCGCAACTGGACACCACCTTGCGCACCGCGTTGACACCGTTGACCGGGATCCTCACTCAGGCCCAGTCGAGTGGATCCCAAGTCCAGCGGTTCCGTCCGCTGCTACAGCAGCTTTCGGCTACCGCCCCTGCCGTCGACCAAGCCATCCGAACCGGTCCGGGGCTGCGTCAGCAAGCCGACCAAGCCCAAAACGCAATCGCCGCCATCGACCCGCTCGTCGGTGCGCTCAACACCTCCCCATGGTGTGCGACCACACCGGAATGCGCCCAACTCCGCGACCAGGTGCAGATCCTGGTGACCCTGCGCCATACCGGCTTCTTCAACCAGCTTGCCAACCTCGGCGACCTGTACCAGCCCGGCAGCGACACCGCGGCCGGCACCGTGGCCGACGTCCAAAACGCAATCACGTCGCTGGACAAGGCTTTCGGAGCACTCGGCGACCCTGCCGACCTGGCCGGCAACATCCGCCGCCTCCAAAGCGGCATCAGCCAACTCGCCTCCGGCGCACAGGCCCTCGCCACCGGCGTGCACACCCTGGCCGACAGCAACATCGAAATGCTGTCGGGCATGAGCCAAATCGCCACCCAACTGCAGAATTCCGCACGAACCACCGCCGGCTCAGACAACGCCAGCGGCTTCTACCTTCCCACCAATGCCTTCGAGAACCGCCAATTCGCCGACGTCGCAAAGCATTTCCTGTCGCCCGACGGCAAAACCGCGCGTTTCGCCATCGAATCCAGTTACGACCCCTACAGCAGCGACGCGATGAACCTCGCCCACAAAATCACCGAGATCGCCGATGCCGCACGACCCAACACCTCGCTGGCCAACGCCACGGTGTCGATGGCCGGATTCCCCGCCGTCAACTCCGACATCCAACGCCTGCTTTCCGCCGACTTTCATCAGCTGGCCTTTGCGACCCTCGTCATCGTCGGCCTCATCTTGGTCGTATTGCTGCGCGCCCTGGTCGCCCCGCTCTACCTGTTGGGTACCGTCGTGCTCAACTACGGCGCCGCGCTCGGACTGGGAACCCTCGTCTTTCAATATGGCCTCGGCAAGGAAATCGCCTGGCCCGTACCGCTTCTAGCGTTCATAATCCTGGTGGCCGTCGGCGCCGACTACAACATGCTGCTCATCTCGCGACTACGCGAAGAATCGACCCACAACATTCGCGTCGGCGTCCTGCGAACCGTCGCAAATACCGGCTCAGTCATCACTTCGGCCGGGCTCATCTTCGCCGCCAGCATGTTCGGCCTGATCGTCGGCTCCATCGCGATCATGATCCAAGCCGGGTTCATCATTGGCTGCGGCCTACTTCTGGATACCTTCGTCGTTCGCACGCTCACGGTTCCCGCGATCGCCACACTGCTGCGCGAAGCGAGCTGGTGGCCGCAACGGAAACCCCTGACTCACAACGGCCGACCACATCGGACCACATGACAATTAGCCAGGAGCGCATCCGCACCAGCGACGGGATCACTCTCGTGGCCGACTGCTACCGGCACGCCGCGACTCGCCCCGTCGTGCTGCTCCTCCATGGCGGCGGTCAGAACCGTCACGCGTGGGCCACCACCGCTCGTCGACTCCATTCCCACGGCTACACCGTCGTCGCCTACGACACACGAGGTCACGGCGACAGCGACTGGGACCCGATCGGACAATACGACGTCGAACGGTTCGTATCCGATCTGATCTCGGTACGAGGACACGTCAGCGCCGACAGTCCCCCCGCCGTCGTCGGCGCGTCGCTGGGTGGGCTGATCATCCTCGCTACCCATCTGCTGGCCCCACCCGACCTCTGGGCAGCCGTTGTCCTGGTCGACATCACCCCGCGGATCGAATTTCATGGAGCCCGTCGCGTCGTGTCATTCATGGCCGCCCACCCCGACGGATTCGGCTCACTCAATGACGCCGCCGACATCATCGCCGAATACAACCCCCGGCGCGCGCGACCCGAAAATCTCGACGGCCTGCACAAGGTCCTGCGGCAACGTAGCGACGGACGATGGATCTGGCGCTGGGACCCAGCGTTCATCAGCTCCAACTTCGATGTCCTGCAAGGCAATCTCATGACAGGCAGCGAGGAGTTCGACGCCATCAGCGGATTTCTCGCCGAAGGAGCACGTCGAATCACGGCCCCAACGCTGTTAGTACGCGGCGCACTGTCAGACGTAGTCTCCCAGGAAACCGTCAACGAATTCCTCCAGCTCGTCCCGCACGCCGAAACGACGGACGTCACCGGCACCGGTCACATGGTTGCCGGCGACAACAACGACGCGTTTACCGCCGCGGTCACCGACTTCCTCGACCGCACCACAAGGACCCCGACGTAAGCATCCAGCGAACCTGCACCCGCCCCGGCTGACACGTCGGACACCCATCGAGATGGCTCGATCTATCGTTCGCACGCCTTCGGCGCTTGTGCCGTCCTGTCGCCAGGCGCGCGGCTACTGATGCGCCATGGCCACTGATTGTGTTGCGTCTAAGTCATTCTCGTCAACAGGAAGGTCGTGCCGAATCACCCGGACTCGACCCCGCGGCAGACACGCCATGTAGCCGTGGCACTTGCCATAGAGCTCCCACGAAGTCGCCGCCGCATCCGGGTCGACATCGATGCGGTGGCCGCGGGAGAAACACAGATGCAGCGCACCGTCGTCGTCGCACCAGGCACGCGTGCAGATCGCTCCGGCCAGGTCCAACAGTGGCCGCTCCTCGGCCGAAAGATTGATAGGGTCGATCAACACTTCTTCCTCAGGCCAGCCTGCTGCCGGAGGGAGGGTCAGCCGCATCGGTCGGGAAATCACCAGCTGGTTGTGATCGTCCAGGTCGACTACCAGCCCTTCGTGCAGCGAGACTCGTTGCACGGTGCACTGCTCGATCCATTGCGTGTACATAACAACTCCCTTCGACGCACCGGCGAGTCACCTACCTATGCTACCGCTAGTAGCGCACCGATACTATTAGTATTGCTATGCGCTCTAGCTCGCGTTCCACGCAGCAAGAATGCGCTGCAGACCTCGATCAATGCGCTCGCGCGCCTCCGCTGCTGTCGCCCGTCCGACGACGAAAGCCATTAGATTGGCCAGCCAGATATCTGCGATGACTCCGGCGATCTGTCGCTCGCAAGCTCCCTGCGTCGGCCCACCAACCGTGCGCGCCAGCATGCTTTCGACGACGTCGGCGGCGTGTTGCACTGTCAAGGCTTCGTCTGTGCCCGCCATAACGAATGCCCGAACCACGGCCTCGGTGAGCTGCAGGTTTTGCTGCCACTCGTCGTGGAGCCGCGCTGTCAACGATCCCAGTCGGTCACTCGGGGAAGCGGCGCACGTGCTCCAGTCGCGTTCCTGATTCACCCGCTCGAACTCACGGGCGAGCAGCGTCACCAGCAGGTCGGTCTTCGACGCGAAATGGTCATACAGTGACCCGACAGTGATGCCAGCTTGCTTGGCCACCGTCTTGAGACGCACGGCCTTGAAACCGCCCGCCGTTGCGACCGCTCGGGCAGCATCGAGGATTGCGGTGCTGCCCCCGGTACCGGTCTCGGAATCTGGCGCCGCGCGGAACGGTACGTCAACCGACACTACGACTTCACTTCGGGGATAGACCTTTCGACGAGGAGGTGGCGGGATGACATTCCTCAAATCCCCCTTCGGGGAAGACGATGTCTTTGCAGACCGTTGGATATGCGTGCAGCCGCAAGCGCAACTGCAAGAGCCGCGAGTGCGGTAAACGGGGCTAGCACGAGCGTACTGGTGACACAGCCATGAGTGGGTACTGAAGCTGTGCCGTCCAGACCGCGGTGCGAAACGCGGACCCGATCGGCGGACGCTTCCGGGCGCACTCGGCAGCGAATACTCATGCGGGTAGCCGCAATTCCCCACGCAACCCACGGCACCCGACGCTGCGACACCGGCAAGGAAATACCCCCAGTACTTTCGGTTTCGCTACGCTACTGTTCGTACCATAGCTCATAATGCAGTTGGAATGTCACATTGACGAAGGTGATGGCATGCCGTCAGCAAACATCCGCTCGTTACGGGACCGACGCCGCGCCGAGTTGATCTCCGAGATCCAGAACACCGCACACCAGCTTTTCGCCGAACGCGGATTCGCTGCCGTGACAACCGAGGACATCGCGGCCGCGGCCGGAATCTCGATCAGTACCTACTTCCGCTACGCACCCACCAAGGAAGACCTGCTTGTCGCACCCGTCCGGCAAACGGTCGCCGAAATCGTTGCGTCCTACCGCGCCCAGCCGTCCGATGCATCAGCAACCGAAACTCTGATGCGTCTGCTTATCGAAACCGCTTGGGACAAAGCAAATCAGAATCTGCAATACTGGCGAGAAGCCATCCGGACCGCCCCCCACCTACTGGGCGAATCGGCGCTGATCAGCGAGAACGATAACCACCGGCTCATCGAACTGGTCGCTACGCATATGGACGTCGACGCGGTGACCGACATCCGCCCCTCGCTGCTGGTCCACACGGGTTTGGCCACTGCACAATTCATACTTCGGCGCTGGCTTAGCACGGACACCAAAACGAGTCCACCGCTCCACATTCAACTGGAACAAGCCTTGAGAATCACACTAGCCGGATTCGACTAATCGCGGACCGCGATGAACCATCGCGCTCGGCGGCAGCCGCGGCCGTTGCCACGTCCACAGCCCGGAGGACCCGGCCGGTAACCCGAAACCCCACACCATATTTGTAACGGCAACCACCGGTGATCAAATGGGCTAACCCTAGTGGGGCAGGCGCAATTGCTAGGTAGAGCCCGCTTTTCGGGTGGCAAGATACTGATTCCAGTCGCGTTTGGCATATGCCGCCCAGCGGGTCGCGGTGACGATATCGATGGCGAGTAGGTCGGCCAGAACTGCGCCCGGTAACTCGGCTGCCATTGTGATGAGGCCGGTGTTGCGACCGCCTCGGATTGTCAGGCCGCTATGTTTGAGTCGCTTGCCGAACACGCCCGAGTTGACTGGGCGGTCTGGTGTTCGTCCGGGAAACAGGAGCCGGTCCGGTGTTGAGGGTTCGGGCAGGGTCGAGCGCCGGGTTGGACGCGGCAGTTGTGCGAGCAGTTGGGCGAGCTTAGGAGGCAGCACCATTTCGTGGTCGCGCAGGGTGAGGTAGGTGTGGCCGTCCTGGGTGTGTATCTGGTTCTGTCGTAACCCGAGTACTCGCATGGTGGTGATTCCGTACAGCAGGATGAGCGCACCACTGGCGCGCACATCGATGTCAATGGTGTTGTCGTTGAGGCATCGGCGGAGTTGCTCGAGGTGCGTGGCTTCGTCGATGAACACCGAGGGCGGGCTGGGTCGGTTGGCCGGCGCGGAGGCGCCGTGGGTGATGCGACGCTGAGTTGTCCAGTGCAGGAAGGGCCGGATCTCTCGGTGTCGCCAGGTGCCGTGGGCCAACCAGTTGTCGATGTCTGCTTGGTCCATGGTGGCGAGGGTGCGTCCCCGGGTCTCGAGCCAAGCGAGGAATTCCAGTGCGACGCACACCTGGCGGCGAATGCGTGCTGCCCCGGTGTCGGCGTCGTCTGAAAACTGACCCCGTGTCCCCGGGTGGTTTCTAGGGGCGGTCGCAACACTTCTCTAGGTTCTGGAGGTTGTGTTGTCATCGTCGCGTCGCGTGAAAAAAGGCCCGGGCCGACGGCCACAGTCCGCCAAGCGTGAGCGATTTACGGAGCTGCGCGCCCGGGGCTGGTCCATCTTGGCGGCGGGTCGTGAAGTCGGTGTGTCCCGTACCGCAGCAAACAATTGGGCAAGGGGGTACAAAACCTATCGGCGTGGCGAGGCCGTGGGATTCGTGCCCGCACTCGATCGTTTGGCTGTGCGCCAGATCAGCGATCGCTATCTATCCGAAGAGGAGCGGATCGGCATCGCCGATCTGCGCCGCACGGGCATGGGTGTTCGGCAGATCGCCACCACGCTTGGCCGGGCACCATCGACCGTATCGAGGGAGTTGCGCCGCAACAGCCGCCGCGACGGCCAGTACCGGCCGTTTGAAGCCCACCGCTGGGCGGTTCAGCGCAGAGCGCGTCGTCACCAGCGGCGGGTCGACAAGAATCCCGCCCTGTGTGACCTGATCGCCGAGCTCCTCGCTCAACGGTGGAGCCCGCAGCAGATCGCCCGACACTTGCGGCGCGAATACCCCGAGGACCGATTGATGTGGTTGTGCCACGAAAGCATCTACCGGGCTGTGTACCAACCCCATTCGCGCTTGATACGGCCGCCACAGGTCAGGTCGTCACACCGGGGTCCGTTGCGCACTGGCAGGACCCATCGCCGCGCGCACCAGCGGCCGGGTCGGCGGCGTCCGAGGTTCGCCCAGCCGATGTTGTCGATCCATCAGCGGCCATTCGCTCCCGCCGACCGCAGCCAGCCGGGGCATTGGGAAGGTGACCTCGTGCGCCACGAGGCGCTGTGTGACCGAGCGGAGGTGAGAGACCTGCGCCGTTGTGCTGTCGCAGCAGCGTAACGAAG
>NZ_MVIJ01000090.1 GCF_002086735.1 Mycobacterium scrofulaceum | reverse complement strand
TCGACAGCTCGCACTTCACTCGGAGGTCTTCGTCATGTCACCACGCCACGCCGTCCCTAACGTCCGTGGTCAGTACACCTAGCCGCGCCCGTCCGACTGCTGCGCTTCGTCGCCGGCGTACCACTGCACGGCCCGGACTCCCGGTTGCAGCGACAGCTCGGCCACCAGCCGCTCCAGCCGCGACGGCGCGTCCCCGTCCATGAGGAGGTGGGCGGTCAACGTGATCTCGTCGTCGCCGGATCGCCCGGTATGGATCCCGCGCAGGGTGATGTCGTTGCCGCCGGCGTGCTGCACGATCTGGGCGCGCGCATACTGCTCGTGCTTCGGACGGGCGATCACCTGCACCAGGTAGGGTCGCAAGCTTTCGTCCTCGTCGCCGGTGTTGTCGCGGTCGATCAGCCGGCCCAGGGGGCGCCCCAACACGTGGATGGCGATGACGGTCCCCGTGCCGATCAACGCGAAGACCAGATGCCCGGACGCGGCCAGCACGCCGATCGCCGCGGAGCACCACAGGGTGGCGGCGGTGTTGAGCCCCCGGACATTGACCCCTTCGCGCAGGATGACACCACCGCCGAGGAAGCCGATGCCCGACACCACATACGACGCGACCCTGGTGGGGCTGGTGTCCGTGGTGGCGGCGGCGTAGAGCACGAACAGCGTCGCCCCGCCGGCGACCAGGGCGTTGGTGCGCAGGCCGGCCCGGCGGGCCCGCCACTGCCGTTCGAGGCCGATGAGGGCCCCGCAGCCCACCCCCACGGCGAGGCGGAGCGCGAAATCGGCGACACTCAGCGTGTCCATCGGCATTCCTTCCCCCTCGGCCCGGCGCGCTGCCGTGGCAGCAGCTAACCAGGCGCAGGTAAACGGCGGGTGGACCCCAACCCAACCAGATGCTATGCGGCTACGTGCGCGAAACCTGCGGGCCGCCAATCCGTTGCGTCAAGGTCAGGATTGGTCACCGCGGGGTGCCGTCGACGCGCCATGCATGTTGAGTTTCTGGGGGCAATAGAACTTCGCGGCGATGGCCAGAAACGAGGTCGCGTGATCCGCAGTGAGCCCGGGGTTTTGGGACTGCAACTCGCTGACCATCTGCGGGCCGTACTCGCCGTTGCCCATCGACTCGCACACCGCCTTGGCGAACTGCACGGCAGCATCCGGCGTCTTGTAGGTGATACCCGCGGTGCGCAGCGAAGCGAGAAAGCTCGCCTCGTCGACGCCGGCATCGGGGTCGGCGTGTGCGGGCGCAGCCAGGCCGACCACGGCCCACACGCCGATCACCGCCACCAGCAGCCTCATAGCTGGCGATTGTCTCATGCCGGGCCACCACGCGCAGCGCGTGCCCTGGATCGCTGAATGATATTATGCCTCAGCACATCTCGTGCGCGGCACGAATCCGCGCGTCAGGCCTTGCTCAGCTGGTGCGGGCAGTAGTATTTCGCGGAAAGCAACGCGAAGTTGGATGCCATCTCCATGTCCATTCCCGGATTGTGCGTCTTCACGTCGTGGACCAACTCCAGGCCGGACTCGCCGTTGTTCAGGCACGAACACACCGCCCGGCCCGCCCCCACCGCGGCGCCCGGGCTGGCGAAGCTGAAGCCGGCTTGATGCAGTGCGGACAGAAAGGCCCCGTCGTCACCGTCGGGCTCCGGCGGAGGATCGGCGTATGCCGGTGCGGCCAGGCCGATCACGAGCGGGATACCCAGTAGCGCTAGTAGCCGTTTCATTGCTTACCTTCTCTCCTGCGACGGCGACCCAGGTAGTGGATCATGTTGCCCGCTAACCGATTTGGGCGTCAGCGGGAAGGACTTTCGACTTGTCACCCTTTTTCAGGTGCACCGCGTGGATGCCGGGCTTCTTCGCCAACTGCTCGAGCAGGGCATCCAGGCCGTCCTGGTCGACGCTGTGGTGCTGCACGGTTTCGGGTTGCTCCGATATCTGTGCGACCAGGCGCTTCAGTTGTTCCGGCGATTGTTTGTCTTTGAGATCCTTGATCGGCTTCATCCGGTTGCGCACGCTTGCACCGACGACGGTGGGCCCGCCGGAGCCGAGGGCGCTTCCCAGCATCCCCGCCATCCCCATCGAACTGAACAGGCTGCCCTCGCCCAGCGCGGCCGCCGGCACGGCCTCGGGACCCGCCGCCGACAACGCCGCGGCGACCGTACGGATGGCCGGGGTGGCCGACGCCCAGCTGGGCGGAACGGTCAAGGATCCGACCAGCGTGCCCCGGGCGAAGCCCGCCGTCGGGCTGAGCGCGTCGAACAGTGTTCCCCTGGTGAAGCCCAGCGCCCCGAGCCCCGCCCCCAGCGCGTCCTTCGGCAGCGCGCCGTACGCGATCGGCGGGGCGAACTTGAGCCACTGTGACACCGGGAAGTTGATCAGCAGTCCGATGTCGTTGAACGTGGTCGTCAGGCCGAGGGGGACTTTGACGGCGTTGTACATCGCCGTGTAGAAGTTAGCCCCGCCCGGGATCGTGTTCAGGAGGTTGGTCCAGAACGTTTGGTAGGCGGTGCCGAGGTTGGCGAGCCAGGCCAGTGGCCCGGTGGCGCCGGTGGTGGTGCTGGCCAAGTTGGCCGTGCCCGCAAGGTTTTTCGTGACGGTGCCGGCCGCGGTGTTCACGGTCTGGGTCAGGGCGGCCGCCTGCATCGGCCCCGCCGATTGGTTGGTCGTCTGGGGGGCGGGGCTGAACTCCTGCAGGCTGTTCGATGCGGTCGCAGACGACGCGAAGTAGGTGTCCATCGCCGTCGCGTCCTGGGCCCACATGTCGCCGTATTCGGCCTCGTTCGCCGCGATCGCGGCGGTGTTCTGCCCGAACAGGTTGGTCGCTACCAGTTGCGCGAGCAGTGCCCGGTTGGCCGCGATCACCGGCGGTGGCACGTGCGCGGCAAAGGCCGTCTCGTATGCGGCGACGGCCTGCGTGGCCTGCGCAGCGGTTTGAGCGGCCTGGGCGGCGGTTTGCTGTATCCAGGCCACGTAGGGCGCGGCCGCGGCCGCCATGGCCATCGACGACGGTCCGACCCACGGGCCGGTGGACAGGCTCGAGACCACCGACGAGTAGGCGGACGCGGTCGCCTGCAGGTCGGTGGCGAGGTTCTCCCATGCCGTCGCCGCGGCGACCAGGGACTCTGCGCCAGGGCCGCTGTACATCCGGCCCGAGTTGAATTCCGGCGGAAAGGCTCCGTAAAACATCGCTACTCCCCTTGCCTGCTCGATGGCGCCCGGGTGGACGGTGCTGGTCTGGTGTGCGTGGTGGTCATCGCTCGTCAGTCCTCCAGAGCCGGGATCACGATGATGGTCGCGGCGGCGGGGTCTGCCTCGGCGACCACCCCGCCCAGCGAGCCGACGGCCTTGGTCGCAGTGGCGCCCACCGAGTGGGTCGCGCTACTGGCGACGGCCCGTCCCAACAGGCTGGACAGACCCATCTGGCTGAACATGCCCTCCTCGCCGGCCAGCGTGGCGGCCGGGGCGGCGGCGAGGTTGGTGGGTATCACCTGGGCGATCGTCCGGACCGCCGGTGCGGCTTCGGTCCAGCCTTGGGGCACCGACATGTTCCCGACCAGGGCCGCCTTACCCAGAGACCCCGAGACCTGCCCCCCGACGGCGGAGCTGAGCATGGGCTTGACCGCGCTGGGGCCACTGGTCAAGGGGGCAAGCGCGCCGGAGATGGCTTTCGGGCCGGACAGGTAGGCGGCGGCGCTCTGTCCGTTCTGGCCCCACGCGTACGCCTGACCAAACGACAGGAACGGACCGCCGGGAATCGTGCTCCACGACTGTGGCGAATACACCCCGGTGACAGCGCCCCAGAAGGTGTTCCAATTTTGGACGATCGGCGGCACCGTAAGCCCCGTCGAGGTTGTCCCCGCGTTCGTCCCGGCACTCAGGGTCTGTACCGCCGGCTGCATCGTGGTGCTCAGCTGGGACAGGTGCGAAACGGTGTTGGAACTCGACTGCGCGGTGGACTGTGTCATGGCGCTGGCCTGCATGACCGTGCTGTCGTTGTTCGTCGTCTGCGGCGGCTCGGCAAACGGCGTCAACTGCGACGCGGTCGCCGAGGAGGCCGCATAGCCGTACATCGCCGCGGCGTCCTGTGCCCACATCTCCATGTATTGCGCCTCGGTGGCGGCGATAGCCGGCGTGTTCTGACCGAGGATGTTGGTGGCGATGAGCGTGGCGAGCAAGGCCCTGTTGGCCGCGATCACCGGTGGTGGCACGGTGGCCGCAAACGCCGCCTCGTAGGCGCCGGCGGCAAGCTTGGCCTGGACACCTGCCGCCTCAGCCTGTGCGCCGGTGGCATTGATCCACGCCACGTACGGCGCCGCGGCGGCGGCCATCGCGATCGCCGACGGTCCTGTCCATGGACCGGTCGCCAGCGTCTCGATTGTCGAGTTGTACGACGCGCCGGTGACCTGCAGCTCCGCGGCCAACTCGTCCCAGGCCGCTGCAGCGGCCAGCAGCGGCCCCGAGCCCGCACCGACATACATCCGCCCCGAGTTGATCTCCGGCGGAAGCGCTCCGAAATCCAGCATCTTCTACCTCCGGTCCCCCAAGTGGCCGCCATGGTAGGCGCGGCTTTGCTGCCCCGGCCGTATCCGCGCGACAGTTCTAATGAAACGCATGGAATCCCCCGTTCCTGCGGTGAGCTAGTTCACGTACGCAAGACAACAAACCATTCTCTCCTTAGCCGGGAAATCCTTATAGAGATTGGCGGCCGGTTGCCCTCCGGGCCCTACCGCACAAATATAAGTTCAAGCTGACCGTAACACATCGATGCCGTGTTCCCTTCGCGTAACGGAGTGTAAATCCTAAATGTCATCAGGGGGCTGGCCGATGTGAGCACTTGTTTGCAGTCAGTCCCTGAATTTCTATATACAACCAGGTCAGAGCCGTATAAATGCATGAACTAACCACGATTGAGCAGAAATGGCTAATCGCGATTTATGGACAAACTCCACCCGACCGGATCGGCACTCAGCCGATTCGCACCAATGGCTTTTAAGTTATGTTACGACGCGTAACTGCCCGAGTTGACGACCTCCCGTTGCTTATTCCGAAGTGGCACAATTCACACTGCGGCAGAGCCGCTAAAACCACGCTCCAGTTCAGAGCCCCGGCGCATTGCGGGGCCGCGGCCCGAATATCCCCTTCAATCCATCGACGCCTATTACGCCCGGCTCGATCCGACGGCGCTGTCGGTGCTGGCCATGTTGCTGCCGGCGCTCAGCACCATCTGCCCGTGGGCGGTGGCCGGCACATCGCGAACGATGGCCTGGTGCTCGGCCTCCGAAGTGGCCGCCTGAGCGCGACGGGTCGCGCCACGCGCGTCGACATCGCCGAACTGATCGCAGATTGTCATGCAGTTCCCCTACCGTTCACCAGCATGAAGGGTAAACGCGCTAATCTCGCCAGCCCCTGATTAGCTGCTGTTAGTTTCCTGGGAGCCGTGTTGCCCCAGCTCAGAGCCCATTTTGCGTGAACGCCGACCACCTAGTGGCGTCGCCCACGACGTTGCTCCGCCGACGCTTTTCTCCATCCGGGTTTGTAAGAATCGTCGGGCGGCACTTCGTCGCCGCTCACCCGGCCGGCGGCGGGCGGGCGCACCACGACCGAGCCGCCGCACCCATCTCGACCGCACCTCCGGCCCACCGCCTCGGCGTCGATGATTGCGGGCGCCGGATCCACCGACGCCCATGAAACCGGCGCCCGAGAAGTTCCCCGGCATCTGACCGAGTGCCGTGCCGGTGCCAGACCGTTCAGTCCGTTGTGTCGCTCACCGAGCCGAAAGGCAAGCTTTCTACCGCTCCGCAGGCCGCACCGTCCGTCGCCGAAAATAGTTGCGATGAAGCACTTTCAGCGCGCGAGCCGCACCGGACACGGCCCGCGACACCGATGCCTGCGGGCTCGCCCCGTCGCGGACCGAGCCCGGGTTACGGCGACTTGTTCTCGGCAACCGCCGCGCTGAGGCCCTCGGCCAGATCCTCTTGGGTCAGCTCCTTGAACCGCAGGAGTTGCCGCTCGCTGAACTCGGTGACGTCGCTGGCCAGCACCGCATCCAGGTCCTCGTCGTCCAGACGGAAACTGCGGTGGTCGCGGGCCTTCTCGACCACGTTGCGCACGAAGCCGGCGTTGCCGAGCGTATCGATGCCGCGGATCAGGTCCCCATCTTCGGAGTAGCTTTCGTCGAGATAAAACCTGGTGTACGAAGGCAATAGGGATTGCGCCGCTTCCTCGGTGATGACGTCCTCGTTCTCCTGGCCCATCAACCGGGTCAACGCGACCAGCTCGTCCGGCGTGTAGCTGAAGAACTCGATGACGGTCGAAAACCGCCGCCGCAGACCCTGGTTCACGTCCAGCATCTTCTCCATCGCCTTGGCGTAACCGGCACCGAAGACGACGAGCTCGTCACGATGGTTCTCCATGTACAACAGCAGCGTGTTGATGATCGCGTTGCCGTACGGATCGCCCTGCTGGTAGCCCTTTTCGTGCAATGTGTGCATCTCGTCGAAGAAGACCGCCCCGCCCAATGCCTCCTCGAGCATCTCCTCGGTGTTCTTCTCCGCGTCGGCCATGTACCGGCCCAGCAGCTTGGTGCGGCTGGTCTCCACCACCACCGGCTTGCGCAGCACCGTCAAGCCGCACAACTGCTTGCTGAACGCCCGCGCCACCGACGTCTTGCCGGTACCGGGCGGCCCCAACAACAGGGTGTGCCGCGACGTCACCGGGACGGGCAGGCCCATCTTGGCGCGGGCCAGGTTGACCTTCGTGGTCGACTTTATGAGCTTGATTTCCCGCTTGGCACGCTCCATGCCCAGCATCGCGTTGAGCTCCGCGTCACCCTCGGCCAGGTAGCGGGCGGCCTCCTCGGCGTGGCGAGCGGCCTCCGTCTCCGCGCGGGTCGGCGCGCTCTCCGGGTCCCACGGGTTCGTCCGCGCCTCAATGGTTTCCGGGTCGGTCAGGACCAGCCGGTAGTTCGCGTTATCCAGCGCTTCGCGGGCCGGGCCGAACTTCGGATCCCGCGAATACACCCGGCGCAGCAGTTCTACGGCTTCGTCCTCGCGGCCCAGGTGCCGCAGGCACATGCCCTGGGTGTACAGCGCGATGTTTGCCGCACCCGGCACCCGGTCGCCTTCGACGGCGTCTTGGCCGCGCCGCAGCGCCTCTTCGAAGACGCCGAGCGACGCCAGCGCCGTGGTGGCCATCGCCGCCCCGGCGGCCTTCAGTTCGGGCTGCCGCCAGACCTTGCCCTCGGGGAACTGGTTGAGCACGTCGGGCCAGCGGCCGGTGCGGAAATACAGCACGCCCCGCACATAGTCCACCAGCTCCTGCTCGAAGGGTTGCCGGGGCTCGACACCGTCGAGCAGCTCCGCCGCCTCCTCGTAGCGCTTCGCCTCGGCGAGAACGGCCGCGTAAGCGCAAGCCAATGACTCGACGCTGGTGACGGCCAGTTGCAGGAACAACCCATCGGAAACCTGGGGCCGGAAGTCCAGGTCGGTGACGCCCAGCCGGCGGGTCTCCCACCCGAAGGTCCGGACCGACGCCCACGCGCCGGCAAGTACCTCGATGCTGCGCTCCCCCGCCAGCAACCGCGCCAGCCAGGCGTCGCACATGCCCGGATCCAGGTTGCTGGCAGTGGCGAACATCTGCGCGGCCACCTGCGGATTGTGGCTGGGCTGCAGCCCGTTGACCGATATCCCCGATGCCAACAGGCCGGCGACCATCGCGTTGCGGGCGCCCTCGGCGGTCGATTGCGGCCGCGTCATTGCGCTGCAGGCACGCCCGCCGGGCTCCCTCGCAGCTGATCGACCGACAGCACTAGGTCGTCGTCGTCGCGCAGCACGCGGCTCGGCACGACAAGCGGGGCGCGTGTCGCGGGGGCGGGCATGCTGGCGCGGACCGCGGCCAGCTGTCGTCCGGTGAGGCGGTTGAGGCCGGCCGACACGTCGCGTGGCAGCCGCTTTTCGCTGTGGTAGCGCACCCAGGCCGACACCTGCGGCCGGCCCGCACGAGAGGTCAGGCGGATCGTCAGGACCGTGGCGACGGTATCCGCCTGCCACAGCTCGTCGAGCGTGTCGGTGGTGATGTCGGAGGGCGTCACCCAGAAACTCGTGGTGAAGCCATTGAAATGCTTGAGGTGGCGCCAGCCGGGCCGGCTCCAGGTGGGCTCCAGGTCGGCGAGCACCGCGCGATCAACCTCGGTGAGCTCCTCGGCTGTCAGCGGTCGCGCGGCACAGGTGAGCCCGTCGAGGTCCTGTGCGAGCCGCTCGGTGGCCGCCACCAGGGTCGATGCCAGCGAGTCGCGAACCGCCACCGCGGCGATGTTGCGCTGCGGGTTCATCCGCAGCACCAGCCAGGTGCGGCGAACGAACGAGGTGGGCTCGCCGTTGGCCACCTCCCACTCCTCGGGCCCGAAGTCGTCGAGCTTGGACAGCTCGGCGGCGTTGCCGCCGCGGCGCACCTTGACCGACACGATCTCGATGTCGTCGAGGTGAATGTCGAACTGCCGCAACCCATCTGCGACAGCCTGCACCAGCAGGGTGGGCGGCGACGTCCGGTGCCGGTGGCGCGACGACGGGTCGCCCTCGCCGTCATTCACCGCGATGACCGATATCAGCTGACCCTCGTGCTCCCGGACACCGACCCGGTCACGCCCGAATCGGCGCTGGTAGTCGAGCGCCGGCGTGCAACCCGCGCCCAGCGCGGTGCCCGGATCGGCGGACCAGTCCCACAGCCAGGTGGCCAATGCCGAGGTCACCGTGACGCCGTGATAGGTGATCAGCGACAACAGGGCGATCAACGCCGCGAGGCCCACACCCACCCAGAAGGCGATGCGATAGGTGCCCTGCCAGGACTCGGGACAGTGGCTGGCGACCACCATGATGGCGACATCCACCAGGAACACCGCGGTGACCCGTGGCCACGACAACGACAACCCTAACCTGCGCTGAGCTTTCATGACTGTTTGCTGCTCCGCCCTCATTGCTGCTTTCGCGATCGCTTCATCAGCATCGCCGTACCGAACACGCCCCCACCGATCAGTAACGCTCCGAGCAGGCCTCCGGCCGCCACCCACACCGGCACCATGTCCCTGGGCGGGGCGGCCTTCGGTATGTTCAGCGGCGCCGACAGTTGCTGCGGCGGCTTCAGGGGTCCCTCGGGTACGTCCCACGTGAGCGCCGCCACCGGGTCGACGATGCCGTGGCCGATCTGATTGTCCACGCCGCGCGCCGGTGCGCGGGCGGTGCGGGTCAACCGGTTGATGACCTGGTATGCCGACAGCTGGGGGAACTTGGCGCGGACGAGCGCGGCGACGCCGGACACGATCGCCGCCGAGAAGCTCGTACCGGACGGAACCAGCAGCGTGTTGTCCGGGCCGTCGATCGCGTTGATCACGCCGTCGTCCCGGGGGGACAGCCCGACGACGTCGGTGCCGGGTGCGGCGATGCCCACCCATGGACCGGCCACGCTCGTCGAGCCCTGCCCCTGACCGCCCTGCGTCAGCGGCCGGCCGTCTTCGTCGACCGCGCCCACGGTCAGCACATAGTCGCTGAACCACGACGGGGTCACGACGGTGGTGACGGAGCTCCAGTTGCGAGGATCGTTGGGCTGCAACGGATCATGCGGCGGGTTCTGCTTGCAGTCCTTCTTGCTCGTGTCGCCCGCCGCGGCCACGATGACGGCGTTCTTGTCGACCGCCGCGTAGCGCACCGCGGCGCCCAGCGCGCGCTGGTCGATGATGTTGCGGGCGCTCATGCAGGTGACGTCCGAGATGTTGATGACCTGCGCGCCCATGTTGGCCGCGTGCACGATCGCCCGGGCCATCGTCTGGACGTTGTCGATCTTCGCCCTCGTCTGGGGGTCCTCGTCGCCGGTGTAGGCGTCCTTGAGACCGAAGGCCTGGCTGGACTGGCGGATCGCGATGATGTCCACATCCGGGGCGATACCGCTGAACGCGTCGGGACCGGCCGAGGGGGCCGGCGGCGGTGGCGGGGACGGCGGCGGATCCAGTGGGCGCGGGTAGTCGATCCCGACCACGTGGCTCCCGCCCGAGTAGCTGGGTATCGTCACCGTGCCACCGACGTGGTTGCCCGCGGGGGCCTGCCCGGCGGGAGGCTGCCCGCCCTGGGGTGGTCCC
>NZ_MVIJ01000008.1 GCF_002086735.1 Mycobacterium scrofulaceum | reverse complement strand
TCCGCCGTCCCCGAGGGATACCGCCGCTCGAAGAGCTCATCAAACTCCGCGATCACCGCCGCCGACGACACCCTCGACTCGAACATAGGTTCGAGTATGCCACTCCCCTCCGACGAACTCGTCGGTCAGTCCCCCTGGCGCACCCAGGAGAAGATGTAGAGGCTCATCGCCGTCACCAGCGCCAGCAGCACCCACTGCACCAGGGCCTGGTCGATCCACGAACCGGGCGGTGGGCTGCCGGGCAGGATGTTGCGCAGCGGCACGACGGCAAACAGCATCGCGGCGTACCAGGTGCCGAAGGGCGGGACGAACTTCCGCCTGCCCATTGCCATCGGGATGGCCACCAGCAGGGCCAGGGTCGGCAGGGCCACCAGGACGAGGCAGATGACCAGGTCGAAGACAAGCGGGCCGTCGGCCCTCTCCAGGGTGACGACCACGTTGCCGGTGTCCAACGAGCGCGATGTCCGAAGGCCGCTCGGGTCCCGGACGCGCTCGACGTTGATGCTCCAACCGTCCAATGAGCCGGTTACCTCGACGAGCGCCGGCACCTTCCTACGGTTGTCACCGGACCCGACGAATGCGTCGGCCGCGATCGGCTCGGTCTTGTACTTGTCGAATGGCCAGTTTCGGGGATTTCCGTGCGCCTCGATGGTCGTCGTGAGTTGTGCCGGCGCCTTCCCTTTCGGATAGTTCAGGTCCCCGAGGTCGCTCGTCGGATACAGCCGCACGGCGACGTCGTTGCCCAACACGTCGAATCGTGGGTCGTACTGCGCAACACCCGGGTACACGAGCACGTTGACCGTGAGGCGATTTGCGACCGGCTTCAGCTCCTCGACGCGTAGCTGCACGATGGTCGCATCACCCCCGCCCTGACTCAGGTCCAGCGGAGGAAGCGGACCCGATTCCCGCTGCAGGGCATGGACGAAGAGCAGCGAGAGGGCATAGGTGATGGCGACGGTGACCAGGATGGCCACCCCGATCTCGACCTGGGACTTCTTCAACTTCGGCGGCTTCACCTTGCCTGCCGATTTCTTCTTCTTCTTCGCCGGTCCGGCCGGGTCGCCGACCGCCGGTTGCGGCGACGCCGGCGCCGGTGCCTCAGACGTCATGGGCCGACCGCCGTGACGGCTTGCTCCGGCCGGGCGGAAATGGCCGCCGAGTTTCCATTCGTCGGGGCACCACGTGGTGGGATGCTAGCGAACGGCCATGCTGGTCGCGCGGCGAATTCCCATGTCCGCGTGCGTCTTGCGGTTCCGTCACCCGGGCGACATCCGCCGTTCATCTGCCCGACGACGGCGCCGTCCGCGGAACCAGCGGGTGGCGGGGCACCGGTTTGCTAGGGCGACGCCGGGTCCGCCGCGCAGCGAAACCCGATATGGGACGTCGCGGTGTCCTGAGACTGCGGCGACCGGGCCGCCGGGCGGTAACGGTGGCAATACTCGGGCGCACACAAATGCGAACCACCTTTGAGGGCTTGGCTGACCGAGGGGTTCGGGGGTCCCGTCGGGGCGCAACAGGCTTTCGGCGGCTGATCGAGGCGGTGGTGCGCGGAAAATTCGGTGGCGGTCCACTCCCACACGTTGCCGATCATGTCGAGCAGGCCGAATCCGTTGGGCGGAAACGTTCCCACCGGTGACGTTCCCACCCAGCCGAGCGCCCCGTCGTTGCGGTAGGGGAAGTCTCCTTGCCAAGTGTTCGCCATCAGCCGTCCGTCGACTCTGGGCTCGTCGCCCCAGGAGTAGGTCGTCGTGCTCCCCGCGCGCGCCGCGTACTCCCATTCGGCTTCGCTCGGCAGCCGCCGGCCGGCCCAGCGAGCGTAGGCCGCGGCGTCCGGGTAGGCCACCTGGACCACCGGGTGGTCCCGGCGATCGGCGATGTGGCTGTGTGGCCCGAATGGATGGCGCCAGTTCGCCCCCGGCGCCCAGTGCCACCATTGGCGCCAGTCCCGCAAATCGACCGGGCCCGTCGTCGGGCGAAACACCATGGCGCCCGGGCATAGTTCGCTGGGATCCGCGCCCGGATAGAGCGCAGGGTCGATCGGTTGCTCGGCTACCGTCACATAGCCTGTGGCGGCGACGAATTCGGCGAACTGTGCATTGGTCACCGGGTGCCGCTCCAGCGCGAACGGGCCGACGGTGACGGTGTGGATGGGCGCCTCTTCAGGGTAGAAGCTGGTCGAACCCATGCGGAACGACCCGCCAGGCAAGTCGACCAGCTCGGTAAGCACCACTTCAGCGTAGGACCACGGCGCAGTGCCGGTGACGCCGCGGGAGAAACGGGCACCCGCGGATAACTGCGGGAGGACCCGACGCCGAAGCATGCCGATCGAGACCGGCCTCAATTTCCTTCTGCCCCAGCCGATTAGGGCGCGATGCTACCCTCTGTTCGCCAGGCCGAGCCAACCGGTTCACCTGAAATTGGTTTGCTTGCTCGCGAGCATGACGGTAAGTCTCGACATGTGCCGAAAGGGGTGACACCCGAGCCCCGCACCGCCGGATCCGTTGCCCGCAAGGAATCGCCGAAGTGAAGCGCAATCGCTCAGCCGCCGCCATGAGCTTGCTTGCCGCGGGCGCTTTGGCGCTTCCGGCATGCAGCAGCGCTCCCGCGACCCTGCCGTACACCGCCGGAGCGAAGGTCAACTGCGGTGGCGACCAGGACTTGTCCGCCAGCGGCTCGACCGCACAGGCCAACGCGATGAACCGGTTCATCGCCGCCTATACCAAGGCCTGCCCCGGGCAGAACCTCAACTACACGGCCAACGGCTCCGGCGCCGGCGTCAGCGATTTCCTCTCCGGCAAGACCGATTTCGCTGGATCTGACGTACCGCTGACCGATGACCAATACGCCGCCGCCAGACGGCGATGCGCTGGTTCGGACGCCTGGAACCTGCCGGTGGTGTTCGGTCCGCTGGCCATCACCTACAACCTCGCCGCCGCCGACTCTTTGGTGCTCGACGGGCCGACGCTGGCCAAGATCTTCAACGGGACCATCACGCGCTGGGACGATCCGGCCCTCACCGCCCTCAACGCATCCATGCCCGCAGAGGACATCCACGTCATCTACCGCAGCGACGCGTCCGGGACCACCGACAACTTCCAGTCCTACCTGAAGGCCGCCTCAGGCGGGGCCTGGAACAAGGGCACCGGCAAGGCGTTCAGCGGCGGCGTCGGAATCGGCGCCGCGGGCAACGCAGGCACCGCCGCGCTGGTCAGAACCACCGAGGGGGCGATCAGCTACAACGAACTGTCGTTCGCGCTCAAGGAAGGGCTGTTCGCCGCGGAGATCAAGACCCCGGCCAGCCGCAGGTCGTTGCGGCCGGTCCGGATCGGCGCCGACGCGGTCGGCAAGACGATCGCAGGCGCCAAGGTCATCGGCGACGGCAACAACCTCGTGCTCGACCTCTCGTCGTTCTACAACCCGGCCCAACCCGACGTCTACCCGATCGTCCTGGCCACCTACGAGATCGTCTGTTCCACCTATCCCAGCGCCGACGTGGCCAAGGCGGTCAGGGCCTTCCTGCAGGCAGCGATCGGTCCCGGGCAGGTCGACCTCGCGAGGACCGGCTACATCCCGCTGTCGGTGGACTTCCGGGCGCGGGTGTCGAGCGCCGTCGACGCGATCGGCCCCCGCGACACTTCGAATGCGGAGTAGCCCTCACGTCCTCTTCGGCGTCTTTTTCTCGCGGGATCGCCACCAGGCGACGATGAACAGCGACATCGCCGTCACCAACCCGATCAGCACCCACAACACGACGGCCTGGTCGATCCACGAGCCCGGCGGCGGGGAACCGGGCAGGAAATTGCGCAGTGGGACGACGGCGAACAGCAGCGCCGCGAACCACGTCCCCAACGGCGGCAGGAACGTGGTCCGCCCCAGCGCCATCGGAATGGCCACCCACAGGGCCAGCACCGGCAGCGCAATGAGGACCAGGCAGATGCCGACGTCGAAGATCAACGCGCCCTTGGACCTTTGCAACGTGATCACGAGGTCGTCCTGCACATCGGGATTGGCGTCTTCGGGGTCGTGGATGCGGGTGACGGTGGCGTCCCAGCCGTCCAGCTTGCCGGTCGCCTCGACGCGGGCGGGCGCCTTCTCGCGGTTCGCGCCGGTACCGGTGAACACGTCCGCGGCGATCACCTCGGTCTTGTAGGTGTCGAACGGCCAGTTGGCGGGGTCGCCGTGGGCCACGATGGTCGTGCTGACCTGGGCCGGCGCCTTCCCCACCGGGTATTGCAGGTCGCCGAGGTCGTTGTCGGGGTACAGCCGTACCGCGGCGTCGGTGGTCAGCACCCCAAAGTTCCTGTCGTACAACGAATCCTTGGGGTAGACGGTCACGTTCACCGTCAGGCGGTTCGCTACGGTGTCCAGCTTCTCCAGGCGCACCTGAACGACGCTGTCTTCGGCCTCCACCTTGCTCAGGTCGACCGACGGAAGCGCCGGCGCCGACTTTGCCAGCAGGTGCACGGCGATCAGCGACAGGGCGTAGATGACGATCAGGGCCGCGACGATCCCGAAAGCGATCGCGATTTGCCGGCCGCGGTGGTTGGCGGGGGCCGGCGGCGCGGGGGGCGCCGGAGTCCCGGCGGTCATTGGGGCATCACGGGCCAGATGCTAGCAGGGGGAACGGCAAATTTCAGGGGATAATGACCGCGAACTGCTGCGTGACGGTCGATTTCGCCGCTTCGAAATCGGGCGATTTGCCGGGACCCTCCAGGTGGATGGCCACCAGATACGCCTGGGTGTTCGTCCAGACGTGGGTGATGCGGTCGGCGAAGTCGTTTGCTCCCGGGCCTCCGCCGGTGCCGTCGAGCAGCTGGCTGCTGTAGCCGCAGAACTGGGCCGCCGTGACGGTGACCTTGACGCCGGGCCGCGCCGTTCGCAGGTCGCTGGCATAACGCAGGAACGCCCCGCCGGGGTCGAGGTCGGTGCGGGCGATGGTCACGCGCACCGACATGCCGTCGGGGCCTGCCGACGTCAACGCGACGTCACCGGTGCCCGGCGTCGACGGCCAGCCGTCCGGCAGCGCGACCGTGAGCACGGGCGCGACCGGGTCCGCGACGGAGGCCTTGGTCATCGAGCCGCTGGCGGGCGGGGGCGGGAAGCACGCCAGGGCGTTGGGTGGGATGTGGTCGGGCAGCGTCGTTTCGACGCCGGGCACCGGCTCGGCAGGGTCGGAGGGCCGCGTCGTCGAGGTCGTCGCCGAAGCGCTCCCGCCGACGGCGGTGCCGGCGGTGGTCTTCTCGCAGCCCACCGCCGGGGCCGCCAACAGGCACAGCGCCAATGCCTCAGTCGCGCGAAAAGGCAAGCGCAATTTCGGCTTCCACGTCTATGTACGGCCGACCGGAGAGGTCGACGGTGACCTGCGCGATGGTGCCCCCGGTGAACGAGAACGGCGCCTTGTAGCGGTTGCACACCCCCGAGCCGCCGTTTCGTCCGACGGTGATGCCGGCACCGGCGATCCCGAAGGTCCCGGGATGGGTCTGCACGTCCGCGAGCGTGCCGACCACGTCGTCGTCGATGAACAAGGTGACGTCGCCGAGCGGCGTGTGGCTGTCCGGCACGGTTCCGGTCCGCGCATAACTCACCCCGAGCAGGTGTCTGCCCAGCGGCACCGCGCCCGACGAGGAGACCGCCTGCTGCCGCTCGCCCAGAAAGTTGTACACGTAATGCAGGTGCCCGTCCTGGATGAACAGCACGTGCCCACCGTGGGCGCCGCCCTGCTTGAAGAGCACCCCCTCCGCGCCGGTGGTGTCCACGGTCACCTCGGCCAGCACCGAGAACGACCTGCCGCGGATTTCGGCCCCGGCGCCGATACTCACGTCCGCGCAGTCGGGGTAGTAGACGTAGCTGGACCTCTCACCGACGAGGTACGGGCGGAACCGCGTCATGGTCTCGATGATGTTCAGGTCGGAGAGCGGCAGCCCGTTGTACTTGGCCGCCTCGGAGAACCACAGCGCCTTGAGTTCTTCGAGTTTGTCCGGGTGCTCGGCGGCCAGGTCGTGGCATTGGCTGCGGTCGGTCTCGATGTGGAACAGCTCCCAGCGGTCGGTGTCGAAATGCGACCAGCCGGCGGGCGTGGCCGCGTGGACGGTGTTGGCGAACCAACCCTCGTGCCATATCCCGCGGGTGCCGAGCATGGAGTAGAACTGGGTGCGCTTTCCGGTGTCGGTGCCCGGATCATCGAGGGCCGCCTTGAAACTCACGCCGTCCAACGGCTTCTGGGCGATGCCCCGCACCGTGTCGGGCGGTGCCATGCCCAGCAGGTCGTAAACCGTGGGCGTGATGTCGCAGACGTTGACGTAGTGGTCACGGATCTCCCCGTGCGCCGCAACACCATTGGGCCATGAAATGATCGCCGTGTCGGCGATGCCGCCCTCGTGCGAGGCGTACCGCTTGTACAGCTTGTAGGGCGTGTTGAAGGCCATCGCCCAGCCGATGGGGTAATGGTTGTAGGTCTGCGGGCCACCGAGGTGGTCGAACAGCTTCATGCTCTCTTCGACGGTGTCGATGTAGCCGTTGAAGAACTTGCCCTCGTTCACCGAACCGTTCGGCCCGCCCTCGCCGCTGGCACCGTTGTCGGAGATCACCACGATCAGGGTGTTGTCCAGCTGACCGGACTCCTCCAAATAGTCCAGGATCCGGCCGATCTGGGCGTCGGTGTAGCTCAGGAAACCGGCGAACACCTCCGCCATCCGGCTGAACAGCTTCTTCTCGTCATCGGCCAGCGACTCCCACGGCCGCACGGTGTCCTGCATCGGCCACGGCTCGCCCTGCGGGCCCGTGACGTCCGAGTACGGGTTGACCGGCGACAGTTCGGTGTCGGGCGGCACGAGGCCCATCGACTTCTGCTTCTCCAGGACGATTTCGCGGTAGGCCTCGTATCCCATGTCGAACTTGCCGGCGTACCTGTCGGCCCACTCGGCGAAGACGTGGTGCGGCGCGTGCCCGGCGCCCGGGCACACGTAGCTGAACCACGGCTTGTCCGGTGCGATCACCTTGGCGTCGCGGATGAATTCGATGGTCTTGTCGGCGATGTCCTTGGAGAGGTGGTAGCCGTCTTCCGGTGTGCCCGGCGGGTTGACCGGATGGTTGTCGTAGACCAGGTCCGGATACCACTGGTCGGTCTCACCGCCCAGGAAGCCGTAGAACCGCTCGAAGCCCCGCGAGGTCGGCCAATGTCGTTTGGTCGAGGCCAGATTGGACTCCTCGAGCGGCGTGAGGTGCCACTTGCCGACGCAGTAGGTGTTGTACCCGCGCTCGGCGAGCACCTCGGAGAGCAACGCCGTGTCGAACGGGATGCGGCCGTTGGCATTCGGGAACGCGTCGGTGAACTCCTCGATGGTGGCCATGCCGACCGTCGTGGCGTTGCGGCCGGTGAGCAGCGACGCGCGGGTCGGCGAGCACAGCGCGGTGGTGTGGAACTGCGACAGCCGCACACCGCGCTCGGCGATGCGGGTCATGGCGGGCATCTCGACCAGTCCGCCGAAGCAGTCCCACGTCGCGATGCCGGTGTCGTCCCACACGAGGTACAGGATGTTCGGCGAGTTCTCCGGCGCGGTCGGCGCGGCGTACGGCCCCCAATCCGGCTCGGAGTCCCGGATGTCCAGCTCGATCTTGCCTTGAAACGCTCGGGAGTCAGTCGACATCCGCAGAGCGTAACGCGACCGCGAATGTTCCGATCGCTTTTCGCAACCGCCTCAGGCCCGGCAGAGTGAAACGCCCGAGACCTTCGGGTCTCGGGCGTTTCGATGTCGCTTCCGGGCTACTTCGCCTTTTCCAGGATTTCGACGAGCCGCCACCGCTTGGTCGCCGACGTCGGACGAGTCTCCATCAGCGAGACGCGGTCGCCGATGCCCGCGGTGCTGTTCTCGTCGTGCGCCTTCACCTTCTTGGTGGTGCGGATGATCTTGCCGTACAGCGGGTGCCGCACGCGGTCTTCCAGCTCGACCACGATGGTCTTCTGCATCTTGTCACTCACCACGTAGCCGATGCGCATCTTGCGCCGGCCACGCACCTTCGGGTTGGCGGGAGTGTGCTTGGGGCCCTTGTCTTTCGACCCGGCGTCCTGCGCGGCCGCCTTCGGTGCCGCCTTCTTCGCTTCTGCCATCACGATTCCTTACCGTCGGGCCCGCTGGCCAGGCCCAGTTCTCGTTCGCGCAGCACGGTGTAGACACGCGCGATCTCCTGCCGCACCGTGCGCAGCCGGCGGTTGTTGGACAGCTGCCCGGTCGCCATCTGGAAACGGAGGTTGAACAGCTCCTCCTTGGACTCACGCAGACGCTCGGCGAGCTCTTCGTCGGTGAGCTCCCGCAGTTCGCCGGGCGAAATTCCCACGGCCATCAGAACTGATCCTCTCGAGTCACGATGCGCGCCTTGATCGGCAACTTGTGGATTGCCCGGGTGAGCGCCGCCCGCGCCACCTGCTCGTTGGGGTAGCTCAGCTCGAACAGCACGCGGCCCGGCTTGACGTTGACCACCCACCATTCCGGTGAGCCCTTACCCGAGCCCATCCGGGTTTCGGCCGGCTTCTTGGTCAACGGGCGGTCCGGGAAGACGTTGATCCACACCTTGCCGCCACGCTTGATGTGGCGGTTGATGGCGATACGCGCGGACTCGATCTGGCGGTTGGTGACGTAGGCGTGCTCCAGGGCCTGGATGCCGTAGTCACCGAAGTTCACCGCCGTGCCGCCGCTGGCGATGCCGCGTTGGCGGGGGTGGTGTTGCTTACGGTGTTTAACCCTGCGGGGAATCAACATGATTCAGCTCTCCGTGCTTTGCGGTTCTGCGGCGGGCGCGGCCTCGGCCGCGGCGGACGCAGTGCTTTCTTCGGCGCCCGCGGCAGCCCGGCCGGCCTCGGTGCTGGTCGCCGTGGTGCCCGACGCACCGCTGCGCCGGGGACGCGTGCCCGACGGGCGTTCGCGGCGGGGACGGTCGGCCGCCGGAGCGGCCGCGGCCAATTCGCGCTTCCCGCCGACGATGTCGCCCTTGTAGATCCACACCTTCACGCCGATCCGGCCGAAGGTGGTCTTGGCCTCGTAGAGGCCATAGTCGATGTCGGCGCGCAGCGTGTGCAGCGGCACCCGGCCCTCGCGGTAGAACTCCGAGCGGCTCATCTCCGCGCCGCCGAGGCGGCCCGAGCACTGCACCCGGATGCCCTTGACGTTGGGCTGGCGCATCGCCGACTGGATGGCCTTGCGCATGGCGCGGCGGAACGCCACGCGGTTGCTCAGCTGCTCCGCGACGCCCTGGGCCACCAGTTGCGCCTGGGACTCGGGGTTGCGGACTTCGAGGATGTTGAGCTGAACCTGCTTGCCGGTCAGCTTCTCCAGGTCCGCGCGGATGCGGTCGGCCTCGGTGCCGCGGCGCCCGATCACGATGCCGGGCCGCGCGGTGTGGATGTCGACCCGCACCCGGTCGCGGGTGCGCTCGATCTCCACGTCGGCGATGCCGGCGCGCTCCAGACCGGTGGACAGCAGCCGCCGGATCGCGACGTCTTCCTTGACGTAGTCCGCGTACTGCTTGTCGGCATACCAGCGGGACTTCCAGTCCGTCGTGATGCCCAGCCGGAAGCCGTGCGGATTGATCTTCTGGCCCACTAGTCTGAGCCTCCCTTCGCCTCAGAAGTCTCAGACGTAGTTTTCTTGGCCGGAGCGGACTTCGCCGCGGCTTTCTTGGCGGGTGCCTTCTTCGCCGGTGCCTTTGACGCCGCCTTCTTGGCGGGAGCCTTCGCGGCGGCCTTGCTGGCCTCGGCCCGGCGGGCCCGCGTCGACTTCGCCGAGCGCTGGCCGGAGGCCGGGCGGCTCTCCACCACGACGGTGATGTGGCTGGTGCGCTTGCGGATCCGGAACGCGCGACCCTGCGCGCGGGGGCGGATGCGCTTGGCGGTCGGGCCCTCGTCGGCGTAGACCGTGGCGACCACCAGGGTGGCGGGGTCCAGCCCGTTGTTGTTCTGCGCGTTCGCCGCGGCGCTGGCGATCACCTTGGCCACCGGCTCGCTGGCGGCCTGCGGCGCCCAGCGCAGGATGTCGAGCGCGTCGGACACGGACCGTCCGCGCACCAGGTCGATGACCCGGCGCGCCTTGGTCGGTGAGACCCGCACGAACCGCGCCTTGGCGACCGCCGACGGGAATTCAGTTGTGGTCATCGCCGTTTGGCCTTCCGGTCGTCCTTGATGTGTCCCTTGAAGGTGCGCGTCGGGGCGAATTCACCAAGCTTGTGGCCGACCATCGCCTCGGTGACGAACACCGGGACGTGCTTGCGCCCGTCGTGGACGGCGAAGGTGTGGCCGATGAAATCCGGGATGATCGTGGAACGCCGGGACCAGGTCTTGATGACCTGCTTGGTGTTCTTTTCGTTCTGCACGTCCACCTTCTTCAGCAGGTGGTCGTCGACGAACGGGCCCTTCTTCAGGCTGCGTGGCATGGTTGGCTACTCCTCGAGTTCCTAGCGACCGTGCTTCTTGCCGGTGCGCCGGCGCCGGACGATGAGCTTGTTGCTGGCCTTGTTCGGGTGGCGGGTGCGGCCCTCCGGCTTGCCCCACGGGCTCACCGGGTGCCGACCACCGGAGGTCTTGCCCTCTCCACCACCGTGCGGGTGATCCACCGGGTTCATGACCACACCACGGACCGAGGGGCGCTTGCCCTTCCACCGCATCCGGCCGGCCTTGCCCCAGTTGATGTTCGCCTGCTCGGCGTTGCCCACCTCGCCGACCGTCGCGCGGCAGCGCACGTCGACGCGACGGATCTCGCCGCTGGGCATACGCAGCGACGCGTAGGTGCCCTCCTTGCCGAGCAGCTGGATGCTCGACCCGGCGGACCGCGCCAGCTTGGCGCCACCGCCCGGCCGCAGCTCCACGGCGTGGATCACGGTACCGGCCGGGATGTTGCGCAGCGGCAGGTTGTTGCCCGGCTTGATGTCGGCGTTGGCGCCCGACTCCACTACGTCGCCCTGCGAAAGACCCTGCGGCGCGATGATGTAGCGCTTCTCGCCGTCGAGGTAGTGCAGCAGTGCGATGTTGGCGGTCCGGTTCGGGTCGTATTCGATGTGCGCGACCTTGGCGTTGACCCCGTCCTTGTCGTTGCGGCGGAAGTCGACCACCCGGTAGGCGCGCTTGTGACCGCCGCCCTTGTGGCGGGTGGTGATGCGGCCGTGTGCGTTACGGCCGCCATGGCCGTGCAGCGGGCGCACCAGCGACTTCTCCGGCTCCGACCGGGTGACCTCGGCGAAGTCGGACACGCTGGAGCCGCGGCGGCCCGGGCTCGTCGGCTTGTATTTACGAATTGCCATGTCTCATCAGGTCTTTCTCTCGCGCGGCTAGGCCGGGGCCCCGAACAGGTCGATCGGCTTGCTACCCGGTGCCAGCGTGACGATGGCCCGCTTGGTGCTCTTGCGTTTTCCGTATCCGGTCCTGGTGCGCTTGCGCTTGCCCTGCCGGTTCGCGGTGTTCACCGATGCGACCTTGACGGAGAAGATCTTCTCGATGGCGATCTTGATCTGCGTCTTGTTCGAATCGGGGTGCACCACAAAGGTGTACACGTTCTCGTCCAGCAGCCCGTAGGACTTCTCCGAGATGACCGGGGCCAGGATGATGTCGCGGGGGTCGGTGATGGTCGCCATCTACGCCGAAACCTCCTCGGTGCTAGCCGCGTTGCCCGCGATGTAGGCGTTGAGCGCCTCGACGCTGAACACCACGTCGTCGGAAAGCAGCACGTCGTACGTGTTGAGCTGGTCGGGCGTCAGGATGTGCACACCCGGCAGGTTGCGCACGCTCTTGGCGCCGGCCTCGTCGCTGCGGCCGATCACGATCAGCACCTTCTTGCGGTCGGTCAGCGTGCCCAGGAACGCCCTGGCGTTCTTCGTCGAAGGGGTTTGGCCGGCGACGATTTCGGTGACCGCGTGGATGCGGCCGTTGCGCGCCCGGTCCGACAACGCGCCGCGCAACGCCGCGGCGATCATCTTCTTGGGCGTGCGCTGGGCGTAGTCGCGCGGCTTGGGGCCGTGCACGACACCACCGCCGGTGAACTGCGGGGCCCGCGTCGAGCCCTGACGGGCGCGGCCGGTTCCCTTCTGCCGGTACGGCTTCCGCCCACCGCCGCTGACCTCGCCGCGGGTCTTGGTCGAGTGCGTGCCCTGACGCGCCGCCGCGCGCTGCGCGGTGACCACCTGATGCATCAGCGCGATGTTGGCCGGGGCGTCGAACAATTCGGCCGGCAACTCGATGGAGCCCTCGACCTTGCCATCCGGCGTCTTCACGTCAATCTTGAGCGCCATTACTTCTCACCTCGTTTGATCGCGCTGCGGACCATCACGAGCCCACCGGTGCGGCCGGGGACCGCACCCTTGATCAGCAGCACGCCGTTCTCGGTATCGACCTTGTGCACCAACAGGTTCTGGACCGTAACGCGGTCGTTGCCCATCCGGCCGGCCATCCGCGTGCCCTTGAAGACGCGCGCGGGGGTGGCGCAGCCGCCGATGGAACCGGGGCGGCGGTGCACCGCCTGCGCACCGTGACTCGCGCCCTGGCCGCGGAAGCCGTGGCGCTTCATGGTGCCCGCGAAGCCCTTGCCCTTGGAGGTCCCGGTCACGTCGACGTAGCTGCCGTCGGCGAAGATCTCCGCCGTCAGCTCCTGGCCGACCTCGTATTCGCCGGTCGCGGCCTCGTCATCGAGCCGCAGCTCGGCCAGGTGCCGGCGCGGGTTCACCCCTGCGGCGCTGTACTGGCCGGTCACCGGCTTGTTCACCTTGCGCGGGCTGATCTCGCCGTAGGCCAGCTGCACGGCGCTGTAGCCGTCGCGCTCGGGCGTGCGGATGCGGGTGACCACGTTGGGCCCCGCCTTGACCACCGTCACCGGGACGATCCGGTTGTTCTCGTCGAACACCTGCGTCATGCCCAGCTTGGTACCCAGAATGCCTTTTCTTGCCATGAGTTCGCCGGTCCCCTACTGGATGTTGACGTCGACACTAGCCGGGAGGTCGATGCGCATCAGCGCGTCGACGGTCTTCGGCGTCGGGTCGAGGATGTCGATCAACCGCTTGTGAGTGCGCATCTCGAAGTGCTCCCGCGAGTCCTTGTACTTATGCGGAGAGCGGATGACGCAATACACGTTCTTCTCAGTCGGCAGCGGCACCGGACCTACGACACTGGCACCCGTGCGGACGACGGTCTCGACGATCTTGCGCGCCGATGCGTCGATGGCCTCATGGTCGTAGGCCTTGAGCCTGATGCGGATCTTCTGTCCCGCCACGCTTCTCCTACCCTCACTCCACTGTCGAAAATCCGTGTCCCGGACCTGGTACTCCCAGCGCGCTGATCGGGCCCGGTTGTGGGCCGATCGAGCGTCGCGCCGGATACTGCGCCGCTGTTTACCTGTCGTGGTCCACCGGCCCCCGCGGTCGGGTGTGTCACCCTCACGCAGCCTGGACCGCGGCAAAAATTGTCGCGCTCCAAGGATGGGACCGGACGCGCCCGTTTTGGGCGCTGGTCGTATGCCCGACCAGGCGTGAACCCGGCCCAAGGCAACCTGAACAGTATGCCCTAGATCGCGGGTTTGGCCAAATCCCCGGCCAAGGTCGCCGACCTGGTCCTTTGGGGCCTCGAGGAGCCCCCGTGGCCTCAGGCCCCTGCCGATTCGACGCTCGCCGCGTCGGCCCGGTTGTGGGCGCGCTGAACATGGAGGAATCCGTCGACCGCCGCCAGCGCGCACTCGCGGTAATCGAAGTCGGGAAGCGTGGACAACTTCCCCAGCACGAGTGGGCCGATGAGCAGCGCGATGGCGCGGGAGCGGTCCACCTCGCCGAGCTCGGCGGCCTCCGGACTGTCGAAGATGGCGTCGAACGGCGCCGCGTACTGCTGGGCGATGCGCTCGCGCAGCGTGGTGATCGCCGCGCTGTCGGCGGCCTGGCCGTCGCGGGGTCCGGGCCACTCGTCCAGGTCCCGACCCAGTGCCAGCCACGACATGGCCGTCATGACCGCGGGCGCCTGGGCCACCGACTCGGCCTGGGCCAGCACGACCGCGACCAGGCGATCGCGCAGCGAACCCTCGGCCGGCGGTGTGGGCGACGGCGGGATGAGGCTGTTGAAAGCGGCCGCGAGCAGGTCGTTCCCGCTCGGGAAGTGGCGATACAGCGTGGCCCTGGCTACGTTGGCGGTACGGGTGACCGCATCGACGGTCACCGCGCTGGGCCCGCCGGAGTTCAGCAACGCCGCGGCGGCCTCGAGCAAGCGGGCCCGCGAGCGTGCTGGACGCGGATCGGTGCTATCGCCCGTAATTGTCACCCACCTCCGGCGTTTGAGAACGAGACTATCGGTCTACCTACAAGACTATTGGTCTCGAAATTTCCCCCGACGCCACCGTGAGGAGGCGCATCCATGATCGAAACCCTGGTCCGGCCCGACCAGCGTACTGATGCAGTCAGCATCGGCGGTAGCCCCCGAGCGCGTAATTGGACGCTGGCCGTCGCCTGCATGGGTGTCGCGCTGGTGGTCGCGTCGATGACGGCGTTGAACACCGCGCTGGGCGACCTCGCGGTGGCCACCTCGGCCACGCAATCGCAACTAAATTGGGTCGTCGACGGGTACACCGTGGCCCTGGCGTGCCTGCTGTTGCCCGCCGGCGCGATCGGCGACCGGTACGGCCGGCGCGGGGCCCTGCTGGTCGGCCTGGTCGTCTTCTCGGTCGGCTCGATGGCGCCGGCGATGCTGCACAACCCGGCGCAGATCATCGCCGGACGCGCGGTCGCGGGGATCGGCGCCGCCTTCGTGATGCCCGCGACGCTGTCGCTGCTGACCGTCGCCTATCCGAAAGACGACCGGACCAAGGCGGTCGGCATCTGGGCGGGCACGGCCGGATCCGGCGGCGTGCTGGGCATGCTCGGTTCCGGCCTGCTGCTGCGCTTCTGGGACTGGCACGCCATCTTCTGGTCCCTGGGCGCCGCCGGGCTGGTGATCCTCGCGCTGGCGTGCACGGTTTCGTCGTCACGTGACGGTGGCGCCCCGCGGATCGACGCGCCGGGCGCGATCCTGATCGGCGCCGCGGTGGCGATCGCGGTGGCGGCGATCCTCGAGGCGCCGACCCGCGGCTGGAGCGACCCTCTGGTTTGGGGCGGGCTCGGCGCGGGCGCGGTGCTCGCCGCGGCCTTCGGCGCGGTGGAGCTGCGCCTCGCCCGGCGCGGCGCGCACCCCCTGCTCGACGTCCGGTTGTTCGCCGATCCGAACTTCGCCACCGGCGTCGCCGCGATCGTCATCCTGTTCGGCGCGACGTTCGGGTTCTTCTACATCGGCATGCAGTACGTCCAGCAGATCATGGGCTACTCGGCTCTGACGACGGCAATCGCGTTCGGCCCGTTCATGGTGCCGCTGGGCATCTTCTCGGCGCTGTCGTTCTGGTACGTGCCGAAGCTGGGCCTGCGGCTCGTGCTGTCCGTCGGAACGCTGCTGATGGCGATCGGCTTCGCATGCATGTACCGGTTGAACCTGCACTCCTCCTACACCGAATTCGCCTGGCCGACGCTGGTTTTGGCGACCGGGATCGGGATCTGCACGGCGCCGACCACCTCGGCGATCATGGGTGCGGTGCCCGACGAGAAGCAGGGCGTCGCGTCGGCGGTGAACGATACGTCCCGGGAGATGGGCGGCGCGCTGGGGATCGCGGTGGCCGGTTCGATTCTCGCGGGCCGCTATTCGCACGAGCTGGCCCCGAAGCTGGCCGGCTTCCCCGCGCCCGTCCGCGGGCCGGCCACCGATTCGCTGGCCAAGGCCGTGGAAGTCGCGGGCCGGATGGGGCCCCAGGGCCACCAGCTGGCGCAGCTCAGCAAGACCGCGTTCCTGGCGGCCTTGCACGCGTCGACCATCACGATGGCCGTCATCGTCGCCCTCGCCGCGGCGCTGATCGGCGTGTGGGCACCCGGTCGCGACGGCCGGCAGTTACGGCCGGTGCGCGCGCTGCTGTCCCGCCGCCGGCGCTGACCCACTCAAAAGTTCCAATGGTGTTGTCCGGCATCGGGTTCGACGGATTCAACACCACCGGGAACGCTTGAAAACGTCCGCCGATTCTGGTATCACCGAATCTATATCGACAGATACAGGTCATCTCTCTGTAAGCGCGAGGTGGATGTGGTGTTGATCGGGGTTACGAGCGTGGTCGAGCCGGTCTGCCCGGCGGTGGACGAGGCGGCGGCGATCGTGGAGGCCGAATGGATGCGCCTGACCCGACCGAGCGAGCCGGCCCGGCACCCCACCGGTGAGTTGCCCGCGCCGCGGCGCAGCACGCGCCGCACCCGCACCTTGGCGCGCACCGCACCGACGCGCAGCGAGTGCCCGCCGCATGCCCGCGTGCGTCGGGCCCGATGGCCGGTTTCCCCGGTCTGGGCGCGGGAGCGTTCGCCTCCGGTGCGCGCGGGATAGCAAGCCTGCCAACGCTTCCGAAATCGGCGAAGGGAGGTGTTCGACAGAGACGACGAACGGTTATCGAACAGGGAGACGGCGGTCGTGCCGTCCACGAATATTGCGACGCATTGTCCGCGCGACGCATGCCAGCGCGCACTGCCACCTGACGTGGCCATCTACGTGGACCGCATGAACACTCGCCGCTCGCGGGGGCGGGCCGCAGGCCGCACCGGCGGCCCGCCCCCCCCATTCACGTGCCGTCACCGCACGAAATCGGCGGCGTGATGCCCCAGCATCACGATCGTGGCGTGCGGCCCGCGACTGGTGATGGCCGGCAGGATGGAGCCGTCGATCACCCAGAGGTTCTCGATGCCGTGCACGCGGCAGCGATGGTCGACGACGGCCCGCGGATCGGCTGCGGCGCCCATCGGCGCCGTGCCGCATAAGTGTTGGGAGGTGGACCAGACGGGGTCGCCGACATACGTTGCTGTGCTGGTCAATTCGCGGACAAGTTCCGCACCCGCGCGCAGCGCGGCGAGGTCGTCGGGCTCGCTGTCGTAACGATGCTCGATCCTGGGCGCCACGTCGGGATCCGCCGAGACCAACGTGAGGCGCCCGCGGGCCCGCGGTTGCATGAGCGCCACCCCGATGTGCGGCCAGTCGGCGTGTCCGGCGGTACCGTCTCCGGTCATGGCGACGAATCCGCCCGTGTACGGCCTGATCTCGAGATCGTCGGTGGTACTCAACACCACCTCGAGCACCGGGCGGCCGGGGGCCACGGTCCAGTCGGTCGGCAGCACCCACTCGGGGTGATCGCTGAACGACGTTCCCACCGGCAGCGGCGCCACCACCGGCACCCCGACGGACCGCAGACCGCCCTCCGCGCCGACGCCGGAAAGCATGAGCAGCTGCGCCGTCTGAATCGCGCCCGCGCACAACACGATCCGGTCGGCGCTCAGCGTCAGTCGCCCGCGCGGCCCGATCGCGTCGACGCCCACCGCGGAGTTGCCGGCGATGCGCAACCGCGCCGCGCGGGTCCGCGCGTGCAGCGTCAGGTTCGGCCGGCCCAGCGCGGGCAACAGAAATCCCGCGCCGGAGCCGGTGCGCACCCCGTCGACGATGTTGAGCGGGACGGCGCCCATTCCCGAAACCGGTTCGTTCCCGGCGTCATTCAAGTCGTCGATCCAGTCGAACCCGGCGGAACGGGCGGCGGCGATGAAACGCTCCGTGGTTCCGGTCATCTCGCGCGTGCGGCGCACCCGGATGGGCCCGCCGCCACCATGGGCCGGCCCGTCGAAGTCGAGGTCGGTTTCGATGGCGCGGAAGCTGCCCAGGACGTCCGACCATGCCCAGCCAGGCAGCGCGAGGCGATCGAAGTCACGCGGCAGTCCCCGGCAGAAATAGCCGCCGTTGATCGCGCCCGACCCGCCGACCGTCGCTCCGCGTACCAGCGGATGCGTGCGCGCGGGTCGTTCGGTCAGGCTGGTCTGATAGCGCCGCACCAGGGGACTGCCCAGCCCGATCGGGAGTTGCATCCCGTTGGCGGTTTGGGCGAGCAATGCCGGATCGTCCAGGCCGGGACCCGCCTCGAGGACGGTCACCTCGCAGCCGGGGTCCTCAGAAAGGCGTTCGGCGACAACCGATCCAGCGCTGCCGGCGCCGACGATCAGCACATCGCTGTTCGGGGCGGCCTTCATCAACGGCGGGACTTCATCAAGGGCGGAACAAGGTGGCGGCTAGCTCCGGATCTGCGGCTTCAGCGCGCGCAGGTTGCGCTCCCGCAGCACACCCCACCACAATCCGAGCCCGTACGCCAGGTCGTCGATCCGCTTGAGCAACAGATACGTCAGCAGGCCGATCGGCTCGGCGTCGTCGCCGATGGCGTCCCGGCGACGCAGCCAGTCCACCACGCCGTCCATGACGGCCGCGACCAGGACAACCCGGCGGAAGTGCCGCGACAGGGTGGCGGCGAGCAGGGCCACCGGCCAGTAGTGGCGGCACAGGGCCGACGCCAGCTGCAGCGCCGCCGACCACAGGCCACGCGACGCGATCGTCACCACGTCGGTGATCGACGTCTCGGCGCCGCGCATCGCCCTGGCGATCCGGCGGCCGGTGAGGACGGCGACGACGACGGACGCCAACTGGGACAGGCTGGTCCCGAAGGCCATCAGGATCCAGGTCATCAGCGCCCACCCGGAGATCACCACCGGCGCCGTCTTGTCCGGGTGCCGGATGGAGAGCGGGGCGGCCGAACCGCCATAGAACGCCTTGCGCGCGAGCCAGTCCCGCAGTTCGGTGCGGTGGTCGTGCGCTACCAGGGCGACGGGCTCGTAGCGCAGCCGGGCCCCGGCCTCGATGAGCCGCCAACACAGGTCGACGTCCTCCCCCGACTGCAGGGTCTCGTCGAAGCCGCCGACGCCACGCAGGGCGGAGCAGCGGCAGATGATCGCCGCGCTGGGCACGTAGGACACCGTGCTGTGGGGCAGCACCGGCGCCTCGCGCTCGCCGAGGTCGAGTGAGGAGTGCACCGCCTCGTAGCGCGCCACGACGTTCTCGCTGTGCGACAAACCGACGATGCGCGGCGCGACGAGGGCGACGGTGGGATCGCAGAAATGCCCGAGCAGCGCCTCCAGCCAGCCGCGGCGTGGCGCGACATCGGCATCCAGGAACGCGACGTAGTCGGTCCGGCAGGCGGCCAGCCCGGTGTTGCGGGCGGCGGCCGGGCCCCGGCTGCGCGAATGCCGCAACACCTCGACGTCGCAGTGCGCGCCGACGAAATCGTCCGACTGGATCGGCGGGAACGAACCGTCGTCCACCACGACGACCCGCAGGCCGCGCAGCGAGCTGACCAGCCGGCGCACCCCGGACAGGTTGTCCCGCACCGGGATTACCACGGTCACGTCGCGGTGCGACGGGCCACCCGCCGGCCGCGGATGCGCCACCGTGGCGTCCAGCAGCGTGCGGGCCAACTGGGCGCTGAGCTCGTCGCGGACCTTCAGCCGGCCGTCGCACAGCATGTCCTGGGCGGCCGGGGCCAGCTTCAGCAGCCGCGTCGGCGAACCGCCGAGCAGCGCCGAGCCGTCCCCGAGCACCCGCACGCGGCGATCGACCTGCACGGCGAAGCCGTCCGGCAGCCGCGGTTGGCTCATGTCAGCATCCCGTCGCGCCCGGGCGACCACCGCGACACCCGGCGGACGGAGCCGTCGACCATCTCGGCGAGGATGCGCCGGCCCTCGTCGGTGGTGGCGGTGGTCGGGTCTCCGAGGACGCCCACGGGGCTGACCGCCGCGACTCCCCCACGACGCAGCGACGGGAGCAATTCGGGCAGCGGCGCCCGGTTGCCGGCGAGCCACCGGTCGGTCCGCACGTCACCGGGCGAGATGTGCAGCAACAGCGACGTTTCGGTGTGCCCGGCGTGGGCATCGCCGCCGCCGGCCTGGCACGGGCACCAGCCGGCGTCGCGGCCCTCGTCCCGCAGCCGGGCCACCGCCGCGGCCAGCGCGGCCACGTTACCGCCGTGGCCGTTGACGAAGACCAGGCGCCGGGCCCAGCCCGCGGCCGACCGGCCGTACTCCAGCAGCAGCACGGTCAGGGCGTCGGTGCCGATGGAGATCGTCCCGGGGAAACTCTGGTGCTCGCCGCTGGCGCCGTACGCGATGGCCGGGGCCACCGACCAGTCCCCGCCGAGGCGGGCCCGCACCCCGCGGGCGACCGCGGTTGCGATCCGGGTGTCGGTGTCCAGGGGCAGGTGCGGACCGTGCTGTTCGGTGGAGCCCAGCGGGATCAATATTGACGGCGAGGTGCCCGAAAGCTGGCTTGACGTCGCCATTGCCAATTCGCCGATTACGGGCACTCGGTGATGGTAGGACGAATTCACCTGGCGTGCACCGGTTGTTGTCCCTCGAAAACAATTTTTTTCCGGCTGGTTCATTCAGCCTTCCAAATCTGTGCTCGTCCGTCACGGACACCACGCGTGTATCACCATTCGGCGGGCCGCGACGATTCCGGGAAAATCCGCCCGGAATATCGGTGATTAGCTGCTCAGGCCTCCCCGGCGGGCGGGGCGCCGAGCGCCCGGGTGAAGCCGGGCGGCACGAGGACGTCGCCGGGACCGAGGTCCCCGACGCCGGCATGACCGAGACCCATCAGCGCGGAGTCGATGCCCCCGCGCAGGATGTCGAGCACGTTCTCCACTCCCGCCTGGCCGGCGGCCGCCAGCCCCCACAGGTACGCCCGGCCGATCATCACCGCCCGCGCCCCGAGCGCCACGGCCTTCACGACGTCGCTGCCGCGGCGGATCCCACCATCGAGCAACACCTCGACCTGGTCGCCGACCGCGGCGGCCACCGCGGGCAGGGCGCGGATCGACGCCGGCGTGCCGTCCAGGTTGTTCCCGCCGTGGTTCGACACCGAGATCGCCGAAACCCCGGCATCCACGGCCCTTTTCGCGTCGTCGACGCGCATCACGCCCTTGAGCATGAACGGCCCGCCCCACAGTTCGCGCAGCCAGGCGATGTCTTCCCAGGTGGGGGGCGGCGTCCCCATCCACTCCCCGTAGGCGGCGAAGAACGGCGGACCGGGTTCGCCGCGGCGCCCCTGATTGGGGACCCGCAGCTCGGGCGGGTGCAGGGTCTTCGCCCACTGCAGGAGCCACCGCGGCTTCGTGATGACCTCCGGGCTCATCTTGACGATGGTCCTCAGATCCATCTTTTCCGGAATCGAGGGGCTGCCCCAGTCACGGCCGTGCGAGAAGCTCCAGTCGGTGGTGACGATGAGGCCCACCGCCCCAGCCGACCGGGCGCGCTCCACCCGCGCGGCGATCGCGTCGCGGTCGCCCAGCCAATACAGCTGGAAGAACAGCTTGGGGTTCGCCGCGATCACCTCTTCGATCGGCTTGCTGGCGAACGACGACAGCCCCATGGCCGTGCCCCGGGCGGCGGCGGCCCGCGCCACGGCCACCTCACCGTCCGGGTGCACCGCCTGCACGCCGGTGGGCGAAATCAGCACCGGCATCGAAATATCTTGCCCCATAACGGTAGTTGACAGCTCGCGCTTTTCCTGCACACCGATGACATGCGGCGCGAACCCGAGTTCGCTGAACGCGGCGACGTTGTCGCCAACCGTGATTCCCTTTTCGCTCGCCGAAATCAGCGAAGAATAGGCCGATTTGGGCAACCGTCGCCTCGCGCGTTCCTGCGCGATGGCGACGGTTTCAAACCATTTCTCGGCCATGACTACACCGGGCTTTCGTTGCACAATCGCGCAGGCGGACGCGACAGCGTCAGCAGTACTGGCCCGCCGTTCTTTCGGGAGTGGTCGGCGCGCGGGCGCGGGGTTTCCCGCGTGCCGGCCAGCGCCGCCGCGCTGTGGCCCTGGACGCATTCGGGGTCCGGCCCGTCCATCGGCAGGCCGGTGAAGAACTTGGCCGCCATGCAGCCGCCCCGGCAGGCGTCGTAGTGCCCGCAGCTGCCGCAGGCACCCGGTGACTGCGGTTCGCGCAGCTCACGGAACAGCGGCGCGTTCTTCCAGACGTCGTCGAACCCGCCGTCGGTCAGCACGTTGCCGGCCAGGAAGCGGTCGTGGATGGCGAACGGGCAGGCGTACACGTCACCCACCGGGTCGATCAGGCACACCACCCGGCCGGCGCCGCACATGTTCAGGCCGGCCAGCGCGCCGGAGCTGCCGAGCGGCGACAGGTGGAAGAAGGAGTCACCCGTGAGCACCCGCTCGCCCTTGGCCACCAGCCAGTCGTAGAGCTGCACCTGTTGCTCGGCGGTGGGGTGCAGGTCCTCCCACACGTCGGCGCCCCGCCCCGACGGACGCAGCCGGGTGATCCGCAGGGTGGCGCCGTAACGGCTTGCCAGCGCGGCGAATTCGTCGAGCTGGTCGACGTTGTGCCGGGTGACCACGACGGAGATCTTCGCGTCCTTGAAACCGGCGGCGGCCAGGTTCTCCAGCGCCCGCACCGCCATGGCGAACGAGCCCGGACCGCGGATCGCGTCGTTGACCTCCGCGGTGGCGCCGTCGAGCGAGATCTGGACGTCGACGTAGTCGCTCGCCGCCAACCGGGCGGCCACCTCTTCGGTGATGCGCACCCCGTTGGTGGAGAACTTCACCCCGACGTGGTGCGCCGTGGCGTAATCCACCAGCTCCCAGAAGTCCGGGCGCACCGTGGGCTCGCCGCCGCCGATGTTGACGTAGAACACCTGCATGCGTTCCAGCTCGTCGATGATGTCCATGCACTGACGGGTGGACAGTTCGCGCGGGTCCCGTTTCCCCGACGACGACAGGCAGTGCACGCACGCCAGGTTGCAGGCGTACGTCAGCTCCCACGTCAGGCAGATGGGCGCATCCAGCCCGCTCTCGAACTGCTCGATGAGCCGGGGCACGGTGGCTGTCACGAAACCTCCTGGGGTACCAACATCTTCGAATCGGCGAGCACGCCCAGCGCGTGCAGATACGGCGCCTCCCCCGCGTCGTCCACACCCGCAGCGCGGCAGGCGGAATGGACATCGGGGTGCTCGGCCAGCGACCGCACCACCGTGAGGATGGTGCGGTTCTTCAGGAAGGACAGCTTGCGGGTGCCGAAGTGGTAGAGCAGCGCCCCGAACGGTTCGGGTCGAACCGCCACTTGCGGGTGCAACCGCCAGCCGCGGTCGGGGTCGAACACGCGGGTCAGTAGACCCCGCACATGCCGTCGATGGACACCTCTTCGACCAGGGTCTCGGCGACGAGCTGGGTCTCGGTCTCGGTTTCGTGGTCCACGGGTCATTGCCTTTCGTCGGTTCTTGACAACGATGGGGATCGAGTCACAAGCTTCGTCAGAATATGGCATCGAGTGCCGAAATGGAAGGGCGGGTGTCATGGTGCCGCAGCCGCGGGTGGGCCGTCGCCGCTCGACCACGCCGCACCACATCACCGACGTCGCGATCGAGCTGTTCGGCGCCCGCGGCTTCGCCGACGTCAGCGTCGACGACGTCGCACAGGCCGCCGGCATCTCCCGGCGAACCCTGTTCCGCTACTACGCGTCCAAGAACGCCATCCCGTGGGGCGACTTCGACACCCATCTGGCGCACCTGCGCGACCTCCTCGACACCGTCGATCCGCGGGTGCCGCTGGGCCAGGCGCTGCGCGATGCGCTGTTGGCGTTCAACACCTTTGACGAGTCCGAATCCGCCAGGCACCGCCAGCGCATGCGGGTCATCCTGCAGACCGCCGAGCTGCAGGCCTATTCGATGACCATGTACGCCGGCTGGCGCGAGGTGATCGCCGGCTTCGTGGCCCGCCGGCTGGACTGCAAGACGACCGACCTGGTGCCGCAGACGGCCGCGTGGACCATGTTGGGGGTGGCGCTGTCGGCCTATGAGCACTGGCTCGGCGACGAGTCCGTCCCGCTGCCGACCGCGCTCGGCAACGCGTTCGACGTCGTGCGCACCGGGCTGGACAGGCTGGCCCGGTGAGCGTCGACCACCTTCTGCACACCCTGAGGGCGCAGGGCCAGTTCTGCGCCCGCTCCGGCTCGCCGATGTATGGCGAGCTTTTCGAGCTGGTGGCCACCGACGTCGCGGGCGGCGGCGTCTTCGCGACGATCCTGTCCGGGCACGAGGACGATCCGTCACGCCTGGCGGTGCCGCTGCGGCTGCTCGGCGGCCTGCACCGGTTGGTGCTCGACGGCCGGGCGCCGCGGTTGCGCCGGTTCTATCCCAGCACCGGGGGCAGCTGGGACGCCGAATCGGCGTGGCCGGAGATCGAGGGCGTCGCGGCCGACCACGCCGAGGCGCTGCGGGCGGCGTTGCGGCAACCGCCCCAGACCAACGAGGTCGGCCGGTCCGCCGCGCTGATCGGCGGCCTGTTACGCGTCAACCATGAATCCCGTTTGCCGATAAGGCTTTTCGAGATCGGCGCGAGCGCCGGGCTGAACCTGCGCGCGGACCACTACCACTACCGCTTCCATGGCGGCGAGTGGGGACCCGGCGGCTCGCCGGTGACCATCCAAGACGCCTGGCACGGCGCGCTGCCGCCGGGCGGCGAGGTGCGGATCGTCGAGCGGCACGGCTACGACATCGCGCCCATCGACGTCACCGGCGGCGACGGGGAGCTCACCGTGCTGAGCTACGTCTGGCCCGACCAGACCGCGCGGCTCGAGCGGCTGCGCGGCGCCATCGACGTGGCCCGGCGGGTGCCGGCCAGGCTGCAGCGCGAGACGGCGGCCGACGCCGTCGCCGGCCTGACGCTGGCCGCCGATGCGCTCACGGTGCTGTGGCATTCGATCACCTGGCAGTACCTGCCCGACGAGGAGCGCGACGCGGTGCGCTCCCGGGTCCGCGCGCTGGGCGCGCAGTCCGGACAGCGATCGCCGTTCGTGCACCTGACGCTGGAGCCTTCCCGCGACCGGCCCGGCGCACCGATCCGGTTCCTGGTGCGGGCGCGCCGGTGGCCCGGCGGCGAACTCGAGACTCTCGGCGACTGCCACCCGCACGGGCCGCCGGTGCGCTGGCTGTAGGACCCGTCTAGCCCAGCACGTCCGAAATGGGCGCGCCGGCGGCGATCTTGGCGCGCACCTTCATCACCTTGCCGGGCATCCCGCCGCCGACCACCCCGGCCAGCACCCCGTCGCGCTCGTAGTAGGCCAGGAACTTGCGGCCGTCGTCCTCGACGAGGTGGACGGTGTCGGTGGCCTCGGGCTCGCCGAGGCACTGGATCTTGACGTCGTACTGGTCGCTCCAGAAGTACGGGACGACCACGGCCGACGACGTGTCCTGCCCCAGCATCGCGGGCACCACGACGCGGGTCTGGTCGGCGACGTTGCTCCAATGCTCCACGCGCGCTTGGTGTCCCGTGGCGTCGCGCCAGGACGCGACGTCGCCGAGCGCCCACACGTTGGGCGCGCTGGTCCGTCCCGCCTCGTCGCAGAGGACGCCGTTGTCGACCTCGATGCCGCTGCCCTCGAGCCAGCCGGTCGCCGGGTGTGACCCGATGCCGACGACCACCAGGTCCGCCGCCAGTTCGGTGCCGTCGGTCAGCACCACCGTGTCCACCCGCCCCTCGCCGCGCACCTCGGCCACCCCGACCCCGAGGCGGACGTCGACGCCTTGCGCGCGGTGCAGGCGCGCGACCAGCTCGCCGATCCGTTCGCCGAGGACCGACGCCAGCGGCGTCGGCTGCGGCTCGACCAGCACCACGTCCACGCCGAGGCTGCGTAGGCTGGCCGCCACCTCGCAGCCGATGAAGCCGGCGCCGACGACCACGGCGCGCTGCGCGGAGGACGCGTGCTCCCGCAGGGCCATGCTCTCGTCGAACGTGCGCAGCACCCGGATGCCGTCGAGATCGGGAAGCGTCGGGATGCGCCGCGGCACCAGGCCCGTCGCGATGACGAGTTCGTCGTAACCGATCACGGACCCGTCGGCCAGCGTCACCGTCTGCGCGGCGGTGTCCAGGCCGGTGGCCGCCGCGCCCAGCCGCAGGGTGATGCCGTTCTCGTCGTACCACTCCCGCGGTTTGAGGGCCACGTCGTCGACCTCTTTGCGCAGCACCTCTTTTGACAGGGGCGGGCGGTCATACGGCAGGTGCACCTCGTCGCTGACGATCGTGACGCGCCCGGCGTACTCCGCCCGGCGCAGCTGCTCGGCGGTCCGGGCGGCGGCCAGACCGCCACCGACGATCACAATTCCGTTGCTAGCGGTCACGTGGAGTTCATACCACGGTCGCGGCTCAGTACTTCAACGCGCCCTTGTCCACCGGAATCTGGGTGCCCGTCACCGTGCCCGACCCGTCGCCGGCAAGCCACGCCACCACGTCGGCCACCTCGTCAGGCGTCATGAAGCCGTTGGGCTGCAAGGGCATCGGGGGGAAGCTGTGCACGAAGCCGGGATGGCGGGCAAAGATCTCCATCATCACCTCCGGCTCGATCATCGGAGTGTCCACCGAGTAGGGGTGGATCGAGTTGACCCGGATGTCGTATTCGCCGAGCTCGATGGCCAACGTGTTGGTCAGGGCGGTGAGTCCGTGCTTGCTGGCCGAGTAATGCCCGTTGCCCGGAGTGGCTTTCAGCCCCGCCGACGAGCTGACCACCACGATCGAGCCGCCGTTGCCGGCCTCGATCATCGCGGGCACGGTGGCCCGCAGCGTGCGCCAGGTGCCGGTCAGGTTGACCCCGATCACGGCGTCCCACTGCTCGTCGGTGAGCTCCCACAGCCGGCCCCAGCTCAGGACGCCGGCGTTGGCCACCACGATGTCGAGCCGGCCGAACTGCTCCACGCCGTCGGCCACGAGTTGGCGCAGCGCGGCGTCGTCCCGGACGTCCGCCTCGCGGGCCAGCACCTTGCGGCCCTCCGCTTCCACCAGGCGGACGGTCTCGCTCAGGTCCTCCGGCGTGGCCGCCGGATAGGTCAGCGTGGGCGACGCGGGCGCGCAGATGTCGAGCGCGATGATGTCGGCGCCCTCTCGCGCCAGCCGCACGGCGTGCGATCGGCCCTGGGCGCGGGCCGCGCCGGTGATGAATGCCACCCGGCCCTGCAGTGATCCAGCCACGGGGCAAGGCTAGCAGCGGGACTGAAACCTGTTCTAACTCACCCGGCTCAGATCTCGGAGATGATCTGGGCCCGCCGGCTGTTGTACTCCTGGTCGGTCAGCGCGCCGCTGGCGCGCAGCGTCTCGAGTTCCTGGAGCCGCTGTGCGATCGACGGTTGCGGGGGCGTGACCACCGGCGCCTGCCCCGCCGCGCCGGCCGGCTGGGCGGCCGGCGCCTGTTGGGCCGCGCGGCGCACCACCGCCTGGATCTGCTGGCGCAGCACCGGATTCGACCGGATGTCGACCATCCGGTCGAGCGGAACGTTGTTGGCCTTGAGGATCTGCAGGATCTCCATCAACGGGCCGGCCTGACCGCTCAGGTCGTAGGTCCGGTTGTCCTCGGCCACAGTGAACTGCGCGGGCACCAGGCCGTTGACCAAAGCGCTTCGCTCCCAGTCGATTCGGTATTCGTTGGTGGTCGGGTTGACCAGCACCACCACCTTGCGGGCGCTGAGGTTGCCGAGCCGGGTCACACTGGCGATCACCCGGTCTTCGCTGTCGAACGGCATGAACCCGGGCCCGGAGATGTGCAGGTGCACCTTGACGACCTGCTGGTTGTTGATCCAGGTCCCCGTCTCGGTGACGCCGGTGATCTGGGCCAGCGCCAGCACCCCGCTCTGCTCGAGCGCCGCGTTCTTGGCCGACGACTTCGCGCCGTAGTTGGCCAGCGCGAGCGCGATCAGCACGTCGGCCACGGTGACGAGCAGGCCGACGTAGAACATCCATTGCAGCAGGCTGCCGAGCCCGAGGGTGAAGTAGACGATCAGGAAAATCGGCCCGACCAGGCCGCCGCACAGCAAAACCACCAGCTGCGCCTTCAGGTAGCGCGCCAACACGAGTGTCTCCTTACCCTGGCTGGGATTTTCGTGTCAGGGTAGCGCCCGCGGTCCGACCGCGCGCGCCATACGCGCAAACCGATCGGCGCGCTAGTCCACCCTGGGAATGATGGTGGGCGCCGGGCGCTCCGACGAGCCCGCCGGCGACGGCGTGGCGGGCGAATGGGCCGAGACCATCTTCACCGGCGTGCCGGTCGACACCGGCATCGCCGGGGCGGCGGCGGCCGGCGGCGTCTCCGCCTGTGCGGGCGCCGACGCGAGCGGGCTGAGCGGCGCCACTGTGGGCGCCGCGGGCTGCCCGGCGGCCGGCGCGTAGGCGGGGGTGACCATCCGCACCGAGGTCGCCGGCGTGGTGGCCGGGGCCAGCGCGGCCGGCGCGGTGGTCGCCGCGGCGACCGTCGGGCCGGCCTGTGTCGGCGCGGCGGCGACCGCCGAGGCCGGCGCGACCGCCGACATCAGGGGTCCCGCCGACACACCCGGGGCCGAACCACCGGCGGCCGTCGCCGCCGGCACCTGCGCCGCCACCGACGCGGGCGCCGCCGCGGACTGCAGGGGCGTGGTGTTGGCGGCCTCGGCGGCGAGATACTGCGCCGCGCCGCCGTTCATCAGCTGCACGAACTGGTCGTGGAACGCCGCGGCTTGGGCGCTGAGCGCCTGGTACACCTGCGAGTGCGCGCCGAACAGCGCAGCGATGCTCGCCGATACCTCGTCGGCGCCGGGGGCCAGCACGTTCGACGTCGGGCCCAGCGCCACCGAGTTCGCCGACGTGATCGTCCAGCCAATCCTGGCCAGATCCGACGCCGCGGCGGCGACATACTCGGGCGTCGCGAATACGAAGGACATCCAAACCTCCCGGCCATCTCGCGGCCCCCCGACTCCCTTGTCACGGAATCGTAGCGGAGACGGCCAGGGTTGGTCAGGCAAAACGCGTAAAGCCCGGATTGCCGGGAACGGCAATCCGGGCTTTACGGCCGGCTGGAACTACTTGATGATCTTGACGACCCGGCCGGCGCCGACGGTACGGCCACCCTCGCGGATCGCGAACCGCAGCCCCTCGTCCATCGCGACGGGCTGGATCAGCTTGACCGAGATGTTGGTGTTGTCACCGGGCATCACCATCTCGGTGCCCTCCGGCAGCGTCACCACACCGGTCACGTCGGTGGTGCGGAAGTAGAACTGCGGGCGGTAGTTGTTGAAGAACGGCGTGTGCCGGCCGCCCTCGTCCTTGGACAGGATGTAGACCGAGCCCTCGAAGTCGGTGTGCGGCGTGGTGGTGCCCGGCTTGGTCACGACCTGGCCGCGCTCGACGTCCTCACGCTTGATGCCACGGAGCAACAGACCGACGTTGTCGCCGGCCTGCCCCTGGTCGAGCAGCTTGCGGAACATCTCCACACCGGTGACCGTGGTCTTGGTGCTGGTCGGCTTAATGCCGACGATCTCGACTTCCTCGTTCACGTTGATCACGCCGCGCTCGACACGACCGGTGACCACCGTGCCACGACCGGTGATGGTGAACACGTCCTCCACCGGCATCAGGAACGGCTTCTCGGTCTCGCGGACCGGGTCCGGGATCGACTCGTCGACGGCCTCCATCAGCTGCTCGACCGACTCGACCCACTTGGCGTCGCCCTCGAGCGCCTTGAGCGCCGAAACCCGCACCACCGGGGCGTCCTCGTCGAACTCCTGGGCGGCCAGCAGCTCGCGGACCTCCATCTCGACCAGCTCGAGCAGTTCCTCGTCGTCGACCATGTCGGCCTTGTTCAGCGCGACCAGGATGTAGGGCACGCCGACCTGACGCGCGAGCAGCACGTGCTCGCGGGTCTGCGGCATCGGGCCGTCGGTGGCGGCGACCACCAGGATCGCGCCGTCCATCTGGGCGGCGCCGGTGATCATGTTCTTGATGTAGTCGGCGTGGCCAGGGGCGTCGACGTGGGCGTAGTGCCGCTTGTCGGTCTGGTACTCCACGTGGGAGATGTTGATCGTGATACCGCGCTGACGCTCCTCGGGCGCGTTGTCGATCTGGTCGAACGCGCGCGACTCGTTCAGGTCCGGGTACTTGTCGTGCAGAACCTTGGTGATAGCCGCGGTCAGCGTCGTCTTGCCGTGGTCAACGTGACCGATGGTCCCAATGTTGACGTGCGGCTTCGTCCGCTCGAACTTCGCCTTCGCCACTTCGTTGTCCTCCTGGACTTGTTGGTGCTCGTTAAAGCAGTGTTGGTGTTTTCAGTTGTGCCGCGCCCAAGGCTTTGCTATGACCCGGCAAGATTACTCCCAGTGCAGGTTTACTGACCCGTCGCCTTCGCGATGATCTCCTTCGACACGTTCGCCGGCACTTCGGCGTACGAGTCGAACACCATGGAGTAGTTCGCCCGGCCTTGGGTCTTGGACCTCAGGTCGCCGACGTAGCCGAACATCTCCGACAGCGGCACGTGCGCCTTGACGACGCGTGCACCGCTCCGCTCCTCCATGGCCTGGATCTGGCCACGGCGGGAGTTCAGGTCGCCGATCACATCGCCCATGTAGTCCTCGGGCGTGGTGACCTCGACGGCCATGATCGGTTCCAGGATCACCGGTTGTGCTTGCTGCGCAGCCTTTTTCAGCACCTGCGAACCGGCGATCTTGAAGGCCATCTCCGACGAGTCGACCTCGTGGAAGGCGCCGTCGAGCAGGGTGACCTTGAGGTTCACCAGCGGGTAGCCGGCCAGCACGCCGTACTGCATCGCGTCCTGCGCGCCGGCGTCCACCGACGGGATGTACTCCCGCGGGATGCGGCCACCGGTGACCTTGTTCTCGAACTCGTAGGTCGCACCGTCCTCGCCGGTGAACGGCTCGAGGTTGATGATCACCTTCGCGAACTGGCCCGAGCCACCCGTCTGCTTCTTGTGGGTGAACTCGACGTTCTGCGCGGCCCGCTTGATGGTCTCCTTATAGGCCACCTGCGGCTTGCCGACGTTGGCCTCGACCTTGAACTCGCGGCGCATGCGGTCCACCAGGATGTCCAGGTGCAGCTCGCCCATGCCGCCGATGACGGTCTGGCCGGTCTCCTGGTCCAGGTGCACCTTGAACGTCGGGTCTTCCTCGGCGAGCTTCTGGATCGACAGCGACAGCTTCTCCTGGTCGCTCTTCGTCTTCGGCTCGATGGCCACCTCGATCACCGGGTCCGGGAAGGTCATGGACTCGAGCACGACCTGGTCGTTCGGGTCGCTCAGGGTGTCACCCGTGGTGGTGTCCTTCAGGCCGATCACGGCGTAGATGTGACCCGCCGACGCGGTCTCCACCGGATTCTCCTTGTTGGAGTGCATCTGGAACAGCTTGCCCAGCCGCTCCTTCTTGCCCTTGGTGGAGTTGATGACCTGGCTGCCGGAGTCGACCTTGCCCGAGTACACCCGGACGTAGGTCAGCTTGCCGAAGAACGGGTGCGTGGCGACCTTGAACGCCAGCGCCGAGAACGGCTCGTCGGTGGACGGCTTGCGGGTGACCTCGACGTCCTCCTTGCCCGGGGCGTGGCCGACGGCCGGCGGCACGTCCAGCGGCGAGGGCAGGTAGTCGATGACGGCGTCCAGCATCGGCTGCACGCCCTTGTTCTTGAACGCGCTGCCGCACAGCACCGGGTAGGCCTCCGAGCTGATGGTCAGCTTGCGGATGGCGCCCTTGATCTCCTCGACGGTGAGCTCCTCGCCGCCCAGATACTTCTCCAGCAGCGCCTCGTCGGTCTCGGCGACGGCCTCGAGCAGCTTAGTGCGGTACTCGTCGGCCTTCTCGGCCAGGTCGGCGGGGATGTCGACGACGTCGTACTTCTCACCGAGCTTGGCCTCGGCGCTCCAGACCTTGGCCTTCATCTCGACCAGGTCGACGACGCCCTCGAAGTCACCCTCGGAGCCGACGGGCAGCTGGATCGGGATGACGTTGGCGCCGAGGCGCTCCTCCATGGTCCGTACGGAGAAGTAGAAGTCGGCGCCGATCTTGTCCATCTTGTTGACGAAGCAGATGCGCGGGACGTCGTACTTGTCGGCCTGCCGCCACACCTGCTCGGACTGCGGCTCAACACCCTCCTTGCCGTCGAAGACGGCCACGGCACCGTCGAGCACGCGCAGGCTGCGCTCCACCTCGACGGTGAAGTCGACGTGCCCGGGGGTGTCGATGATGTTGATCTGGTTGTCGTTCCAGAAGCAGGTGGTGGCGGCGGAGGTGATGGTGATCCCCCGCTCCTGCTCCTGCTCCATCCAGTCCATGGTGGCGGCGCCGTCGTGCACCTCACCGATCTTGTAGCTGATGCCGGTGTAGTAGAGGATGCGCTCGGTCGTCGTCGTCTTACCGGCGTCGATGTGCGCCATGATGCCGATGTTGCGGACCTTGGTCAGGTCGGTCAGCACGTCCTTCTGTGCCACAGAAGTCTTCCCACTCTTTCGATTGCTTGGTTGCTGTCGTTAGCCTCCGGCCTCATCGCCGGACGCTGTCACCAGCGATAGTGCGCGAAGGCGCGGTTTGCCTCGGCCATCTTGTGGGTGTCCTCACGCCGCTTGACGGAGGCCCCGAGGCCGTTGCTGGCGTCCAGGATCTCGTTGGCCAGCCGCTCGATCATGGTCTTCTCCCGGCGCTGCCGCGAGAAGCTGACAAGCCAGCGCAGCGCCAGCGTGGTGGACCGGTCCGGACGCACCTCGACCGGCACCTGGTAGGTCGCACCGCCGACGCGGCGGCTGCGCACCTCCAGCGCGGGCTTGACGTTGTCGAGAGCGCGCTTGAGCGTGATCACGGGATCGGTGCCGGTCTTGTCGCGGGCGTTTTCGAGCGCAGCATAAACAATGCGTTCGGCCAGCGATTTCTTCCCCTGCAGCAGAACTTTGTTCACCAACTGGGTGACCAGCTGCGACCCGTAGACGGGGTCGTTGACCAGCGGGCGCTTCGGCGCGGGCCCCTTGCGCGGCATCAGCTCTTCTCCTTCTTGGCGCCGTAACGGCTGCGAGCCTGCTTGCGGTTCTTGACGCCCTGGGTGTCGAGCGAACCGCGGATGATCTTGTACCGCACGCCGGGCAGGTCCTTGACCCGGCCACCGCGCACCAGCACCATCGAGTGCTCCTGCAGGTTGTGGCCCTCGCCCGGGATGTAGGCGGTGACCTCGACCTGGCTCGTCAGCTTCACGCGCGCGACCTTCCGCAGAGCCGAGTTCGGCTTCTTCGGGGTGGTGGTGTACACGCGGGTGCATACGCCACGGCGCTGCGGGCTGCCCTTCAGGGCCGCGGTCTTGACCTTGGCGATCTTGTCGCGGCGACCCTTGCGGACCAGCTGCTGAATCGTTGGCATCGAGGAGGCTTTCTGTGTTCGTGTTGGGCGTCGGTCGGCGGTTCTCAAGTCTTCGTAGTGCAATTATGTCCGGCCGCACTACCCCGCGGCCGGGTGTGTCGCACGCGGCGCGCACCGGAGAAACTCCGATGCACCGTGGACATGTGAATTTGCCCGGCATCCACTTCCTTACGGTTAGGCGCCGTAAGCCGCCAGGCACGAGCCTCCACAATACCCGCCGCCGGTCTCGCAGGTCAAAGCGGCGGCTAACCGATGGCGCCGTTGTGGGCGACGCGCCGCTCCAGACCCGCCGCCAGCCGCAACACCATGTCGGAGAACAACGCGTCGGTGTCGATGTCGTCCATCACACCGGTCATCTCCAGCAGCACGAAGCCGTGCAACGCCGACCAGAACTCCAGCGCGGCATGGAACGCCTCGTCGCCGTCGAGCCCGTAGGACGACAGCACCGAGATCACCGGCGCCGCTGCGCCCCGGGTGGCCGCCGTGTACTCGGGGTCGTCGCCGCCCAGCGGCATCCGGGTGAACGCCGAGTACCGCCCGGGGTGGTGATGGGCGTAGCTGCGGTAGGCGCCCGCCATGACCAGCACCGCGTCGTCGCGGGCGCGGCCCTCGCCGACCCGGTTCAGCATCGTGATGATGTCGTCGATGACGCGGATCCGCACCGCGCGGCGCAGGTCCTCCAGGCTGTCCACGTGGTTGTACAGCGACGGGCCCTTGGTGCCCAGCTGCGTCGCGAGCGCATTGATGGTCAGCGCGTCCCAGCCCTCCCGGTCCAGGAAGGTGAGCGCACCGTCGATGATGCCTTCGCGGCTCAGCTTGGCCGGGCGCGAGCCCGTTCTCCCCGCGCGCTGGCGCCCGCCCGCCGACGGCGGTTCCGGGTGAGCTGCCATGGCGGGCCCTTCGCTTGTGATGATGGGGGTGCTTAACTAATGACTCTAGTTGACGCCGGCCGCGAAACTATTTCAGCCATGGCTGGATGGACGTAATCTCATTCGAGCAGATTCACCCGTACCGAGGGGGCCCGCAGTGAACTGGACAACCGTCGCCGGGTCGCTGGCAACCTGTGTCATCACCGTCGCCGCCACCCCCGTGCCCGCCGCGCACGCGAAGAACGGCGACACCCACGTCATCGGGGAGGGCATCGAGCAGACCCTGGACTGCAACGACGCCACACTGCTGGTCAACGGCACCCGCAACAACGTGACGGCGTTGGGCAACTGCTACGCGGTGACCGTGATGGGCTCGTCCAACACCGTCGTCGCCGACTCCGTCTCGCACGACATCACCGTGTACGGCTACGACCAGACGGTCTTCTATCACAACGGCGCGCCGTTCCTGTGGGACCGCGGCCGCGAGCTCGGGATGACCAACCGGCTCCAACAGGTACCCGGCTGAGCACACATCGCCGTCCGAACCGAAGATGCCATCAAATCGAGGGGAATCGAGGAACATTGTCCGCCCACATCTTTGACCGCCCCTCGGGGCTGACCGCCCTGGCCGTGGCGCCGGCCGTCGCAGCGGTATTGCTGGCCGGCTGCAGTTCGACGGCCAACCCGCCCACGAGTTCCACCACGACGACCAAGAGCAGCGCGACGACGACCACGAGCGCCGGGGCGGCCCCGACGACGGGGTCGAGCGGGGCGAGCACCACCGCGTCGGTCGAGATCGGCAACACGGTCAACTACGGGTCGATGGGCACCACCACGACGCTCGACTGCGCCAGCGGAAAGTCGCTGAACGTGGGCGGTTCGGACAACACCCTGACGGTCACCGGCGACTGCGCGACCGTGACCGTCGGCGGTACGAACAACAAGATCACCATCGACAAGGTCGACACCCGCATCAGCGTGGTGGGGCTCAACAACACCATCACCTACAAGGACGGTGAGCCCAAGGTGGACAACCTCGGCTCGGGCAACACCATCACCAAGGGCGGCTGACCGATAGTCGTTCGCCGCACCGGTTTTCGCCGAGATGCTGCGGGGGTGGCCGGGGCATATGATTCTGGCAGCAGAACGGAATCCAGCCATGCTCACCAGTACCACCCACCGCGCCGGCGCGCTGGTCGCGGTCATCGTGGTACTGACCGGCGTGGTCATGCTGCCCCACGGCGCGGCGGCGGCCGACCCCAGCCCGGATGACCAATTCGTCGCACTGCTCGACCAAAAGGGAATCCCGGCACTCGAAAACGTGCCGAGCCTCATTGCCACGGCCCACCGAATTTGTCGCCAACTCGACGGCGGAATGCCGGTGGACGCCGTGGTCGACGACATGAGGGAACGGGCGTTCAATGCCAACGGCACCGGTGGCCAATACCCGCCCGACCGCGTCATGCGCACCATCGCGCGATTCATTTCCGCCGCGGTCGAGGCCTACTGTCCGAACGATCAACCGAAGATCGCTGGTCTGCAGACCATGGCGAATCCCCTGCCGGGCCCTGACGACCCGAATCTTCGGGGGCCGCGATCGGCGTTGCACGTAATCCCCGCCGGGGAAACCGGACAGCCGGACCCGCCGCAACTTCCGCCGCCGCCGGCGCCGACCGCCCAAATCTTGACGCCACCGCTGCCGGTCGCCCCACCGCCGCCACGGCAACAACCGCCGCCACCGGCGCAGGGGCCGCAACCGCAGCCGCCCTCCTCCCCCGAACCGGGGGGCCCTCCCGGCGCGGGCGGCGGCGCTCCGGAGTCACCCCCGATGCCGCCCGGCAGGGTGCGGCTCGCACCGTAAGACGCCGGATCCTTTGTCGGTCAGCCGGCCGGCGCGCCGTGCCGGCCGGCGCCCGCGGCGAACCGCCCGGCCCCCTCGTTCGCCTCGGCGGCGACGCGGGAGATGCTGGCGAACTCGAAGTCGATGGCGTCGGATTCCGTTGCCCCCCACTGGTGCAGCGCGGAGAGGCGGTCGGATCGCAGGCACTGCTGCGGCAGCGCGGCGAGTTGGGCCGCCAGCTCCTCGGCCGCCTGCCGCGCCTGGCCCTTGGGCACGACGCGGTTGGCCAGCCCCATCGCGAGCGCCTCGTCGGCTTTGACCCCGCGGCCGGTCAAGATCATGTCCATCGCGCGGCTCTGCCCGATCAGCCGCGGCAGCCGCACGGTGCCGCCGTCGATCAGCGGCACCCCCCACCGGCGGCAGAACACTCCGAACACGGCGTCCTCCTCGGCTACCCGCAGGTCGCACCAGACGGCCAGCTCCAGGCCCCCCGCGACGGCGTAGCCGCTCACCGCCGCGATCACCGGTTTGGACAACACCATGCGGGTCGGTCCCATGGGTCCCGGGCCCGTCCGGTGCACCGCGTTGGCGTCAGGCGTGCCGAAGGCCTTCAGATCGGCTCCGGCGCAGAAGGTTCCACCGTCGCCCCACAATACGGCGACCGACGCGGTGTCGTCGCGGTCGAATTCGTCGAATGCGGCGAAGAGCGCCGCGGCGGTGGGGCCGTTGACCGCGTTGCGCGCCGCCGGCCGGTTCAGGATCACCGTCGTCACCGGGCCGTTGCGCTCGATACGCACCGGATCGCTCATTTTGCCTCCGCGAATAGTGGTTCCCGCCGCCCGAGCAGCTCGGCGGCGAAGTCGTGGTAGGCGGCGCGCAGCCCGATGCCGGGCCAGTCGGCCGGCAGCAGCTCGTCGGGCAGCACCGGGTCGGTCAGCAGGTGTCGCACCGTCGCCGCCGCCACCACGAAGCGGCCGGGAATGTCGCGCGCGGCGGCCATCTCGTCGAGCAACCGGTGACCCGTCCGCGCCCAGCCGGGCAGGTCCCACAGCTGGGCGGCCAGTCCGGCGGGGTCACCGTCGCGAGCCCGCAAGACCCGCACCCGGGCGTCGATGTCGGGGTCCAGGTCGAGTTCCAGGTTGTCCGGCCGCATCCAGACACCTTCCCGCAGTTCGCCGAAGCGCTTGTCGTGCATGGCGGTTCGCAGCGCGGCCCGGGTCCGGGCGTCACTGCCCACGCTGGTCACGATCAGCGTGACCCACTCCCCGCCCCAGGCGCGGACGCGTGGGTCGATGGCGTCGTCCTGTCGCCGCTGCCGGACCAGCAGGCGGTCCGAGAGCCGGTAGCCGTCGGCGGAGCGGATCAGGTCGCCCGCGCCGACCATGCGGGTCAGCGCCACCCGCAGCGTCGTCTCCTTGATGCCGAAATCGGAAGTGAGCCGGACCAATTCACTCGCGCTGGCGCACGCCGGGTGGGCCCCCAGCAGGACGCTGAGCACCACCGACCGGGCCGTCATGGTGGGCATGGTTTACACCTGGGACGCGCGGCGGCCGTAGTCGCCGAACGGCTCGTCGCGGTGCCGCACCGCGTCGCGGAAGCCGTGCGCGGTGGCGTCGGCGACGAAGGCGTGGCCTTCCGGGGTGTGCCGGGCGACGCCGTCGAACACGGTGCTGATCATCCGGCTGGTGGCCACCCCCTGTTGCAGCAGAGCGGAATTCAGCGCGAGCTTGACCATGATCAGCTGGTTGACGGGCACCGCGGCGATCCGTTGCACGAGCCGCTCGGTGCGCTCGTCGAGGTCTTTGGCGTCGGGCGCCTCGACCGCCAGGCCCCATTCGGCGGCCTGCGCGCCGGTGATGCAGTCACCGGTGAAGAGCAGGCGCTTGGCCCGCTGGTCGCCGAGCCGGTGCGCCCACAACCCCGCCGCCGGGACCCCCCATACCCGGGTGGGCGGGTAGCCGATCTTGGCGTCGGCGGCGGCGATCACCTGGTCGGCGTGCAGCGCGATGTCGGTGCCGCCGGCCACACAGTAGCCGTGGATCTTGACCACCGTCGGCTTGTCGGCGTGCATCAGGCTGGAGAACCCGCGCACGAACCGGCTCATCATCTGGTAATCGATCATCGAGTCCCACGGCTGGTCGGGTAAGTGGTTGACCGCCTGGGTCTTTCCGCTGAGCACGGTTCCCGCATACGCGCCGGTGCCGCCCGCCGAGCCGGTGCCGTCGGCGTAGGCGCTCAGGTCGAAACCCGCGCAGAAACCCTCGCCGCGGCCGGACACCAGGATGACGTGAACTTCGGGGTCGAGGTCGGCCCGTTCCACCAGCGCGGAGAGCTCCAGCGGGGTGTCGGCGACGATCGCGTTGCCCTTCTCGGGCCGGTTGAAGGTGATCCGGGCAACCCGGTCGGTGACCTCATAGGTCATCGTCTTGAGGTTGTCGAAGTCGACCGGCCTGATCGCGTGAGTCATCCCTTTACCAGTGCCCGCTCGAGGATCGGCGCCAGGTCCAGCCCGGCGGGCATGGTCCCGTATGCGCCACCCCACTGGCCGTCGAGGCGGGTGGTCAGGAAGGCCTCGGCGACGGCGGGGTGACCGTGACGCACCAGCAGCGCGCCCTGCAGCGCCAGGCAGATGTCCTCGGCGACCTTGCGGGCCCGGTGCGTGATGGTGTCCAGGTCGGTCAGGTCTGACCGCAGCCGCTCGACGTGGCCACCCAGCCGCGGGTCGGCGCCCGCGCTTTCGGCAAGTTCGGCGAACAGCACCTCGACGCATTCGGGTCGGGTGGCCATGGCGCGCAACGTGTCCAGCGCGCTGACGTTGCCCGAGCCCTCCCAGATGCCCATCAGCGGCGCCTCACGGAACAGCCGCGGCATGCCCGAGTCCTCGACGTAGCCGTTGCCGCCCAGGCATTCCAGCGCCTCGGCGGCGTGCGGGGTGGCGCGCTTGCACACCCAGTATTTGCTGGCCGCCAAACCGATGCGGCGCAGCAGCGCCTCGCGGTCGTCGCCGCTCAGCGCCTTGTCGGTGGCGCCGGCCATCCGCATCGCGACGATGGTGGCTGCCTCGGCCTCCACGGCCAGGTCGGCGAGCACGTTGCGCATCAGCGGCTGGTCGATCAGGTAGGCGCCGAACGCCTTTCGGTGCTGGGCGTGGTGGATGGCGCGGGTCAGGCCGGTGCGCATGCTGGTGGCGCTGCCCAGGGTGCAGTCCAGCCGGGTGAGGTTGACCATCTCGATGATGGTCGGGACGCCGCGGCCCTCCTCCCCCACCAACCACGCGGTGGCGCCGTCGTATTCGACCTCGCTGGACGCATTGGCGTGGTTGCCGAGCTTGTCCTTGAGCCGCTGCAGGAACATCCGGTTGCGGGTGCCGTCGGGCAGCACCCGGGGCAGCAGGAAGCAGGACAGCCCGCCGGGGGCCTGGGCGAGGACCAGGAAGATGTCGCACATCGGCGCCGAGGTGAACCACTTGTGACCGGTCACGCTGTAGCTGCCGTCGCCGTTCGGGGTCGCCTGCGTGCTGCCGGCGCGCACGTCGGACCCGCCCTGCTTCTCGGTCATCGACATGCCGGCGGTGATGCCGCGCTTGGTGGCGGCGAGCTTGAGCTCGGGGTCGTATTCGCGGCTGGTCAGCAGCGGCTCGTAGATCGCCGCGAGGTCGGCGTTGAAGCGCAGCGCGGGGACGACGGCGTAGGTCATCGAGATCGGGCAGGTGTGGCCGGGCTCGACGTTCCAGACCGACATCTTGGCGGCCCGCACCACGTGCGCGCCCGGGCGGTCGTCGGCCCACGGCGCGGCATGGATGCCGTGGGCGATCGCCGTGCGCATCAGCTCGTGGTAGGCCGGGTCGTATTCGACCTCGTCGACGCGGTGGCCGTAGCGGTCGTGGGTGTGCAGGATGGGCCGGTTGCGGTCGGCGAGCTCACCCCAGCGCTGTGCCTCGCGGCCGGCGGCGATCGCGCCCACCTCGTTCACCTCCTCGAGGCCCCATTCCCCGCCCTCGCGGATCAGCGCCTCGACGAGCACCGCGGAAGTCGCGGGGTTGTAGTTTTCCAGCGGGGGAACCTGGTTGGTGACGACATGCGTATCCGACATGCCCCTCATGTTACAGTTTTCCGACAGTCGCACAAGAGGTGTAATAGGCCGCTAGCGCGGATGCGCGCCGAAGAACTCCCACAGGGTGCGGGCGGCGAATGGGGGCCACTCGTGGCCACCCCCCTCGATGGTGACGAGCGTGACGGCGCGGTTGCCGGCACATCCGGCCGTCGACGTGGTGACCGGGCCGTTCGTCGTGGTGGCCGGGGCCGCGCAGTGATCGATGTTGCGCCAGAACGCGTTCACGTCCGGCACCGACGGACCGTTGATCACACTGAACCCCTGCCCGCCGCCGTAGGGCACCAGCCGGTCCGCCGTGCCGTGGATGTGCATGATCGACAGCGGGCGCGGGTTGCGACATCGGTTCAGCTGCGTGCCGGCGACCGGACCGATCGCGGCGAAGATGTCGGTGTTGCATGCCAGCGTGTAGGACATGATGGCGCCGTTGCTCATGCCGGTGACGAAGACCCGGGCGGGATCGGTGCCCACGTTCCTGGCGATGTCGGCGACGGCCGCGACGATGAAGGCGACGTCGTCGACGCCCTCGCGCCCCGGGCGGCCGCAGCAGGTTTCGCCGTCGACGTTCCACGCCCGGTCCAGGCCGTCGGGGTAGGCGACGACGAAACCGCCCGAGTCGGCCAATCGGTCCCAGCCGTAATCCCTTTCGACTTGCCTCGCGCTCCCGGAATAGCCGTGCAGCACGACCACAAGCGGGGCCGAAGCGGCCGCCCCCGCGGGCTCGTAGAGCCGGTAGCTGCGGTCGTGTCCGCCCACGCTGAGGTGGTGCAGGCTGGGGCCCCTGACGAAGCCCGACGGCGGCGGCGGCGAACAGCCCGCGATCAAAAGGACCACCCCGAGAAGGGTTGCGAGCCGACCGAGCACGGGCCGCAGCTCAGCCGTTGGTTTTCTCCCGCAGGAACGCGATGTCGTCCTTGCGGCCCTCGTCGGCGGTTTCACAGATGACCGGTGCATCGGCGGCCTTGACGACGGCGGCCAGCAGCTCCGGATCGATCCGGCCGGTGCCGAAGTTGGCGTGCCGGTCGGCGCCCGAGCCCGCCGCGTCCCGCGAGTCGTTGCAGTGCACCAGGTCGATGCGGCCCGTCAGCGCCCTGATCCGGTCGACCGCGTCGACCAGCTCCTCGCCCGCCGCCCACGCGTGGCAGGTGTCCAGGCAGAAGCCAATGCCCTTGTCGCCGATGCGATCCCACAGCCGGCCGATGGTGTCGAAATGGCGGGCCATCGCGTGGTCGCCGCCCGCGGTGTTCTCCAGATACACCGGAACGTCGGTGTTGAGGTAGTCCAGCGCCTTGACCCAGCGCTCGAAGCCGGCCTCCATGTCGTTGTCGTCGGCGTGGCCGCCGTGCACGATCACCGCCGTCGCGTTGATCTGCGCCGCCGCGTCGCAGGTGTCCTGCAGGATCTTGCGCGACGGGATGCGGATGCGGTTGTTCGCCGACGCGACGTTGATGAGGTACGGCGCGTGGACGTAGAGGGGCACCGCCGACGCCTTGAGCGCCTCGGCGTCCTCGCGCGGCTTCGGCTTCTTCCAGCTCTGCGGGTTGCCGAGGAAGAACTGCACCACGTCGGCGCCGTCCGCCTCGGCGGCGGCCAGCGGATCGTCGTTGTCGACGTGTGAACCGATGAGCACGGTGGTCAGTGTAGTTGGGGTGCGGCCGTCATCGCCGCCAGAACAAGTGGTGGATGACCCCACCGGCGCTGGGTACGACCTCGTGGTGGAACCGGTCCTCGAGCTCTTCGGGCGACTCCCAGAGGCGCGATCCGGCACCGATCTCGACCTCCGCGACCGCAACGTGAAGAGCGTCGACGAGGCCCGCGTCGAGAAATTGGCGCACGGTGCTCGCGCCGCCGCCGAGCCGGACGTCCTTGCCGCCGGCGGCCAGCTTCGCCTGATCAGCCACGCAATCCTCCTGAGGTCTTGGACAGTCGAAAGGTCGACCCTGGCCGCTGGCCGAACCCATCGGCGTTGGCGGCTTCTGCTGACGAGCAGACACAAAATCGCACTGGCGCAGCCGCATTCATGCGATTTTCTGTCTGCTCGCGATGAAGAAAAGAGCCCCCGCACTGGGCGGGGGCTCTTTTCTCGTCGAACTGGCGCTCGGACTACCGGTAGTCGCTGTAGCCGTAGTCGTCCAGCGGCACCGCGGCGCCGGTGGCCTGGCCGAAGTCCGGGCTGTAGTACTGATCCTCGTAGGACGGGATCGTGTACGCGGCGGCCCGGGCCTCCTCGGTCGGCTGCACCTGGATGTTGCGGTACCGGTTGATGCCGGTCCCGGCCGGGATCAGCTTTCCGATGATCACGTTCTCCTTCAGACCGTTGAGCTTGTCGCTGCGGCAGTTGATCGCCGCATCGGTCAGCACGCGCGTGGTCTCCTGGAACGACGCCGCGGACAGCCACGAGTCCGTGGCCAGCGAAGCCTTCGTGATACCCATCAGCACGGGACGGCCGGCGGCGGGCTCGCCGCCCTCGGCCACCACCCGACGGTTCTCCGCCTCGAACTCCGCGCGGTCGATCAGCGAGCCGGGCAGGAACTCGGTGGCGCCCGAGTCGATGATGGTGACGCGGCGCAGCATCTGGCGAACGATCACCTCGATGTGCTTGTCGTGGATCGACACACCCTGGGCGCGGTAGACCTCCTGGACCTCGCGGACCAGGTGGATCTGCACCTCGCGGGGGCCCTGCACGCGCAGCACCTCGTGCGGGTCGGCCGAGCCTTCCATCAGCTGCTGGCCCACCTCGACGTGGTCGCCGTCGGACAGCACCCGCTCGGAACCGTCCTCGTGCTTGAACACGCGCAGTCGCTGCCGCTTGGAGAGCTTGTCGTAGACGACCTCCTCGCTCCCGTCGTCGGGAACGATGGTGATCTTGTAGAAGCGCTCACCGTCCTCGAGTTGGACCCGCCCGGTGACGTCGGCGATCGGCGCCTTACCGCGCGGGACGCGGGCCTCGAACAGCTCCTGGACCCGGGGCAGACCGCCGGTGATGTCCTCACCGACACCACCCTGGTGGAAGGTACGCATGGTCAGCTGCGTGCCCGGCTCACCGATGGACTGGGCCGCGACGATACCGACGGCCTCGCCGATGTCGACCAGCTTGCCGGTCGCCATGGACCGCCCGTAGCACGTCGCGCACACGCCGGTGCCCGTGGTGCACGTCAGCACCGAGCGCACCTTGACCTGCGTGATGCCCGCCGCCAGCAGGGCGTCGATCTCCGGGTCGCCCAGGTCCTCGCCGCGGGCGACGACGACGTTGCCCGCCTCGTCGACCGCGTCGGTGCCCAAAGTCCGCGCGTACGCCGAGGTTTCGATGTACGGGTCGCGGATCAGCGTGCCGTCGGGCTGGCGCTCGGCCAGTTCGACGACGATGCCGCGCTCGGTCTCGCAGTCGTGCTCGCGGACGATGACGTCCTGGCTCACGTCCACCAGACGACGGGTCAGGTAACCCGAGTCGGCGGTGCGCAACGCGGTGTCCGCCAAGCCCTTTCGGGCGCCGTGGGTGTTGATGAAGTACTCCAGCACGGTCAGGCCCTCGCGGAACGACGACTTGACCGGACGCGGGATGAACTCACCCTTCGGGTTGGTCACCAGGCCCTTCATGCCGGCCAGCGTTCGGGTCTGGGTGAAGTTACCCGTGGCGCCCGAGTCCACGATCGTGATGATCGGGTTGTCGCTCGGGTAGTGCTCGCGGAGCGCCTGGCCGACCTCGTCGGTGGCCTCCTTCCAGATCTCCACCAGCGCCTCGTTGCGCTCGTCGTGGTTCAAAGCGCCGCGCTGGAACTGCTTTTCGACCTTCTCGGCCCGCTCCTCGTAGTGGTCGAGGATCTCCTTCTTGCGCGGCGGAACCAGCACGTCGGCCATCGAGACCGTGACGCCGCTGCGGGTCGCCCAGTAGAAGCCGGCGTCCTTGAGCTTGTCGACGGTCTGCGCAACCACGATCATCGGGTAGCGCTCGGCCAGGTCGTTGATGATGGCGGCCTGCACCTTCTTGTGCATCTGCTTGTTCACGAACGGGTAGCCCATCGGCAACAGCTCGTTGAACAGCACCCGGCCCAGCGTGGTCTCGGCCATCCAGGCGTCGCCCGGCTGCCAGCCGTTGGCGCCGAACAGCTCGGCCTCGATCTCGGCCGGCGGACGCAGCTGGGTCAGCCGCACTTTGATCTTGGCGCGCACCGACAGCAGCCCGCGGTCCGACGCCATGATCGCCTCGGCCGGCGAGGAGTACACCCCCGCCTCCGGCTGGTCCTTGGCGGCCGGCGTGAACTCGCCCTTATCGCCGTCGACCTCGGTGGTCAGGAAGTACAGCCCGGTCACCATGTCCAGACGCGGCATGGCCAGCGGGCGCCCGGACGCGGGCGACAGGATGTTGTTACTCGACAGCATCAGGATGCGCGCCTCGGCCTGCGCCTCCGCGCTCAGCGGCAGGTGCACCGCCATCTGGTCACCGTCGAAGTCGGCGTTGAACGCCTCACACACCAGCGGGTGCAGCTGAATGGCCTTGCCCTCCACCAGCATCGGCTCGAAGGCCTGGATGCCCAGCCGGTGCAGGGTGGGTGCGCGGTTCAGCAGCACCGGGTGCTCGGCGATGACCTCTTCCAGGACGTCCCACACCTGGGGACGCTGCCGCTCCACCATGCGCTTGGCGCTCTTGATGTTCTGCGCGTGGTTGAGGTCGACGAGCCGCTTCATCACGAACGGCTTGAACAGCTCCAGCGCCATCAGCTTGGGCAGGCCGCACTGGTGCAGCTTGAGCTGCGGGCCGACCACGATCACCGAACGGCCCGAGTAGTCGACGCGCTTACCGAGCAGGTTCTGGCGGAACCGGCCCTGCTTGCCCTTCAACAGATCCGACAGCGACTTGAGCGGACGGTTGCCCGGCCCGGTGACCGGACGGCCGCGGCGGCCGTTGTCGAACAGCGCGTCGACGGACTCCTGCAGCATCCGCTTCTCGTTGTTGACGATGATCTCGGGCGCGCCGAGGTCGATCAGCCTCTTGAGCCGGTTGTTGCGGTTGATGACGCGGCGGTACAGGTCGTTGAGGTCGCTGGTGGCGAACCGGCCACCGTCGAGCTGCACCATCGGGCGTAGCTCCGGCGGGATCACCGGGACGGCGTCGAGCACCATGCCCATCGGGGAGTTGCCCGACTGCTGGAAGGCGGCCACCACCTTGAGCCGCTTGAGGGCGCGAAGCTTCTTCTGCCCCTTCCCGTTCCGGATGACGTCACGCAGCGAGTCGGCCTCGGCGTCGATGTCGAAGTTCTCGATCAGCTTCTGGATCGACTCCGCGCCCATGGCGCCGGTGAAGTATTCGCCGTAGCGGTCGACGAGCTCGCGGTAGAGGTTCTCGTCGACGATCAGCTGCTTGGGGGCCAGCTTGGTGAAGGTGTTCCAGATGTCCTCCAGCCGGTCCAGCTCGCGCTGGGCGCGGTCCCGGAGCTGGCGCATCTCGCGCTCGCCGCCGTCCCGAACCTTCCGCCTTGCGTCCGCTTTCGCACCCTCGGCCTCCAGCTCGGCCAGGTCGGCCTCCAGCTTCTGGGCGCGGGCCTCCAGGTCGGCGTCGCGCTGGTCCTCAACGGCCTTGCGCTCCACCATCATTTCGGCCTCGAGCGTGGACAGCTCGTTGTGCCGCATCTCGTCGTCGACCGACGTGATCACGTACGCCGCGAAGTAGATGATCTTCTCGAGATCCTTCGGGGCGAGGTCGAGCAGGTAGCCCAGGCGCGAGGGCACGCCCTTGAAATACCAGATGTGCGTGACGGGCGCGGCCAGTTCGATGTGGCCCATCCGCTCGCGGCGCACCTTGGCGCGGGTCACCTCGACGCCGCAGCGCTCGCAGATGATGCCCTTGAAGCGGACGCGCTTGTACTTGCCGCAGTAGCACTCCCAGTCGCGAGTCGGTCCGAAGATCTTCTCGCAGAACAGGCCGTCCTTCTCGGGCTTGAGCGTGCGGTAGTTGATCGTCTCCGGCTTCTTGACCTCGCCGTAAGACCATTGCCTGATGTCTTCCGCGGTGGCCAGGCCGATACGGAGTTCATCGAAGAAGTTGACGTCGAGCACGTAACTCCCTTTCCCCTTGCGGGTTTAGTAACTAAAAGTGATTAAGCCAGGTCCTCAACGGACGCGGATTCGTTGCGGGACAGGTTGATTCCCAAGTTGGCCGCGGCCCGCTCGAGGTCCTCGTCCTCGCCTTCGCGCAATTCGATCGCCGCGCCGTCCGACGAGAGCACCTCCACGTTCAGGCACAGCGACTGCAGCTCCTTGAGCAGCACCTTGAACGACTCGGGGATGCCCGGCTCCGGGATGTTCTCGCCCTTGACGATCGCCTCGTACACCTTGACCCGGCCGACGGTGTCGTCGGACTTGATGGTCAACAACTCCTGCAGCGTGTACGCGGCGCCGTAGGCCTGCATGGCCCAGCACTCCATCTCGCCGAACCGCTGGCCACCGAACTGCGCCTTACCGCCCAGCGGCTGCTGGGTGATCATCGAGTACGGGCCGGTGGAGCGGGCGTGGATCTTGTCGTCCACCAGGTGGTGCAGCTTCATGATGTACATGTAGCCAACGGTCACCGGGTACGGGAACGGCTCACCGCTGCGGCCGTCGAACAGCACCGCCTTGCCGTCGCCGTCGACCATCACCTCGTTGTCCCGGTTGGGCAGCGTGCAGGACAGCAGGCCCTGCAGCTCCGCCTCCCGGGCGCCGTCGAACACCGGCGTCGAGACGATGGCGTTCGGCTGCGCGTGCAGCAGATCCTCGGGCAGGTTGGCCGCCCAGGGCGGCACGCCCTCCGCAACATTGATGTTCCAGCCGGACTTGGCCACCCACCCGAGGTGGGTCTCCAGGATCTGGCCGATGTTCATCCGTCGCGGCACACCGTGGGTGTTGAGGATGATGTCCACCGGGGTGCCGTCCGGCAGGAACGGCATGTCCTCGACGGGCAGGATCTTGCCGATCACGCCCTTGTTGCCGTGCCGGCCGGCGAGCTTGTCGCCGTCGGAGATCTTCCGCTTCTGCGCCACGTACACGCGCACCAGCTCGTTGACGCCGGCGGGCAGCTCGTCGTCGTCCTCGCGGGAGAACACCCGGATGCCGATGACTTTGCCGGACTCGCCGTGCGGCACCTTCAGCGAGGTGTCGCGGACCTCGCGGGCCTTCTCGCCGAAGATCGCCCGCAGCAGCCGCTCCTCCGGGGTCAGCTCGGTCTCACCCTTCGGGGTGACCTTGCCGACCAGGATGTCGCCGTCGCGCACCTCGGCGCCGATGCGGACGATGCCGCGCTCGTCGAGGTCCGCCAGCACCTCGTCGGAGACGTTCGGGATGTCCCGGGTGATCTCCTCGGCGCCCAGCTTGGTGTCGCGGGCGTCGATCTCGTGCTCCTCGATGTGAATCGAGGTGAGCACGTCCTCTTCGACCAGGCGGTTGGAGAGGATGATCGCGTCCTCGTAGTTGTGGCCCTCCCACGGCATGATCGCGACGAGCAGGTTCTTGCCCAGCGCCATCTCGCCGTTCTCGGTGCAGGGACCGTCGGCGACGACCTGGCCGGCCTCGACCCGGTCGCCCGCGTCCACGATCGGCGACTGGTTGGCGCACGTGCCGTGGTTGGAGCGCTCGAACTTGCGCATCCGATAGGTCTGCCGGGTGCCGTCGTCGGCCATCACGGTGATGTAGTCGGCGGAGACCTCCTCGATCACCCCGGCCTTGTCCGCGACGACGACGTCACCGGCGTCGATCGCGGCGCGCAACTCCATGCCGGTGCCCACCAGCGGCGCCTCGCTGCGCACCAGCGGAACCGCCTGGCGCTGCATGTTGGCGCCCATCAGGGCACGGTTGGCGTCGTCGTGCTCGAGGAACGGGATCATGGCGGTGGCCACCGACACCATCTGGCGCGGCGACACGTCCATGTAGTCCACCTCGGACGACGGCACGTACTCGACCTCGCCCGCCTTCCGGCGGACCAGGACGCGCGACTCCTCGAACCGGCCGCTCGCGTCGATCGGCGAGTTGGCCTGCGCCACGACGTGACGGTCCTCCTCGTCGGCGGTCAGGTAGTGGATCTCGTCGGTGACCACACCGTCGACCACCTTGCGGTACGGCGTCTCGATGAAGCCGAACGGGTTGACCCGCGCGTACACCGACAGCGAGCCGATCAGACCGATGTTGGGACCCTCCGGGGTCTCGATCGGGCACATCCGGCCGTAGTGCGACGGGTGCACGTCCCGGACCTCCAGCCCGGCCCGCTCGCGGGACAGACCACCCGGGCCCAGCGCCGACAGGCGGCGCTTGTGGGTCAGGCCCGACAGCGGGTTGTTCTGGTCCATGAACTGCGAGAGCTGGCTGGTGCCGAAGAACTCCTTGATCGCGGCCACGACCGGCCGGATGTTGATCAGGGTCTGCGGCGTGATCGCCTCGACGTCCTGCGTGGTCATCCGCTCGCGGACGACCCGCTCCATGCGGGACATGCCGACCCGGATCTGGTTCTGGATCAGCTCCCCGACGGTGCGCAGCCGGCGGTTGCCGAAGTGGTCGATGTCGTCGGTCTCCACCGGCACCTCGATGCCGCCGGGGACAGTCATGACGGCGGGCTGGCCATCCGTACGGGCGTGGTGCAGCCGGACCAGGTATTCGATGGTCGCGACGACGTCTTCCTCGGTCAGCGTGGACGACGTGATCGGCTCGCCGGCGTGCAGACCCAGCTTCTTGTTGACCTTGTAGCGGCCGACGCGGGCCAGGTCGTAGCGCTTCTCCTTGAAGAACAGGTTCTCCAGCAGGGTCTGCGCGGACTCCTTGGTCGGCGGCTCGCCCGGGCGCAGCTTGCGGTAGATGTCCAGCAGCGCCTCGTCGGTGCCGGCGGTGTTGTCCTTCTCCAGCGTGCCCATCATGATCTCGGAGAAGCCGAACCGCTCGTGGATCTGCTCGTTGGTCCAGCCCAGCGCCTTGAGCAGCACGGTGACCGGCTGGCGGCGCTTGCGGTCGATGCGCACGCCGACGGTGTCGCGCTTGTCGACGTCGAACTCCAGCCACGCACCGCGGCTGGGGATCACCTTGACGCTGTGCAGCAGCTTCTCGGTGGACTTGTCGATGGTCTCGTCGAAGTAGACGCCCGGCGAGCGCACCAGCTGGCTGACGACGACGCGCTCGGTCCCGTTGATGATGAAGGTGCCCTTCTCGGTCATCATCGGGAAGTCACCCATGAACACCGTCTGGCTCTTGATCTCGCCGGTGTTGTTGTTGATGAACTCGGCCGTGACGAACAGCGGGGCCGCGTACGTCATGTCCTTGTCTTTGCACTCGTCGACCGGCGCCTTGACCTCGTCGAAACGCGGGTCGGAGAACGACAGCGACATCGAGCCGGAGAAGTCTTCGATCGGCGAGAGCTCGTCGAGCACCTCTTCGAGGCCACCCACCGGCTTGACGTCGCCGCGGGCGGCCGCGGCCGCACGCCAGCGCGGCGAGCCGATCAACCACTCGAAGGAGTCGATCTGCACGTCGAGCAGACCGGGAACCTCGAGCGGTTCGCGGAGCTTGGCGAAGGAAACTCGGTTGGGGGCTCCGGGGACGGAGCCGTTTGAGGAACTTCCGTTTGAGGAACTCTGTGGGCGATCCGTTTTGCTCTGGCGAGAATCAGCCAAGATGCATCCTTCCAGCACCTCGTGCGACTCACGAAAACCGGTACCACCGGTCTGTTCGCCGCGAATTGTGTCGGTTAGGCCGGCGAACGATCTGTCCGAGTCTCACGCGCACAACTAAAGAACTAAGCCACTAGAGGGGGCTCAGGCTTAGACCACGGTGTCAAGTGGTGGGTGAGGTGGGCAGGAGGTAGCCAGCGCAACGTCCAACAATAGCGCAGGGCGGCGCATTCCTCAACTGTCCAGCACAGGCCATCCAGGGACATCGGCGCTGGCTGGCATCTCGACTTTCCGCTGGATACATGCTGCCCAACAGACTGGCCCGTTTACGCCCCGTCGTCAAGGGGGCGGGCCGCCGAGTTACACGAAGTTATCGCGAATCCTCGGGGCGGGCCTGCTAGTCGCCGACCTCGTGCGCCCGGTACTTGTGCGTGCCCTCCATGTCGTCGATGATCGCCGCCTGCGCCTTCTGCGGCAGGGTGTGCAGGATCTCGCGCACCCGCGCCTGGCGGCGGGCGACCGCCTTGCGCTCGGGCATCCCCGGCGACGCGACGATCTGCGGGGGCACCCCCTCGATCTCCTCGACGCCGCCGGCGTGCTGCCCGGCCTCGAGGGCGGCCTGCTCCTCGGCCATGGTCGACTCGTCCTTCTCCTCGGACATGCCGATCGGCCCGATCCGGCGGCCGTTGAGGAACTGCCGCACGACCGGCTCGTCGCTGGTCAGCAGCACCTCCCGCGGCCCGAACATGACCAGCTTGCGCCGGAAGAGCATGCCCATGTTGTCCGGCACGGTGCGGGCGATGTTGATGTTGTGCGTCACGATCAGCACGGTGGCGTCGATCTGGGCGTTGATGTCGAGGATCAGCTGGCTCAGGTAGGCGGTACGAACCGGGTCCAGACCCGAGTCGGGCTCGTCGCAGAGGATGATCTGTGGGTCCATCACCAGGGCGCGGGCCAGGCTGGCGCGCTTGCGCATACCGCCGGAGATCTCGCCGGGGAACTTCTTCTCGTCGCCACCGAGACCCACCATGGTCAGCTTCTCCATGACGATGTCACGGATCTCGCCTTCCTTCTTCTTGGTGTGTTCGCGCAGCGGGAAGGCCGCGTTGTCGAACAGGTTCATCGAACCGAACAGCGCGCCGTCCTGGAACATCACGCCGAACAGCGTGCGGATCTCGTAGAGCTCCTTGGCCGAGCACTGCAGGATGTCGGTGCCGTCGATGACGACCGAGCCGCGCTCCGGCCGCAGCAGACCGATCAGGGACTTCAGGAACACCGATTTGCCGGTACCCGAGGGCCCCAGCAGGACGCTGACCTCGCCCGCGGGGATCTCCAGGGTCACGTCTTCCCAAATCCTCGACGACCCGAAGGACTTCGTGAGGCCGTTCACCTCAATCGCGACACCCATGGGAGATCCTTCCGTCGACGCTTATGCCCGCCACCTGCCCTTTTATGTGGCATGAGTCACTGTAGCGCACGCTTGCTACGCGGCATCAGGGTTGCGCGGCACAGCCGACAAATATTGGCTGAGCTGAGATCTCGCCACGGCCGGTGGCGGGCAAGCTATTCGACGCGCGTTAGCCAGTCGGCGCCCAGTTGCCGTGGAAGCCCATCGGCACCCGCTGCGGCAGGTGCACGGTGGCCATCGACTCCAGCGTCCCCGCGTCCAGCAACACCAGCTGGCCCTCGTCGCGGCCGCGGTGGTAGCCGTAGCCCATCAAGACGCCCTCGTCTTCCGCGGCGGCGCCGGGGTTGGGCACGAAGGACATCTCGCCCAGCAAAAGGTCGGGATCCAGCGGCGCGACCGCGCGGGCGCCGGTGGCGTAGTCGTGCTTGTAGAGGGCGGAGGCGCCGCCGGAGAAGTACGCACCCACGGTGTAGCCGAACCGGTGGCGCCCGCCGAGCACGTCCTCGTTGATCCGGGGGAATTCCTGCGGCTGGTCGTCGCGGCATTCGGTGGTGACCGCACCGGTCGTGAGGTTGATGGTCCAGCGGTCCAGCGTGGGGGGGGTCTCGCCGGGCCCGCGCCGGTCGCGGTCGAACATCCGCGCGTAGCGCACCACGTCGAGGACCAGGACCTCGGCGCCGTCGCGCAGCTCGGAATAGGCGTTGAGTGGGTGGTAGACGTAGCAGGGTTCGATGTCGAACCAGCGGACGTCGGAGTTGCCGCCCTCGCGGGGCATCACCCCGATGCGCGCCGGGTATTTCGGGTTCCACGCGTAGGGCATCCGGTCGGAGTGCTTCGGGTTGCGGTTCATCATCGCGTTGACCGGGCCGGGTACCCGCACGCGCCCGATCAGCGCCTGCAGCGCCAGCCGGGCCGGCAGCCCGAGCCAGCGGGGCGCGGTCACCGGCAGCACCTGCGCCGGGTCGAAGGTCACCGGCAGGTCGTAGATCACCACGTATTTGTCGGTCAGCGAGAAGTCGTGCATCATCGGCGACCCCGACACCTCGATGTCGACCGTGCGGCGGGCCCGCCCCTGGGTGTCGATCACCGAGTACTGCACGGTCCGCCCGCGGGCGAACGAGTAGGAGACGGCGTGCAATTCGCCGGTGCGCGGATCGCGGTGCGGATGGGCGGTGTAGCCGCCGCTCAGGGTGCCGTCGAAGTCGCACGTCCCGACGGTGTCCAGCTCGTCGGTGAGCTCGTAGTTGGCGACGCCGCCCTCGACCAGCGCCAGGGTGCGCCCGGCGTGGGCCAAGACGTTGGTGTTGGCGCCCAGCGAGAGCATGCCCGCCCGCGGCTCGAGCCGGGCCGGCGTCGGCTCGCCCAGGCCGGCGCACACCGAAAGGCTGCGCACCCAGCGGTTCCGGTACCAGCGCGCCTTACCGTCGCGCAGCGCGACGCCGTGCACCATCCCGTCGCCGCTGAACCAGTGGTAGGTGGCCGGGTCGACCTCCTCGGCCGGGTTCGGCCCGTTGCGCAGATAGCGCCCGTCGAGGTGCTCCGGGATGTGCCCGGTGACCGGCAGGTCGGTCGCGGTCACCTCCGCGCGCACCGGCGCCAGCACGCCGTCGAGGTAGGGATTGCGGGCTTCGGCGATTTGCGCGGACGTCATGTCTGAGCTCCTATAACATTGATATGACGTTGTTATAGGCACCGTACGCCGCGGATGGGAAGATGGCAACGATGACCGCAGAGACGAGCTCGGGCGCGACGCAGGGCGGGCAGCGCGATATCCGGGAGGGGCTGCTGTCCGCCGCGGTCAGCCTGCTGCACGAGCACGGGCCGGACGCGCTGCAGACCCGCAAGGTCGCCGGCGCGGCGGGGACGTCGACGATGGCGCTGTACACCCATTTCGGCGGGATGCGCGGCCTGATCGCCGAGGTCGCCGCCGAGGGGCTGCGCCAGTTCGACGCCGCGCTGACGCTGCCGCAGACGTCCGACCCGGTCGCGGACCTGTTCGCGACCGGCGCGGCCTACCGGCGCTACGCCATCAAGCATCGGCACATGTACCGGCTGATGTTCGGCAGCACCAGCGCGCACGGCATCAACGCGCCGGCGGACAACGTCCTGACGTTGTCGGTCGCCGACATCGAGCGGCACTACCCGAGCTTCGCGCACGTGGTGCGCGGCGTGCATCGGTGCATGCTCGCCGGCCGGATCAGCGCGGGATCGCCGGGCGACGACGCGACCGTGGTGGCCACCGCGGCGCAGTTCTGGGCGCTGGTGCACGGGTTCGTGATGCTGGAGTTGGCCGGCTATTACGGCCACGACGGGGCCGCGGTGCTGCCGCTGCTGGCGTCGATGAACTCGAATCTGCTTGTGGCGCTCGGCGATTCACCCGAGCGGGTGGCGCAATCGCTGCGGGCGGCGACGCGGACCGACTGAGCACGCGAAAGCCCCCGGGTGCCGCCAGCGCGGTCCCGGGGGCTTTCGTGCGATGGAGCTACTTGACGGTGACGGTGGCGCCGGCGGCCTCGAGCTTGGCCTTGGCCTCGTCGGCGGCCTCCTTGGCGACCTTCTCCAGCAGCGGCTTGGGCGCGCCGTCGACCAGGTCCTTGGCCTCCTTGAGGCCCAGGCCGGAGACGATCTCGCGGACCACCTTGATGACGCCGATCTTCTTGTCGCCGGCGGCCTCGAGGATGACGTCGAACTCGGACTGCTCCTCGGCGGCCTCGGCGGGGGCGCCACCGGCGGCCGGGCCGGCCGCGGCGACGGCGACCGGGGCGGCCGCGGTGACCTCGAAGGTCTCCTCGAACTTCTTGACGAAGTCGGAGAGCTCCAACAGGGTCATTTCCTTGAAGGCGTCGAGCAGGTCGTCGGTAGACATTTTCGCCATGGTGGGTGGGTCCTTCCTTGTTTTCCCAGGTTTGCGGGGGTTGGTTTATTCGGCTTCGGCCGGTGCCTCGGCCGTTTCGGCCGGTGCCTCGGGGGTTTCTTCGGCGGGCGCCGCCGGTGCTTCTGCGACCGGAGCGGCGGGCTCCGGCTCGGCGGGCTTCTTCTCCTGCAGGGCGGCCAACAGGCGGGCCATCTGCGACGCCGGGGCGTTGAACAGGCCGGCCGCCTTGGCCAGGTTGCCCTTCATCGCGCCGGCCAGCTTGGCCAGCAGCACCTCGCGCGACTCGAGGTCGGCGATGCGCTCGACCTCGGCGACGCTCAGCGCCCGGCCGTCCATGTAGCCGCCCTTGATGACCAGCGCCTTGTTGTCCTTGGCGAAGGTCTTGATGGCCTTGGCGGCGTCGACCGGCTCGCCGGTGACGAATGCGATGGCGGTGGGCCCGGCGAACAGCTCGTCGAGACCCTCGACGCCGGCCTCCGACGCCGCCCGCTTGATCAGCGTGTTCTTGGCCACCGAGTAGGTGGCCGATCCGCTCAGCGACCGGCGCAGGTCGGCCAGGTTGGCCACGGTCAGGCCGCGGTATTCGGTGATCAGGGTCGCGGTCGCTTCCCTGAACTGCTCGGCGATGTCGGCGACGGCGGTGGCTTTGTCAGCCCTGGCCATGCGTACCTCCTGATGTGAAGCCTTGCGACGTGTCGTCTGGGACCACCAAAGGAACGCCTGAAAACGAAGTACGCCCCGGCGCAGGATGCGGCCGGGGCGTGCAAGGCGCCGGCGCGAGCCGGCGTTACTGCCTCGTCCTCCTGCGTGGGCCGCCGGGATGCTCCCGGACCTTCAACCGATAACTCGGTGACCGACGGTCTTCGGTGGATCGGCAACCAGGATAGCCCGGGTCACCCCCCGCGGCCAAAACGGCGGCCCCGCGCGGGCGGTGACGGTCAGCGCAGGGACGCCAGCCTGGCCGCGCCGACCAGTCCGGCCTCGCCGCCGAGCTCGGCGGGCACCACCCGCAGGCCCGCCAGGAAGTCCAGCCGGGCGTATTCGGCCAGCTTCGCCCGCAGGGGGTCGAAGAGCAGCCGACCGGAGTTGGCGACGCCTCCCCCGATGACGACGAGGTCCAGGTCGCAGACCGCGCCGACCGAGGCGATCATCGCCGCGAGCGCGGTGGCCCCCCGGGCGAATGCCCGCTCCGCCACCGGATCCCCGGCCGCCGCGGCGGCGGCGAGGCCGCGGGCACCGGCGCCGGGCGGCGCGGACCAGCCGTTGGCCCGCGCCCAGCGCACCATCGACGGGCCCGACGCGATGGCCTCGACGCACCCGCGCCCGCCGCAGGCGCAGGGCGGGCCGCCGTCCTCCACCACCACGTGGCCGACGTGCCCGGCGTTGCCGGTGCGGCCGGTGTACGGGACCCCGCCGAGCACCAGTCCGCCGCCCACCCCGGTGGACACCACCATGCCCAGCAGGAAGTCCCCCCGGCGGCCCGCACCGCGCCAGTGTTCGCCCAGCGCCATGCACAGGCCGTCACCGCCGAGCCGGACGGGCACGCCGGGCACGGCGGCCGCCACCCGGTCGCGCAGCGGGAAGCCCCGCCAGCCCTTGATGTTGACGGGGCTGACCGTGCCGCCCGGCAGGTCGATGGGGCCGGCCGAGCCGATGCCCACGGCATCCACCGCCCCGCCGGCCGCGCCCAGCGCGTCGGCGATCGCCGCCTCGACGGCGGCCCAGACCTCTTCGGCCGGGCCGCCGCCGGGCGTGGGCCGGACGACGGTGTGCACCAGCGTGCCGTCGGGATCGGCGAGGCCGGCGGCGATCTTGGTGCCGCCGATGTCCAGGCAGAGGGTGAGCATGGCGGTCAGTGCCGGTGGGTGTTGTCGGGCTGGCGGGGGTCGCCGGGATGCTCGTAGCCGGGCGCGAGCCGTACCAGCGCGGCCCGCCGCGCGTCCAGCCAGGCCCGGAAGGCGCGGCGGCGCGCGGCGCCCTGCAGGTGGTCGGCGATCGCCGACCGCACGTCCGGCAGCGGCGGCGCGGCCCGCGGCGGGGCCCGCCAGCCGTGCCGGTCAGGGCGCGGCGGGGCGAACCGCAGCGGGTTGCGGGCGTGGTAGGCGGCGATTTCCCCGTCGCCGACGCGAACCCCGGCGGTGACGGCCGCGAACAGCGCCCGCGCGCGGGGGTCGGCCAGCGCGGCGGCGGCCACGCTGCCCAGCTCGAGGCGGGCCGTCTCGTCGGGGAGCAGCTCGGCCTCGCCGGGCGCCCCGCGTTCGCTCAGGCCGCGCGCGCCGGCCTCGGCGGCGACGACCCGCTCGGTCACGATCAGCTGGGTCAGCCAGCGCCGCAATTGGCGCCCCTCGCTGGTATCGGCGGCCGGCAGCGCGGCCGAGCGGGGCCCGCCGCGCAGCCGCGCTTCGGCCGCGTCGACCTCGCCCACCAGCACCGGCACCCCGGCCACGGTCGCGACCACGCTCATGTCACCGTCACCCGCACCGCCGGGGTGTAGAGCAGCCGGCCCGCGCAGCCGACGCGGACCAGCGCCCACCACTGGCCCGGGCCCAGCCAGGGCGGCGGGCCCACGTCGAAGCGGAGGCCGGCGGCGCCGCGGGCGGGCAGCGTCGCGCCCACGGCGGCGGGGCCCAGCCATTCCCAGGTGCCCCACGGGCTGATCAGATGCGCCTCGAGCGCCAGGTCCGCCCCGGCGCGGCTGCCGACGGTCATCGTCAGCGCCGCCGAGTCGCCGGCGGCCACGTGGACGTCGGCGGGCCCCTCGACGAGATAAACCGGCTCGGCCTGCCCGCACGCCCCGACCTCGACCAGGCAGACGTCCTCCACCGGCTGCCGCCAGGCGGCCGGCGCCTCGTCCGCGGTGATGCGGAGCCGGGCGCGGACCGGGTACAGCCCGGGCCCGGCGGGCGCGGGGACCGAGATCGCCACGTCGGTCTCCCGGTGGTCGCCGGTGCGAAGCGTCAGGGGCAGCTCGTCGGGCTTGGCCGACCAGCCTTCCGGGCACACCAGGGTCACCGTCCCGGTCAGGGTCGCGTCGCTGCAGTCGCTGACGGCGGTGAGGCGCAGCCGGACCTCGCCGCCCGGCTCGGCGCCCACCCGCGGGGGATGCAGGTGCGCGACGGCCGGCAACCCTCCGAGCGGGGCGGGGCCCCGGTTGTGCAGCCAGTAGCGCGCGTACAACGGCTCGGCCGTTTCGGCGGGCGGCGCGAGCGGGCCGGACGCCGCCGGGACGGGTTGCGCCTCGACGCGGGCCAGCACGGTGGCCACCTGGTACCCGTGCAGGTCCAGGGGGCGGTGGCCCTCGCGCGGGTTTTCGAGGAGGTCGGCCTCGCGGAAGTCGGCGAACTCGGCGACGTCCGAGCGGATCGTCACGCCGGCCCCCGCGCCCGTCGTTTCCACCAGGCGCAGCGCCACCGCGCGCGGGTCGACCGGCCGCGGGCTGCCCGCCGCCAGCGGGTTGCCGGCCGCCTTGAGGGCCGCCAGCCGCACGCCGCCGGCGGCGTCGACGCGCAACAGCGATCCGGATGCGGGCAGCGCGCCCGTGGAACGGGCGACGGCGAGCAGCGGGTGGGAGAACTGCGCGCTGCGGTCGGGGAGCTCGGCGCGCCGCCAGTCGCCCGCGCCGCAGACCAGCGCGTAGTCGAACGCGTGCGTCCAGTGCTGCAGCTGGAAGTTCGAGCCGTCCGGGGCGGTGCGGCGCGGCTCGTCGATCCAGACGCCCGACGGCCAGCCGGTGCAGGAGCGCAGCAACGCGGTGTGCAGGGTGCCTTCGGCGTCGACGGCGAAGCTGGGCACCCCGCGGTTGAGCAGGGCGACGGTGCGGTCCTCGAAGGGCTCCATGCCCGACGGGGCCCGCTGGACGACGACCACCTCGGCGTCGGCCAGGTCGTCGGTCACCGACGCGATCGCCGCGCGCAGGTCGTCGTCGTCGCGCCCGGCGATGACCAGCACGGGCAGGGCGGCCGGCGCGCGCAGGTCCGCGCCCGGCACCCACACCGCCGCCAGCGGCGTCGCGGCCGGCACCCAGACCCGGGCCCGGCGCGTCGCCGCCAGCTGGCGGTCGAGTTCCGCCGCGTAAGCCGGACCGGCCTGCGCCAGCACGGCCGCGGTGAAGGCGTTGCGGCCCGGTCCGCCCAGCGCGATCCGCACGTCGGGCAGGTTCGAGTCGACGTCGAGGTGCCCGTAGCGCGGCTTGTCGGCGCCGCTGCAGGTGGCCGTGACCCCGGCGCGGACCAGCGCGACCATCAGCTCCCGCGCCAGCGGCCCCGACTCCGCCTCGTCCGGCGAGACCACCTCGGCCACCGAGACCGCCCGCACCCCGTCGCCCACCCGGAAGCGCGCCGCCGAGGACAGGCCGAACCAGCCGTAGGCGGGGTTGTCCAGCGTCCAGGGGTGCTGCGCGGTATCGACCGATTCGGCCCCCCGTCCGGGCGGGTGCAGCAACGCGAAGCCCCGCCCGACGACGGCGTCGCCGACCTCGCTGACCGGCATGGCGCCCGGTATCGGGCAGGGCCAGCGCAGCCGCACCAGGCGGTCGGCCCCGGTGAACTCGTCGATGGTGGTGCGGCAGTCCACGCGCGCCACGCCGCGCCACAACGTCAGCGTCTGGGTGTACCGCGCCACGGTGCCGATCCGCCCGGTGACCACGAGCCGCTGCCCCAGCGGACCGTGGTAGGCCCGCGCCCGGGCCGGCGACGCCGACGAGCACACCACCGGACCCTTGGGCAGCAGGTGCCACGGGCCCTCGGCCTGCCTCGGATGCGCCGCGTACTCCTCGTAGACGGCCAGCTCGTTGCCGACCCGGCCGGCCGCGATCAGCTGGCGGCCGTCGTGCACCAGGGACACGACTCCCCCGCCGCGCGCCGGGTCGACCGCGAGGCGGTAGTGCTCGTTGGCGATCGCCGCGCCGGGCAGCGGTTCCCAGCCGGCCGGGCCGTCGTCGGCGACGAGCCGGTAGGCCCTCCAGCCCAGCGACGGCACCCCGCGCGCCAGCCAGGTGACCGACCTGCCGCCGTGCTCGACGTGCGCGGGCATCTCGGTGCCGTCCGGGTCCAGCACCCGGACGCCGGCCGCGAGCGGCGATTCGAGCCGCGCGGTGACGACGTCGGTGCGCTGCTGGGCCAGCGGGTTCCACACCACGACGTCGCCGTCGACGAGGCCGGACAGCGCCGCCAGCGACGCGTCGCGGGTCGCGCGTCCCAGCTCCCACGCGTCGCGCCAGCCGGTCAGCAGGTCGAGGTAGACCTGGTCGGACTCCGAGCCGGTGATGGCGTCGTGGTGCGCCCCGTACGCCAGCTGAACCCACGCCTTGGCCAGCGCGGCCTGCGGATACTCGGCGCCGGCCGTCAGACCGGCAAACACGGCGAACCGTTCGGCCTCCAGGACGGTGTTCTCCGCGGCCCGGTTGGCCTGCTTGGTGTCGATGTAGGACACGTCCTTGCCGGTGTAGATCGGGTTCATGTCGCGGGTCTGCGGCGACGGCGCCCGCCCGTCCTTCGCGAGTTGGGCGCGCACGGCCGCGAAGAACTCCCTCGGCAGCGCGCACACGAACCGCGGCCAGGTGTAGCGCGCGGCCCAGTCGCGGTGGATGGCGGTGACCCACTTGTTCGGCGGCGTGTAATCGGTGCCGACGGGCAGCAGCACGTTACGCGTCAGCGCGACCCGCTTGAGCTGGGCGAACACGGCGTAGGTGGCGTCCTCCGCGTCGGCGAGCGAGGCCGCCGAGTCCATCCCCCAGCCGGCCCCGTAGTGCGCGGGCATGTAATGCGTGAGCAGGCCGCGGCCCGACGGCGAGATCCACTCGAACTCGCTGCAGAACTGCATGCGGTCGACGTCGCCGCCTTGCGTCGGGCCCCACTGGTGATACGGGCCCCGCGCCCACGAGCTCGACGTCAGCCCGGCCTCGGCGGCCAGCCCCGGGAACTGCGGGTCGTGGCCGAACACGTCCAGCTGCCAGGCGGTGGCCGGATCGGCGCCCAGCACGTGACGCTGAAAACCCATGCCGTGCACCAGGTTTCGGATGGTGGTCTCGGGGCTGGTGAGGTTGGTGTTGGGTTCGTTGTAGGTGCCGCCCATCACCTCGACGCGGCCCTGCGCGAGGAACCGGCGCAGGTCGGCGCGGTCCTCGGGATGGGTGTCCCAGTAGGGCTTGAGGTAGTCGACCTCGGCCAGCACGAACTTGTATTCGGGCTCGCGGCGGGCCATCTCCAGGTGCGCGTGCACCAGCTCGAAGCTGTTGGCCTGGCGGCCCGGCGGGTCCTCGACCCACTCGCTGGTGTAGGCGCCCTGGGTGTTCCACCAGACCGGGTCGTAGTGGAAGTGGCTGACCATGAACATGGTCCAGCCGGGCTCGGCCACCAGGAATTCGAAGGCGACCTCGGACGTCCTGCCCGCGCGCAGCCGGGCGGCCCGGCGCTGACCGACGACGGGGCGGTCCACGTCGACCGGGACCTCGACGACCTCCTGACCGGCCGCGGCGAGCGCCTGCCCGCTCAGGCCGTCGCCGTCGACGCGGATCGTCGTCGGCTCGGCGCAGCCCGACAGGGTGACCCGTGCCAGCTGCAGCGGCGCGTCCGGAGGGCCGACGAACAGCTCGGTCGAGCGTGCCGAAACCAGCTGCATCCCCGCACTTTACGGCGCGGGGGACCTAATATCCGGTAATGCCCGCTCTTGCCCGGCCCGCGGCCGACGAACGAAGCGCCCTGCGCGAATACCTGGCGTATCACCAGAGCGCCTACTTCGCGGTGTCCTACGGCCTGACCGACGAACAGGCCCGGTCCACCCCGTCGGTCAGCGCGCTGTCCATCGGCGGGCTGGTCAAGCACGCCACCGGGATGCAGCGCAGCTGGATGGCGCGGGTCGCCGCGGCGCCCGACGCACCGCCCAAGGACACCCGACCGTTCGAGCGGATCGCGCAGGAGTTCGCGGACCAGCACGTGATGCGGCCGGACGAGACGCTGGACGGGCTGCTGGCGGCCTTCAGAGAACAGAACGCGGCGTCGCTGCGGCTGGTGGAGACCGCGGACCTCGACGCGGCGGTGCCCGTCCCGAAGGACATCCCCTGGTTCCCCAGGGACCAGGAGGCCTGGTCGGTGCGCTGGGTGGTCCTGCACGTGATCAACGAGCTGGCCCGGCACGCCGGGCACGCCGACATCATCCGCGAATCCATCGACGGCGCCACCATGTACGAGCTGATCGCGGCGCTCGAGGGCTGGGCGATCCAGGGCTGGGTGCAACCCTGGAGGCCGGCCTAGAGGATTGGGACTTGCCAGCGCCGATTTGGCAGACTGCTGGGATGAGTTCCGCCAAGCATCGAGAGGTGGCCAGGCTTGACCGGGTGCCGCTGCCGGTCGAAGCGGCCCGGATGGTGGTCACGGGTTGGCAGGTCACTCGCACCGCCGCTCGCGTCATCACCAAGCTGCCGGGCAGGGGGCCGTGGCAGCAGAAGGTGGTCAAGCAGCTGCCGCAGACCTTCGCCGACCTCGGCCCCACGTACGTGAAATTCGGGCAGATCATCGCGTCCAGCCCCGGCGCATTCGGCGAATCGCTGTCCCGCGAATTCCGCGGCCTGCTCGACCGGGTGCCGCCCGCCGACACCGACGAGGTGCACAAGCTGCTCGTCGAGGAGCTCGGCGGCGACCCCGCCGACCTGTTCGCCAAGTGGGAGGAGACGCCGTTCGCGTCGGCGTCCATCGCCCAGGTGCACTACGCGACCCTGCACACCGGCGAGGACGTCGTCGTCAAGATCCAGCGGCCGGGCATCCGCCGCCGGGTCGCCGCCGACCTGCAGATCCTCAAGCGCTTCGCCCAGGCCGTGGAGCTGGCCAAGCTGGGCCGCCGGCTCTCGGCACAGGACGTGGTCGCCGACTTCTCCGACAACCTGGCCGAGGAGCTGAACTTCCGGCTCGAGGCGCAGTCGATGGACGCGTGGGTCTCGCACCTGCACGCATCACCGCTGGGCCAGGGCATCCGGGTGCCGCAGGTGCACTGGGACTTCACCTCCGAGCGGGTGCTGACGATGGAACGGGTGCACGGCATCCGCATCGACGACGTCGCCGCGATCCGCAAGGCCGGGTTCGACGGCACCGAGCTGGTGAAGGCGCTGCTGTTCTCGCTGTTCGAGGGCGGGCTGCGGCACGGGCTGTTCCACGGCGACCTGCACGCGGGCAACCTGTACGTCGACGACGCGGGCCGCATCGTGTTCTTCGACTTCGGGATCATGGGCCGCATCGACCCGCGCACCCGCTGGCTGCTGCGCGAGCTGGTGTACGCGCTGCTGGTCAAGAAGGACCACGCCGCGGCGGGCAAGATCGTCGTGCTGATGGGCGCCGTGGGCACCATGAAGCCCGAGGCCCAGGCCGCCAAGGACCTGGAGAAGTTCGCCACCCCGCTGACCATGTCGACTCTGGGCGACATGTCCTACGCCGACATCGGGCGGCAGCTCTCGTCGCTCGCCGACGCCTACGACGTCAAGCTGCCCCGCGAGCTGGTGCTGATCGGCAAGCAATTCCTCTACGTCGAGCGGTACATGAAGCTGCTCGCGCCCAAATGGCAGATGATGTCCGATCCGCAGCTGACCGGCTACTTCGCGAACTTCATGGTCGAGGTCAGCCGCGAGCACCAGCCCGACCTGGAGGTGTAGGGCACTCGATGGAGATCCGCACCGGGCACGCCACGGTCTTTGATCCTCAGGGCGACCTGAAGCTGTACTACGAGGACATGGGCGACATCGACGACCCGCCCGTGCTGCTGATCATGGGCCTGGGCGCCCAGCTGGTGCTCTGGCGCACCGCCTTCTGCGAGCGGTTGGTGGGCCACGGGTTGCGCGTCATCCGCTACGACAACCGGGACGTCGGCCTGTCGAGCAAGACGCAGCGCGCCGGCTCGGGGCAGCCGCTCGTGACGCGATTGGCCCGCTCCTTTCTCGGCCTGCCGAGCGAGGCGGGCTACAAGCTCGAGGACATGGCCGACGACGCGGCGGCGGTGCTGGATCACCTGGGCATCGAGGGCGCGCACATCGTGGGCGCGTCCATGGGCGGCATGATCGCCCAGATCTTCGCCGCGCGGTTTCGCGAGCGGACCAGGACACTCGGGGTCATCTTCTCCAGCAACAACGCGGCGTTTTTGCCGCCGCCCGGTCCCCGCCAGCTGTTGGCGCTCATCAAGGGCCCCCCGCCGAGCTCGCCGCGCGAGGTCATCATCGACAACGCCGTCCGGGTGAGCAAGATCATCGGCAGCCCGCGCTACCTGGCTCCCGAGGAACAGCTTCGGGCCGAGGCCATCGAAAGCTACGAGCGAAGCTTCTATCCGTGGGGCGTCGCCCGGCATTTCGACGCCGTGCTGGGCAGCGGCAGCCTGCGGCCCTACAACCGGCGGACGGTCGCGCCCACCGTGGTGATCCACGGCCGGGCCGACAAGCTGATGCGGCCCTTCGGCGGGCGCGCGGTGGCCAGGGCCATCGACGGCGCCCGATTGGTGTTATTCGACGGGATGGGACATGATCTGCCACAGCAGTTGTGGGACCAGGTGATCGGCGTGCTGACGAGCAACTTCGCCGAAACGAGCTGAGCCGAAAACACTCGAAAGAAACGCTTCCCCTGCGATCTCAGTCCATGTCGGGGGGTTGTACGGTTGTCGAAGGAGGTGGGTCCACCAATGGCCAAGCTGAAGCCGTATTACGAAGAGTCGCAGGCAACCTACGACATTTCAGACGACTTCTTCGCGCTGTTTCTCGACCCGAACATGGTGTACACCTGCGCCTATTTCCAGAACGACGACATGACGCTGGAACAGGCGCAGCTCGCCAAGCTCGATCTGGGCCTGGGCAAGCTGAACCTCGAGCCGGGGATGACGGTGCTCGATGTCGGGTGCGGCTGGGGCGGGGCCGTGGTCCGGGCGCTGGAGAAATACGACGTGAACGTCATCGGCATCACGCTGAGCCGCAACCACTACGCGCGCACCAAGGCCCGGCTGGCCGCGATCCCCACGACGCGCCGCGCCGAGGCCCGGCTGCAGGGCTGGGAAGAGTTCGACGAGCAGGTCGACCGGATCATCAGCTTCGAGGCCTTCGACGCGTTCAAGAAGGAACGCTGGCCGGCGTTCTGGGACTGGGCCTACAAGACGCTCCCCGACGACAGCCGGATGATGATGCACAGCATCTTCACGTATCCGCAGTCGCAGTGGAAGGAGCGCGGCATCCCGATCACGATGTCGGATCTGCGTTTCTTCCATTTCCTCGGTAAGGAGATCTTTCCCGGCGGCCAGATGTGCGGCGAGCCCGACATCGTCGACAATGCGAAAGCCAGCGGCTTCTCGGTCGAGCAGATCGAATATCTGCGGCCGCATTACGCGCGGACGCTGGAGATCTGGGCGGCCAATCTGGAGGCCAATCGCGAGCGCGCGATCGCCATCCAGTCCGAAGAGGTGTACGAGCGCTTCATGCGCTATCTGACCGGCTGCGCGGGCCTTTTCCGCAAGGGCATCTCCAGCGTGGCCCAGTACACGCTCACCAAATAGCGCCGGGCGCAAAAACTCCGGCCCACACGCGCGCAAATGCCCCGTTTTCGGGGCCCGGCGAGTAGGGTCCCGCGCGGATGGCCACCTCTCAGTGGTGCCGTCCCCTCGGGAGGACAGATGTCTGACAACCCGGCCGGCGCTGTTCGTACGCGATCCAACCTGGACGACGTGCGGGCGCACTACGACCTTTCCAACGAATTCTTTGCGCTCTTCCAGGATCCGAGTCGCACCTACAGCTGCGCGTATTTCCCCCGCGAGGACATGACCTTGCAGGAAGCGCAGCTGGCCAAGCTCGACCTGACCCTGGGCAAGCTCGGGCTCGAGCCCGGGATGACCTTGCTCGACGTCGGCTGCGGTTGGGGGTCGATGTTGAAACGCGCGGTCGAGCGCTACGACGTCAATGTGGTCGGGCTGACCCTGTCCAGGAATCAGTACGCCTATTGCCGGGAAGCGCTCGACGGGATGGACACCCGCCGGTCGCGGCGGGCGCTGCTGTGCGACTGGGCCGACTTCAGCGAGCCGGTGGATCGCATCGTCACCGTCGAGGCGCTGGAGCACTTCGGCTTCCACCGCTACGACGATTTCTTCAAATTCGCCCACACCGCCCTGCCCCGCGACGGGGTGATGGTGCTGCACTCGATCACCGGATTGCACGCGAGACAGGTCATCGAGCGCGGCCTGCCGCTGACGATGGAGGTCGCCAAGTTCATCCGGTTCATCGTGACCGACATCTTCCCGGGCGGTCGGCTGCCGATGATCGAGACCATCGAGGAGCACTCGGCGCGGGCCGGGTTCGAGGTGACCCGGGTCCAGTCGCTGCGGTCCGACTTCGCCCGGACGCTCGACCTGTGGGCCGGCGCGCTGCAGGCCCACAGGGACGACGCCATCAGGATCCAGTCCGAAGAGGTGTACGACCGCTACATGAGGTACCTGACCGGGTGTGCCAAGGCCTTCCGGATGGGCTACATCGACTGCAACCAATTCACGCTGCAAAAGTAAAGTTCGGTATCGTTGCACGTCACATCCCGAGGCAAGTGCGCCCGTCATCCGCAGTGAACTTCATCCAGGAGAACAAGACGAAAATGGCTGATCAACCGGCTAGCCCCACGAAGATTCGGACGGCTCCCGAGGACATCCAGGCGCACTACGACGTCTCCGACGACTTCTTCGCCTTGTTCCAAGACCCGACCCGGACCTACAGCTGCGCCTACTTCGAGCGCGACGACATGACGCTGGAAGAGGCGCAGTACGCCAAGATCGACCTGAACCTGGACAAGCTGGACCTCAAGCCGGGCATGACCCTGCTGGACATCGGCTGCGGCTGGGGCACCACGATGAAGCGCGCGGTCGAGCGGTTCGACGTCAACGTGATCGGCCTGACGCTGTCGAAGAACCAGCACGCCCGGTGTGCGGAGGTGCTGTCGTCGATCGACAGCGACCGCTCGCGTGAGGTGCGGCTGCAGAACTGGGAGGACTTCAACGAGCCCGTCGACCGGATCGTGTCGATCGAGGCCTTCGAGCACTTCGGGCACGAGAACTACGACGACTTCTTCAAGCGGACGTTCGACATCATGCCCGACGACGGCCGGATGACCGTACAGAGCAGCGTCAGCTTCCACCCGTACGACCTGGCCGCCCGCGGCAAGAAGCTGACGTTCGAGACGGCCCGGTTCATCAAATTCATCATCACCGAGATCTTCCCGGGTGGCCGGCTGCCGTCCACCCAAATGATGGTCGACCACGGCGAGAAGGCGGGTTTCGTTGTGCCCGAGCCTCTTTCGCTGCGTCCGCACTACATCAAGACGCTGCACATCTGGGGCGACAACCTCGAGGCGAACAAGGACAAAGCCATCGAGGTCACCTCCGAAGAGGTTTACAACCGCTACATCAAGTACCTGCGCGGGTGCGAGCACTACTTCACCGACGAGGCGCTCGACGTGAGCCTGGTGACCTATCTGAAGCCGGGGGCCGCGAAATAGTCCGGGCCTAGCCCGGCTCGCGTTGTCGGATCGTCCGCGCGCCGTTCGTCAAAGAGGTAGAGAGTGAAACAGCCGGTTTCGCTCGCTACCCGGAGGTGACGACACATGCAGTACTTCGCCTTGTTGATCAGCAAGGAGCAAGACCGCACGCCCGACGACGCGGCCGCCGCGATGGCGGCATTCGAAGACTTCCACGCCAAAGCCGGCGCGGCGATCAAGGCCGGCGACGCGCTGGCCCCCGCCGCGGGCGCGACGGTCATCACCGGCGGCCCGGACGCGCCGATCACGACCGACGGCCCCTTCGCCGAGTCCGCCGAGGTGGCCTGCGGCTACTACGTGTTCGAGGCGGAGAACCTCGACGAGGCGCTGGCCCTGGCGCGCGACATCCCGGTCGCCCAGTTCGGGGCCGTGGAAGTGTGGCCGGTGGTCCACGCGATCGAACCGTCCCGCGAGCTCACCGGCAACGACTGGCTGGCCCTGCTGCTGGAGCCGCCGGCGTCGGCGCACACCCCGGGCACCCCGGAGTGGGAGGCCGTGGCCGCCCGCCATGCGGATCTGCACGCCGCCGCCGGCGACCACATCATCGGCGGCGCAGCGCTGCACGACAGGTCCACCGCCACGACCGTGCGGGTGCGTGACGGCGAGGTGCTCGTCACCGACGGGCCGTACGTGGAAGGCGCCGAGATCGCGACCGGGGTCTACCTGCTCGCCGCCGCGGACCGCGACGAGGCGGTCAAGGTGGCGTCGATGATCCCCGCCTCGACCGTGCAGGTGCGGCAGCTGGCCGGAGTCTCGGGACTGTAAAGCACTCGCGATGTCCGACCTGGACGGCGTCTTCCGGCGGGAATGGGGGCCCGCAGTCGCCGCGCTCGCGCGGTGGTCCGGCGACCTCACCGTCGCGGAGGACGCCGTCCAGGAAGCCTGCGCCGAGGCGCTTGGAAGCTGGGAACGCGACGGCCCGCCGGACAATCCAGGCGGGTGGCTGGTGACCGTCGCACGCAATCGGGCGCGCGATCGGCTGCGCCGCGAATCTGCCCGTCCCGGAAAGGAATTGGCGGCCGTGATCGACGAAATCCGGGCGCGCACCGATCACACCGACCCGTCTCCCGTCCGCGACGACGAGCTGCGGATGATGTTCACCTGCGCCCACCCCGCCCTGGACCGCCAATCCCAACTGGCGCTCACCCTGCGGCTGGTGTCGGGCTTGACGGTCGCCGAGATCGCCCGCGCACTGCTGCAGACCGACGCGGCGATCGGCCAGCGGATCACGCGCGCCAAGAACAAGATCCGCCACGCGAACATCCCGCTGCGGGTGCCGCCCGCCGGGCTGCTGCCCGAGCGGACCCCGCACGTGCTGGGGTGCGTCTACTCGGTGTTCACCGAGGGGTATTGGTCCACGGCGGGCCCGTCGGCGATCCGCGACGAACTGTGCGACGAAGGGATCCGGCTGGCCGGCGAGCTGTGCGCGCTGATGCCGCACGAGCCCGAGGCACACGCCCTGGCCGCCCTGATGCTGCTGCACGATTCGCGGCGGGCCACCCGGGTCGACGACGCCGGCATGCTGGTGCCGCTCGAGGAGCAGGACCGCCGCCGGTGGGATCGCGGGCGCATCGCGCGCGGCATGGAGCGGCTCCGCCGGGCCGAGGGTTCGCCGGGGCCCTACCTGCCGCAGGCGGTCATCGCCGCGCTGCACGCGACGGCGCCGTCCTGGGAGCAGACCGACTGGGGCACCATCTGCGCGGCCTACGACCGGCTGCTGGGGCTGACCGACTCACCGGTGGTGCGCGCGAACCGCGCCCTGGCGGTCGGTTTCCGCGACGGTCCCGATGCCGGCCTCGCCGCCCTGGACGAGGCCGCGGACGATCCCCGGCTGGGACGCTCCAATCTGGTCGCGACGGTGCGCGCCGACCTGCTCCGCCGCGCGGGCAGGCCGGCCGACGCCGTCGTCTGGTACCGGAAAGCGCTGGAAGTCAACGGCTCCGAGCCGGGCCGCCAGTTCCTGCGGCGGCGCATCGCCGAGTGCGCCGGCTAACCCCGCGAGCAGACGCGAAATCGCATCTCGCAGGCGATATTTGCGCGAGTTTGCGTCTGATCGCGGAGGGAAATCAGGCCTCTGCGAAGTTGCGGGTGACCGACGGGTCCACCGGGATGCCCGGGCCCGTGGTCGTGGACACGGTGATCTTCTTCAGGTAGCGGCCCTTGGAGGCGGACGGCTTGAGCCGCAGCACCTCGTCGAGCGCGGCGCCGTAGTTCTCCGCGAGGGCCTTCTCGTCGAAGGACGCCTTGCCGATGACGAAGTGCAGGTTGGCCTGCTTGTCGATGCGGAAGTTGATCTTGCCGCCCTTGATGTCGGCCACGGCCTTGGCGACGTCCGGGGTGACGGTGCCGGTCTTGGGGTTCGGCATCAGGCCGCGGGGCCCCAGCACGCGGGCGATGCGGCCGACCTTGGCCATCTGGTCGGGCGTCGCGATCGCGGCGTCGAAGTCCAGGAACCCGCCCTGGATCTTCTCGATCAGGTCGTCGCTGCCGACGATGTCCGCGCCGGCGGCCTGCGCCTGTTCGGCTTTGTCACCCACCGCGAACACCGCGACTCGGGCGGTCTTGCCGGTGCCGTGCGGCAGGTTGACCGTGCCGCGGACCATCTGGTCCGCCTTGCGCGGGTCGACCCCGAGCCGGATCGCCACCTCGACCGTCGCGTCCTGCTTGGCCGACGCGGTCTCCTTGGCGAGCTTGGCCGCCTCCAGCGGGCTGTACAGGTTGTCGCGGTCCACCTTCTCGGCGGCGGCGCGGTATGCCTTGCTGTTCTTGCTCATTGATTCGTCCAATCTGGTGTTGGGTCGTGGTTAAGCAGCGGGCCGAAGCTGGCCCTCCCACGGTTGGGGTGTCGAACTACTCGACGGTGATCCCCATCGACCGGGCGGTGCCGGCGATGATCTTGGCGGCCGCGTCGATGTCGTTGGCGTTGAGATCGGTCTTCTTGGTCTCGGCGATCTCACGGACCTGGTCCCAGGTGACCTTGGCGACCTTGGTCTTGTGCGGCTCGGCCGAGCCCTTGCCCACGCCGGCGGCCTTGAGCAGCAGCTTGGCGGCGGGCGGCGTCTTCAGCGCGAAGGTGAAGCTGCGGTCCTCGTAGACCGTGATCTCCACCGGGATGACCTGGCCGCGCTGGTTCTCCGTGGCCGCGTTGTAGGCCTTGCAGAACTCCATGATGTTGACGCCGTGCTGGCCGAGCGCGGGTCCCACCGGCGGGGCGGGGTTGGCCTGCCCGGCCACGATCTGCAGCTTGATCAGCCCGGCGACCTTCTTCTTCGGGGCCATGGGTGTTGGTGTTCCTTCCTAGCTAACGTTCTAAATCTTCGACACTTGGCTGAAGGTCAATTCCACGGGCGTCTCGCGGCCGAAGATCGACACCAGCACCTTGAGCTTCTGCTGTTCGCCGTTGACCTCGCTGATGGTCGCGGGCAACGTCGCGAACGGACCGTCCATCACCGTCACCGACTCGCCGACTTCGTAGTCGACCTCGATGGCCGGGCGCTCCAGCCCGCCGGCCTCGGCGGTGGTGGCGGCGGCGGCCGCGCCCTTGGCGGCCTTCTTGGCCGCCCCGCGCGGCAGCAGGAACTTCACCACGTCGTCGAGGGTCAGGGCCGACGGCCGCGACGTCGCGCCGACGAACCCGGTGACGCCCGGCGTGTTGCGCACCGCGGCCCACGAGTCGTCGGTCAGGTCCATGCGCACCAGGATGTAGCCGGGCAGCACCTTGCGGTTGACCTGCTTGCGCTGGCCGTTCTTGATCTCGGTGACCTCTTCGGTGGGCACCTCGACCTGGAAGATGTAGTCGCCGACGTCCAGGTTCTGCACGCGCGTCTCGAGGTTGGCTTTGACCTTGTTCTCGTAGCCCGCGTACGAGTGGATCACGTACCAGTCGCCCGGCTTGCTGCGCAGCTCCGCCTTGAGCGCGGCCGCCGGGTCGACCTCTTCGGTCGACTCCTCGGGGGCCTCGGCCGCTGAGGTTTCAGTGGTCTCAGCGTCCTCGGTGCGCTCTTCCACGTCGACCGCTTCACCCGCGGACGTGTCACCGTCGAAGGTAGTCACGGTTTTCAGTCCTCTCTATCTTCTCGCTCAGCCGAACACCAGCAGCACCAGCTTGGTGAGGCCGAAATCCGCGAGGCCGACCAGCGCCACCATGAAGGCCAGGAACGTCAGCACGACCGACGTGTACGTGAGCATCTGCTTGCGGTTGGGCCAGATAACCTTCCGCATCTCCGCAACCACCTGCTTGAGGTAGTTGTAGACGAAGACGAACGGGTTGGCCGAACGGTCCCCGGGCTTCTTCGGTTTTTTCGCCTTCTTGGCCTTGCCGCCCTTGGTTGCCTTGGACTCCCTGGCGACCTCGGCCTCGTCCGCCGACGCCACGTCGCCGTCCTCGGCTGCCTCCGCCGCGCGCTGCCGGGACCGCTTGCCGGTGGGGCGCTGCGGCCGCGTCACCACAGCGGTCCGACCGCCGCTAGCCCGGCCGTCCTCCCTGTCGGCGCCGTCGCTTGTGGCGTCGTTGGCTGCGTCGCCTTCGTCGCTCACCGCATGCTCCTTAGTTTGCTAGTATCCCGCGGGACGTCCCCGTGGCGGGGGGCACCATTCCAGTGTCCACCATGGCACGCATTTTCCAATGTCCGGCTCCTCCTCCGGCCGTTCCGGCCCGCATCGTCGCCAGACGTTCCAATGTCCGGCTCCTCCTCCGGCCGTTCCGGCCCGCATCGTCGCCAGACCTCGCGTTCAGCAGGGGCGACAGGACTTGAACCTGCAACCTGCGGTTTTGGAGACCGCTGCTCTGCCAGTTGAGCTACGCCCCTTCGCGGTTGGCAGGCCAACCTGCGCTTACCTGCCGGGGCTTACATGACACGCGCGCTCCCCGTTCTTTCGACTCACGGAAAGCGCGCTGCGGCTGGGAAAACCCCGAGGTCCGAGTGTACATCGACGCCGCACCCAGATACTAATTACGCCGTTCGAACGACCTGGCCGGAGTCCGGGTCCCAACGCAGGTTCTCCGACTGCTCGGCGTACTGGCTCATCAACGTGGTGTAGGCCTCCAAGACCAGCTCACCCCGATCGTTGACGCAGATGTTCTTGGTGACCACGATGTCGGCGCCGAAACGCTCGTCCACCGACACGATGTCCATCCGGGCCCACAGCTTGTCGCCGGCCTTGATCGGCTTGGCAAACACGAAACGCTGGTCGACCTGGACGATCACCAACGTCTCCATGCCGATGTCGACATGCCGGAAGAAGTCCAGCTGGACCAGCTTGGCGAAGATGGTCGCGAAGGTCAGCGGCGCCAGGATTGCCTCATGCCCGAGCGCGGCGGCCGCGCCCTCGTCGTAGTGGGCCGGGTGGCGATCCTTGACAGCCTGCGCGAACTGCCGAAGTTGCTCCCGCCCCACCACGAAGTAGTCCGGGTAGCGCCAGATCATTCCCCTGATGTCTGTTTTGAGCGCCATGTACCTATGCGAGGGTTGCGGACGCGATCGCCCTGCCGAAGATCTTCTTCCCGCCGGTGGTGGCGGTCAGCGCGATCGTCACCGATTTGGTCTCCGGGTCGACCGACTTGACACGGCCGCTGAAGACGAGCTCGGCGCCCTTGCCGTCGTTGGGCACTGGCACCACGGCGGTGAACCGCACGTTGTACTCGGTGACCGCGCCGGGGTCACCGATCCATGAGGTGACGTAGCCGCCGCCGATGCCCATGGTCAGCATGCCGTGCGCAATCGCGGTGTCCAGTCCGACAACCTTGGCCATCTCGTCGTCCCAGTGGATCGGGTTCAGGTCCCCCGAGACTCCCGCGTAGTTGACCAGGTCCTGCCGGGTCAGCGGGTAGGTCTTCTCGGGGAGCTGGTCGCCCACCTTCACGGAGCTGAACTCACGCAGTGGCATCAGAAAATCCCTCGTCTCCATCATCACCCGCACGACCCGCCAGGGTCGTGTAGGTCTCCTGCACGACATCACCGGCTTCGTTGGTGATGACGTTCTTTGTCACGATGATCTGGGTGCCGTGCGATATCCGCATCGAGTCCACGTAGACGTCGCAGTACAGCCTGTCGCCCGCGACGATCGGCGCGTTGAACTTCAGCACCTGGTCGACCTGAACGATCTGCGCGTCCTGGACAGCAACATTCGCGTACTTGAAGAACGCCGTCTGCGCCTGGTAGCCGAACACACAGATGAACGTCAGGGGGGCGAGCAGACCGTCGTAGCCCAGCTCAGCCGCCGCCTTCTCCTCGAGGAACGCCGCGTCGTCGTTTTGCACGGCGACGGCGTGTTCGCGGATCTTCTCCCGCTCCACCTCGTAATGGTCGGGATAGCGGTAATGCATCCCGACGATGCTTTCGGATAACGGCACGGCTGGAATCTACCTAGTCGATGGCGAATAAACGGTCGCGGGTCGCCGCTAGCGCGTCTCGCGGTGCGCCTGGTGCTTGCCGCAGTTCGGGCAGAACTTCTTCAGCTCCATCCGGTCCGGATCGTTGCGGCGGTTCTTCTTGGTGATGTAGTTACGGTGCTTGCACACCTCGCATGCCAAAGTGATCTTCGGCCGCACGTCGGTACTGGAAGCCATGACGGTTCTCTCTCAAATCTCTCAAAGTGTGCAGTGTTGTGTTGTAGCGATGGCCGGACTCGAACCGGCGACCTAACGATTATGAGTCGTTCGCTCTAACCGACTGAGCTACATCGCCTCTGGCCACCCCTTTTGGGGTCGGGGCCGCCACGCCTGCTCGGCGTCCGCCGAGCCCCCTAACGGAATCGAACCGTTGACCTTTTCCTTACCATGGAAACGCTCTACCGACTGAGCTAAGGGGGCCGTTCACCCGAATCCGGCGATGCCGCGGGCCTAAAAGAGGGTACAGCCTGGCTCGCAGCCGGACCAAACCACGGGCTTCACGGGGCCCCGTCGCCGCCCCGGCGGGGCTGCCAAGCCCTGAGGTCGCTGAATTCGTCGTACTCCTCGCCTGGTTCGCCGGTGTCAGCCTCGGTGAGCAGAGTGCGCAAGGCGAGATTGACGGCCTCGCGGGCGTCGGCCAGATGGAAGCGGCGTACCGCTTCGTCAATCAGATCGACGTCGACCTCGATCTCGACCTTCTTGATCATGGGGCAACAATACCCACTGCGCATCGGCCCAACCGCTGCTCGCGGGCGGTGTTCGGGGCCGTACGCGGCGGCGCCGCGGACCCCGGACGAGCACACCCTAGGCTGGTGACGTGTCAACGGATCGGCTGTACTTTCGCCAACTGCTCGCCGGTCGCGACTTCGCCGCCGGCGACATGTTCGCGACCCAGATGCGCAACTTCGCCTACCTGATCGGGGACCGCCAGACGGGCGACTGCGTGGTGGTCGACCCGGCATACGCCGCCGGCGATCTCCTCGACACGCTGGAGTCCGACGGCATGCGCCTGTCCGGGGTGCTGGTGACCCATCACCATCCCGACCATGTGGGCGGATCGATGATGGGCTTCTCGCTGCAGGGCCTGGCCGAACTGCTGGACCGCAAAGCGGTTCCCGTACACGTCAATACCCATGAGGCGCAATGGGTTTCGCGAGTCACCGGGATCGGCCTCGGCGACCTCACCGCCCACGAGAATCACGACAAGGTCAGCGTCGGCGACATCGAGATCGAGTTGCTGCACACCCCGGGCCACACGCCGGGCAGCCAGTGCTTCCTGCTCGACGGGCGTCTCGTGGCCGGTGACACCCTTTTCCTGGAGGGCTGCGGCCGGACCGACTTTCCCGGCGGCGACTCCGACGAGATGTACCGCAGCCTGCGCCAACTCGCGACCCTGCCCGGTGACCCGACGGTTTTTCCCGGGCACTGGTATTCGGCGGAGCCGAGCGCTTCGCTGTCCGAGGTCAAGCGTTCCAACTACGTGTACCGGGCCGCCGACCTCGCCCAGTGGCGAATGCTGATGGGCGGCTGAGGCGGCGATCGTTCGATCGGGGCGAGACGGTACCCGGCCTGTGATATAAGCGGAAGGTGGATTCCATGGGGTGGATCCAGGACAGCTGGCACGGAATCACGCACGTTGGGTCCAGCACCTGGATCGCGTGGGCGGCGTGGGCGGCGATCGCGCTCGCCGTCGTCACCCTCGTCTTCACCAGCCGGCAGATCGCCCGCAACCGCCGACTGGCCGCGGAGCAGACGCGGCCGCAGCTGGCGATGTTCATGGAGCCGCATCCCGCCGACTGGCACGTGATCGAGCTGGTGGTCAGGAACTTCGGCCAGACCGCGGCGTACGACATCACGTTCTCGTTCACCAATCCCCCAACGGTGGCCGAATACGAGAACGCCACCGACGGCTACGCCGACGTCGTCGAGCTGCGGCTGCCCCGCGAGTTGCCGGTGCTGGCGCCCGGCCAGGAATGGCGCATGGTGTGGGATTCGGCGCTCGACCGCGCCGAGATCGGCAGCGGCATCGAATCCCGCTTCACCGGCACCATCAGCTATTTCGACTCCCCGGAGCGCCCGCAGAGCTGGCGGTTCTGGGAGCGTGAGCGGCTGCCGCTGGAGACCCCGGTGGTGCTGGACTGGGACTCGTTGCCGCCCGTCCAGCGCATCGAGCTGATGACCACCCACGACCTGGCGAAGCGCGAGAAGCAGAAGCTGGAGTTGCTGCGCGGGCTGCTCACCTACTTCCACTACGCCAGCAAGGAAACCCGACCCGAGGTGTTCCGCAGCGAGATCGAACGGATCAACGGCGCCGTCCGGGAAACGCAGGACAGGTGGCGCACCCGCCAGCTCGACGAGCCCACCGACGTCAGCCTGCGCTGGGGTGAGGCAGAGGACGACCTGGGCAAACACCACACTCAGACCGCGTGACGGCAAGGAGCCAGCAACCGATGAGCGGCCCGGTCCACTACTCCCTCAAGGAGTCCATCGCGGTCATCCGGATGGACGACGGCAAGGTCAACGCCCTGGGCCCGACGATGCAGCAGGCCCTGGGCGAGGCGATCGACCGGGCCGAGGCGGACAACGCCGGCGCGCTGGTGATCACCGGCAACGAGCGCGTATTCAGCGGCGGATTCGACCTGAAGATCCTGACCTCCGGCGAAGCGCAGCCGGCGATCGACATGCTGCGCGGCGGCTTCGAGCTGGCCTACCGGCTGTTGTCCCATCCCAAGCCGGTGGTGATGGCCTGCACCGGACACGCGATCGCGATGGGGGCGTTCCTGCTGTGCTCCGGCGACCACCGGGTGGCCGCGCACGCCTACAACGTTCAGGCCAACGAGGTGGCGATCGGCATGGTCATCCCGTACGCCGCCCTGGAGATCATGAAGCTGCGGCTCACCCGGTCGGCCTATCAGCAGGCCGCCGGGCTGGCCAAGACGTTCTTCGGCGAGACGGCGCTGGCGGCGGGCTTCGTCGACGAGATCGTGCTGCCGGAGATGGTGGTCAGTCGCGCCGAGGAGGCCGCGCGGGAATTCGCCGGCCTGCGCCAACACGCCCACGCCGCAACGAAGTTGCGCGCCCGCGCCGACGCGCTCACGGCCATCCGCGCCGGGATCGACGGCATCGAGGCCGAGTTCGGGCTGTAGGGCGGGCCGTGTTGATGAGCTGAGTGGCGAACGCGGTGACCGGGAAAAGACCCGGCCGCCGCGTTGCTCGCCTCCTCGCGGCAAGTGTGGCACCGATGCGGCGCGCCGTCACTTCACCCTTGGGCCGAGACCCATTGATAGGGAAGGAATTTGCCGTCCAACGTCACCACGACGCGGTCGCCGGACGGGTGCGGTTTCTTCTGCAGGTCGACGCTGAAGTTGATCGCGCTCATGATGCCGTCGCCGAACTGTTCGTGGATCAGCTCCTTGATGGCGCCGCCGTACACCTGCAGGGCCTCGTAGAAGCGGTAGATGGTCGGGTCGGTCGGGACGGCGGCGGGCAGCCCGCCCCGCATGGGCGGGGCCGCCAGCACGGGCACCACCGACTCGTCCAGCTTGAGCTTCTCGACGAGAACCGTTGCCAGCTCGGGGGGAATGGGGTGCTGGCCGAGCAGCGCCGAGGTGGTCCACACCACCGGCCGGTCGATGGCGTCGGCCAGCTCTTGCCACGTCAGGCCCAGGCGCAGGCGGGCCAGGACGATCTGCTCGGTGATCTCGTGTCTGTTCATGGCCTAATCATGCACGCCCGGGGCGGCGCTGCGCCCGGCCTCCTCGTCACCAGCGACCGTGGTGGACGACCTCGGAGAAGGGCCGCCGGTTCGGCGTGCGGATCGGCACGAGGGGACGGTCGGCGGGATACCCGACGCCGAGCAGGAAGGCCACCAGCCGGTCCTCGGGGACCCCGAGGATGGCCCGCGCCCTCTCCTGGTCCCCCACCGAGGAATGCCCGGTCCCGATGCCCAGGTCCGCGGCCGCGATCATCATCGCCATCGTGGCCTGCCCGACGTCGTAATTGTCGGTGACCAGCCTGCGCTCGTCGGGCGGCACGGGCACCACGATCGCGATCGCCGCGGCGGCACCGGCGATGTGCCCGGCACCCTGCCAGACGGTGGACAACTCGTGGAGCTGCGCGCGGTCCGTGACGATCACGAAGTCCCACGGCTGTCGGTTCTTGGCCGAGGGGGCGCGCCATCCGGCCTCGGCGATGCGGTTCAGGTCGCCTTCGGAAACCGGGTCGGGCTTGTACTGCCGGACGTTGCGCCGGGCGCGGATCGCGTCCCAAGCCTCCATCTGTGCCTCCTCAAATCTCTGGCTGACACGGGTAAACGGGGGTAGCCTCATCCGAATTCCCCGCATGGGCGCCGAAGTTTGATTCCGGCATTGACGGGAAGCCATGGTGAACCAGCTGCGCCGCGCGCTCGTGAACCAGCTGAATGGCCCCGGACCTGGAAAGGCGCTAGCTGGCATGACAGAAAACCTGACTCCCCATTTCGAGGACGTCCAGGCGCACTACGACCTGTCCGACGATTTCTTCCGGCTGTTTCTCGATCCCACGATGACCTACAGCTGCGCCTACTTCGATCGCATGCGGGACATCCCGCTCGAAGAGGCGCAGCTGCGCAAGATGGACCTGGCGCTGGGCAAGCTGGGGCTGCGGCCCGGCATGACGCTGCTGGACGTCGGCTGCGGGTGGGGCGGCACGATGCGCCGCGCGATCGAGAAGTACGACGTCGACGTGGTCGGGCTGACGCTGTCCGAGCACCAGGCCGCGCACGTGCAGAAGATGTTCGACGCCATGACCACCACGCACAGCAGGCGGGTGCTGCTGCAGGGCTGGGAACAGTTCGACGAGCCCGTCGACCGGATCGTGTCCATCGGCGCGTTCGAGCACTTCGGCTACGACCGCTACGACGACTTCTTCCAGACCGCCTACCGCGTCCTGCCCGACGACGGTGTGATGCTGCTGCACACGATCACCATGCTGACGCCGGACCAGATCGTCGGACACGGCCTGCCGATGACCGAGGACCAGACCAGCTTCAACGACTTCATCGCCCGCGAGATCTTCCCGGGCGGCCAGTTGCCGCCGATCGAGATGGTGGAATTCCACGCCTCGAAGATGGGCTTCAACCTGGTCCGCAGGCAGTCGCTGCAGCTGCACTACGCCCGCACGCTCGACCTGTGGGCCGCGGCGCTCGAGGCGCACCACCGCGAGGCCGTCGAGATCCAGTCCGAAGAGGTCTACCAGCGGTACATGAGATACCTGACCGGCTGCGCCAAGGCGTTCCGGGACGGCTACATCGACATCAACCAGTTCACGCTGGCCAAGTAGGGCCTAACCACCCACCCGTGTCGGCGTCCGGGGCTATCGTGGCACCGCGATGGCGCTTCACCTCCACCGTGCCGAGCGCACCGACCTCCTTGCCGATGGCCTCGGCGCCCTGCTGGCCCACCCGCTGACCGACCCGTTCGCCCAAGAACTGGTGCTGGTGCCGGCGCGCGGCGTCGAACGGTGGCTCAGTCAGCGGTTGTCGCACGTGCTCGGGCGCGCCCGGGGCGGTGACGGGGTGTGCGCCGGGGTGGCGTTCCGCAGTCCCGGCTCCCTGGTCGCCGAGCTCACCGGCACGGCCGACGACGATCCGTGGTCGCCGGACGCGCTGGCCTGGCCGCTGCTGGCGGTGATCGACCACTCGCTGGACGAGCCGTGGTGTCGCACTCTGGCAACGCATTTGGGCCACTTCGCGCCGACCGAGACCGAGGCCGAGCTGCGTCGCGGGCGCCGTTATTCGGTCGCGCGCCGGCTGGCCGGCCTGTTCGCCTCGTATGCCAGGCAGCGTCCGCGGCTGCTCGCCGACTGGCTGGCGGGCGACGCCGGCGACCTCGACCCCGATCTGGCCTGGCAGCCCGAGCTGTGGCGGGCGTTGGTGGCCGCGGTGCCCGCCGACCCCCCGCATGTCCGCCACCACAAGACGGTGACCCGGCTGCGGGAAGGCCCCTGCGGCCTCCCGCCCCGGCTGTCGCTGTTCGGACACACCCGGCTGGCGAGCACCGACGTGGAGCTGCTGGACGCGGTCGCGGCCCACCACGATCTGCACCTGTGGCTGCCGCACCCCAGCGACGAACTCTGGCGGGCGCTGGCCGGCGCCCGTGGCGCGATCCCCCGCCGCGCGGACACCAGCCACCGCATCGTTGGCCATCCGCTGCTGGCCACCCTGGGGCGGGACCTGCGCGAGCTGCAACGCGGCCTGCCCGCCGACGCCCAGACGGACGAATACCTGCCCGCACCGGCGCGGCCCGCCACGCTGCTGGGCTGGCTGCAGTCCGACATCGCCGCGAATGCCGTTCGGCCACAAGGGCGTATCCTCGCCGCCCAGGACCGCTCGGTGCAGGTGCACAACTGCCACGGGCCGGCGCGCCAGGTCGACGTGCTGCGGGAGGTGCTGCTCGGCCTGCTGCAGGACGACCCGACGCTGCAGCCGCGCGACATCCTGGTGATGTGTCCGGACATCGAGACGTACGCGCCGCTGATCGTCGCGGACTTCGGGCTCGGCGACGTGGTGCACGGCGCGCACCCCGCGCACCGGTTGCGGGTGCGGCTCGCCGACCGCTCGCCGCTGCAGACCAATCCGCTGCTCCGGGTGGCCTCGCAGTTGTTGGCCCTGGCCGGCAGCCGGGTGACCGCCAGCGAGGTGCTCGACTTCGCCGAGGCCGCGCCGGTGCGCGCCCGGTTCGGCTTCACCGACGACGATCTGGAGGCCATCACCCGCTGGGTCCGGCAGGCCAACATCCGGTGGGGGTTCGACCAGGAGCACCGGCGGCCCTATCACGTCGACTTCGTGCACAACACTTGGCGTTTCGGCATCGACCGGGTGCTGGCCGGCGTCGCGATGTCCGACGACTCGCACGCCTGGATCGACGCGACCCTGCCCCTCGACGACGTCAGCAGTAACCGCGTCGAATTGGCCGGCCAGTTCGCCGAATTCGTTGCCCGGCTGCAACGAGTCGTCGACTCGCTGACGGGGGCCCGGACGCTGCGCGACTGGCTGGCCGCGCTGGCCGAGGGCATCGACCTGTTGACGCGCGTCGCCGACGCGGACCTGTGGCAGACCGCCCAGCTGCAGCGGGAGTTCGCTTCGACACTGGCCGACGCCGGGCCGCGGGCCGACACGGTGCTGCGGCTGCCCGACGTCCGGGCACTGCTCGACGGGCGACTCGCGGGGCGCCCGACGCGCGCCAACTTCCGCACCGGCACGCTCACGGTGTGCACGATGGTGCCGATGCGCTCGGTTCCGCATCGGGTGGTGTGCCTGGTCGGGCTCGACGACGGGGTGTTCCCGCGCCTCGGGGTGGTCGACGGCGACGACGCGCTGGCCCGCGACCCGATGACCGGCGAACGTGACATCCGTTCCGAGGACCGGCAGTTGCTGCTCGACGCCGTCGGCGCGGCCTCCGAGAAGTTGGTGATCACCTACACCGGCGCCAACGAATACTCGGGCCAGCCGCGCCCGCCGGCGGTGCCGCTGGCCGAGCTGCTGGACACGCTGGACGTCACCACCGCCGGCAGTGTCCGCGACCGCGTCGTCGTCGCACACCCGTTGCAGCCCTTCGACATTCGCAACGTCGTCCCCGGCGGGCTGGTGCCCGACGTTCCGTTCAGCTTCGACCCGACCGTGTTGCGCGCGGCGCGGGCCGCCACCGGTGAGCGCGGCGAGAAGCCCCGGTTCATCTCGGGGCCGCTGCCGCCGCCACCCGCCGAGGATGTCAACCTCGCCGACCTCGTCGGCTTCTTCAAGGACCCGGTCAAGGGTTTCTTCCGCGCCCTGGAGTTCACCCTGCCGCGCGATGTCGACGGCGTGCAGGACGCCATGCCCGTCGACCTCGACGGCCTCGAGGAGTGGTCGGTCGGGGACCGGATGCTGGGCGACATCCTGCGCGGGTGGACGCCGGACGACGCCCGCCAGGCCGAGTGGCGGCGGGGCACGCTGCCGCCGGGCCAACTGGGGTGGCGCACGGCAACCGACATCCGCGATCAGGCCGCCCTGCTGGCGGCCGCCGCCCAGCAGCACCGCCGGACCGACGCCCGCGCGTACGACGTCGACGTCGATCTCGGCTCGGGGAGACGGCTCACCGGCACGGTCTCGCCCGTCTACGGGGACCGGCTGGTGTCGGTGACGTACTCCAAACTGGACGGCAAACACCTGCTCGAATCGTGGATTCCGTTGCTGGCGTTGGTCGCTCACGATCCCTCCCGCGACTGGTCCGCGATCTGCATCGGCCGCCGCAAGCGGGGTACCGCGCCACGGATGGAGGGGCTGGGACGGCCGCGTGAGGACGCGGTGTCGGTGCTGCGCGAGCTGGTCGCGGTCTACGACGCGGGCCGCCGCGAGCCGATCCCGTTGCCCGTCAAGACGTCCTACGCCTGGGCGGCCGCCCGGCACTGCGGCGACGATCCGTTGCGGGAGGCGCAATTCCGGTGGAAGTACGAACACGAGGAGCCGGCCCACGTGCGGGCGTGGGGCAAGAACGCCCGGTTGACCGAGCTGATGCGGCCGGTGGCGGCGGGCGAGGACTGTGACGGCGAGGACACCCGGCTGGGCGCCTACGCCGCCCGGGTCTGGCTGCCGATGCTGCGCGCGCAGAGGGAGCCGTGAAATGAGCGGCGCGATGGCGCGCTTCGACCTGCTCGGCCCGCTGCCGGCCGAGCGCTCCACCACGGTGCTGCAGGCCAGCGCGGGCACCGGCAAGACGTTCGCGCTGGCCGGCCTGGTGACCCGCTACGTCGCCGAGGGCGCGGCGACGCTGGACCAGATGTTGCTCATCACGTTCGGGCGGGCCGCCAGCCAGGAGCTGCGCGAGCGTGTCCGCGGCCAAATCGTCGACGCGGTAGCCGCCTTCGACGACGGCGCGGGCGCCAACGAGTTGGTGGCGTACCTGCTGGACGGCACCGACGACGAACGCGCGGCGCGCAGGCAGCGCCTGCGCGACGCGCTGGCGGGCTTCGACGCGGCCACCATCGCCACCACGCACCAGTTCTGCCAGCTGGTGTTGAAGTCGCTGGGCGTGGCGGGCGACACCGCGGCGAACGTGACGCTGCTGGAAAGCCTCGACGAGCTGATCGTTCAGATCGTCGACGACCTGTACCTCGCCCACTTCGGGGGGGAGCGTGACGATCCGGCGCTGACCTACCGCGATGCGCTGCGGCTGGCGCGCGAGGTGGTCAGGAACCCGTCGACGCAGCTCCGGCCGCTGCACCCCGAACCGGGCTCGCGGGCCGCCGTGTGCGTGGGATTCGCGAAAGAGGTTCTCGCGGAACTGGACACGCGCAAGCGGCGGCTCGGCGTCCTGGACTACGACGACCTGCTGAGCCGGCTCGCCGATGCGCTGGCCACCGAAGACTCCCCCGCGCGGGCCCGCATGCATCACCGCTGGCCGATCGTCATGGTCGACGAGTTCCAGGACACCGACCCGGTGCAGTGGCAGGTGATCGACCGCGCGTTCAGCGGGCGCTCCACCGTCATCCTCATCGGTGATCCCAAGCAGGCCATCTACGCGTTTCGCGGCGGCGACATCGTGACGTATCTGCGGGCGGCCGAGACCGCCGGCGAGAAGAAGACGCTGGCCACCAACTGGCGCAGCGATGCCGCGCTCGTCGAGCGCCTGCAGGTGGTGCTGCTGGGCGCCCAACTCGGCGACCCCGCGATCGTGGTGGACGACGTCGACGCCTACCACCAGGGGCATCGGCTCGCCGGCGCCCCGCGCAACGACCCGTTCCGGTTGCGGGTCGTTCAGCGAGAAACGCTGGGGCGCAGCGGGCTACAGAACCTGCCGATCGACGAGCTGCGGGCCCACATCGGCGCCGACGTCGCGGCCGACATCCGCGTCCTGCTCGCGGCCGGGGCGACGTTCGCCGGCCGGCCACTGCGGGCCCGCGACATCGCCGTGATCGTGGAGAAGCACAAGGACGCCGCCGCCTGCTTCCGGGCGCTGTGCGACGCCGGGGTGCCGGCCGTCTACACCGGCGACTCCGACGTGTTCGCGTCGGACGCCGCCGAGGACTGGCTGTGCCTGCTGGAGGCTTTCGACCAGCCGCACCGGCCGGGCATGGTCCGCGCCGCCGCGGCCACCATGTTCTTCGGCGAGACCGCGGAATCGCTGGCGGCAGGCGGCGACGCGCTGACCGACCGGGTCGCGGAAACGTTGCGCGAGTGGGCCGGTCACGCCCGGGAACGCGGCGTCGCCGCCATCTTCGAGGCCGCACAACTTTCCGGGATGGGCGACCGCGTGCTGTCCGCCCAGGGCGGCGAACGGCATATGACCGACCTGGCGCACATCGCGCAGCTGCTGGGGGAGGTCGCGCACCGGGAGCGGTCCAGCCTGCCCGCGCTGCGCGACTGGCTGCGCAGGCAACGCGAGGAACGCGCCGGCGCACCCGAACGCAACCGCCGCCTGGACAGCGACGCGGCCGCCGTGCAGATCATGACGGTGTTCGTCAGCAAGGGCCTGCAGTACCCGATCGTGTACCTGCCGTTCGCGTTCAACCGCAACACCCAGGACCGCGACGTGGTGTTGTTCCACGACGACGGGGTGCGCTGCCTGCACATCGGCGGCAAGGACAGCCCGGACTTCAAGACCGTGGAAATCCTGGGCCGCAAGGAGGACGCCAGCGACGACAGCCGGCTGACCTACGTGGCGCTCACCCGCGCCCAGTCCCAGGTGGTGGCGTGGTGGTCGCCGGCGTTCGACGAGCCCAACGGCGGCCTGTCGCGGCTGTTGCGCGGCCGCCGGCCGGGCGAGGCCTTCGTGCCCGACCGGTGCGAACCGGCGAAGGTCTCCGACGACGACGCCCTCGACCGGTTGCGCGAATGGGAGGCGGCGGGCGGTCCGGTGATCGAGCGGTCGGTCGTGGCCGCGGCGCCGTCCGTGCCGCCCGAGCCGGTGCCGTCCGACCTGGAGAACCGCCACTTCCACCGCGGCATCGACGCCGGGTGGCGGCGCACCTCCTACTCCGGTCTCATCCGGGTGGCGGAAGCCTTCGAATCCACCGGGGTGGGCAGCGAGCCCGAGGTCACCGAGCTCGACGACGAGTCCGGCGACGTCCCCGTGGCTCAGGCCGCATCGGGTCCGGCGGTGCCCTCCCCGATGGCCGACCTGCCGGTGGGCGCCACGTTCGGCACGCTGGTGCACGCGGTGCTCGAGACGGCCGACCCGCTGGCCGCCGATCTGTCCGCCGAGTTGGCGTCGCAGGTCCGCACCCACTCCGTGTGGTGGCCGGTCGACGTGACCGCGGACGTGCTGGCGGCGGCCCTGGTGCCGATGCACGACACGCCGTTGGGCCCGCTGGCCGGCGGCCGCACGCTGCGCCAGATCGGGCCGGCGGATCGGCTGCGCGAGTTGGACTTCGAGTTCCCGCTGGCCGGGGGCGACGTCGGCTCGGCGTTGCCCGAGATCCGGCTGGCGGACCTGGGCGCGGCGCTGCGCGCGCACCTGCCGGCCGACGACGCGCTGGCGTCCTATGCCGGCCGGTTGCTGAGCCGCCCCCTGGGCGAGCAGCCGTTGCGCGGCTACCTCACCGGCTCCGTCGACGCCGTGTTGCGCGTGCCGGACGGCGCGGCGCAGCGCTATCTGGTGGTCGACTACAAGACCAACTGGCTCGGCGATCCCGACCGACCGTTGACGTCCGCCGATTATGACCGGCCGCGCCTGGTCGAGGCGATGCTGCACTCGGACTACCCGCTGCAGGCCCTGCTGTACAGCGTTGTGCTGCACCGGTTTTTGCGCTGGCGGGTGCCGGGCTACCACCCGGATCGGCACCTCGGCGGTGTGCTGTACCTGTTCGTGCGCGGGATGTGCGGCGCGGCCACACCCCTGGTCGACGGGCACCCGTCCGGGGTGTTCAGCTGGCGGCCGCCACCGACGCTGATCGCCGAGTTGTCCGACCTGCTCGACGGGAGGGCGGTCGCGTGACGCTGGAGGCGATCACCGCCGACGGCCTGCTCCGGGCGCACACCGAGGCAGGCGTCTTCGAGCCGGCCGATGTCCATGTGGCGCAGCGGCTTACGGCACTGGCCGGCGAGCCCGACGAGCGGGTGGCGGTGGCGGTCGCCCTGCTGGTGCGCGCGCTGCGGGGCGGTTCGGTGTGCGTGGATCTGCGGGCGGCCCCGGCGCAGGTGGACGTCGCGGACCTGGAGTGGCCCGACCCGGACGGGTGGATGGCCGCCGTGCGGGCCAGCGCGCTGCTCGGCTCGCCACCGGTGCTGCGACTGTTCGGCGACCTGCTGTACCTCGACCGGTACTGGCTGGAGGAGGAGCAGGTGTGTGCGGACCTGCTCGCGCTGTCCGCGCCCGGGGCACGAGGCGACGTGGCCGCCCTCGACCGACTCTTCCCGGCCGGATACGACGAACAGCGGGCGGCCGCCGAACTCGCCGTCTCCCAAGCGGTTACGGTGCTGACGGGCGGCCCCGGCACCGGCAAGACCACCACGGTGGCGCGGCTGCTGGCGCTGCTGGCCGGGCAGGCCGAGCTGGGCGGCCTTCCGCGTCCGCGGATCGCGCTCGCCGCGCCGACCGGCAAGGCGGCGGCCCGCCTCGCCGAGGCGGTGGCCGCGGAGGTGCGCCGGCTGGACGCGGCCGACCGGGCACGGCTGACCGGCCTGCCGGCGACGACGCTGCACCGGCTGCTGGGCGCGCGGCCGGACACGTCGGTGCGCTTCAAACACAATCGCGGCAACCGGCTGCCGCACGACGTCATCGTGGTGGACGAGACCTCCATGGTGTCGCTGACGATGATGGCCCGGCTGCTGGAGGCGGTGCGGCCCGATACGCGGCTGATCCTGGTGGGCGATCCCGACCAGCTGGCCTCGGTGGAGGCCGGCGCGGTGCTGGCCGACCTGGTGGACGGGTTGACCGCGCGCGACGACGTGCGGGTGGCGGCGCTGCGCACACCGCATCGGTTCGGCGAGTCGATCGGCGCGCTGGCCGAGGCGATCCGGGTCGGCGACGCCGACCGGGTGCTGGAGTTGCTGCGGTCCGGCGGCGAACACGTCGAGTGGCTCGACTCCGACGGGCCGGCCGGCGGGCTGCGTGCGGTGCTGGTTCCGCACGCGCTGCGGGTGCGCGAGGCCGCGCTGCTCGGCGCCACCGAGGTGGCGTTGGCGACGCTCGACGAGCACCGGTTGTTGTGCGCGCACCGGCAGGGGCCGTACGGGGTGACGCATTGGAACCGGCAGGTGGAGCGCTGGCTTTCCGAGGAGACCGGCCAGCCGGTGTCGTCGCCGTGGTACGCCGGCCGGCCGGTGTTGGTGACGGCCAACGACTATGGGCTCAAGGTGTACAACGGCGACACCGGGGTGGTCGTGGCGGGCCCCGAGGGGCTGCGGGCCGTCATCGCCGGCGCCGCCGGAACGTTGGGCTTCGCGACCAGCCGGCTCACCGACATTGAGACCATGCATGCCATGACGATCCACAAGAGCCAGGGCAGCCAGGCCGACGAGGTGACGGTGCTGATGCCGCCCGAGGACTCTCGCCTGCTGACGCGCGAACTGTTCTATACGGCGGTGACGCGGGCGAAGACCAGGGTCCGGGTGGCCGGTTCCGCGGCCGCGGTGCGGGCGGCCATCGAGCGCCGCGCCGTGCGCGCGACCGGACTGGCCCAGCGGCTGCGCGCCGCGGCGCCCGCGTGAGGGGCGGCATGGACGACGGCGACGATTCCCCGCCGGACTCTGAGCCCACGTCCCGACGGACGCACGTCGTGCGGCTCGGCGTGTTCGTCGTGTTCCTGCTCGTGCTGTTCTATCTGGTGGCCGTCGCGCGGGTGATCGACGTCGAGGAGGTGCGGCGGGTGGTGTCGGCGACGGGCCCGGCGGCGCCGCTGACCTACGTCGCGGTGTCGGCCGTCCTCGGCGCGTTGTTCGTGCCGGGCGCGATCCTGGCCGCGGCCAGCGGCCTGCTGTTCGGTCCGGTGCTCGGCGTGTTCGTGACGCTGGGCGCGACGGTGGGTACCGCCGTCGTCGCGAGCCTCATCGGGCGCCGGGCCGGGCGGGACAGCGCGCGGGCGCTGCTGGGCCGCAACCGCACCGACCGCATCGACGCGTTGATCGAACGCCGCGGGCTGTGGGCGGTGGTCGGTCAGCGCTTCGTCCCGGGCATTTCCGACGCGCTCGCCTCCTATGCCTTCGGAGCGTTCGGAGTTCCCTTGTGGCAGATGGCGCTCGGGGCGTTCGTCGGTTCGGTACCGCGGGCCTTCGTCTACACCGCGCTGGGCGCCTCGATCGGAAACCGGTCGTCGCCGCTGGCGTACGCCGCGATCGCGGTGTGGTGCATCACCGCCATCGTCGGCGCCCTTGCCGCGCGGCGGGGATACCGGAATTGGCGCGCACACGCCCGCCGGGAGGACCCGGAGGCCGAACGCCGCTAGTTCGCCGCCCGCACGGCGGCCACGAACAGGTTCCCCGGCACGGCGTCCTCGACCTCCTTGGCCGCCGCGCGCCCGTAGCCGGCCATCAGCTCGTCGGCCGGGGTGACCGTGACGCTCCAGCCGTGCCGGCGGAACCAGTCACCGACGTCCTCGCGCTCCTCGAAGTACCACAGCTCGTCGGTCCTCGGCACGTCCCGGTCCGGCGCCACCCGCGCCATCAGGGCGCGCACCCGGTCCATCCGCGCGCGACGCTTCGCGCGGAACTCCGGGTCGAGGAATTTCGGTCCCAGCGCCTCGACGGCCACCCGGCTGCCGGGAGCGGTGAGCCCGTCCACGCGCTCGAACAACAACTCCTGGGCGGCGGCCGGCAGGTACGGCATCAGCCCCTCGGCCGACCACACGCTGGGCGCCGACGGGTCAAACCCGGCGTCCCGCAACGCCGTCGGCCAGTCGTGGCGCAGGTCGACCGCGACCTCTACCCGGTTGCAGGTGGGCCGCGCCCCGTGCTGGGCCAGCGTCGACGATTTGAAGTCCAGCACCCGCGGCTGGTCGAGTTCGTAGACGGTCGTGCCGTCCGGCCAATCCAACCGCCACGCCCGCGCGTCCAGGCCGGCCGCCAAGATCACCGCCTGCCGGATGCCCGCGTGCGTCGCGGCCAGGAAGAACTCGTCGAAAAACGCTGTCCGCGAAGCCATGTAACCGACCATCGCCCGCATCTGCAGCGGCAACTGCGGTTCGGCCTCGACGACTTCGTCCGGCAGCTGCGGAGCCGAGTGCCAATTCCACACCCCGTCGCCGGCGGCGTCGAGGAAGATTTGCGCGAACGGATCCCGGATCAGTGGATCGTCGCTTCGCGTTTCGGCCGCGCGGGCGGAGGCCACCCCCAGCGCCGTCGCGCCCACGCTTTCGGTGATCTCCCAGCTGTCGTTGTCGGTTCTCGCCACGCTCACGCCCTCCGATTCGCTAGCTCGCCTATGTTTACGACCCTACCCGCGCCAAGTCGTGGGAACTGTCGCGCGGCCGGGTATCGGCGCTAAGTTGGCGGCGAGCCGGCGAGAAGATGGGTCAGCGGCGCCGAACCAATCCGAAGGATCGTCACCACATGCGAGTCGACGGGCGCGAGATCAGCGTTTCCGGCAGCTTGCTGCAGCCACTGACCCGGCGCACCAACGACATCCTGCGGCTGGCAGCGAGCGCGACCTTCCTGGCGGTGGTGATCACGAGTTCGCTGATCACCCGGCCGCAATGGGAAGCGCTGGAGAAGTCGATCTCGCAGATCGTCGGGGTGCTCTCGCCCCGACAATCCGACCTGGTCTACCTCGCGTACGGCGTGGCGATCCTGGCCCTGCCGTTCATGATCTTGATCGGCCTGGTCGTCGGCCGGCAGTGGAAACTGCTCGGGGCCTACGCCGCCGCCGCCCTGCTCGCGGCGCTTCCACTGTCGGTCGGGGGCAACGGGTTCTCGGCGCCGCGCTGGCATTTCGACCTCTCCGAACGCCTGCAGACCGTGTTGGGCCAGTTCCTCGACGACCCGCGCTGGATCGGCATGCTCGCGGCGGTGCTGACCGTCTCGGGTCCGTGGTTGCCCGCGCGCTGGCGGCATTGGTGGTGGGCGCTGCTGCTGGCGTTCGTGCCGATCCACCTCGTGGTCAGCGCCATCGTGCCGGCGCGCGCCCTGTTGGGCCTGGCGGTGGGCTGGCTGGTCGGCTCGCTGGTGGTCCTCGTCGTCGGCACCCCCGCGCTCGAGGTGCCCCTCGAGGCCGCCGTGCGCGCGATGGCCAAGCGCGGGTTCGTCGTCTCGCGGCTCACCGTGGTCCGGCCGGCCGGTCGCGGCCCGCTGGTGCTCTCGGCCGGCTGCGCGGAGCCCGACCGCGAAGCGGTGGTCGAGTTGTACGGCCCGCATCAACGCAGCGGCGGCACGCTGCGCCAACTCTGGATCAAGCTGCGGCTGCGCGACACCGAGACCGGTCCCCTGGTGACCTCGATGCGCCGCGCCGTCGAGCATCGCGCGCTGATGACGATCGCCTTCGGGGAGGCCCACCTGGCCAACACCGCGACGATCGCGGTCGCCACCCTGGATCGCGGCTGGATCCTGTACTCGCACAGGCCGCCCCGCGGCACACCGCTCGACCGGTGCGCGCAGTCGACGCCGGTGGACCGGGTGTGGCAGTCGCTGCGGGTCCTCAACGACCAGCAGATCGCCCACTTGGACCTGCGCGGGAACGAAATCACCGTCGACGACGGCGCGGTGCTCTTCGGTGGCTTCCACAGCGCCGAATACGGCGCCACCGACGCCCAGCTCCAGTCCGACATCGCCCAGCTGCTGGTGACCACCTCGGCGCTCTACGACCCGAAATCGGCGGTGGCCGCGGCGATCGACGCGTTCGACCGGGACACCATCCTGAGCGCCTCGCGTCGATTGACGAAAGTGGCCGTGCCACGGTCCATCCGGAGATCGGTCCCGAACGCGGGCGCCGTCATCTCGGGCGCACGCGCGGAGGTGAAGCGGCAGACCGGCGCCGACCAGATCAAGACCCAGACGATCACCCGGTTCACCCGCGGCCAGATCATCCAGCTGGTGCTCTTCGGCGCACTGGTCTACGTCGCGTACCCCTTCATCAGCACCGCACCCACGTTCTTCTACCAATTGAGGACCGCGAACTGGTGGTTTGCGCTGCTCGGGCTGGCGGTATCGGCGCTGACCTACCTGGGGGCCGCGGCGGCCCTGTGGGCCTGCACCGACGGGACGGTGAACTTCTGGCGGCTGTCCTTCGTCCAGGTGGCCAACACCTTCGCCGCGACCACCACGCCCGCCGGCGTCGGGGGGCTCGCGCTGTCCACCCGGTATCTGCAGAAGAGCGGGCTGACGGCGATGCGCGCCACGGCCGCGGTCGCCCTACAGCAGGCGGTGCAGGTGATCGTGCACCTGCTGCTGCTGATCTTCTTCAGCGCGGTCGCGGGCGCCTCGATGCACCTCTCGCATTTCGTGCCGAGCGCCACGATGCTGTACCTGATCGGGGGCGTGGCGCTGGGCATCGTCGGCACCCTGTTGTTCGTGCCCAAGTCGCGACGCTGGCTGGCCACGGAGGTGCGCCCGAAGCTCAACGAGGTGACCGGCGACCTGGTCAAGCTGGCCCGCGAGCCGAGGCGGCTGGCGCTGATCCTGCTCGGTTGCGCGGGAACGACTCTCGGCGCGGCGCTGGCGCTGTGGGCCAGCGTCGAAGCCTTCGGCGGCGGCACGACGTTCGTCACCGTCACCGTGGTCACGATGGTCGGCGGAACGCTGGCCTCCGCGGCCCCGACACCCGGCGGCGTCGGGGCCGTCGAAGCGGCGCTGATCGGTGGGCTGGCAGCCTTCGGCGTGCCGGCGGCCGTCGGCGTGCCGTCCGTGCTGCTGTACCGGGTCCTCACCTGCTGGCTGCCCGTGTTCGTCGGCTGGCCGGTGATGCGGTGGCTGACCAAGAACGAGATGATCTGACGGACCGCGCGAACTCACTCGGACGGGGCTTGCACCACCACGAGAATGGTTGAGGTGCGCGCACTTTGGCCGACTGACGAGGTCAAATACACCAGGTAGTACTCCTCGGACACCGATCGTGCCACCGTGATCGGCACGTCGATGCCCGCCGACCCGTCGGCGGAGAACTGGCCCGCCGCGGGCGTCACCGTGATCCCGGGGTCTGAGGCGGTGCCCGTCACCGTGTAGCCGCCGGCGTCGGCGATCATCCGTTGCGCGTCGAGCTGCACCGTGCCCGTGGTTCCCGGCGCGATCGTGACGATCGGGTCGGGGATGTTGACGGTGACCGCCGAACTGCCCGTGCCGAACGACGGCGGGGACGACGATTCGCTTGTGCCCCAACGCCTGTCGGGGTAGGCGGCGAGCGAGAAGGCCAGTTCCCCTCCGGTGCGGACGAACGTTTCCGGCAGCGACGTCTGGTCGGTGGCCCGGCCGTCGACGCGCAGGCCGCTGACGTATTTGAGGTGATGCGGCCCGGACGCGCCCGGGGCGGAGATCCGGATGGTCCTGCCCCCGGGCAGCGCGATCGCGACGCGATCGAAGAGCGGCGCCGCCACCGTGAGGATCGGCGCCCCCGGGGTGCTCGGATAGAGGCCCAGGGCCGCCCAGACGTACCAGCTGGCCAGCGCGCCCAGGTCGTCGTTGCCCGGCTCCCCGTCGGCCGTCGGGCCGAAGAGCCCACGCACCCGGTCGACCGTGCGCTGGGTCTTCCACGGTTGGCCGATGTAGTTGTACAGCCACGGCACCCCGAAGCCGGGCTCGTTGCCGGCCCACAGATAGGGCTCGTTGGGACCGACGTTGAGCTTCCTGGTGAACTCGTCGAGCCGCCCGGCCACCGCCTGGCGGCCGCCCAGCGCGGTCACCAGGCCGGCCACGTTGTGCGGCACCCACCAGACGTATTGCGCGGCGTTGCCCTCGTCGAACCCGACCTGGCCGAAGTCTTTCGGGGACACCACGAACGCCGGGCCGGCGCGAAAGAAGGTGGTCCAGCTGCGGGGAGAGATGTACCCGGTCGTCGGGTTGAACAGGTTCTGCCAGTACTGCGAACGGCGCTGGAATTCGGCGGCGGTCGCCGCATCACCGAGCGATTCGGCGAACCGCGAGATCGCGAAGTCGTCGACCGACCACTCGAGCGTGATCGAGGCGTCGGCGATCCAGCCGTCGGTGCGGAACTCGAAGGACAACGGTGCGTAGCCGAATTGCAGGTACGTGTCGATCCCCGGCCGCTCGACGTAACCGTTGAGTCCCACACCGCCTTTGGTCGCCGCGTTCACCATGTAGCGCAGCGCCGCCTGGGTGTCGAAGCCCTCGGCCCCGAAGGCGTGCAGGTTCACGATGAGCGGGACCACGTTGTCTCCGCTCATCTCCGCGGTCGCGGCGTTGGCCAGAGCCCAGCGTGGCAGCGCCCCGCTCTGCTCGGCGTCGTTCACCAGCGATTGGGCCATGTCGCCGGCCCGGTCCGGGAAGAGCAGCGCCTGCAGGGCCGCCAGGCACCGGTAGGTGTCCCAGTCGGAGAAGTTGGCGTACTGGGTGTGCCCGGCGGCCACGGTGTGCACGGCGCCGTCGAATCCGATGTAGCGGCCGTCCGCGTCGTTGAAGGTGTTGGGGTGCAACAGGGATCGGTACAGGGCGGTGTAGAACGTCTCCAGATCGCCGGCGTTGCGCCCGGCGACCGCGATGCGCGACAGCGTGCCGTTCCAGGCCCGGGACGCGGCGCCGCGGACCTCGTCGAAGCTCGCCCCGCCCTCGGCGGCCAGGTTCGCGCGCGCCCCGTCGATGCCGACGTAGGAGATGGCGGTCCGCACCTCGAGCACCGCTCCGGCCGGGAATTCCACGTATCCGCCGCTGTACGGCGAATTCGCGCTGCGGGCGCCGGGGTAGACCGCGGTGCCGTCCCAGGCCCCGTAGGAGGTGAACGGCTGGCTGAACTTCATCGCGAAATAGACGGTGTAGGTGTTGTTCTTGCCGCAGAATCCGCCGCTGGTCGCCCAGCCGGTGATCGTGGTGTTGTCCTCCCCGATCTGAATCGTCGCGCGGGAGTTACCCGCCAGCGACGCGCCCGAGCGCACCTGCAGCACGGCGGGTCGCCCATTGCGCGGGTAGCTGAACCGGCCCACACCCGTGCGCGTGGCGGCGGTGAGTTCCGCCTTCACCCCGGTGCCCGGGAACCGCACCGTGTAGTAGCCGGGCACGCCCCGTTCGGTGTCGTCATGGGCAATCCGTTCCCACGATTTCCACGGTTGGGAGCCAATTCCATTGGTGGTGGGCAACATTGAGATGTCGCCGAACGCGGCGCACCCCACCGAGGCGTGGGTCATGCTGAACCCGGTGGAGCGTGGGTTGTCGTAGTTGTAGCCGGCGTAGTTGCCCACCGTGTCGGGCGAGTACTGCACCATGCCGAACGGCACGGTGGCGCCGGGGAAGTTGTTGATCTCCCCCACCGTCGCACCGCCCGTACCGGTGCCGATCAATGTGGCGACGTGGTCGACCGGATCGGCCACGAAGGCGGGCTCACCGTCGTAGGCGATGGGGGGCGCGGCAGCGACGAACGCCATGAAGACGACCGACGCCGCCAGGAGTGCGACGAGGGCCCTGCGTGACCGCATACCTGTCTCTTACTGGACGACGGTGTATCGGGTGGGTGTTTTCCGACCGAATTGGGTAACGATTTGCGGCACGCTTCGTGCGACCGAAAAGTACCGAGAAATTCCGGCAAACTCATTCGGCATATCGACTACTGTCATTTCGGCGTGGCCGGCGCTGGTACCGGCCCCAATTTTCGGGAGATTGGATTCATGAAACATTTGCCGCTAGCAACCATTTCTGTTGCGCTTAGTTTGGCGCTGATCGGCTGCGGCCACGATCACAAATCCGGCGGCCAGTCGTCGACGACCACGTCCGCGTCGGCGTCGTCGACGACGACGGCGTCCGGTGCGGCCCCGGCCGCGAAGGCCAAATACACGATCGCCGACTACGTCAAGGACAACCACATCACCGAGACACCCGTTCACCACGGCGATCCCGGGCCGAACGTCGACCTGCCGGTGCCCAACGGCTGGCAGCTCAACCAGAACGCCGGCACGTCGTACGGCGGCATCGTCATGACCCAGCCCAGCAACCCCGCCGACCCGCCGACCGTCTCGGCGCTGTTCTCCAAGTTCACCGGCGACGTCGACCCGGCGAAGATCCTGCAGTACGCGCCGGGCGAGGTGCAGAACCTGCCCGGGTACGAGGGCAGCGGTGACGGCAAGGCGTCCACGCTCGGCGGCTTCCAGGCGTGGCAGATCGGCGGCACCTACCAGCGGGACGGCAAGACTCGCATGATCGCGCAGAAGACGGTGGTGATCCCCGGCCAGGACGCGGTCTATGTGCTCCAGCTCAACGCCGAGGGTCCGGAGGCCGATTCGGGCCCGTTGCTGGACGTCACGAAGATCATCGACGACCAGACCACCATCACCCCCTGACGCCGGCCCCGCGGCGCTAGGCCGCACGGCCGATTGGCCTTACGGTAAGCGCATGGCAGAGCAGTCACATGCGATCGACGCCGGCCACCCCCCGTCGGCCCTGCTGCGCGTCGTCAACCCGATGCTGGGTTTCCTGCTGCGCACCCCGTTCGCCGGCGCCGCCCGCAAGCAGCTGATGGTGCTGAGCTTCACCGGCCGAAAAACGGGCCGGCCGTTCGCACTTCCGGTGAGCGCCCACGTGATCGACGGTCAGCTCTACGCGCTCACCGGCGCTCCGTGGAAGCAGAATTTCCGCGGCGGCGCGCCCGTGCAGGTCGTCTACGACGGCAAGACGACCGCGATGCGCGGCGAGCTCATCCGGGACCGCGCCGCGGTGTCCGACCTCTTCCTGCGCTGCGCCGAGTCCTACGGCGTCCAGCGCGCCCAGCGCATGATCGGGCTGAAATTCCGCGATCAGCGCATACCGACCCGCGAGGAATTCGCCGAGGCGGTCGACCGGATGCACCTGGGAGCGGTGCGCCTGACGCGGGCCGGCTAACCGCTACCCGTCGGACGCGGAGACCCGCAGGTGCGCGGTCAGCAGGCGCTGGTCGAACCGCGAGCGCGACGCGATCACCTCTTGGCCCAACTCGGAGAAGTCCTTGGCGATCTGCTCGGCGAGCACGCCCAGCTTCATGTTGCGCACCTGGGACAACGACCTGAGCAGGTTGAACGCCGCCATCTCGTCGACGCCGTAGACCAGCATCAACATCCCCTTGGTCCGGTCGATGGCGCCGCGGCGCTCGGCGATCTCGGCCACCTTCGCGCTGATGTTCTCCTCGCGCCTGCGGGTGGACGACGGCGTGACGTCGACGTAGAAGCCGTGCGTGCCGATGACGTCGCCGTCGTCGTCGCAGAATTGGTCCCCCACGACGACCACGTCACGGGTGTTCCCGCGGGCGTCGACGATGCGATGCCTGGTGCTGAACGGCTGCCGGTGCTCGATCATGTCGTTGATGCTGGCGGCCAGCCGGTCGCGATCGGCGGGATGCTTGTGGGCGATCACCAGCTCGGTCGTGGGCGTGACGGTTCCCGGTTCGTAGCCGTGTATCCGGTGCACCTGGTCGGACCATTCCCAGCGCTGGTCCTCGAAGTAGAAGCGGAACCACCCGGCCCGCTGCGGCGTGCCGCCGGCCAGGGCCTCTTCGACCGCCGCCGTCTGCCCGTTCAGCTCCCAGGCCACGACCCGCCTCCCGCGTCCGGCGTCGGCGCCGAACGCGCCGACCAGTCCGTGCGTAGCTGCTGGCGGATGGCGTCGCTTTGCTGCAGGCGGAGCGCGGCCGTGCGGCACAGTTCGCGTGATCGGTCCAGCTGCTCCCGCGCGCGGCGCACGGAGGTGGCGACGGAACGCTGCAGCGACGTGCCGGCGTCGGACTGCATAGCCCTGCTCGTCGGGGAGCTTCGCTTCACGATCTCCCGCAGCACCGCCGTCCGGCGCGCCGATCGGGCACGATGCGCCTTCTGCCGGCAGGCCGACGAGCAGTAGACCGCGTCGGAACGGGCCGTGAAGCCCGTCCCGCACACCGCGCACATCATCCCCGGCACATCCGTTACGTTACAGCTATCGCGCCGCCGTCACAGCCAGGGCCGAGAATGGCGAGCGTCTTGGTGGTCGCTACGCCCGGACCGGGCCCGCGCCGGCGGCCGCGCGGGTTGCGGTGATGACCGGTTGCTCGAGACCGGCGTTGCGCACCGCGCGCCGCACCGCCTCGTCGACGGCGGCGGTGCGGTCGGTGGGCACCAGCGCGATCACACAGCCGCCGAACCCGCCCCCGGTCATCCGCGCGCCCAGGGCGCCCGCGACTTCCGCGGTGTCCGCGATCAGGTCGATGTGTTCGGTGGTGATCCCGAAATCGTCACGCATGGACGCGTGGGAGGCGGTGAAGATCCGCCCGACCGCCGCGAAGTCCGAAGCATGAAGCGCCGCAACGCAATCCAGCACCCGCTGGTTCTCGCTCAGCACGTGGCGGGCCCGGCGGGCGTCGACCGGGTCGCGCACCGCGTCGGCGGCGGCCGGCCCGCGGTCCTGGACGTCGCGCAGCGACGACGCGCCCAGATCCGCGGCCGCCCGCTCGCACGAGGCGCGACGCGCGGCGTAGTCGCCGCCGGCGTGATTGTGCCGGGCGCGGGAGTCGATCAGCAGGAGGGTGACGCCGGCGGCTTCCGGGTCGAAGGCCACCGGCGCGACGGTGAGATCGCGGAAATCGATCAGCAGCGCCGTCGCCGGCCGGCCGAACAGCGAGGCCAGCTGGTCCAGCAGGCCCGTCGGGGCGCCGACGTAGTCGTTCTCGGCGCGCTGGGCGAGCCGCGCCCGTTCGTCGGCGTCGATGCGCACGCCGGCGGCCGCCACGATCGCACCGAGCGCCGCGCATTCCAGCGCCGCCGACGACGACAGGCCCGAACCGATCGGCACGTCGCTGGTGATCCGCATCGCGCCGCCGGGCACCGGGTGGCCGGCCTGGCGCAGCGCCCACATCACACCGGCCACGTAGGCGGCCCAGCCGGTCACGCCGCCGGGGGCGGTGTCCAGCGGGATGCACACCGGCGCGTCGACACGGTCGCTGGCCACGGTGAGCGCGTCGACGGCCGAGGGCCAAAACGTCGCCACCGCGCGCTGCGGCAGGGCGATCGGCAGCGCGAACCCCAGGTTGTAGTCGGTGTGCTCGCCGATCAGGTTGATCCGCCCGGGTGCGGCGTAGCGGACCGTCACCGAAGCTCCCGCAGCCGCCGGGCCACGCTCTCGGGCGTCACGTCGCTGATGAAGGCGTCCATCGCCGACTCGGAGGCCGCCAGGTACTTGAGCTTGGTGGCGCTGCGCCGGATCGACATCAGCTCGACGTGGAAGTAGCCGTCGGTCTGGGCGTCGGTGTCGGCATACTGGTGCAACGCCGAAATGTAGGGCAGCGCAGACGAATACATCCGGTCGAACCGCCCCAGCACGTCGAGGTAGATCCGCGCGAACCCGTCCAGTTCGTCCTCGGTCAGGTCGACGATGTTGCGCACGAACCTGTTCGGGTAGATGTGCACCTCGACCGGCCAGCGCGCGGCGAACGGCACGAACGCGGTGAACAGGTCGTCGCGCACGACGATCCGGCTCCCGTCGGCGACCTCGCCGGCCAGCAGGTCGCCGAACAGGTTGGTGCCGTGACGCATTCGGTGCTCGCGGGCCCGGCCCAGCATGGCGGCGGTGCGCGGCGTCAGGTAGGGATAACCGTAGATCTGGCCGTGCGGGTGGGTCAGCGTGACCCCGATCTCCTCGCCGCGGTTCTCGAAGCAGAACACCTGCTCGATGCCCGGCGTGGCCAGCAGGTCGCCGGTGCGGTGCCGCCACGCCTCGAGGACCAGCCGGGCGTGCGCGGGCTGCAGGGCCGCGAAGGAGCCGGTGTGGTCGCTCGAGAAGCAGATGACCTCGCAGCGGCCCTGCCCCGGGGCGGTGACGAAGCCGTCGCCCGCGGGGGCGAGCGCCGCGCCGGAGCCGGACAGGCTGGGGAACCGGTTCTCGAACACGACGACGTCGTAGTCTTCGGCGGGCACCTCACTGGTCAGCCCGGTCGGGCCGGGACACAGCGGGCATTGGTCGGGCGGCGGCTTGTAGGTGCGGTCCTGGCGCAGCGCCGCGACGATCACCCACTGCCCCGTCGTCTGGTCGAATCGCAACTCGGTCTGCGGCCCGTCGCGGCCCGGCAGCGGCCGCCGGTCTTCGACCGGCGCCGGCCGGTGCCCGGGCAGCGCGAAGAACAGCAGGTCACGACCGTCGGCCAACTTCGCCCGCGTCGGCGCTGTCACGATGTCGAAGACTAGCTTGTGCCGAAGTTCGGGTAACCATGATGCGTTCAGCAGGCCAGAAGGGGGGCACGGAGATCACCGTTCTCTACGAACAAGCCGGCAACTGGGTGGTCGGCTCCGATCCCGGTTTGCTTCGGCTGCGGATGGCGACGCGGACGACGGCCGCGCTGGGCTGTTCGCTGCTGGTCCTGTACGCCTTGACCCGGGCGACGGGCCAGCCGCTGACCGTCGCGCTGCTGGGCGTCGTCATCACCATGGTCGCGTCGCGGTCCGTCAACGAGCCGGACCCGCGCCAGCAGCGGATCACCATGGCGCTGCTGCCCGTGCCCGCCGCGGCGTCCATCACGGCCGCGGCGGTGCTCGCGTCCCACCCGGTGGTCAGCGACGCGGTGTTCGTGGCGGTCGTGTTCGCCGCGGCGTACGTTCGCCGGTTCGGAGCGCGCGGCAGGGCGCTGGGCATGGTCGCGTTCATGTCGTATTTCTTCACGTTGTACCTGCGGGCGCGGATCTCGGAGCTGCCGTGGATGATCGGGGCGGTCGCGGTCGGCACCGTGTGCACGTTCGTCATGACCACCTACGTCATGCCCGATCGGCCCGAGCGCGTCCTGCGGGCGACCGTGCGCGCGTTGCGGGCGCGGATGGCGATCGTCGTCGACACCACGGCCGAGGCCGTGCGCACCGGCCGCCTCGACGAACGGCGCCGGCGTCGCATGCGGGCGCGCACCCTGCGCCTCAACGAGACCGCGCTGATGGTGCAGAGCCAGATCGAGGACAAGGCCGATCCGGCCACGCTGTGGCCGGGCGTCACCGCCGAGCAACTCGCCCCCTGGTTGCTGGACGCGGAGCTGGCCATCGAATGGGTGGCCACCGCAGGCCGCCGGGCCGCGGCGTTGGCCGCGGAGGACCCGGCCGCCATACCGGACGGAACCCGGGCCGCGCTCGTCGACGCGCTCTCGATCCTGGCACGGGCCATCCGCCTGCCCGAGCCCGACGGCCTGCGACACTCCGCCGCGCGGGCGCAGCGGCTGCTGGACGAGCAGACCGGTCCCACGGACGAAGACCGGGGCGGCGCCGCCGTGCGCCGCCTCGCCCTGGCGATCATCAACGCCGCCACGGCGACTGCCGACGTGCGGGCCGTCGTCGACCGGGCCGCCGCCGGCGGCGCGCTGCAGGGCGGCGACAGCGAGCGGCCGCCGGCGTCCGACAACGCGCCCGGGGACGAGCCCGCCGCAGCACCACCGGAGGAGGGCCTTCGGCCGACCACCCGGCAAGCCATTCAGGTCGCCGTCGCCGCGTCGCTTGCCATCGTCACCGGCGAGCTGGTGTCGCCGGCCCGCTGGTACTGGGCGGTGATCGCTACGTTCGTGATCTTCGCCGGCACCAACTCGTGGGGCGAAACCCTGACCAAGGGCTGGCAGCGCCTGCTCGGCACCTTGCTCGGCGTGCCGTGCGGCGTGCTGGTGGCCACGCTGCTCGCCGGCGACAAGACGGCCGCGCTCGCCGGCATCTTCGTGTGCCTGTTCTGCGCCTTCTATTTCATGACGGTCACCTACAGCCTCATGACGTTCTGGATCACCACGATGCTGGCGTTGCTCTACGGCCTGCTCGGCCAATTCTCGTTCGGCGTGCTGATGTTGCGGATCGAGGAGACCGCGCTGGGCGCGGTCATCGGGGCGACCGTGGCGATCGTCGTGCTGCCGACGCACACCAGGGCCGCGATCCGCGACGACACCCGCACATTCCTGGCCAGCCTGTCGGACCTGATCGACGCGTCCACCGCGAGGATGTTCGGTGCGGGCGAGGGCGTGAGCCCGTCCGAACAGGCACGCCAGCTGGACCGGGACCTGCAGCAGTTCCGGGTCACCGCCAAGCCGCTGCTGGCGGGGGTCGCCGGCCTGGCCGGACGGCGCAGCATCCGCCGCGCGCTGCGCATCTTCGCCGCGTGCGACCGGTACGCCCGCAGCCTGGCGCGCAGCAGCGAGCGGTACCAGGACCCGGTGGGCGCGGGACCCCCCACCTTCGAACTCGCCCAGTCCTTTTCGGCCGCCGCGGCACAGACCCGGCGCAACATCGACGCGCTGGCCGCCGCAATCGGCAGTGGCCGCGCGCCCACCATGGTCTCGGCCACCGACGACCTCGACGCCGCGGAAACCCTGGCCCGCCAGCGGGACGGCGAGGGCCGACCCCCGGGGCCCGATACCCGGCGACTCCTCACCGCGGTGCACGCGCTGCGCCAGATCGAGCGTGCCGTCGTGACCGCGGCCACCAACCTCGGCGGGCGCGAGACCGTCGGCGCCGAATTTCACACCGACGGGTTTCAGAGGCCGGGCAGGCACGCGGGGAAATAGCACGGCTGATAGGGCCCCTGGGCCTTTCGCACCAGGTCGAACAGCGCGAGCATGGTTTGCTGCTGCAGGCGCGCCAACCGCCGTTGGCGTTCCGGTGGGGTGAGGTTGTCCGAGTTCTCGTGCATTTCCGCCACCAACCGCTGCAGCTCCGCCCATCCGACGGCGCCGAAGTAAAGATATGCGCATGACTGCACTACGTGGGGTTGAAGGCGCGCGCGTGTGGGCCACGTTCCCGCGCCACCTGCTGGGGCGCGTCGCAGCCTTCGCATTCGTGCACCTGCTCAACGGCGTCGAAAAGGATCGCGAACACACCCGCACCAAGTTGCGCTATTTCAAACGGCTCATCGAAGAGCCGGCGACGTAAACGAGGCGCCTAGCAGGGGTTGCCAAGCCCTTCGAGCACAACGCAATCCGTGGCGGGACCGCCTCCGCAGTCGGCCTTCGAGGCGGTGATCAACTCGGCGATGCGGCTTTCGAGCGTCCGTAGTTCCGCGAGCTTCGCCCGCACCGCGGTGAGGTGAACCTCCGCCAGGTCACGCGCCTCGAGGCAGGAACGGTCGGCGTCGTGCGTGAGCGCGACCAGGTCGCGAACCTGCTCGACCGAGAAATCGAGGTCGCGGCAGCGCCGAATGAACGTCACCAGCCGTACATCGTCGTCGTCATAGCGGCGCTGACCGCCGACCCGCCGCGGGTCGGGCAGCAGACCGATGTGTTCGTAGTAGCGGATTGTCGGCGCGGTCGTCCCGGTCGCGTCGGCGAGCTGGCCGATTTTGAGAGCCATCCGTCCATGGTCCCGCGCGCGGCCTTGACCCTCAACCCACTTGAGGTCTGATCATGAAGGCATGCCGGAAAATCGGGACTCCTCAGCGGTTGCGTGCGCGCTGACCGCCTCCGACCACGCGGCCCGGATCGCGTGGATCGAAACACTCAACGCGACGGCGCTGGAAGGCTACCAGCGCGACGGCCGCCGGATCCGGCTCCGCTACCGGCCGGGTGCCGCTGCGCGGGCGCGCGAACTGGTTCGGCGCGAACGGCAGTGCTGCCCGTTTCTGCAGTTCGACACCGAAGAAGACGACGACGCCTTCGTCGTGACAATCGACGCCCCAACCGCTTTGGCCGCCGACGCCGACGCCCTGTTCGCGCCGTATACCCGATCGGGGGGCCGCGGATGATCGAGGTCATGCGCGAAAGCGACGGCGACGTGCTGGGGGTGCGCGCGAAAAACAAGCTGACCGTGGGCGATTACCGCGACGTGCTTGAACCCGCGGTCCAAGCATTGCTCGACCGCTTCGCCAAGGCGAAGGTGCTGTTCCTCATCGACGAGCCCTTCGACGGGTGGACGCTGCGCGCGGCATGGGTCAACACTGTGTTCGACGTCAAGCGCCGCAACGACTTTGCCAAGGTAGCTGTGGTCGGTGCACCCCGCTGGGAGCAATGGTGCGTCAACGTCGCCGCCGCGTGGCTGATGGGCGGCGAAATGCGCACATTCGACCGTGAACGGCTGGACACCGCATGGGAGTGGGTGCGAGCGTAGAGGTCACCATGCGAATAGCGATCAGCGGTGCGGGCGTGGCGGGGGCTGCGCTCGCCCACTGGCTGCATCGCACCGGCCACACGCCCACGCTGATCGAGCAGGCCGCGGGCTTTCGCACCGGCGGCTACATGATCGACTTCTGGGGCGTCGGCTACCAGGTGGCCAAGCGCATGGGCATCGAAGAGCAGGTCCGCGCCGCCGGATACGAGATCCAGCGGCTGCACTCCGTCGGCCGCCGGGGCGAGGTCAAGGCCGACGTCGACGCCAGGATCTTCAGCCGCATGGTCGGTGACGACTTCACCAGCTTGCCCCGCGGCGACCTGGCCGCCGCCATCTACCGCACCATCGAGGACAAGGTCGAGACGATCTTCGGTGACAGCATCGCCGCCCTCGACGAGCACGGCGACGGCGTCCGGCTCGCCTTCGAGAAGGGCGCGCCGCGTGATTTCGATCTGGTGATCGGCGCCGACGGGCTGCACTCGAACGTGCGCCGGCTCGCCTTCGGGCCGGAGCAGGATTACGACCACTACCTCGGTTGCAGGGTCGCGGCGTGCGTAGTGGACGGCTACCGGCCCCGCGACGAGTTGGTCTACGTCATGTACGCCACGCCCGGCCACCAACTGGCACGTTGCGCACTGCGCGACGACCGCACCATGTTTCTGTTCATTTTCCGCGCGCCGCGCGAGGGCACCACCACGGCACCAAAAAGCCAGCTGCGCAACGAGTTCCGTGACGTCGGCTGGGAAGCCCGGGAGATCCTGGCGACCCTCGACGGTGTCGAAGACCTGTACTTCGACGTCGTCAGCCAGATCCGCATGGATCGCTGGTCGCGTGGCCGGACACTGCTGATCGGCGATGCGGCAGCGTGCATTTCGCTGCTGGGCGGCGAAGGCACCGGTCTGGCGATGACCGAGGCCTACGTGCTGGCAGGAGAATTGGAGCGGGCCGGCGGCGACCACCGCCGCGCCTTCGATGCCTACGAGGCGCGGCTGCGTCCCTTCATCGAGTCCAAGCAATCCGGTGCGCGGAAAAACATCCCGTTCTTCGCGACGAAGACCCGCTTCGGCCTCTGGTTCCGCATCATGGCGATGCGCACCATGAACTTCGGTCCGATGGCAAGGCTTTTCGCCAGCACCGTGATCGACGACTTCGACCTGCCGGATTACGGGATCTAGCCGGCGGGCCGGGCCGCGGGCGTCACGGCGGGGACGCCCCTGAGCGCCCTGAGCCGGACGCGGGCGCCCCGATGCGGCACCAGCACAACGAATTTCAGCCTCTGCCGTTCGCCGGGCGCGGCCGTGGTGTCCAGCTCGACCCGGCGCAGGATCTCGCGCAGGACCACCCGCATCTCGACCATGGCGAAGCCGGCGCCCAGGCAGCGGCGGTTGCCGCCGCCGAACGGAAACCAGGTCGTCGGGCTCAGGGTGGCGCCGAGCATCCGGTCCGGGTCGAATCGGTGCGGATCCGGGTACACGTCGGCGCTGGTGTGCACGAGCCCGATGCCGGGCGCCACCATCACCCCGGCGGGCAGCCGATAGCCGGCGACGTCGGCCGGAGCGGCGAGCACCCGGCCCACGTCGAAAACCACCGGCCGGACCCGCAGCGTTTCCTTGACCAGCGCGTCGAGGTACTCGTCGCCGGCCGGATCGCCCGCGGCGCCGGCCTCGGCCGCGGCCACGGCCCTGGCCAGCACGGCCGGGTGGCGGGTCAACCGCTCGAGCGCCCAGGACAATCCGTTCGCCGTGGTGTCGTGACCGGCCACCAGCAAGGTCATCAGCTGATCCCGCAGCTCACGGTCGGACATCGTGCGCCCGCCGTCGTCGGCCCGCACCAGCATCGCCAGCACGTCCGTGCGTTCGGCCAGGCCGGGATCCGCGCGGCGTTCCGCGATCTCGGCGTACAGCAGGCGGTCGGCCTCGGCCATCGTGCGGCGCAACCCCCGCCACGGCAGGTGGCGCTGCAGCGCCGGCTTCGCCAGCGCCAGCGTCGCCCACGGCCCCACGGTGAGCAGCCGCGGCATGATCGCCCGCAGGGCGGCGAGCCGGGCAGGGTCCGTGGCGCCGATGACCGTCCGCAGGATCACCTCGAGGGTGATCTCCGCCATCTTCGGCGCGGCCGCGAAACTCGCCCCCACCGGCCACCCTGCGATGTTCGCCGCCGCGATCTCGGCCATCAGGCCGGCCTGGCGCGCGACGGCGTCGCGGTGAAAGGGCGGCAGCATCAGGCGGCGGCGATCCCGGTGCACGTCTTCGTCGATCACCAGAAGCGAGGTGTCGCCGAGCAGACCGCTCAGAATGGAATTGGCTTCACCCGCATGGAACACGCGCGGGTCACCGGCGAACACCGTTTTGACGTCGGCCGGGTCGGCCAGATACACCAAGGTGCCCATCCCCGCGACGCGCAGCGTGAACACGCTCCCGTAACGACGGCGGCAGGCGGCGACGAAGTGCGACCCGCGCTGCAGCATCAAGGCCGCCTGCACCGCCCGGGGAAGCCGGGGCCCCGGCGGAAGTGCCGTACGCGCCGCTGTGCGCATCGCCGTGAATTTTACGTCCGATCCCGCCCGGTGACACAGGCCGGAACATCACAGGGGCAGCTGGGTACTCCCCGATTCGTGGCGGTCGGCGGTCGCGATGAAGTCCTCGATCAATTCCACCACCTGGTTGGGCGCCTCCACCTGCGCGAAGTGACCGACATCGGGCAGGATCTCGAGCCTGGCGTCGGTGCGTGCCTCGTGTGCGGCGTACGCGTGATCGACCGGGATGATGGCGTCGCGTTCGCCCCAGATCGCCATGATCGGCAGGTCCTCGCGCAGCCGCAGCCTGCTCAGCGCGCTGACCGCCTGGCCTCGGTAGTCGACCACCGACCGCAGCGTGCGCAGGAACGACTGTCGGGTCTCGCCGTCGGACAACGACGAGTACGCGCTCCACATCTCGGCCCCGCGCGGCGAGTGGATGCCGGCGCCCCGCAACCACGACCTGAGCCGGTTGCCGACGGCCAGCACGGGCTTCGGCGCGATGATCGGCAGCACCAACTCGGCGCCGGGGGCCGACAGCAGCCGCAGCACCCAACCGACGTCGGGTCCCAGGCCGCCACTGCTGATCAGGATCAACCGCTTGGCGTAGTCGGGGTGCTGGTAGACGAACTGCATCGCGACCCCGCCGCCGAGCGACTGACCGACCAGGGTGGCCTGGCTGACGCCGAGTTCGTCGAGCAGGTCACGAAGCCAGACCGCGAAGGCGCCCAGCGAATAGTCGGTCCGGGGTTTCGCCGACTCGCCGTGACCGAGCAGGTCGGGGGCGATGACCCGGAACTTCTTCGACAGTGGCGGTATCACCGACCGCCACGTCTCCGAACTGCCGGCCATGCCGTGGATGAGCAGGAGCACCTCGCCCTCACCCTCGTCGCGGTAGGCCACGCGATCACCGTGCAGCTCGAGAAACTTCAACTCACTCATTGCCCGGGTGTACCCGCTCGGCCGCCATTTAGGGCCGCGATCGGGCAAATCGTGACGGAAACCGCTTCCGGCCCGCACAGTGCCGGACGCCTCAGCGATGATCTACACCATGACCGAACCGGTTGCCGCCCGCGTGGCCGTCTACCTCGACTTCGACAACATCGTGATCTCGCGATACGACCAGGTGAACGGCCGCAGCTCGTTCCAGCGCGACAAGGCCAAGGGGCTCGAGCAGTATGCCGACCGGCTGGAGCGGTCCACCGTCGACGTCGGCGCGATCCTCGACTTCGCGTCGTCATTCGGGATTTTGGTGCTCACCCGCGCCTACGCGGACTGGTCGGCGGACATCAACGCCGGATACCGCGGACAGCTGGTGGCCCGCGCCGTCGACCTGGTGCAATTGTTCCCCGCGGCGGCCTACGGCAAGAACGGGGCCGATATCCGCCTGGCCGTCGACGCGGTCGAGGACATGTTCCGACTGCCCGACCTCACCCACGTGGTCATCGTCGCGGGCGACTCCGACTACATTCCGCTGGCCCAACGCTGCAAGCGGCTCGGCCGGTACGTGGTGGGCATCGGGGTGGCCGGGGCGTCCAGCCGGGCGCTGGCGGCGGCCTGCGACGAGTTCGTCATCTACGACTCGCTGCCGGGGGTGCCGGCGCTCGAACCGCAGGCCGCCGACGCCGAGGCGGAGACCAAGCCGTCGAAGCGACGCGGCGGCCGCGGCAAGGCGACCGAACCCCAGGAGCCGGAGCCGCCCGACCCGCAGGCCGCCGCCACGGCGCTGCTGACGCGCGCGCTGCAGATCGGCCTCGAGAAGGACGACGCCGACTGGCTGCACAACTCCGCGGTGAAGGCGCAGATGAAGCGGATGGACCCGTCGTTCAGCGAAAGGTCTTTGGGATTCCGGTCATTCAGCGATTTCCTGCGGTCGCGATCGGATGTGGTGGAGCTGGACGAGACGTCGACGACACGTATGGTCCGGCTTCGTGCCCCGGAGTGAGTCAACCCCGGGACCCCGTTGGCTCACCCGCAACGTCCGGGTGCTCTCCGGGGTCTCGTTCCTGCAGGACACCGCCAGCGAGCTGCTGTACCCGCTGTTGCCGATCTACCTGACGGCGGTGCTCGGCGCGCCGCCGTCGGTGGTGGGAGCCGTCGAGGGCGTGGCCGAGGGCGCCGCCTCCCTGACGAAGCTGGCGTCCGGCCCCCTCGGCGACAGGTTCGCGCGGCGCCCGTTGATCGCCACCGGTTACGGGATGGCCGCGCTCGGGAAGGTCCTCATCGCGGTGGCCACGGCGTGGCCGGGCGTGCTGGCCGGCCGCGTCGTCGACCGGCTCGGCAAGGGCATCCGCGGTGCGCCGCGGGACGCGCTGCTGGTCGACGGTGTGGACGACGCCCTGCGCGGCCGGGTCTTCGGCTTCCACCGCGCGATGGACACGTTCGGCGCCGTCTTCGGCCCGCTGCTCGGGCTGGTGGGTTATGAGCTGCTGGACCACCGGATCGCGCCGTTGCTGTATGTCGCCATCGTGCCGGCCGTCCTGTCCGTGGCGCTGGTCCTGCTGGTGCGCGAGCGGCGCGGCAGCCCACCGCGAGCGCGCCGGAAGTCCATCTGGTCCGGTGTGTGTTCGTTGCCGCAACCGTATTGGCGGGTGACCGCCCTGCTGGTGGTCTTCAGCGTGGTGAACTTCCCCGACGCCCTGTTGTTGTTGCGCCTCAACGAGATTGGCTTCTCGGTGGTCGGGGTGATCCTGGCGTACGTGGGATACAACGCGGTGTACGCCCTGGCCAGCTACCCGGCCGGATCGCTGGCCGACCAGATCGGCCGGCCGGCGTTGTTCGGCGTCGGCCTGGCGTTCTTCGCGGTCGGCTACATCGGGTTGGGTCTGACCACCGACATCGTGACCGCATGGCTGCTGATCGGCGCCTACGGGATGTTCACCGGGTGCACCGACGGCGTCGGGAAGGCCTGGATTTCGGGGCTGGTCGACCCCGAGCACCAGGCCAGCGCGCAGGGCGTGTTCCAGGGCGGCATCGGACTGGCCGTCCTGGTGGCCGGGTTGTGGGCCGGCTTCCTGTGGGGCGCCAATGGCCAACTGCCACTGCTCGTTTCGGGAGTCACCGGCGGCGTGTTCGCGGTGGTGGTGATCGGCGGCCAGCTGGTCCGCGGTCGGCGAAACGGGTAGTCGCCACACATCCCGTCGTTTTTGTATGGCGGAAGGCGCGGCGCACGCCCGCGGATCGTTGACAGCTCCCCGGCACGGCCATACATTGTGTGAAAGTTGTCGCGGGCTGGTGGCCCGCGCGACCTCGAGGAGACCGTCATGACCGTCGGTACCGCTCCCACAAGCGTTTTCGATGCCGATCTGCCGACGCTGACCTACGACGCCGAGGAAACCCCCGCCGAGGTCTATCCCCGCCTGCAGGCGGCGCAACGGCGCGCCCCCGTCGCCCTCGGACCGCACGGACCCGAAGTCCTGTCCTACCGCCTCGTCCGGTCCGTGCTGCGCGACGCGCGATTCCAGATCCCACCCGGGATCAACCTGCTCGCCCAGGGCGTGACGTCGGGCCCGCTGTGGGACAAGGTGGTCAACAGCCTGCTGTGCCTGGAAGGCGACGCGCACCACCGGTTGCGCAGCCTGACGTCCAAGGCGTTCACGCCCCGCGCGACCCTGCGCCTGCACGACACCATGGTCGACGTGATGAACGAGCTGGTCGACCGCGTCATCGACGCGGGCCGCTGCGACGTCGTCACCGACCTCGCCCGGCCCTACCCCGTCCCCATCATCTGCGCCTTGCTCGGCGCTCCCCGCGAGGATTGGCAACAGTTTTCGTTGTGGGCCGACGACGTCTTCAAGGCCTTCAGCTTCAGCGTCGACCTGCGGGAGGTCGAGCCCGTCGTGATGAGGGCCTGGCGCCAGCTCGACGACTACGTCGACCAGATGGTCGCGCGGCGGCGGCACAGCCTGACCGACGACCTGCTCTCCGACCTGATCCGCGCCGAGGACCCGACTTTTCCGGGCGACCGGCTCAACACCGCCGAACTGCGGATGCTCGCGGGCGGGCTCCTTCTGGCGGGTACGGACACCACCCGGAACCAGGTGGCCGCCTCGGTGCATGTCCTGTGCGAGCACCCCGAGCAGTGGACCCTGCTCAAGGAGCACCCCGAACTGGCGATGCGCGCGGTCGAGGAGACGATGCGCCACTCGCCGATCGCGTGCGGAACGCTTCGGCTGGTGGTCGAGGACGCCGAGCTGGACGGCTACGTGTTTCCCGCCGGCACGATGGTCCTGGTCAACACCGCTGCCGCCAACCGCGACCCGGCCGTCTACGAGGACCCGGACCGGGTCGACATCACGCGCGAGGGGGCGCCGCCGATCCTGACCTTCGGCGGCGGCGTGCACTACTGCCTGGGTGCCAACCTGGCGCGGCGGGAGATCGCCGAAGCGCTGAACGTCATCGCGGGCCGCCTGCTCAACCCGCGCACCGCGGGACCGGTTCCGTGGAAGCCGATGGTGAGCCTCAGCGGCCCCAGGAGCCTGCCCATCGAGTTCGACCGCTAGTCACCGTCGCCGCGCGAGCAGACACATACTCGCATTCTGTCGCCGGTAGCAGTGCGAGTTTGCGTCTGCTCGCCGCAAGTGGCGCGGGGCCCCGGGGGGGGGCGCGGTGTGACGAAGACCGCCCGACACAAGTCGCGGCCGGCCCCTGCCCGCTTTACGCTCGTTGGTTACACGAAGTTAACGGGGGTTTTCGATGCGGGCGTTCACGGGGCAAACGCTGCCCAAAATGAGGCGCGCGCTCGTCACGTCGATCGCCTGCCTGGCCCTGGTGTCCTGTTCGGAAACCGCGTCCCCGCCCGCGGCGACGCCGACGACCTCGACTTCCGCGCAGAAAAAGCCCGCCGGCGCCGTCCCTGCGCCCGCGCCGATGACGGGTCCGCTGGAAAAAGACTGGAAAAGCTACGGCGGAACGGCGTACTTCGGCTGCCCTGACAAAATTTCGGCCAGCAAATCCGCACTCGAGGACATCCGTCCCAAGATCTTCGATCCGAAGACCGGGCAATACGTCGCGCCGGGCGTACCCGCGGTCGCCCCCGGCGAGAACCTCACCGGCGCCATCTGCGCGCTGACGGGCACCGCCGACGACATGAGGGTCGTCTACATCGTCACGACCGCCAAACCCGGACAAGGCCAACAGCCCGAAACCACCACGGCGACCGCCTACGCCTACGACTTCAAGGCCACCCAGCCGTTGGCGACCAGGGAACTGCAACCGCCGAGCCCGGATCTCAAGCTGACCGCGGCGAAGGACTGGGGGCTGGCCTCGACGGCGTCGGGCGTGGCGTGGATCAACGCCTTCACCGACGGGCACGCCCCCACGTCGCCGCCGCGGACCGTGATCCTGTCCGGCACCGACCTGTCGGTGCCGTGGAACGACCCGCAGTCCGGGCGCGCCTGGCAGGACATCCTCGCGTTTCAGCGCAACACCGACCCCGCCAAGACGTCGGGCGCCGAACTGCGACGGCCCAGCGGGGAGCCGGTCTACCAGGACAACGATGTCCGCAGCGTGGACGCCGAATTATCCGACGGGCCGGACAAACTCGTGCAGATCACGCACTGGGATTCCTACCATCCCCCGGTGCTGTCGACGATGTTCTACGACCTGAACGCCAAGGCCGTCATCAAGATCGGCGACTCCGATCGCCTTCCCGGCGGCGGGCTGGCCGCGACGTTGTCCGACGGGAAATTGTTCGTCGACGGCCAGGATTCGGACGACTCTTCGTTCGGGTTCGGGGTGTGGAACCTGCGCAGCCAGCAGTGGGATTTCTTGAAGACGCGCGACGAGGCGAAGCAGATGGCGATCGCCAAGATGGCGTTCTTCGAAGACCACCTCTACATCACCAAGGTCGGCAACACGTTTGCCGTCCTCGCCCTGCCCGCGACCGAACCGATCGCGACCACCTGGTCCGTCCGGCCCTTCGCGCGGATATCGGGCTGGACGCTGGTGTGCCGCGGTGAGAATGCCGCCGCCCTCAAGGGGGACTGCAAGGACATCGTGATGGTGCAGGACCAGGACGGCCACTATCCGGGTCCGTGGTCCTAGAATTTCGTCGCCCCGTCATCGGGTATCCCGCACGAGGTGGCGGCGCAGGAATTCCGCCTGCACCGAGCTGATCTCCTCGAACCACGCCCCCGTGTAGACGTCGAAGTGCCCGACCGGATACCGATGCAGCTCAACGTTTTTCATACCCGAGGCGACGCGGGCGGCGAACCTGGGCGACGCCTGCAGGTCGTGGTCCCCCACGCACATCAGGACGGGCATCCGCAGCTTCTCCGCGGTCCCCTCGCGGTAGCGCGGCAACGCGAACAGCATGCGGGGAGCCAGCGCGTTGCGCCACCCGACGGCTTCGCCCCCGAGCGCCTCGAACGCGGCCCTCGCCTCGGGCTCGGTGAACACGGCGGCCGCACCGGAGTCGGCGACCACGGGAACCAGACGCGGCGCCCGGCCCAACTTCGCGCCGGCCACGTCGCGCATCGCCGCGACGGTGAATTGCGCCGTCCGCCATGCCACCTCCCCGTTGAGGCGTTCGCGGAGCGTGCGCCCGCGGTGCCAGCCGTCGATCAGCGGCACCTGCGACACCACCGCGGCGATGGTGGGGTCGGTGGCCGCCACCGCGAGGACGTGACCGCCGCTCAGCGACGTCCCCCACAAGGCGACGCGACCCGGATGGACGTCGTCACGGCCGCGCACGTATGCCACCGCCGCCCGGTAGTCGTCCCGTTGCTCGGCGACGTCGATGACTTGCCGCGGCTGGCCCGCGCTCGCCCCGAAATGCCGGTAGTCGAACGCCAGCACCGCCAGGCCCGCGGCCGTGAACTTCGCGGCGTAGGCGGGCAGGCCGAGGCGTTTGGTCGCGCTGCCGCCGTGTCCCATCACCACGCAGGCGAGCCCGTCGCCCGCTATCGCGGGCCGGTAGAGGTCGCCCGCACACTGCACCCCGCCGGATTCGAAGGACACCTCCTCGGGGACTGACACGTCGGTTCCGCTCTTAGTCGGCCGTGGTCATGACGCGGCGAGCGCCTTCTGAAACGTCTGCTGGTGGGTCTTCTCGTCACCGGCAATCTCCCGGAACAGGTTGGCGGCATTGGTGTTTCCCGCCTGATCGGCCTGGCGGGCATAGTCGGGATACATGACATCGGCCTCGTGTTGTTCGCCGTTGACCGCCTCTCGCAGGTTCGCGTTGGTGTCGGTGGACACCAGCCCGGCGAGCGTGGCCAGCATCGCGAAATGCTCGTTCAACTCGAAGTTCGCGGTGTTCGTGAAGAGCTGCGCCACAGCCGGGTTGCCGTCTCGTCGCGCCTGATCGGCGTAGCGCATGTATTTGGCGTAGGCGAAGGCCTCACCCTGCATCGCCGTGCGCAGATTCGCCAGTGTGGCCCCGGACGACCGTGGGGGCCCGGCGGTGATGGCGACCGGCACCGGCGTTGCACCGGGCGGCACCGACGCGCCGCTGCCGGGGTTGCTGACCGCGTCGAGTGCCGCCTGGAAGTCCTTGAGGTGAGTGGCCTCATCGACGCCGATCTCGCTGAAAGCCGATGCCGCGGCCGGGTCGTTTTCAGCGGTGGCCTGCCTGGCGAAGCCCGGGTACATGGTGTCGGTCTCGTTCGTCTCACCGTTGATCGCGTCGCGCAGATTGGCCGCGATGTCGCCGCCCAGCCCGACCAGGTCGGCCTCGCGGGCAAAGTGATCCATGTGCTCGGTCTGGGCGGCGTCGGTGAAGTCCCGCGCCACCTGCGTCCGCCCGGCCTGCTGCGCCTGGGTGGCATACGCCAGATACTTCGCGTGGGCGAGCGCCTCGCCGTGCATGGCCGCCAACGCATTTGATCGGGTGGAATCGGCCAACGGGGAGGCAGGCGACGATGCCGGCGGCGCCGGGTGACTCGAGCATGCCGCCACCAGGAGTGCGGCCACACAGACCACGCCCCCCAACCCTTTAGCCTGATGCATGGTCAACCTCGCAGTGGTGGCGTCGATCCTCGCGCTGTAGCGCCGACGGTAGTTGTCGGCGCCCCGCCGGACCTAGGGGCGGAAGTCCCGATTGCATCGTTCGACCGTCAATCGACCGGGGGCGCCGACCGAAAGCCGCTCCGCGCCGCCTGGGCCGAGATACCGTATCCGGCATGCGCGGCAGGCCTACACCGCCCCCAGCGCGGTTACTGCTCGACCAGTTGCGCGACGAGCGCGGCCGGCGCGTGGTGCTGGTGTCGCACTGCCTGCTCAACGAGAACACTCGCTATGCCGGCGGCGCCACCCGATCGGGCGCGGTGCCGGAGGCGGTCGCCGAGCTGATCGGCGCGGGCTACGGGATTCACCAGCTGCCGTGCCCGGAGCGGCTGGCCTGGGGCGGGGTCCTCAAGCCCCACAGCTTGCCCCTCTACCACTCCAAGGGCGGATTGCTGTATCCACTGCGCGGTCCGTTGCTGCGCGCGTTCGTGGTGTGGACGCGGCTGGTCTATCGGCGGCTGGCGCGGCGGGTCGCTCGCGACGTTGCCGACTATCAGCGTTCCGGGATCACGGTCACCGGCATCGTCGGGATCGGCGCCTCGCCGTCGTGCGGGGTGACAACGACGTTGGACATGCGGGCCTCGCTGGAGGTGGTCGCGTCCTGTCCGGCCGCCGCGCTGACTCGCGACGTCATGAACGAGCGAGCCGTCCTGGGCTGCCGGCGCGCGGGCGAGGGGCTGTTCATCGCGGCGCTGGATCGCCGGTTGCGCCGGCGGGGATTGGCGGTTCCGGCGTTCGAGCACGACCTCGCCGCGGAGCTTCGCGGTTCGCGGCAGACCCTGCTCGCCCCGCCCGCGTCGCGGACCCTGGGTGACTCCCTTCCGGCGTCGTCGCGCTCGCGCGGCGCGGTCGAGTGACTTATTATCTGCGTATGCATGCAGGTAATCGGGAAACGCGGCGATGAGCGCCGGTAGCCTCCACGACCACGACCACGACCACGACCATGGCCACGTTCACGACCATGGGCTTCGCGGTATCGTCACGCGGATTTTCGCCCCGCACAGCCACGACGCCGCCGACAGCGTCGACGCGGCCCTGGAGACCAGCGCCGTCGGCATCCGCGCGGTCAAGGTCAGCCTGCTCGGGCTCGGCGCGACCGCGCTCGTGCAGGTGGTCATCGCGGTCGCTTCCGGATCGATCGCCCTGGCCGCCGACACGATCCACAATTTCTCGGATGCGCTGACCGCCGTTCCGCTCTGGATCGCTTTCGCGTTGGGTCGCCGTGCGGCCACCCGGCGCTACACCTACGGCTTCGGTCGGGCCGAGGACCTGGCGGGCTTGTTCGTCATCGGCATGATCGCGCTGTCGGCGGTCATCGCCGGGTACGAAGCCATCCGACGGCTGTTCCACCCCGTCGCGGTCGAGCACCTCGGCTGGGTCGCCGCCGCCGGCGTGATCGGCTTCATCGGCAACGAAGTCGTCGCTGGCTACCGGATCCGGGTGGGCCGCCGCATCGGCTCGGCCGCCCTCGTCGCCGACGGTCTGCACGCCCGCACCGACGGGTTCACCTCGCTGGCAGTGCTTTTCGGAGCCGGCGGCGTCGCCCTCGGCTACCCGCTGGCCGACCCGATCGTCGGACTGATCATCACGCTGGCGATCGCGGGGGTGCTGCGCGGGGCGGTCCGCGACATCTTCCGCCGGCTCATGGACGCCGTGGACCCCGAGCTCGTCGACACCGCGGAAGCCTCACTGGCCGCCCGGCCCGGTGTCCGCAGCGTGCGCAGCATCCGGATGCGCTGGATCGGGCATCGCTTGCACGCCGACGCGGAACTCGACATCGACCCCAGCGCCAGCCTCGAGGACGCCCACCGCATCGCTCATGACGCCGAACACGAACTGACGCACGCGGTGCCGAGGCTCGACAGCGCACTCGTGCACGCCTACCCGGCGCACCCGCGTTCCTAGGCGTCGATCACCAGGCGTTCGCCGTGCGCCCGGGAGACGCAGACCAGCATTTCGCCGTCGCCCTCGGCGGCGCGTCCGTGCCGCTCGACCTGCCCGGCAAGCACTTTCACCTTGCAGGTGCCGCAGAAGCCCTGCTGGCACGAGTACGCGGTCGTCGGGTCGCCGTCGAGCATGACGTCGAGCGCCGACCGGTTCGCCGGCACGCTGAGCACGCGCCGGGAACGGGCGAGCTCCAGCTCGAACGGGGCGCCGTCGATGACCGGCGGCGGGCCGAAGCGCTCGTAATGCAGCGGCGCGTTTGCGTGTTGGTCGCGCGCGGTGCGCACCGATTCCAGCATGGCCGTCGGGCCGCACACGTAGACGGCCGTCGCCGGCCCGGCGGCGGCGAGCAGTTCCGCGGCGGTGGGCACTCGGCCGCGCTCGTCGTCGGCCCACACGGTCACCCGGTCCGGGTCCACCGCGAGCAACTCGTCGAGCAGCGGCATGTACTCCCGGCTGCGCCCGGCATACACGGCGCGCCAATCGATTCCGCGCTGCCGGGCCAATGAGACCATCGGCAGGATCGGTGTCACGCCGATGCCGCCGATCACGAACAGCACCTGGCGTTCATCGGTGACGAGATAAAACGCGTTGCGGGGGCCCTCGAACTCGATCGTGTCGCCCACACCGAAGCTGTCGTGCATTTCGATCGAGCCGCCGCCGCCGTCGGCGATCCGGCGCACCGCGATGCGGTAGTCGGTGCGCCGCCCGGGCGGACCGCACAGTGAGTACTGGCGGCGGCGGCCCGAAGCCAGGCGAATATCGATGTGCGCTCCGGGAGTCCAGGAGGGCAGCAATCCGCCCTGCGCGTCGGCGAGCGTCAGCGCCACCACGTCGGGCGTGAGGAGTTCGCGCTCGGTGATCACCGCGGTGGTTGTCCGCCGCACCGGTACGACGCGCGACGGGTCCCACCGCGACGCGGAAGCCAGACCGCCGAACAGGGTGCCCACCCCCCACAACGCCGTGTAGAGCCGGTCGCGCTTGCGGCGACCGTACAGGTCGGCGGGTCTGTTACTCCAAATCGTTTGTGCCACAGTCATTGTCCTACACCTGCCCGATGTCGCCGGCCTGGTCGACCCACTCGGCCGTGAGCTTGGCGATGACCTCGGGATGGGAGGACACCACCCAGTGTCCGCCCTCGATCGGGACGACCCTGCCGTGCGGCGGTATCGCACCGGTGAACCGCTGCAGGGGCGGCGACACGAAGTAGTCTTTGCGCGCCACCAACACCTGCACCGGGACGGTTGTCCGCGGCAGGTCCTCTCCGGGAAACAGGAACGGCGCGGGCATGTTGGCGCGGTAGAGGTTGAGCCCGTTGAGGTAGTCGCGGGTCGACCGGGTGCCGGCCGCGCGCCGCCGGCGCTCGCCGCGGGGCCGGCCGATGAATTCCACGGCGGCGAAGACGCTCACGCTGATGCGCGACCAGATCGCCAGCTCCGGCAACCCCGGGCACAGGAAAAACCAGATGTACGAGGAGGCCAGGGCCTGCTTGAGCACGTCGAACACGCCGCGCGGCGTGCGCGCGGACCGCAGGAACTTGCCCGCGTAATTCAGGTGCGGGCCGGAGATCGACGTGAACGACGCCACCTTGGGCATCACGTTGCCGTCGGTGACCGCCGCCCAGGCCTGAATGGAACCCCAGTCGTGGGCGATCAGGTGCACCCGGTCCACCCCGAGGCTGTCGATCACCGCGCCGATGTCCGAAACTAGTTGGGGCAGAAGGTATCCCGCGCGTCCCGCTGGCCTGGACGAGTCACCGGCGCCGCGCACGTCGAGGGCCACGAAGTTGAAGCGGCCACCGAGCTCCTCGGCGACCCCGTCCCACACGTGGTGGTTGTCCGGGTAGCCGTGGATCGCCAGAATCGTCGGGCGCGCACGGTCGATCTCCGAGCGGGCATGCACGGCCAGGGACACGCCGTCGGACGCGATTACGGTGCGGGACTGAGTCATTGGTGTGTGGCCCCGGAGCTCAATGCGCCGCTCGGGCCGCGGGTGAGCGGGCCAGGTAGTCGACCGCGCGGCCCACCCCGCCCAGCTTGGACGGGTGGAAACTCGGCGTGTAGTAGGCGCCGACGACCCGCAGGAACTGGAACGGCCCGGGCACCAGGCCGCGCCGCGCCGCGCTGAAGTAGTCGCGCCAGCGCGGTTTGGTGCCGGGCGGCAGGTACGGGTCGACCGAGTACATGAACCGCACGCCGCGGACGAACAACCACAGCAGCGCCGGCGTCACCAGCAACTGCGTGCGCACCTGCCGCCAGTACCCGGCGCGCAGGTGCTTCATGGTGTCGAACGCGACCGCCTTGTGTTCGACCTCTTCCGCGCCGTGCCAGCGCAGCAAGTCCAGCATCACCGGGTCGGTGCCGAACGCGTCGTGCTGCGGGGTGTCGAGGATCCATTCGCCCAGGATCGCGGTGTAGTGCTCGAGGGCCGCCACCATCGACACCCGCTCGAGCAGCCAGCTCTGCCGTCGCCGCCGCCCCCACCCGGGCCGGTCGCCGATGAGTTGGGAGAACAGCCAGGACATCTGGTCGGTGAACGGCGTGACGTCCACCCCCTTGGCCGCGAAGTGATCGAGCACCCCCGCGTGCGCTTGGGAGTGCATGGCCTCCTGGCTGATGAAGCCCTGCACGTCCAGCCGCAGCTGATCGTCCTTGATCAGCGGCAGCGTGTTCTTGAACGCGTCGACGATGAACTCCTCGCCGGCCGGCAGCAGCAGGTGCAGGACGTTGCAGAAGTGGGTGGTGAACGGCTCGCCCGGCACGTAGTAGAACGGCAGCGTCGCCCAGTCGAAGTCGACGTCACGCGCCTGCAGGACGATGCGCTCGTGGTCGAGCGACGCGTCATGCGGACCCGTCGCCTGGTCGTCGACGGTGAACATGGTTAACCCCCTGAGTCGTTAGGCACGGTTACGCACTGCGTTGCGCCTCGGCCTCAGCCTCGGTGATCAGGCCCTCACTCCGCAAGAACCGGACGAGATTCTCGACCGTCTCGGTCAGCGCCGGTTCCCGCAGCCGGACGTCCGCCAGCGAGCGCGCACGTTGGTATTGGGTGTTGCCGTAGCGCTTGTCCCGCATCGCCGCGATCTTGTCCGCCGAGCGGGTGAGGAAGTCGACGAGCGGGTAGATCGGGTCGCGCGGCGTGCACCGCCGGTTCATCTCGGCGGCGAACGATCCAATGTCGCGGTACTCGAAGCGGTAGCCGTAGCGCTCGGACAGCACCCGGGTGATGTCCGTCATGTTGTAGTAGTCGTCCGCGGTCATGTTGAACACGTTGCCCGCGTCGGCCGGCAGGTCCATCAGCGCGACGACGTGGTCGGCGATCAGGTCCGCAGGCAGCAGGCTGAGCTGGTTGAGCGCGTTGGCGGCGACGCCGTGCTCGATCATGAACGCCACGGTGCGCACCAGGATGTCATCCTGGCTGCCGAAGCCCGCGCCGGTCGGTGAGATCAGCGAGGGCCGGAAGATGCGCACGTCGAGCCCCTGCCGCTGGGCGGCGAAGGCCAGCTGCTCGGCCACCCACTTGGTCTGCGAGTAGCCGAAGTCCAGGGCGTTCATCTCCAGGTTGGCGTCGGACTCCCCGACCACCGGCTTGACGCTCCACCCGTAGATGAAGGTGGACGAGACCAGATGGAAGGCCTTGCGGTGGGCGGTCATGGCCAGCCGGAGCAGCTCGTGCGTGCCGGCCACGTTGGCGGGCCGCAGGGCGTCGTAGGTGCGGACGTAGTTGACCAGGGCGCCGTTGTGGACGATGACGTCGACGCCCTCGGCCAGGCGCTGGAATCCCGGCGCGCCGAGGCCCAGGTGCGGCTCGGCGAGGTCGCCGCACACCACGCGCACCCGCTTGCGCACCTCGGCTTCCAGCGCCTGGGACCACAGCCGGGCCTTGCGCAGCGACGCGACGATCCGGTCCAGTCCGTGGGCCTCGTCGGTGGCGCGGATCAGGGCGTGGACGGTGTACGACGTCCGGCCCAGCAGGCTGGCGACCAGGAACGGCCCCAGGAACCCGGTCGCGCCGGTCAGCAGGACGTCGCTGGGCGCGCCCGGCCGCGCCGGCGGCAGCGCCGGCAGGGGCAGCTGGGCGTCGGCCCGCATCCGTGCGATCTCGTACGCCTCGTACTCCGCCGAGATCTGGTCCAGCGCCCGGCGCAGCGCGTCCAGCGGCTGCCCGGACCCCTCACCGAACTGCCGCATCAGCGCGAAGAACTCCGCCACCGTCAGTCGCTGGAGCAGGCGCGTGTTGACCTCCTCGGCCAGCTCCCCGGCGCCGTGCTCCTCCAGCAGGGCCTGCAGATCGGAGCGCAGCTCCGCGAGCGCCAGCGAGTCGATGCCGAGATCGGCGAAGGAGCAGTCCTCCTCGCCCGTCAGGTCGTAACTCTCGATCAGGTTGCGGAACCGGTCCAGCGGGCCCCGCTCCGCGTCCGGCAGGTCGTGGGGCCGATGCGTGTAGGCCGACAGCACGGGCAGCTCGCCGTCCAGCCAGAGCTGCCGCGTCGACGAGCGCCGGATCTTCCCCGAGGTGGTCTTGGGAATGCTGTGCGGCGGCACGAACACGATGGTGTGCGGGTCGATGTGGCCGTGCCGGCGGATGGCGCGCGCCAGCGCCTTGCCGTCCGGCAGCGCATGCTCGTCGCGGACCTCGGCCACCACCGTCAGCACTTCCCGCTCGTCGCGCTCCACCGCGAAGGCGGCGACGCAGCCGCCGCGGACCTGGACGGCCGACCGCTCGACGATGCCCTCGATGTCCGAGGGGTAGCAGTTGACGCCGCGCACGATGATCAGGTCCTTGCTGCGGCCGCAGACGAACAGCTCGCCCTCGTACAGGAAGCCGAGATCGCCGGTCCGCAGATAGGTGTGGTCGTCATCGCCGGGGATGCGGGCCGCGAAGGCCTCCGCGGTGAGCCCGGGCCGGTTCCAGTAGCCGCCGCCCTTGGACGGCCCGTCCAGCCACACCTCCCCGACCCGGCCCTCGCCGAGGGCCACCCCGGATTGCGGGTCGACGATCCGCACGACGTTGCCGTCGATGGGCTTCCCGCAGCTCACCACCGGGGCCTGGTTGCTGTTCTGCGGTTGGGCCTTCTCGACCCGCGCGAGGTTGTTCTCCAGCGCGCGCTTGTTGAGCGCCAGGGTCTGGCGGCCGCGAAGCGAGACGATCAGGGTGTTCTCGGCCATGCCGTAGGCGCCGGTGAGCGCGTTGGGCTCCAGCCCGTAGGGCGCGAAACGCTCCCGGAAGCGCGCGAAGGTGCCGGCGCGCAACGGCTCCGCGCCGACGACGATGCTCTCCAGGCTGCTCAGGTCGATGCCCTTCAGCTCCGAGGTGGGCAGCTTGTCCTCGCGCAGGCACAGCTCGAGGGCGAAGTTGGGCACCGGCGTGTGGGTGGCGCGCACGTCGCTGATCAGCCGCAGCCAGGACGACGGCCGCTTGAGGAAGTCCAGCGGCGACATCGCGTGCGTGGTCCCGCCGATCAGCGGGATGAACAGGTAGGCCGAGATCAGGCCCATGTCGTGGTGCTGCGGCAACCAGCTGACCAGGACCTCGTCTTTAGTGAACGCCGAGGCGTTGGCGATGACGTTGGCGTGGCTGACCACCACGCCCTTGGGGTCGCTGGTGGAGCCGGAGGTGTACTGCAGGAAGAGCACCGGCCCGGGGGTGTCGGGCACCGGGGTGCCGCCGAAGTCCTGCGTGCCGTCGGTTCCGAACCACGGCAGTTCGGGGGGCCGCCGGTCGTCCTCCCGGGGCGACCCGCCGTCGAGGTGGTTGAGCATCAGGCGGTAGTCGTACTCGAACTGCTTGGTCGACAGCACCGCCCTGGCCTGGCAGTCGCGCGCGATGAACGCGAGCTTGGCCAGCCCGGACTCGAACGACATCGGCAGCGGCGGGCTGACCGGCACGGCGATCACCCCGATGCGCGCGCACGCGTAGAACGCCGCCACCATCTCCAGACCGGGCGGGTAGACCAGCAGCGCGCGGTCTCCCGGGCGCAGCCTGGCCTCCGCCGTCAGGTATGCGGCCAACTCGCGCGTCCGCTCGGCGAAACCCTGGTACGTGTAGTGCTCCTGCTCGCGGCCCTCGTCGTCGACGAACCGGAAGAGGGTCTTGTCCGGCGTCAGGGCTTCCCTCATGTGCAGATGACCAATGAGCGTCTCCATCGCAGGAGCCACCCCCTTTCGGGTTCACTTTGAGCGATAAAAACTTTTGGGATCAATTGATAACGACAATGTAGGTCGCGGACGGACGCTAAGCAAAGCGATATCGGGCATTTTACGGACCGCACATTAATCTCACAGGATAGGCTGATCCAACGGCGCAGATTCCGTGCCAGTCATCTCCGCATGTCCGGATTTCAGTATGTCAGGAGCTCCATCTAGCTGCATAGATATCCGGATTGCACTTCGTAAGCGCACGGATACTGACATACGCATTTACGCCATTAATGAATTATCATTAGGCACGTTCATGCGGGGTCCGAGCGCCATTTCGCATCCGATCGGCAAACGGCATACGCGTACCCGATCGCGTGGAGTCGGGGCCCGCCATTCGGGGCGGGCGGGTCATATCCGCGACCGCAATGCCACGGGGCCGATGCTGAACTACTGAGATACGGAAGTCAGCCGGTCTGTGCGACGCGGATGAGCGGGCCCGCGCGGGCCACCAAACGGGTGATGCCGACGAACCGCTCGCCGTCGATGATCGGCGACAACGGCTCCCCCTCGGCCTCGATGACCATCTCGCGGCCGTTGACGTCGCGGACCCGGTGGCCCCGGACCGTGCCGCTGGTGAGCAGCGACGGGAGCCGCACGACGATCCGCGAGGGCCGCACCTCGCCGGCCTGGAAATGCAGCGCGCCGGGGCTCTCGGCCTTCGGGAAGAGCCGGAACGGGCCGCCGATCCGCAGGTCGATGGCGCCGGCGTGCAGCAGGCGGTGCGTGCGCGTCGGCACCTCCTCGCCGTCGATGACGACCCGGGCGCGCGTGGGCGCAAACAGCACCGACGCGTAATTGGCGTCCGGCGAGCGGCCGACCTTGGTGGCGAGGTAGTCGCGGAACGAGCGGCCGATCACCCGGGCGACCTCGCTGCGGCCGTGATCGGGCTTTCCGTAATACATGTCGTAGAACCGGTTTCCGACACCGCCGGCGGCCAGCCCGAAGCACAGGCGGTGGAACGCCGCGCCGTCTTCGGTGTGGCCGTCCAGCCGCAGGGTGTCGAGGCGGATCTCGGGCGGCGGCCGGTCCGCCTCGGCGGCGGCCGCCAGCGCGCGGATAACGGCGTCGGGCCGACCCCGCACCCGCGCCTTGCGGGCGACGGCGTTGACGCTGCCGCCGTTGGTGGGCACGAACGTCGGCCAGCGCTCCGGGTCGCTCTCGCAGCGCTCGATCTCGTTGATCAGCCAGTGCAGCGCGCCGTCGCCGCCGTCGCCGACGAGGTGGGTGACCCGCGGATGGAGCTGGTCCAGGGTCTTGCCGAGGTCCTCGGTCGAGGCGGTTTCGTGCACTTCACCCCAGGGCCCGACGATGCGGCGCAGCTCGGCGGCGCGGTCACCGCGGGCGCCGCGATTCCGGCGCGCGAGCGGATTGACGATGACCCCGAGGTACATCCGCCGGCGTCCAGGTGTGCTTCCGTCGGCCATCCCACGCACGATACCTGCGGCGTTCCGGTGCGCGAGATCACGTAGTTAGGGTGGGCTGCATGCCTGGTTGGACCGCAGCAGACCTGCCCTCCTTCGCCGGACGCACCGTCGTGATCACCGGGGCCAACGCCGGACTCGGCGAGGTCACCGCCCGCGAACTGGCCCGGTCCGGCGCCCGCGTCGTCCTGGCCGTGCGGGACACGGAGAAGGGGAAGGCGGCCGCCGAGCGGATGCCCGGCGACGTCGAGGTACGCCAGCTCGACCTGCAGGACCTGGGCTCGGTGCGGCGCTTCGCCGACGAGATGGCGACGGTCGACGTGCTGGTCAACAACGCCGGCATCATGGCCACCCAACACGCGGTGACCGCCGACGGCTTCGAGGGCCAGATCGGCACCAACCACCTGGGCCACTTCGCGCTGACCAACCTGCTGCTGCCCCGGCTCACCGACCGGGTGGTGACGGTGTCGTCGCTGATGCACCACTTCGGCTACATCAGCCTCAAAGACCTGAACTGGCGGTCCCGCCCGTACTCGGCGTGGCTGGCCTACAGCCAGTCCAAGCTGGCCAACCTGCTGTTCACCAGGGAACTGCAGCGGCGCCTCGACGCCGCCGGCTCCCCGCTGCGCGCGCTGGCCGCCCACCCCGGCTGGTCGCACACGAACCTGCAGGGCAACTCCGGCCGCAGGCTCGGTGACGCGGCGGTGCTGGCCGTCGACCGCGTCGTGTCCACCGACGCCGACTTCGGTGCCCGGCAGACGCTGTACGCGGTGTCGCAGGACCTGCCGGGCGACACCTTCGTCGGCCCGCGCTTCGGTCTGTACGGCCACACCCAGCCGACGTGGCGTAACTGGCCGGCCAGGCGGGCGGGCACCGCCGCGGCGCTGTGGGCCCTCTCCGAGCAGCTCACGGGCACCAAGTTCCCGCTTTGAACCACGCTCGGCGGGCGGTTTGCCGGCGCCCGACTAGATTGGTGAGAAATCAGTGACGCGTTTGCGGCGCGAGGAGGTCACCCATGTCGAGCGCTGATATGGCGGCGGTGCTTGCGCTGTGCGCCGCGCTCGCGTCGGCGATCGGCAACGTCGTCCGCCAGCGATCCGCGCAGGAGGTCACCGACAAGCCGGTCGGCCACCTGGCGCTCTTCGGCATGCTGCTCCGCGACACCCGTTGGTGGATGGGCGGTCTCGGCGACATCGCCAGCTACGTGTTGCTGGCCGCCGCCCTGGACAAGGGCTCGGTGCTGTTGGTGATGTCCCTGCAGGTGACCGCGCTGCTGTTCGCCCTGCCGATCTACGCGCGGATGAGCCGCCATCCGGTCACCCGCGCGGAGTGGGTGTGGGCGGTGGCGCTGACCGCCGCGTTGGTGGTCGTCATCGCGGTCGGCGACCCGACCGGCGGCCAGCAGCGCGCCGCGGCCCACGTGTGGCTGATCGTGGCCATCGCGATGGGCCCGCCGCTGCTGCTGGGATTGCTGGGCGCCCGGATCTGGTCGGACCGCCCGGTGGCCGCGTTGTTGCTCGCGGCGGTCGCCGGTTCGTTGCTGGCGGCGTTCGCGGTGCTGATGAAGGGTGTCGTCGACATCCTCGAACACAACCCCGAACAGTTGTGGACCAGGCCCGAGCTGTACGGCTGGGTGTTCTGCGGGGCGGCCGGGATGATCTTCCATCAGTCGGCCTACCGCGCAGGCGCGTTGACCGCCTCGTTGCCGACGATCATCGCCGCCAAGCCCATCGTGGGCGCGGTCCTCGGGATCACCGTGCTCGGCGAGACGCTGGACGCCCACGGCTTCGATTGGGTGGTGCTGGCCGTGGCGGCGGCGTTGGTGATCATCGCCACCGTGGGCCTGGCCCGCGGCGAGGCCGCGACCGTGTCGGCGGGCGCCGGGCGCGACGTGAGGATCGCCGACGAGGCGAACGCGGTGAAGCCCACGCTCTGACGAACTGTGGTGGCAGGTACAGGATTCGAACCTGTGAAGCTTTCGCGACGGATTTACAGTCCGCTCCCATTGGCCGCTCGGGCAACCTGCCGCCAGACAGGTTACAACGAGGGGGTAGACAAAGCACAAACGGCCATCACGGGATGAAGGGACGGATCGCATGGCGGACTCATCGTTCGACATTGTCAGCAAAGTCGAGCGCCAGGAGGTCGACAACGCACTCAACCAGGCCGCCAAGGAGTTGGCCACCCGCTTCGACTTCCGCGGAACCGACACCACGATCGCGTGGAAGGGCGACGAGGCCATCGAGCTGACGTCGTCCACCGAGGAGCGCGTCAAGGCGGCCGTCGACGTCTTCAAGGAGAAGCTGATCCGCCGCGACATCTCGATGAAGGCGTTCGACGCCGGCGAGCCGCAGGCCTCGGGCAAGACCTACAAGATCAGCGGCACGCTCAAGCAGGGCATCGACAGCGAGCACGCCAAGAAGATCACCAAGCTGATTCGCGACGACGGTCCGAAGGGCGTCAAGACGCAGATCCAGGGCGACGAGATCCGCGTGACCAGCAAGAAGCGCGACGACCTGCAAACCGTCATCTCGATGCTCAAGCAGGCCGACCTGGACGTCGCGCTGCAGTTCGTCAACTACCGCTAGCCCGCCGCTGTGACGCCATGGCGAAATTGCGCGTGATTTTTCGCCCTGGCGTTACGCCCGCGACAGGTAGCCCGTCGCGCGTTCGCTTCGTGCACTAGAATGGAGTGCACGAACCGAACTCTGGAGCGATCACCATGACCACCGTCGCCGAGCTGGCCACCGCGCACGAGCGGCTGCGCGAAAGCGCCCGCGCGGTGGGGGACGCGCTGTCGTCGGTCGCCGTCTACACCGAGCCGGCCGTCGCGCGGGCGGTGCAGGCCGAGCAGAACCTGTACGCCCGCATCGAGGCCGAGTTCGGGATGCTCAGCAGCACCGACGCCGGGAAGCGGATGGGGTCGCGGTCCAGCGCGCCACGCAACCTGGCCACCACCGCCCATCGCAACAAGGCGCTGGTCGCCGTGCGCCGCGGCAGCTACCTCGCCTACCCCGGCTTCCAGTTCGGCCCGGACGGCAAACCGCTGCCGGCCATCGCCGTGCTGCGCGGGGTCGCGGAGGGCAACGGCTGGTCGGAGGCCGGCCTGGTGCAGTGGCTGTGCTCGCCGACCACCTATCTGGACTCCGAGCGGCCCGTGGACCGCCTCGCCACCGATCCGGACCGCGTCGTCGCGGTCGCCGCGGAGGCCCTGGCCGTCTCGTGGTGAGGCGACCACCCGAGCCCTTCGATCCGGCCATCGCCACCCTGCCGGCGGGCCACCGGCTCTACCGCGTGCTGTCGGCGACGCGCACCGCCACCGACTTCAACCCCGGCATCGGCTCACGCACCCGCTTCGGCTTCTTCGGCGACCCGGTGGTGCCGATCATGTACGCCGCCGACACCGAGGACGCGGCGATCGCGGAGACGCTGCTGCACGACATCCCCGTCGACGGCGGCCTGCTGCCCTACGACCAATACGCGGACAAGGTGCTCGTCCGGCTGCGGGTGACCCGCGCCGCGCGCCTGGGCGTGCTGCACGGCACCGGGCTGCGCCGCCTCAAGGTCACCGCCGCCGACCTCACCGCGAGCCCGGCGTCGAGCTACGCCTCCACGGTGCGGTGGGCCGAGGCCGCGCACGGCGCCGGGCTGGACGGGCTGGTGTGGATGTCGCGGCAGTGCAACGACGCCAAGGCCTACGTCTTCTTCGGCGACCGGTGCGAGAAAGCGTTCGCCCAGGACCCGTCGCATGCGCGCATCTTCGCCAGCCCCGCGGACCAGATCTGGCTGATCGACCGCTGCGCGCCGCTGCACGTCGACGTGCTGATGGAGCCGTCCTGACGATTACTGGCCCGGCCAACCGGTGGGTGCCTAATGTAGTGACCAGTCCCACAATGTGAGCGAGGTTCACGATGACCCCTAGCGAGGCCGACTACTCCGACGTCATCATCGTCGGCGCCGGCATCTCCGGCATCGATGCGGCATACCGGATCAGCGAGCGCAACCCGGGGCTGACCTACACCATCCTGGAGCGGCGCGCGCAGATCGGCGGCACGTGGGACCTGTTCCGCTACCCCGGCGTGCGTTCGGACAGCAGCATCTTCACGCTGTCCTTCCCGTTCGAGCCGTGGACCCGCAAGGAGGGTGTCGCCGACGGCGTCCACATCCGCGAGTACCTGGTCGCCACGGCGCGCAAGTACGGCATCGATCGCCACATCCGGTTCCACAGCTACGTCCGCTCGGCCGATTGGGATTCGTCCACCGACACCTGGACGGTCACCGTCGAGCAGGACGGCGCGCAGCGGCTCTACCGCGGCCGGTTCCTGTTCTTCGGCAGCGGCTACTACAACTACGACGAGGGGTACACCCCCGACTTCCCGGGCATCGAAGCGTTCGGCGGCACCGTGGTGCATCCCCAGCACTGGCCGGAAGACCTGGACTACACCGGCAAGAAGGTGGTGGTGATCGGCAGCGGGGCCACCGCGGTCACGCTGCTCCCGTCGCTGTCGGACCGGGCCGCCAAAGTGACCATGCTGCAGCGGTCGCCGACGTATCTCATCTCGGCGTCCAAGTACGGCAAGGTCGCCGCCCTCGCGCGTAAAGTGCTGCCGCGCAAGCCGGCCCACCTCGTCGTCCGGATGTACAGCGCGCTGACCGAGGCGGTGTTCTTCGCCCTGTCCCGCAAGGCGCCGGGGCTGGTGCGATCGCTGCTGCGGCGCAAGGCGATCGCCAGCCTGCCCGAGGGCTACGACGTCGACACCCACTTCAAGCCGCGCTACAACCCGTGGGACCAGCGGATGTGCCTGATCCCGGACGCGGACCTGTACAACGCCATCACCGCCGGCCGCGCCGAGGTGGTCACCGACCACATCGACCATTTCGACACCGGCGGTATCGCGCTGAAATCCGGCGGGCACCTCGACGCCGACATCGTCGTCACCGCCACCGGCCTGCAGCTGCAGGCGCTGGGCGGGACCGCGATCAGCCTGGACGGCACCGAGATCAAGACCAACGACCGCTTCGTCTACAAGGCGCACATGCTCGAGGACGTGCCCAACCTGTTCTGGTGCGTCGGCTACACCAACGCGTCGTGGACGCTGCGCGCCGACATCACCGCCCGGGCCACCGCGAAGCTGCTGGCGCACATGACCTCTCACGGCTACACCCACGCCTACCCGCACCGCGGCAACGAGCCGATGACCGAGAAGCCGTCCTGGGACATCAACGCCGGATACGTGCTGCGGTCGGTGCACGCGCTGCCGAAATCGGGCACCAAGCGGCCGTGGAACGTGCGGCAGAACTACCTCGCCGACGCCATCGACTACCGCTTCGACCGCGTCGAGGAGGCGATGGTGTTCGGCCGGGCATCCGACCGGACGCCCCTGGCGGGCTGAGCGCGATCCGGCCGCCGGCGAAGTTCGTGAACTGCTACTAAATCTGAGGTGTCGGCAATACGCTGATCGCCATGGCAGTGCAGACGCGCGAACCCAACGTCGTTGTCCTCGGTGGCGGTTCCTGGGGAACCACAGTGGCGTCCATCTGCGCGCGCCGCGGACCGACGCTGCAGTGGGTGCGCTCGGAGGAGACCGCGAAGGACATCAACGAGAATCACCGCAACAGCCGCTACCTCGGCGACGAGGCGGTGCTGAGTGACACCCTGCGCGCCACCACCGACTTCACCGAGGCGGCCAGCTGCGCCGACGTCGTTGTCATGGGCGTGCCCTCGCACGGGTTCCGGGGGGTGCTGACCGAGCTCGCGATGGAACTGCGGCCGTGGGTGCCGGTGGTGTCCCTGGTCAAGGGGCTCGAGCAGGGCACCAACATGCGGATGTCGCAGATCATCGAGGAGATACTGCCCGGCCACCCGGCGGGCATCCTGGCGGGGCCGAACATCGCCCGCGAGGTCGGCGAGGGCTATGCCGCGGCGGCGGTGCTGGCCATGCCCGACCAGCATCTGGCGACCCGGCTGTCCGGGCTGTTCCGCACTCGCCGATTCCGCGTGTACACCACCGACGACGTGATCGGGGTGGAGATGGCCGGGGCGCTGAAGAACGTCTACGCCATCTCGGTCGGGATGGGCTACTCGCTGGGCATCGGGGAGAACACCCGCGCCCTGGTGATCGCCCGCGCGCTGCGCGAGATGACGAAACTGGGCGTGGCCGTCGGCGGCAACCCCGACACCTTCCCCGGCCTGGCCGGCCTCGGCGACCTCATCGTGACGTGCACCAGCCAGCGCAGCCGCAACCGCCACGTGGGGGAGCAACTGGGCGCCGGCAAGCCGATCGACGAGATCATCGGCTCGATGAACCAGGTCGCCGAGGGTGTCAAGGCCGCCAGCGTGATCATGGAGTTCGCCAACGAGTTCGGCCTGAACATGCCGATCGCCCGCGAAGTCGATGCCGTGATCAACCACGGTTCGACCGTCGAGGATGCCTACCGCGGCCTGATGGTCGAGGTGCCCGGGCACGAGGTCTACGGCTCGGGGTTCTGACCTGGGCTTCCGCCGGCGCGGAATTCAAATCTTTGCATTCGATATGGGCCGGGCCCGTCCGCTTGACCGGGGTTTGCCAGCAAAATACGGTCGAGAGGCAGCCAGGGATTCCCGGCCATGATCCTGTGGGTCCGGCCGGGTCGTAACCGTTTGTGCGTCAAGAGTTTACGACGACGTAATGCAGCGCAACAGGGGCGGCTATCGGAACATCCCCCGCAAACGCCTAACGAGGGACGCGCCCGATGCAGAACAGCGAAGAGCTCGGCAATCAACCTCACGACCAGGGCAACGAATCACGCAGGGACCGGTTGCGATCGATCGTCCGGCACGATCTGCCCGCGTCGCTGGTGGTCTTCCTGGTCGCGCTCCCGTTGTCGTTGGGGATCGCGATCGCCTCCAACGCCCCGGTGCTCGCCGGGCTCATCGCCGCGATCGTCGGCGGGATCGTCGTCGGCGCCATCGGCGGGTCGCCACTGCAAGTCAGCGGCCCCGCGGCCGGCCTGACCGTCGTCGTCGCCGACTTGGTATCCGACTTCGGTTGGGGCGTAACGTGTTTGATCACCGTGGCCGCGGGCGTCCTGCAGGTGCTGCTGGGACTCAGCCGCGTCGCGCGGGCGGCGCTGGCCATCTCACCGGTGGTGGTGCACGCAATGCTGGCCGGCATCGGCATCACGATCGCCCTGCAGCAGGCGCACGTACTGCTGGGCGGAAAGTCCAAGAGCACCGCCTGGCACAACGTCATCGGGCTGCCGGGCCAGATCGTCGACGCGCACCGGCCCGGGGTCATCCTCGGCGCATTGGTGATCGCCATCCTCGTCGCGTGGCGGTGGGTTCCGGCCAAGGTGCGGCGCGTTCCGGGGCCATTGGTCGCGATCGTGGCCGCGACCGTGGTGTCGGTCGTCTTCCCGTTCCACGTGCGCCGGATCGACCTCGAAGGATCGCCGCTGGACGCGTTGCAGCTGCCCGACATTCCGCACGGCAACTGGGGTGCGCTCGCGATCGGGGTGATCACCGTCGCGCTCATCGCCAGCGTCGAGAGCCTGCTGTCCGCGGTGTCGGTCGACCGCATGCACAACGGGCCCCGCACCGACTTCAACCGCGAGTTGGTCGGGCAGGGCGCCGCCAACATCGCGTCGGGCACCATCGGCGGGCTGCCGATCACCGGCGTCATCGTCCGCAGCTCGACGAACGTCAACGCCGGCGCCAAATCGCGCGCCTCGGCCTTCCTGCACGGCGTATGGATCCTGCTGTTCACCATCCCGTTCGCCGGTCTGGTCGACGAGATCCCCACCGCCGCGCTCGCGGGGCTGCTCATCGTGATCGGCATTCAGCTGCTCAAGCCGGCCCACATCGAAACCGCGATGAAGCACGGCGATCTGGCCGTCTACGTCGTGACCGCCGTCAGCGTCGTCTTCCTCAACCTGCTGCACGGGGTGATGATCGGCCTGGCGCTGGCCATCGCGCTGACCGGTTGGCGGGTGATCAGGGCCAAGGTCGAGGCCGAGCCGGTCGACGGCGAGTGGCAGGTGGTGATCGAGGGCGCGGCGTGCACGTTTCTCGCGCTCCCCCGGTTGACGCGGGTGCTCTCGTCCATCCCCGGCGGAACCGTCGTCACGGTGGAGGTGTCGGTGCACTACCTGGATCACGCGGCGCACCAGGCGATCGGCGACTGGCAGCGCCAGCACGAGGCCAACGGCGGCACGGTCCACATCCGGGGAAGGCTCGAGACGGGCCATGCTCCCCGCCAGCATGCGCGCGAGACCGTCGAAGCCGAAAGACCTGAAGCCGCAGCGTGATTGGGGCCGGCTCGCGAGCCTAACGTCACTGCGATTTTGACGGCAAAACTTCGCAGCCAGGTTAGGCTCGCGACGGCCCCGTGGGACTAACCGCGTGCCATCGCCTCCAGCCGGCGGATGCGGTCCTCGATCGGCGGGTGCGTCGAGAACAGCGACCCGATTCGCTCGCCCGCGCGGAACGGGTTGGCGATCATCAGGTGCGCCTGGCTGGCCAGCTGCGGCTCCGGCGGCAACGGGGCGGCCTGGACACCGCCCGAGATCTTGCGCAGCGCCGACGCCAGGGCCAGCGGATCGCCCGTCAACACCGCGCCCGACTCGTCGGCCTGGTACTCCCGCGACCGGGACACCGCCAGCCGCACCACCGTGGCGGCGATCGGACCCAGCAGCGAAACGAACAGCAGCGCAAAGGGATTGCCCTCTTCGTCGCGGTTGCCGCCGAAGAACATTGCCATGTAGGACAGCGCGGTGATGACCGACGCCATCGCGCCGGCGATGCACGAGATCAGGATGTCGCGGTTGTAGACGTGGGAGAGCTCGTGGCCCAGCACCGCACGCAGCTCACGCTCGTTGAGGATCCCCAAGATGCCGGTGGTGCAGCACACGGCGGCGTTGCGCGGGTTGCGGCCGGTCGCGAAGGCGTTGGGCGCGTTGGTGTCGCTGATGTACAGCCGGGGCATCGGCTGGTGCGCGGCGGTGGCGAGCTCACGAACGATCCGGTACATCGCCGGCGCCTGCAGCTCGGACACGGGTTGGGCGTGCATCGCGCGCAGCGCGAGCTTGTCGCTGTTGTAGTACGTGTAGATGTTCATCCCGATGGCGAACAGCACCGCGAGGAACATGGCCGTCCTGCCGAACAGCGATCCGACAAACACGATCAACGCGGACATTCCGACCAGCAGGAAGAAGGTCTTGGCCCTGTTGGCATGCGGATGCCAGGTCATCGGTGTCCTCCTAGAGCACGATCATTGCTTGACTGCTGTCAATTGAACGCGCGAGATGACCTTCGGGGTTCCACGACGCGCTAGCCGTGCCGGCTGATGGTGTAGTCGACCAGCGTTTGCAGCGCGCGCCGTCCGGGAAGGTCGGGCAACAGGGCCAGCTCGTCGCGCGCCTGCGCCGCGTATTCCGCCAGCGTGTGCTTGGCCTTTGCCATGCCCGGGGACGCCCGCAGCAGCGCGAGCGCCTCGGCCACCGCGTCGTCGTCGTCGATAGGGCCGGCCAGCAGCTCGCGCAGCCGCGCCGCGTCGGGCCCGGGTTCGCGCAGCGCGTAGAGCATCGGCAGGGTGTGCACGCCTTCGCGGATGTCGGTGCCGGGCAGCTTGCCCGACTCGTGTGAGTCGCTGTCGATGTCGATGATGTCGTCGGAGATCTGGAAGGCGGTGCCCACGATGCCGCCGAGCCGGCTCAGCCGCTCGACCTGCTCGGTCTCGGCGCCCGAGAACATGGCGCCGAACCGGCCGGCCGCGGCAATCAGGCAGGCGGTCTTCTCGTACACCACCTTCAGGTAGTGCTCGATGGGGTCGGCGCCTTCGGCCGCCCCCGTCAGCCCGCGCGTCTCGCGCATCTGGCCCGTCACCAGCTGGGCGAACGTCTCGGCGATCAGCCGCACCGCCTCCGGTCCCAGTAGCGAGACCAGCCGCGAGGCGGTGGCGAACAGGTAGTCCCCGGCCAGGATGGCGACGTTGTTGCCCCAGCGGACGTTCGCGGTGGGCGCGCCGCGGCGCACTTCGGCCTCGTCCATCACGTCGTCGTGGTAGAGCGTCGCCAGGTGCACCATCTCGATGACGGCACCGGCGATGGTCACCTCGTGCGCGTCGGGGTCCGGCCCGATCTGGGCGGACAGCACGGTGAACAGCGGGCGGAACCGCTTGCCGCCGGCCTTGAACAGGTGCGTCAGCGAGTCGGTCATCACCTCGTCGGCGCTGCGCAGCTCGGCGTCCATGAGCTGCTCGATCCGCCCGACGCCGTCGCGCACCGTCGCGGCGAACCCGGGGTCACCGAAGTCAACGCCCGCCACCACCGTCGCCGGAGTACTCACCCGACCAACATACTGGTGAGCGTGGAGACCAAAGCCGACGTGGTGGTCGTGGGCGCCGGACCCGCCGGTTCGGCGGCCGCCGCGTGGGCCGCGCGCGCGGGCAACGACGTGCTGGTCATCGACTCCGCCAGCTTCCCCCGCGACAAGGCGTGCGGCGACGGGCTGACCCCGCGCGCGGTCGCCGAGTGCGAACGCCTCGGCCTGGGCGATTGGCTGGACAGCCGGATCCGGCACCGGGGCCTGCGGATGAGCGGTTTCGGCGGCGAGGTGGAAGTCGGCTGGCCGGGCCCGTCGTTTCCCTCGACCGGCAGCGCGGTGGCCCGCCTGGAGCTGGACGACCGGATCCGCAAGGTCGCCGAGGAGTCCGGCGCGCGGATGATGCTGGGCACCAAAGCCGTTGCGGTGCATCATGACTCGTCGCGGCGAGTGGTGTCGCTGGCCTTGGCCGACGGCACGGAGGTGGGTTGCCGCCAACTGATCGTCGCCGACGGGGCCCGGTCGTCGCTGGGCCGCAAGCTGGGCCGGCGTTGGCATCAGGAGACGGTGTATGGCGTCGCCGCCCGCGGGTACCTGGCCTCCCCGCGCGCCGACGACCCGTGGCTGACGTCGCACCTGGAGCTGCGCGGACCCGACGGCTCCAAGGACAAAGTGCTGCCCGGCTACGGGTGGATCTTCCCGCTCGGCAACGGCGAGGTGAACATCGGCGTCGGGGCGTTGTCGACGACGAAACGGCCGGCCGACCTGGCGTTGCGGCCGCTGATCAACCACTACACCGACCTGCGCCGCGACGAGTGGGGCTTCGAGGGGCCGCCGCGGGCGGTGACCTCGGCGCTGCTGCCGATGGGCGGCGCGGTGTCCGGGGTGGCCGGGCCGAACTGGATGCTGATCGGCGACGCCGCGGCGTGCGTCAACCCGTTGAACGGCGAGGGCATCGACTACGGGATGGAAACGGGGCGGCTGGCCGCCGAGCTGCTGGACTGCCGCGACTTGTCGCGGGTGTGGCCGTCGCTGCTGCAGGAGCATTACGGCCGGGGGTTCTCGGTCGCACGCAGGTTGGCCTTGTTGCTGACGTTTCAGCGGTTCCTCCCGACGACGGGGCCGATCGCGATGCGCTCCCCGAGGCTGATGACGATCGCCGTGCGGGTGATGGCCAACCTGGTCACCGACGAGGACGCCGACTGGGTGGCGCGCGCCTGGCGGGGCGGCGGGCGGCTGTCCCGGCTGCTCGATCGCCGGGTGCCGTTCAGCTGAGGTTCCCGCTCACCGTCATTGACCTGCGAAGACCGCGCTCCGGCACGATCGCGGCCGTCGACGATTTTCCGCGCGGTTCAGCCGAGCGGTGTATAGTCCGGCTAATGAAGGGAACGAAGCTGGCTACTATCGGCGGCCTGGCCGCCGCCGCCGTCGCGCTGGCCGCGCCCGCGCTCGCCTCGCCGCCGCCGTCCAACGACTACGACGCCCCGTTCAAGAACACCGTCAACGGGTTCGGCATCTACCAGCCGCAGGATCAGCTCGCGTGGCTGGGCAAGATCACCTGCGACCGGATCGGCCGGGGCGTCGACGGCGACCCGTACAAGTCGGCCAATTTCATCCAGCACAACCTGCCGCGGGGCACCACCCAGGGCCAGGCGTTCCAGTTCCTCGGCGCCGCGGTCGATCACTACTGCCCGGACCAGATCGGCTTCGTGCAGCGGGCCGGCGCCCACTAGGTCGCACTCAACGCAGGGGCTTGTAGCCCGCGTGAAGGGCTACGACGCCGCCGGTTAGGTTGCGCCACCGCACCCCCGCCCATCCGGCCCGGCTGAGCTCGCGCGCCAGGCCCGCCTGGTCGGGCCACGCCCTGATCGACTCGGCCAGGTAGACGTAGGCGTCCGGGTTGCTGGACACCGCCCGCGCCACCCGCGGCAGCGCCCGCATCAAGTACTCCTTGTAGGCGGTGGCGAACAGCCCGTTGGTGGGCGTGGAGAACTCGCACACCACCAGTCGGCCACCCGGGCGGGTGACCCGCGCCATCTCGCGCAGCGCCGCCTGCGGGCTGACCACGTTGCGCAGCCCGAAACTGATTGTCACAGCGTCGAATACGCCGTCCGCGAACGGCAGCCGGGTGGCGTCGGCCCCGACCTTGGGCACCTCGCGCCCCGCCCCCGCCGCCAGCATCCCGACCGAGAAATCGGCGGCCACACACCACGCACCCGACTTCTGCAACTCGACGGTGGACACCGCGGTGCCCGCGGCCAGGTCCAGCACCTTGTGGCCCGGCCCGATCGCCAACGCCGACCGGGTCGCCTTCCGCCAGAAGCGGTCCTGGCCGAGCGACAGCACGGTGTTCGTCAGGTCGTAGCGGCGGGCCACGCCGTCGAACATCGACGCGACGTCCCGGGGATCCTTGTCCAACGCCGCGCGACTCATGAGGAAGACGCTACCCGGGAGGGAATTAGGTGGCGGGATCGGCGTTGCAACACGGGTGACTGAAAAAGTTTGGTTTATCACCGGTACATCGCGGGGCTTCGGACGGGCGTGGGCCGCGGCGGCGCTGGAGCGCGGCGACAAGGTGGCCGCCACCGCACGCAACACGGCGTCGCTGGACGACCTGGCCGAGAAGTACGGCGACGCCCTGTTGCCCATCCCGTTGGACGTCACCGACCGGGACGCGGACTTCGCCGCGGTCAAGCGGGCGCACGACCACTTCGGGCGCCTCGACATCGTCGTGAACAACGCGGGCTACGGCCAGTTCGGGTTCGTCGAGGAACTCTCCGAGCAAGAGGCGCGCGACCAGATCGAGACGAATGTCTTTGGGGCGCTGTGGATCACCCAGGCCGCGCTGCCGTACCTGCGCGAGCAGCGCAGCGGGCACATCATCCAGGTTTCTTCGATCGGGGGCATCACCGCGTTCCCGTTGGTCGGCATGTACCACGCGTCCAAGTGGGCGCTGGAAGGCTTCTCGCAGGCGCTGGCCCAGGAGGTCGCCCCGTTCGGCGTGCATGTCACGTTGATCGAGCCGGGTGGCTTCGACACCGACTGGGCCGGGGACTCGGCCAAGCATGCCGATCCGCTCCCGGCGTACGACGACGTGCGCGCCGCCGTGCAGGCCGAGCGCAGCAGGCGCTGGGCCAGCCCGGGCAATCCGGAGGCATCTGCGGCCGCGCTGCTGAGGGTGGTCGACGCCGAGAAGCCGCCGCTGCGTGTGTTTTTCGGCTCGTCGCCGCTGGAGACGGCCAAGGCCGACTACGCGAGCCGGCTCCGCACGTGGGAGGAATGGCAGCCCGTCGCGGAACTCGCGCAGGGCTGACCGCTGCTCACTCCCCCTGCGCGTACCGCTTGGCGAACAGTCGCCGGCGGGTGAACGGCGAGAGCACCGCCTCGTAGTGGCCGAGCAGCTCGTCGCAGATGACGGGCCAGCTGCGGCCGAGCACGCTGCGCCGGGCGGCCAGTGCGTAGCGTTGGCGTTGGTCGATCAGATGGGTGACGGCGGCCGGCAACTTCGCCTCGAACTCGTCGACGCCGAGTAACAAACCGGTGCGCCAGGGCGTGACGAGGTCGCGTGGGCCGCCGGCGTCGGGGGCGATAACCGGCAACCCCGACGCCAGCGCTTCCTGCACGACTTGACAGAACGTCTCGTGCTCGCCGGGATGCACGAAGACGTCCATGCTGGCGTACGCCGAGGCGAGCTCGTCGCCATACAGTGCGCCCGTGAAAACCGCTGTCGGCATGGCCTTTTGCAACTTGCTGCGGTCGACGCCGTCGCCGACGATGACGAGCTGCACGTCGCCGCGCGCCGCCAGCGGAACGAGCCGCTCGACGTGCTTCTCGGGCGCCAGCCGGCCCACGAAGCCCACGATCGGCTTGCCGTGCGGCGACCAGCCGCGCCGCAGCGCCTCGTCACGCCCGGACGGGGCGAACCGCAGCACGTCAACCCCACGAGCCCACCGATGCACTCTCGGGAATCGGTGCGCCACAAGTGATTCCATCGTCACACTGGACGGCGCCAGGGTACGGTCGGCGAGGCTGTGCAGGTGGCGGAACCAGGCCCACGCCGCCCGCGCCGTCATGGGAATGCCATAGCTCGCCGCGAAACCCGGTACGTCCGTTTGGTACACGGCCACCGTCGGCACACCCAGCCAGCGGGCAGCCTTGACCCCGCCGTAGCCCAGCAGGGCGGGCGAGGCCAGATGCACGACGTGCGGGTCGAATCCGCGCAGCACGCTCACCATCCGGGGCGTGGGCACACCGAGCGGCAGCGTGGTCACCTTGGGGAACATGCGCGAGGGCACCCGGTGCACCCGGATCCCGTCGTAGATGCGATCCGCCGGGACGCCACCGCGAGGGGTGTCCGGGGCGATGACCAAAGCTTCGTGGCCGGTCCGGCGCAGATGCTCCAGGACCCGGATCACCGAGTTGCTGACACCATTGACTTCCGGCAGGAACGATTCGGCGACGATGGCAACGCGCACGACACCACAGTGTCAGCGCCGACTTTCGGCAAGGTTTCCTAAGGGCATACGTCGTGCGAAATCTGCTGGTCGGACGCCTCCACGCGCCGGTCCGGCAGCTTGTCCAGCAGCGCCAGGCCGACCAGCAGGACCGCCGCGACCAGCCAGCACGCCACCGCGATCGATCCCGCCGGGATGATGGACAGCCCGGCATTGCGATGCTGCACGCGAACCAGATTGGGATCGTCCTTGTTGTACTCGACGTAGATTCGCATCCCGGTGGCCAGATGTGACGGGTACAACACGCCGAGCTCGGGGCGGTACGTGACGCGCTCGGGTGTGACGAATTCGATGGTGGAGCGCCGCTGCCCCGCGCTGAGCACCTCGGCCTGCGCCACCCCCATGTTGTGTCCGATCGCCAGGTCGTCGCGCCAGGCGCCGGCGACCAGCAGGACCGACTGCAGCGTGACCAAGCCGGTCACGATCAACACCGCGATCCGGGCCCAGCGCAACGCAATCCGGGCCGGGGTGTTCGGCGGCCGGTCGCTGCGGCCGTGAATCAGGATGTGCAGCAGCCTTTTCGCGTGGTTCACGAGGCGCTCACAGGGCCGCCTTGATGGCGGCATGCAGCTGTCGCAGCGAGGACCGGTCGGCCTTGACCTCCAGCACCTGCATGCCGGCCGCGGGCTCGTCGAGGGCCGCGCTGAGCTGGTCGACCTCGATCTGGCGGCTCTCGACGTGATAGGCGCGGCACAGCGCGCCGACGTCGACGTCGTGCGGCGTCCCGAATATGCGCGAGGACACGTCGGAGAACCGTGGGTCGCCCTGCTCGAGCAGTTCGAAGATGCCGCCGCCGTTGTCGTTGGAGACCACGATGGTCAGCCGGCGCGGCGTCGGCTCGGTGGGGCCGATCAGCAGCCCGGAGCTGTCGTGGACGAACGTCAGGTCGCCGATCAGCGCCACGGTGCGGCCCTCGTGGAAGCCCTCGTGTGCCAGAGCGGCCCCGATCGCGGTGGAGACGGTGCCGTCGATACCCGCGACCCCGCGATTGGAGCGGACACGGATGCCGTGGGTGTCCAGGCCGACCAGCGCGGCGTCGCGGACGGGGTTGGACGCGCCGAGCACCAGCTGGTCCCCCGGGCGCAGCGCGTCGGCCACGGCCGCCGCGACGTGCAGACCGGTGGTGAGCGGGTGCGCCCCGAGTTGGCCGCGCACCGCCTCATTAGCGTGCCGGTTGATCTCCGCGCAGCGCTTCAGCCAGGCCGGACTCGGGGTCCCGGTGGTGACCGCCCGGGTGCCGGTGGCCTGTGAGTTGCCCGAGACGTCCGGCCAGCGCGGACCGGTGGTCAGCGCGTACACGGGCACCTTGGGGTTGGCCAGCAGCGCCGACACCGGCCGGTGCAGGGTCGGGCGGCCGACCATGATCACCTGCTTGGGGCGCAGTAGCGGCAGGGCCAGCGGATGCAAGGGGTTGGCGGGGGCGGGTGCCGTCGGCTCGGCGACGGTCGGCAACTCCGCGAGGTTGGGATGCGCGGCGGCGCCGTGGCCGGCGATGACGACCGTGTCGGGAGTCAGGTCGATGTCCAGCGGCTGGTCGAACGTGACCGGCGGCGTGTAGGTCCACGGCCGTCCCCCGGGCCGTCCCGGCGGGATCGCGGCGGCGCGGGGCTCGGGATCCGGCACCAGCGGTTCGCGCAGCGGGATGTCGAACTGCACGGGGCCGGCGTTGGCGGTGCGAGATCCCGTGGCGGCCACCAGGACTCGGCACGTCGCCGAGCGCCAGGTGGCGTTGAGGGCGTCCAGCCGTTCGGGTGCGTCCTCCGCCAGGCCCAGGCTGATGGCGGCGCGCACCTGGGTGCCGAAGTAGCCCAGCTGCTCCATGGTCTGATTGGCCCCGGTGCCCAACATTTCGTAGGGCCGGTTGGCCGACAGCACGATCAGCGGCACCCGCGCGTAGTTCGCCTCCACCACGGCCGGCCCGAGGTTGGCCACGGCGGTGCCCGACGTCATCGCGACGCACACCGGGGCGCCCGCCGCGATCGCCAGCCCGATGGCCAGATAGCCCGCGGTGCGCTCGTCGATGCGGACGTGTAGCCGGATCCGGCCGGCGCGGTCGGCGTCGGCCAGCGCGAACGCAAGCGGCGCGTTGCGCGAGCCGGGGCACAACACCACGTCGCGGACGCCGCCGCGAATCAGCTCGTCGACGACGACGCGCGCCTGTGTCGTCGAGGGGTTCACCACTACAGCCTGTCACAACCCGCGAGCCGGTCGCCCGACGTCGGGTTGCCGGCTCAGTTGCCGGCGAAGAACTTCAGCGCCGCCTCGTTGACGGCGTCCGGGCGCTCGAAGAACCCGAGGTGGCCTGCGTCGGGAATCTGCACATAGCGGCCGTTGGGCAGCGCGTCGGCGACCTCACGCCCCAGGTAGGGCGGCGTCAGCACGTCGTCGGAGAAGCCGATCACCAGGACCGGCGTCGCGATGCTGCGGTAGGCCGGCAGCCGGTTGGTGTAGGGGGCGATGTCCAGCTGGCAGCGCGTTCCCGGGGTGGACTTGACCGGCCACATGGAAAACATCGCGATCCAGTCCGCCACCGCGACGTCGTCGTTCAGCGTCTTGTGTGAAAAGTTTTCCAGCAGACGGATTTTCGCCTCGTACGAGCTCGGCACCTGGACACCTGCGTCGGCCAGCTCGGCCTCGGCGTCGCGGAAGAACTCGCGGGTCTTGTCCATGCGGCCCCGGGTGCCCATCAGCACCGCCGAGCTGACGAGCTCGGGCCGCGCGAGCATGAGTTCCTGGGCGATGAACGCCCCCATCGACATCCCGACGACGCGGGCGGGCGCGGCGTTGAGGCTCTCGATCAGGGCCGCGGTGTCGGCGACCATGGTCTGGGTGGTGAACCCCTGCGCGTTCTCGGTGGCGCCGATCCCGCGGTTGTCGAAGGTGATGACGCGGTAGCCGGCCTCCAGGAACGCAGGGACCTGATACGGGTGCCAGGTCCGGCCGGCTCCGCCGTGGCCGCTGATGAACACGACCGGCTCCCCGGAGCCGCGGTCGTCGTAAGCCAGGTTGATCACCCGGTCGACGGTACAAGCAGCGCGTGGCAGGCCGTGACCCGGTCGATCCACCACCGGCGCCGCTCCGGGGGCGCGGCGAGGGCCCGCAACCGCGCCGGATCGGGCGTGACGGGGCCGACCGCCAGGGCGCCGTCGACGGGGGCGGCGACGTCGGCCACGTCCTCGACGAACAGCCCGCCGGTGCCCAGCCCGCACGCGTGGCGCAACACCGGCAGGGCCGCGGCGGCGGCCAGCCCCGCGGCGATGCCCACCGCGGAATCGATGGCGCTGGAGACCACCACGGGGATGTCGATCTGGGCGGCGATCGACAGCATGGCCGAAATACCGCCCAGCGGCGCGACTTTCAGCACGGCGACGTCGGCGGCGCGGGCGCGGACCACAGCCAGCGGGTCGTCGGCCTTGCGGATGCTCTCGTCGGCGGCGATCGGCACGTCGATCCGGCGGCGCAGCGCGGCGAGCTCGCCGACGGTCGCGCAGGGTTGTTCGAGGTATTCCAGCGGGCCGTCGGCGGTCAGGGCGGCCGCCGCCCGCACCGCCTGCTCGACGCTCCAGCCGCCGTTGGCGTCCACCCGGACGGTCGGCACGAGCTCGCGCACGGCGTTGACCCGGTCGACGTCGTCGGCCAGCGTCTGGCCCGGCTCGGCAACCTTCACCTTGGCCGTGCGCGCCCCGGGGAACCGGGCCAGCACCTCGGCGGCGGCGGTGGCGGGGACGGCCGGCACGGTGGCGTTGATCGGGATGCGGTCACGCCGCGGCGGCGGCGGGCGGCGGTAGGCGGCCTCGATCGCCGACGCCAGCCAGTGCGCCGCCTCGGGCGGCGTGTACTCCAGGAAGGCGCCGAACTCCCCCCAGCCCGCTGGGCCCTCGATCAGGGCGACCTCGCGGGTGGTGATGCCGCGAAACCGCACCCGCATCGGCAGCGCGACCACGTGCAGCCGATCCAGCAGCTCATCGAGGGGAGGCCTCACCGGCCGTAGACCTGGCGGCCCGCCAGATACGTCGCGCGGACCTCGAGGTCGGCGATCCGCTCGGGCGGCACGGTCCGCGGGTCGGCCGAGAGCACCACCAGGTCGGCGTACTTGCCGACCTCCAGCGAGCCGATCACGTCGTCGGCGAACAGCTGCCACGCCGCGTCGATGGTCTGCGCGCGAATGGCCTGCTCGACCGTCAGCCGCTCCTCGGGTGCCAGCACCCGGCCGCTGGGCGCCATCCGCGTCACGGCGACGCTGATGTTGCGCAGGGGCTCCTCGGGCGTGACCGGCGGGTCGTTGTGCAGCGAGATGCGCATTCCGGTGGCCACCGCGGAACCCGCTGGCATCCAACGGGATCCACGCTCGGGCCCGAACAAGCCGTCGACGATGATGTCGCCCCAGTAGTGGATCTGGTCGACGAAGATGCTGCAGGTGACCCCGAGGCCGGCGGCGCGCCGCAGCTGCTCGGGCCGGATCGCGCCGACGTGCTCGAGCCGCAGCCGGTGGTCGTCGCGCGGATGGCGCCGCAGCGCCTCGTCGTAGACGTCGAGGATGGTGTCCACGCCGGCGTCGCCCTGCACGTGGCAGGCCATCTGCCAGCCCAGCGGGAGGTAGGCCTCGACGATCTCGGCCAGCTGTTCGCGGGTGTAGTTGGCGCATCCGCAGGAACCGGCCGCGCCGATCGTGCGGGTGGCGGCGGTGTCCAGGTAGGGGAAGGACAGCGCGATGTTGCCGATCCACGGTGAGCCGTCCACCCAGATCTTGATGCCAACCTGGCGCACCATGTCATCGCCCTCCCCCGGTGTCGCGGCGGTGGACATCTGCGGGTTGGACATCTCGTAGGTGCGCAGCCGCACCGTCAGCTCGTCGTGCAGGCCGGCCAGCAGCGGCCCGAAAGCCGGGTCGAACGCCATGTCCGAGCAGGTGGTCAACCCGGCGCGGTTGAGCCGGACGCACTCGTCGCGCAGCATCGCCGGGTAGCTGGTGGGCTCGATGGACCCACTCAGCAACGGGAACACCGCGCCGATCTCCTCGGCGCTGCCGTCGAGCTCGCCGTCGGCGCCACGCCCGTAGCGCGCCCCCTTGGGATCGGGGGTGTCGCGGGTCAGGCCGGCGCGCTCGGCCGCGTGCGAGTTGAAGTAGGCCTTGTGCCCGGAGTTGTGGATGATGACCAGCGGCCCGCCCGGCGCGATCTCGTCGAGCCAGGCCAGCGTCGGCTGGGGCAGGCCGGCCTGCAGCAGCGGATCCCAGCCGTTCAGGTAGGCGCCGGCCGCTGCCCTGGCGGCGACCTCGCGCCGCACCGCGGCGACGACGTCGTCCGCGTTGGGCACCGTGACGGGCCGGATGTCGACGATGCGGTCCGAGAGCGCCAGCGCCTCCATCAGCGGATGACCGTGCGCCTCAATGAATCCCGGCATGACGCAGCCGTCACCGACGTCGACGGTCTGGGTGTCGGCGCCGACATATGCCTCGATGTCCGACCGGCTGCCGACCGCGACGATGCGCCCGCCGGCGACGGCGAGCGCCTCGGCGGTTGGCCGCGACTCGTCGACGGTCAGTACGGTCCCGGTGAAGACCAGATCAGCGTGCGCCATGTGCAGGAATCGTAGTGCCGCGAGGGTGTGGCTGACCGGAATTGCAACACGTTCTAGTCTTGGCCCATGGGTCGCGTCGGCGACGATGCGAAAGCGATGCGATGAGGAGGAGCGACGCCATGGGTGACGAGCTGCTGCGCCATCCCATTCATTCCGGACACCTGACGGTCGGTGCGCTCAAGCGCAACAAGGACAAGCCGGTGCTGCATCTGGGCGACACCACGCTGACCGGCGGTCAGCTCGCCGAGCGCATCAGCCAGTACATCCAGGCGTTCGAGGCGCTCGGTGCGGGCACCGGCGCGACCGTCGGGCTGCTGTCGCTGAACCGGCCCGAGGTGCTGATGATCATCGGCGCCGGCCAGACCCAGGGTTACCGGCGCGTGGCGCTGCACCCGCTGGGTTCCCTGGACGACCACGCCTACGTGCTGGGCGACGCCGGCGTGACGTCGCTGATCATCGACCCCAACCCGATGTTCGTCGAGCGGGCGCTGGGCCTGCTGGAGAAGGTGCCCGGCCTCAAGCAGGTCCTCACCATCGGCCCGGTCCCCGAGGCGCTGGGCGATTCCGCGGTGGACCTGGTGGCCGAGGCCGCGAAGTATCCGCCGAAGCCGTTGGTGGCGGCCGAGCTTCCGCCCGACCACATCGGCGGGATGGCCTACACCGGCGGCACCACCGGCAAGCCCAAGGGCGTGCTGGGCACCGCGCAGTCGATCACCACGATGACCACGATCCAGCTCGCCGAGTGGGAGTGGCCGGAGAACCCGCGCTTTTTGATGTGCACCCCGCTGTCGCACGCCGGGGCGGCGTTCTTCGTGCCGACGATCATCAAGGGCGGCGAGCTGGTGGTGCTGACCAAGTTCGACCCGGCCGAGGTGCTGCGGGTGATCGAGGAGCAGAAGATCACCGCGACCATGCTGGTGCCGTCGATGATCTACGCGCTGATGGACCACCCGGATTCGCACACCCGCGACCTGTCCTCGCTGGAGACCGTCTACTACGGCGCCTCGGCGATGAACCCGGTGCGGCTGGCCGAGGCCATCCGCCGCTTCGGGCCGATCTTCGCCCAGTACTACGGGCAGTCCGAGGCGCCGATGGTGATCTCGTACCTGGCCAAGAAGGACCACGACGAGAAGCGGCTCACCTCCTGCGGGCGGCCCACGCTGTTCGCCCGCACGGCACTGCTGGACGCCGACGGCAACCCGGTGCCCCAGGGCGAGGTCGGCGAGATCTGCGTGTCCGGGCCGCTGCTTTCCGGCGGGTACTGGAACCTGCCCGAGGAGACGGCCAAGACGTTCTCCGACGGCTGGCTGCACACCGGCGACATGGCCCGCGAGGACGAGGACGGCTTCTGGTTCATCGTCGACCGGGTCAAGGACATGATCGTCACCGGCGGGTTCAACGTGTTCCCGCGCGAGGTCGAGGACGTCGTCGCCGAGCACCCGGCCGTCGCGCAGGTGTGCGTGATCGGCACGCCGGACGAGAAGTGGGGCGAGGCCGTCACCGCGGTGATCGTGCTGCGGCCCGACCATCCCGCCGACGAGGACGCGGTGGCGCGGGTGACCGTCGAGATCCAGTCCGCGGTCAAGGAGCGCAAGGGTTCGGTGCAATCGCCCAAGCAGGTGATCGTCGTCGAGTCGGTGCCGGTGACCGCGCTGGGCAAGCCCGACAAGAAGGCCGTGCGGGCGCAGTTCTGGGAGGGCGCCGGCCGCGCCGTCGGCTGAGTTTCTCCCGCGAGCAGACGCAGAATCGCACGCGAGCCGCGCTCGCCGTGCGATTCTGCGTCTGCTCGGCGAATTAAGGCACCACGCCGGCCAGCAGCAGGTCGAGCATGCGACCGGTCTGCTCCGGCGAGCCGCTGGCCAGGAAGATGCCGATCAGGCTGGACACCACGTCGTCGGCCTGGACGTCGGCGCGCAGGCTGCCTTCCTCGGCGCCGGCCCGCAACAGCAGGTCGACGGCGCCGACGATGCTGTCGCGAGTCTGGCTGGGCTGCATGGCGCCCGAGTCGAAGAGCGCGTGCAGCGACTCGGCCATCCCGCGCTTGGCGGCCACGAAGCCGGCGTAGCGGTCCATCCAGCGTCGCAGCGCGTCCTTGGGCGGGTGGCGCTCGAGCAACCGCCCGGCCGCGGCGGCCACTTCGGCGAGTTCGGCGCGGTAGATCGCCTCGACCAGGGCCTCTCGGCTGGGGAAGTGGCGGTAGAGGGTGCCGATTCCGACGCCGGCCTCGCGCGCGATCGACTCGAGCGACACGGGCCGGCCCTGGGCGAACGCCGCCGTCGCCACCTCGAGCAGCCTCTCGCGGTTCCGGCGTGCGTCCGATCGAATCTCGACCAAAGCGGAGGGTCCTCCGTTTCTGCTACGCTTCCGGATAAGCGGAGGGTCCTCCGCATTTCCTCCAGTGTGGCACGAAGGAGCACCATGACCGACCAACCACGGCCCGGCGGCCCCGGCAACCTCGGCGCGACGCCCGTTGCCCGCATGGGCTATGGCGCCATGCAACTGTTCGAGTCGCCGACCGTCGACGACGCGGCCACAGTGCTGCGCCGTGCGGTCGAACTCGGCGTCAACCACATCGACACCGCGTCGTTCTACGGCCCCGGCGAGGTGAACCGCCGGATCCGCGCGGCGCTGGCCCCGTACCCCGAGGACCTCGTGATCGTCAGCAAGGTCGGCGCCCGGTACACCGGCGAACAGCCGATCCCCCTGGCCGCCGCGCAGCGGCCCGCCGACCTGCGCGCCGCGGTCGAGGACGATCTGCGCCAACTCGGCCTGGACTGCGTTCCGGTGGTCAACCTGCGGCGCATGGACCTCGGGCCCGGCGTGGCCGCCGAGGGAGACCAGATCGTGGACGTCGACGATCAGCTCACCGAGATGATCGCGCTGCGCGACGAGGGCAAGATCGGCGCGATCGGCGTCAGCGCCGTGCCGGTGGAAGTCTTGCGCCGGGCGCTGCCCGCGGGGATCGCCTGCGTGCAGAACGCCTACAGCCTGCTCGACCGTTCCCAGGAGGAGACGCTGCAGCTGTGCGCGGCCGAAGGCATCGCGTGGGTGCCCTACTTCCCGCTCGGATCGTCGTTCCCCGGCTTCCCGAAGGTCGCCGACCATCCGGCGGTGGCCGAGGTCGCCGGCGACCTCGGCGTGACGGGCGCCCAGGTCGGCCTGGCCTGGCTGCTGGCGCACGCGCCCAACACGTTGCTGATTCCGGGAACGCGGTCGGTCGCGCACCTGCAGGAGAACGTCGCCGCCGGGGACGTCACGCTGAGCGCCGCCGCGCTGGAAAGGCTCGACGCCATCGGTACGACGGCGCCCCAGCCGCACGGGGTCGAGCCCTTCCAGAGGTAACGTCGCTGCCTATGGGAAGCGGCAAGCCGATCAAGCCGCCGTGGTGGCTGAAGCCGGCCAACAAGGTCTTCATCCAGATGTCGCGGCTGGGAATGAGTTTCGGCGGCGAGAGCCCGGTCGTGTTGACGGTGACCGGCCGCAAGTCCGGCGCGCCGCGCTCGACACCGGTGACCCCGATGACGGTCGACGGCCGGCAATACGTCGTCGCCGGGTTCCCCGGCGCCGACTGGGTGGCCAACGCGCGGGCCGCCGGGGAGGCCACCATCGCGCGCGGCCGCCGCGTCCAGCGGGTGCGGATGGCCGAGCTGTCCGCCGACGCCGCACGGCCGATCCTGCGGCTCTTCCCCAGCGAGGTGCCGACGGGCGTCGGCTTCATGAAGCGGGCGGGACTCGTCACCGAGGGCCGCCCGGAGGAGTTCGAGGCCCTGGCCGGCCGCTGCGCGGTGTTCCGGCTCGACCCGGTATAGGAGTTCAAACATCTTGATTAACAACCCCTTTGACGCACAGGCCTGGCGGCCGGTGGCCGGGTTCGATGACCTCACCGACATCACCTACCACCGCCACGTCACCGATGCCACGGTCCGGGTGGCGTTCGACCGGCCCGAGGTGCGCAACGCCTTCCGGCCGCACACCGTCGACGAGCTCTACCGGGTGCTCGACCACGCGCGGATGTCCCCCGACGTGGGCGTGGTGCTGCTGACCGGCAACGGCCCCTCACCCAAGGACGGCGGCTGGGCGTTCTGCTCCGGCGGTGACCAGCGCATCCGCGGGCGCTCCGGCTACCAGTACGCCAGCGGGGACACCGCCGAGACCGTCGACCCAGCCCGCGCCGGCCGGCTGCACATCCTCGAGGTGCAGCGGCTGATCCGGTTCATGCCCAAGGTGGTCATCTGTTTGGTGAACGGGTGGGCCGCGGGCGGCGGGCACAGCCTGCACGTGGTCTGCGACCTGACCCTGGCCAGCCGCGAGCACGCCCGGTTCAAGCAGACCGACGCCGACGTCGGCAGCTTCGACGGCGGCTACGGCAGCGCGTACCTGGCCCGCCAGGTGGGCCAGAAGTTCGCCCGCGAGATCTTCTTCTTGGGCCGCACCTACACCGCCGAGCAGATGCACCACATGGGCGCGGTCAACGCCGTCGTCGGCCATGCCGACCTGGAAGCCGAGGCGATCCAGTGGGCCGCCGAGATCAACGCCAAATCGCCACAGGCGCAACGCATGCTCAAGTTCGCCTTCAACCTGCTCGACGACGGCCTGGTGGGCCAGCAGCTGTTCGCGGGCGAGGCCACCCGGCTGGCGTACATGACCGACGAGGCCGTCGAGGGCCGCGACGCCTTCCTGGAGAAGCGCCCGCCCGACTGGAGCCGGTTCCCCCGCTACTTCTGAGCGTCGGCGTCACTTTGGCGCCCGGCGTCACGCTGGCGTGACGCTCGCCGCCGGACGCCCGCCCTAGACTCCCCACGTGAGCAAGAGTCCCCTGCGCCGCCTGACCGATCAGCTCGTCCTGGCCACCATGCGCCCCCCGATGGCCCCGCAGGTGCTGGTCAACCGGCCCGCGATCAAGCCGGTCGACCTCAACGGGAAGCGCATCCTGCTCACCGGGGCGTCGTCGGGCATCGGCGAGGCGGCGGCCGAACTGCTGGCCCGCGAGGGCGCGACGGTGGCGGTCGTCGCCCGGCGGCGTGAACTGCTGGACACGCTGGCGCAGCGGATCACCGCGGCGGGCGGCACCGCGCTGCCCATGCCGTGCGACGTCTCCGACATGGACGCCGTCGACGCGCTGGTCGCCGACGCCGAGAAGCGTCTCGGCGGGGTGGACATCCTGATCAACAACGCCGGCCGCTCCATCCGCCGGCCGCTGGCCGAATCGCTCGAGCGATGGCACGACGTCGAGCGCACCATGGTGCTCAACTACTACGCGCCGCTGCGGCTGATCCGCGGCCTGGCCCCCGGGATGCTCGAGCGCGGCGACGGCCACATCATCAACGTCTCCACCTGGGGTGTGCTTTCCGAGGCGTCGCCGCTGTTCGCGGTCTACAACGCGTCGAAGGCGGCGCTGTCGGCGGTGAGCCGGGTCGTGGAAACCGAGTGGGGCCACAAGGGTGTGCACTCGACGACGCTGTACTACCCGCTGGTGGCCACGCCGATGATCGCGCCGACGAAGGCCTACGAGGGCATGCCGGCGCTCACGTCGGAGGAGGCAGCCGAATGGATGCTCACCGCCGCCCGCACCCGGCCGGTGCGGATCGCGCCGCGGATGGCCATCGCCGCCAAGGCGCTGGACACCTTCGGTCCCCGCTTCGTCAACGCGATCATGCAACGGCAAAGCATCCAACCCAACCGTGAAAACGGCAGCTGACCCGGCGCGTGTGATAGACACGACGCCATGGAGATCCTGGCCAGCCGGGTGCTGTTCCGGCCGGCGGACTATCAGCAGTCGTTGAGCTTTTACCGGGACCAGATCGGGCTCGCGATATTCCGCGAATACGGCGGGGGCACAGTCTTTTTCGCCGGTCAGTCGTTGCTGGAGCTGGCGGGGTACGGCTCCCCGGACCACTCCCGGGGCCCCTTCCCCGGCGCGCTGTGGCTGCAGGTCCGCGACATCGAGGCGACGCAGGCCGAGCTGCGGGGCCGGGGCGTGCCGATCGCCCGCGAGGCGCGCCAGGAACCGTGGGGCCTCTACGAGATGCACGTGATCGACCCCGACGGGATCACGCTGATTTTCGTGCAGATACCGCCGGAGCATCCGTTACGCCGCGACACCCGCGGTGATCAGGCGAAACGGCCGGTTAACTAGGGGCTAACATCTGACGACAAGTCGAGGTACACCCGCAATTCGACCGGTCCACCGTTCGACAATCGAATCTCCCAACTACGAGAATCAGGCGCTGTGAACATCCAATTGTTCCTCCTCAGCATTGTCGTAATCACGGCACTCGCTTTCGATTTCACCAACGGCTTCCACGACACCGGCAACGCGATGGCGACCTCCATCGCGAGCGGCGCGCTCAAGCCCAAGGCGGCGGTCGCGCTGTCCGCGGTGCTGAACCTGGTGGGTGCGTTCATGTCGACCGCCGTCGCCGCCACCATCGCCAAGGGCCTCATCGACGGGCACATCGTGACGCTGGAGCTGGTGTTCGCCGGCCTGGTCGGCGGCATCGTGTGGAACCTGCTGACCTGGCTCCTCGGTATCCCCTCGAGCTCGTCGCACGCGCTGATCGGCGGCATCGTCGGCGCCACGATCGCAGCCGTCGGTGGACACGGGGTGATCTGGAAGGGCCTGGTGTCCCACGTACTCATCCCGGCAGTGGTGGCCGCGATCCTGGCCATCGCCGTCGGGGCGATCGCGACCTGGCTGGTCTACCGGATCACCCGTGGCCTCGAGACTGGACGCACCGAGGCCGGGTTCCGCTACGGCCAGTGGGGCTCGGCGTCGCTGGTCTCGCTGGCGCACGGGACCGGCGACGCGCAGAAGACGATGGGCATCATCTTCCTGGCGCTGATGTCCTACGGCTCGGTCAGCAGGAACGAGTCGATGCCGCCGCTGTGGGTCATCGTTGCGTGCGCACTGTCCATGGCGGCGGGCACCTACCTGGGCGGCTGGCGCATCATCCGCACCCTGGGCAAGGGGCTGGTCGAGATCCAGTCGCCCCAAGGCATGGCCGCCGAGTCGTCCTCGGCCGCGGTCATCCTGCTGTCCACCCACTTCGGCTACGCGCTGTCCACGACGCAGGTCTGCACCGGTTCGGTGCTGGGCAGCGGGCTCGGCAAGCCCGGCGGCGAGGTGCGCTGGGGCGTGGCCGGCCGCATGGGCGTCGCCTGGCTCGTGACGCTGCCGCTGGCCGGTTTGGTCGGCGCGGTCACCTATTGGATCGTCCACCTGATCGGCGGTTACCCCGGCGCCGTCGTCGGCTTCGGGTTGCTGGTCGCGACCTCGGTCGCCATCTACATCAGGTCGCGCAAGGTCAAGGTCGACCACAAGAACGTCAACGCCGAATGGCAGGGCGACCTGACCGCCGGGCTGGAGGCTGCCGCCGAGCACCAGCCGCCATCCGACGTGCACCCGACGAACGGCAGCGGCGCCTCCGGCCGGTACGACTCCGACGATCCCACGATGAAGGCGAACGCTTGATGAGTCACTTCAGCGACTGGTTCAACTACCAGGCATCCCTCAAGATTCTGATCTTCTCCATGCTGGCCGGGGCCGCGTTGCCGGGGTTGTTCGCCCTGGGGCTCCGATTCCACGCGGTCGGCGCCGGGCAGGTCGGCACCGACGGCGGCTCGCCGCGGAAGAACCCGGCGCTGGTCGCCCTGGCCTGGCTGATCTACGGCGTGGTCCTGGTGGTGATCGCCTTCGCCCTGGCGTACATCTCCAGGGACTTCATCGCCCACCACACCGGCACCGCTTTCCTGGGAGTCAAGCCGAAGTAGCATCGTTTGATGCCCACCGCGTTATGGAGCCGGATACCGGGGGGAGCTGTACCAGCGTGAACGGATTTCTCAACTCGATCGTCTCGTGGCTGCGCGCGGGATACCCGGAAGGCGTCCCACCGACGGACACCTTCCCGGTGCTCGCGCTGCTGGCCCGCCGGATGTCCAACGACGACGTCAAAGAGGTGGCCTGTGAGCTGATCCGGCGCGGCGAGTTCGACGACGTCGACATCGGGGTGCTGATCACCCAGATCACCGACGAGCTGCCGACGCCCGACGACGTCGAGCGCGTCCGGCTCCGGTTGGCGGCCGTGGGCTGGCCGTTCGACGACGCGGACGAGGTCGAGGACCCCGCATAGCCGTACTGCGCGCCCTCACCGTTCCCCCGGGTTCGGCCGTCTCGGCGCTGCTACCCGCCCTGGAACGGGTGCTGGACGGCCGCGACCCCGCGCTGGTCGCGCTCGCGCCTGGCTCGGATGCGCTGCGCGCCGGCCTGCGGGTCGGGGAACCCATCGACGACGACGTTGCCGTGGTGGTGACGACGTCGGGCACCACCGGCGCGCCGAAGGGGGCGCTGCTGACCGCGGCCGCGCTGACGGCCAGCGCGACGGCAACCCATGACCGCCTGGGCGGGCCCGGCGCCTGGCTGCTGGCGTTGCCGCCGCATCACATCGCCGGCCTGCAGGTGCTGGTGCGCGGCGCGCTCGCCGGCTCGGCCCCCGTCGAGCTGGACATCAGCGGCGGCTTCGATGTCGCCGAATTGCCCGGCGCGATACGGCGATTGGGCCCCGGCCGGCGCTACACGTCGCTGGTCGCCGCGCAGCTGGCCAAGGCGCTCACCGACCCGGGGGCCGCGGCGGCCCTCGCGGAACTGGACGCGGTGCTACTCGGCGGCGGCCCGGCCCCGCGGGGCGTGCTCGACGCCGCGGCGGCGGCCGGCATCGCCGTGGTCCGCACCTACGGCATGAGTGAGACCGCGGGCGGCTGCGTGTACGACGGCGTGCCACTGGACGGCGTCTTAGTCCGGGTGGCGGCCGACGCGCGCGTCGTCCTCGGGGGCGCGACCCTGGCCAAGGGCTACCGCAACCCGGTGGACCCCGACCCGTTCGCCGAGCCGGGCTGGTTCCGCACCGACGACCTCGGCGCCGTCGACGAGTCGGGCGTGCTGACCGTGCTGGGCCGCGCCGACGACGCGATCAGCACCGGCGGGTTGACCGTGCTGCCGCAGCTGGTCGAGGCCGCGCTCGGCAGCCATCCCGCGGTCGGGGACTGCGCGGTCTTCGGCCTCGCCGACGACCGGCTGGGGCAGCGCGTGGTGGCCGCGGTCGTGGTGGCCGAGGGTCGTTCGGCGCCGACGCTGGACGCGCTGCGCGCCCACGTGGCGCGCACCCTGGACGCCACCGCCGCGCCACGCGAGTTGCACGTCCTCGACGCGCTGCCGCGGCGCGGCATCGGCAAGGTGGACCGGATGGCGCTGGTGCGCCGCTTCGCCGGTTCGGACGATCAATAGGCTGGTCGACCGTGAGGGTGGCACGTCGCGAGTGGTTGGCCGTCGCGGCCGGGGCGGTGCTGGTGGGCGCCGCGTTCGTGTTGCCGCGGCTGCACTGGGGCGTCCGGCCGCGGACCGACGTGGGCGAGGAGCGCTTCGGCACGCACGCCGGGGCCGCACCGATCTTCGGCGCCTGGGAAATCCACGCCAGCTGGGGCACCGGACCCGCGATCGCGATCGCGGTCGCCGCGGTGGCGTGGGGATCGATTCTGGCGCAACGGCTTTCGTGGCGGGTACTGACGCTGAGCACCTGGGCCACCGCCTGCGGCTGGGCGTTCGCACTGGCGATGATCGACGGCTGGCAGCGCGGATTCGCCGGCCGGCTGACCACCAAAGACGAGTACCTGTCCGAGGTGCCGGGCATCACCGACATCCCGGCCACGGTGCGCACCTTCGCGAGCCGGATCGTCGACTACCAGCCGAACTCCTGGACCACGCACGTCTCGGGCCACCCGCCCGGGGCGTTGCTGACGTTCGTCTGGCTGGACCGGATCGGCCTGCACGGGGGCGCCTGGGCCGGGCTGCTGTGCCTGCTGGCGGGGTCGAGCGCGGCCGCCGCGGTGCTGATCGCCGTCCGCGCGCTGGCCGACGAGCAGACCGCGCGCCGCGCCGCGCCGTTCGTGGCCGTGGCGCCGACCGCGATCTGGATCGCGGTCTCCGCCGACGGCTACTTCGCCGGGGTGGCCGCGTGGGGCATCGCCCTGCTGGCGGTCGCGGTGCGCCGAGAAGTCCGGTTCCCCGCGTTGACGGCCGCCGCGGCTGGCCTGCTGCTGGGCTGGGGCGTCTTCTGCAACTACGGCCTGATGTTGATGGGGCTGCCGGCGGTGGCGGTGCTGGTGTCGGCCGCCGGCTGGCGGGCGGCGCTGCGGGCGCTCGGCCCGGCGGCGCTGGCCGCGGTGGCGCTGGCTTCGGCGTTCGCGGTCGCGGGTTTCTACTGGTTCGACGGTTATACCCTTGTACAGCAACGTTATTGGCAGGGCATCGCGAAGGACCGGCCGTTCCAGTACTGGAGCTGGGCCAACCTGGCGTGCGTGGTGTGCGCGATCGGGTTGGGCAGCGTCGCGGGCGTCGCCCGGGTGTTCGACTGGGCCGCCCTCCGGCGCCGCTCTGGGTTTCACCTATTGCTGCTGGCCGTGCTGGCCGCCATCGCCTGCGCGGATCTGAGCATGCTGAGCAAGGCCGAGGTCGAGCGGATCTGGCTGCCCTTCACCGTCTGGCTGACCGCGGCCCCCGCGCTGCTGCCCGTCCGGTCGCACCGGGTGTGGCTGGCACTCAACGCCGCCGGCGCCCTGCTGCTGAACACCATCATCGTCACGAACTGGTAGGCGGAGCCCGGCCGGAATTCACCGGTTACTCACAGCTTTCACGAACCGTAAGAGCGACTCCCCGGTCTACCGTCGACGTCGGCAACTGTTTGATTAGGGGGTTTAATGGGCCGCGCGCATCGGATCGTCGACTGGAATCCCGAGGATGTCCTCGCTTGGGAGGCCGGAAACAAAAGGATCGCGCGACGCAACCTCCTGTGCATGATGGCGGCCGACCACGTCGCCTTCTCCATCTGGGCGCTCTGGTCGGTGATGGTCCTGTTCATGCCCGCATCGGTGTACGGCTTTTCGCCGGCCGACAAGCTACTGCTCGGCGCCATCGCCACGCTGAGCGGGGCGTGCCTGCGCATCCCCTACACGCTGGGCATCGCCGCCTTCGGCGGCCGCAACTGGACGACGTTTTCCGCTGCGGTGCTGCTGATCCCCACCGGCGGCACGATCGTGCTGCTGGCCAACCCGGGCCTGCCGCTGTGGACGTACGCGGTGTGCGCGGCACTGACGGGCTGCGGCGGCGCGAACTACGCCGCGTCGCTGGCCAACGTCAACGCCTTCTACCCGCACCGGCTCAAGGGTTCGGCGCTCGGGCTCAGCGCCGGGATAGGCAACCTCGGTGTGGCGACGGTCCAGGTGGTCGGGTTGTTGGTGATCGCCGTCGCCGGTGACCGCCAACCCTATTGGGTGTGTGCGGTGTACCTGCTGCTGCTGGCCGTGGTCGCGATCGCGGCGGCACTGTTCATGGACAACCTGGAGCATGGCATCGAGGTCGCCACGATGCGGTCGGTGATGTTCGAGCGCGACACCTGGGTACTCGCGCTGCTCTACGTCGGTACGTTCGGCACGTTCATCGGGTTCTCCTTCGCGTTCGCCCAGGTGCTGCAGATCAACTTCATCGCCAGCGGGCAGGGTGCCGCGCAAGCGTCGCTGCACGCCGCCGAGCTCGCCTTCATCGGGCCGCTGCTGGGATCGCTGTCCCGGATTTACGGCGGCAGGCTGGCCGACCGCTTCGGGGGCAACCGCGTCACCCTGGCCGTCTTCGCCAGCATGGTCGTCGCGACCGCAGTGCTGACCGCCGTCGCTATCCACGCCGACCACAACCCCGGGCCGACCAGCGCCGCCACCATGGTCGGCTACATCGTCTGCCTGCTCATCCTGTTCCTGCTGGCCGGCCTCGGGAAGGGGTCGGTCTTCAAGCTGATTCCGGCGGTGATCGAAGCACGCAGCCACACACTCGACGTCATCGAAGCCGAGCGTCGCCATTGGTCACGCAACATGTCCGGAGCGCTGATCGGATTCGCCGCCGCGGCAGGGGCGTTCGGCGGCGTCGCCGTCAATCTCGCGCTGCGGCAGTCCTACCAGAGCACCGGTTCCGACTCGGCGGCGTTCGCGCTGTTCTTGGCCTTGTACGTCGCCGCGGCGCTCATCACGTGGACCATGTACGTGCGACGCCCGTTCGCCGGAAAGTCCGCCGCGCTGCCCAGCCGGCCGGAGGCCGAACCAGCGCTGGTCGACGCGACTTCGGAGTAGCCCTGGCGGACCGTCACAGGCCGGCCGCGAGGGTGAGCTTCGCGAAACGACTGGCCGGGCCGCACGCCGCGCGCACTGCGGCCACGTCGTCGACGATGTCGAAGTCGGTCAGCTGAGGCGCCGCGTGCACGGCAATTCCCATGTCCTGCAACGCCCGATACGTCAGCAGTCCGGTGTCCGGCCGGGACATCGGGACGGTGCGCAGGCATTCGGCCGCCGCGGGGCTCCGTAGACCGAGCACCCACCAGCCGCCGTCGGCGGCCGGCCCGAGCAGCGCCGGCGCCTCCCGCAGCCCGCGCGCGCAGTCGGCCAGCAATTCGGCGGTCACCTGGGGCGTGTCCATCCCGATCTGCACCACCGGAAGGCCGTCGGAGGCGTCGGCGTGGGCGTTGGCGAGCCGGTCGGCGAAGTCGTCACCGCGCTGGGGGATGACCGTGAAAGACCGCAGCCGGTCCCGGATCTCGTCGGCGCCGGCGGCGGCGTCCAGGGCGCCGGTCATGGCCACCACCCGGTTGGCCACCGGCGCGGCAGCTACCGCGTCCAGCGTGTCCAGGAGCGCGGCGGCGGCGATCTCGGCGGCGACGACGTCCCCGACCGTCGCCGCGAGCCGGGTCTTGGCCCGCCCCGGCTCGGGCGCCTTGGCGACCACCAGCAGCGTCACCGGCAGCGTCACGAGATCACCTTCCAGAAGTCGAGGATCGCGGTCACGCTGCCCCGCAGCGAACCGCTGACCTTCGACTTGCCGCCGGTCCGGGGACCGTAGCTGACGTCGAGTTCGACCACGCGCCAGCCGGCGGCGGCGGCGCGCACCAGCAGCTCGAGCGGGTAACCCGAGCGCCGGTCGGTGACGCCCAGGTTCAGCAGCGCGTCGCGGCGGGCCACCCGCATCGGCGCGATGTCGTGCACCGGCAACCCGTGCCGGGTGCGCAGCCGCCAGCTCATCACCACGGTGCCGATCCGGGCGACCCACGGCCAGTGCAGCCCAGGCACCGGCCGGCGCCGCCCGATCACCAGATCGGCGCCCTGCCCGAGCGCGGCGACCAGCCGCGGCAGGTCGCCGGCGTCCATCGACCCGTCGGCGTCGATGACCGCCACGATCGGGGTGCTCGCCGCGACCACGCCCGCGTGCACCGCCGAGCCGTACCCCGGCCGGGGCTCGGCGACCACCCGGGCGCCGTGCCGGCGTGCGACCGCGGCGGTGTCGTCGGTGCTGTTGTTGTCGACGACCAACGCCTGGTAGCCGCCGGGGATGGCCGCCAGCACGGCCGGCAGCGACTCCTCCTCGTTGAGGCAGGGCAGCACCACTGTGACGGCGTCGGGCATCGCGGCTTCAGAACCCGTAATGGCCGCCGCCGGTGTGCGGTTGCTGCGGCACCAACGGCTGCTGCGTATGCGTCTGCGGCACGGTTTGTTGCGTCTGGGTCTGCGTGCGCGGCGGCGGGGGCGAGTAGGTGGTGGTCGGTTGCTCGTGCGTGGTCGCGGGCGGGGAGTAGGTCGTGGTCGGCGCGGTCTCGGTGGTCGTGGGCGGCGAGTACGTGGTGGTGGGCGCCGTCTCTGTGGTCGTGGGCGGGGTGGTCGTGGGCGGCGAGTACGTCGTGGTCGGCGGGGATTCCGTCGTCGTCGGCGGCGGCGAAGAGGTGGTGGTCGGCACGGTGGTGGTCGGCGTGGATAGCGAC
>NZ_MVIJ01000089.1 GCF_002086735.1 Mycobacterium scrofulaceum | reverse complement strand
GGACCGGACAACAGCACCACCGTCACGGTCCTGCCGCCGCCGCCACCGCCGCCGCCGACGACCACGACCGCCCAGACGCCCACCACCACGCCCGCCAACTCGTCGACGCCATCCTGTCCGGCGGCGGTGGACCCGCTGAACGCGCGGCCGCTGCAGAACTCGCCAAGCTGCACCAACGGCTCGTCGAACAACGCCCCTACCAGCAGGCTCTCGCCCAGGCGCATGGCCGCTGGGTGCACGCCGAAGACACCGCCGAGCTGCACCATCAACTCCTCACCCAGCTTGCCGCCGCGATCACCGCGGCCACCGAACGCGGCGACCACGACATCGCGGACCGCTACCAGCAACACCACACTCAGGTCAGCGAACAAACCGAGCACGTCGACGCCGCGGTACGCACCGCGCGCGACCGCCTCGAGGGTGCGCGCGCCGACCTCATCGACAGCGCCGGCGGCCAGGCCGGCATCGTCACCGAACACCACCTGCACGCGCGCCGCGCGCAAGCCGTGCGCGCCGACACCGACACCCTCAACCTCGCCCGCCGACGCGCCCGCAACCTTGATGACCAGCTCGCCCGCGCCGAAGCCGCAGCCGCCCGCTCGCTAGCCCAAACCCCCGCCCACACTTACGATCTGGGCGCCGATCTCGACCAGCTTCAGGCCGAAGTCGACTTCCTGGACGCGGCCAGCGCTGCCAGCCCCGCCGCCCTCTACACACCTCCGCCGGCCGCCCTCGATGGCCTCGACGACGCGCATCGCCGCGCCGTTAGCGCGCTGACCACCAACATTCACAGCGTCCAGCTGCTCCACCTGCATCCCGGTGCCGACAAAACAGCCACCCTGAGCGCCCTCGCCGACACCGCCCACCACCACAACAAGACCACCTTGGCGGTCACCGGCTCCGACAACGCCCCTGACCACACCTACGCCGACACCACCACCAGCATCGACGACTACCGCGCCGACCTCACCGCCCAGCGACACAAACCACCGCTGGGCAGCCTGATCATCGTCGACGACGCCGACACCCTCACCCCGGCACAACTGCGCTGGCTCGCCCACACCGCCGCGGCCACCAACACCAAACTTGTACTGGTCGCCACCCCCGGTGATCGACAGCCCACCCACACCCTGATCGCCGTGCTCACCAACGACCTGCCCAACACCCAACACCTCGGCACCCCCGACCCCGGCCGCACCCAACCTCGCACCGCCATCGAGCGCGCCGAACACTACCTCGCCGCCACCAGCACACCCAGCCCCGAGCGCAGCCGCGCCGTCGAAGTCCTGTACCAACGCACCCAAGTGCTTGCGCAGCTGCGCGACATCGCCGCCACCGCACAGCGATTGGACTCCATCGCCGAACGCGACCGCACCCGCGGCCGCCACCAGAACCGCGGCAACGGCCTCGAACTCTAAAGTTCACCCGATCGCGGCCGACCTCGCGCCTTCGACACCAGTGGGTCTACGCAGGTTTCCCACTCGTCGCTCTCCGCACTTTTCTGCGTCGTTCACCGAATTTCGATCGTGCATCGGGTGGTTACGAGCGATGACCTCGAATCGGCTAGTGACGTACAGCCTGCGATCTCACGCGGCTGTAAGCCAGCAAATGGAACACCGCGACGGTACGATCAACACACGGAGGTCATCCCGGCGGGCGACGCAGCCCCCGACCTCATTCATCGAAATCTTCGGTCCTTCTCCATGTTTCGTGAGGATAGCTATGTGCGACGAACTGTTTTCTGGCTTCAGTGAAACCGGGTGGGATGAGGCTCCCTGGGACGTCGAACCGACCTTCACTACCGCCGAGTTGCAAATCCTCCTTAACCCCGAGCTCTCGGTCGCAGAGGCGGCCGAACGCGTGGGTTGTGTCGAACACGACGTGCGGCGCTTGCGGCGAACGTCCTGACTCTCCTGGTTACAGGTGGCGGATGGTCGCCGCCCGTTTCAGGCTGCCGCACGTGTCACCTCGCGGCGCTGTGTGACACGGGCCCACGGGCTGGGTACGCAGAGATTGTCTGACCAGCACGCAGAACGGAGAAACACTCATGGGCAACGTCTACGTCGAACCGCGACCCAAAGGCCGCGAAGGAGACGCTATCTCGCACTATGTCGTCGAAGACCACGCTGATAGCGAACTCCACCGGGCCTCAACCCAGCAGGATGCGATCGACTGGGCAAAAAAGCAGGGTCATTCACCACTGGTGGCGCGCGTTCGGCATCTCACCGACAAGAAGAAGCCGGACCAGTGGCGGGCCGTCTGACTCGACATTGTCGGACAGGCGCTAGTGGATTTGGTTGGTGAGCTTGGTGACCAGTGCGGTGTTGAGGTAGCTGGTGGCCGCAGGTCCGCCGGTATTGAGGGCGGTGATGGTCGCGGGATCATCGATGACGACCAGGGTGCCCCCGAAACTGGTGTATTTGGCGGGCAAGCCGGCGTACCCGCCGCCGCCGGCGGCGGGGTCGGTCCGCAATAGCAGCATGACGTCGCTGCGCTGGCCGATGTAGTCGACGTCGTTGATGTTGAAGGGAACCTGCGGTGGGCCGCCAGGGCTGCGCTTGTAGTGGGGGTTGTAGGTGAAGCCGATGCTTTCCAGGTAGCTACTCGGCGGTGACGGGGTCGCCGCGGCCGTGGTCGTGGTCGTGGTCGTGGTGCCTGTGTAGTTGATCACGACGGCCGATTTGCCGAGAAAGCTGCGGTGCTCGGAGCGGATCGTGTTCTGCTCGGATTGCGCCTTGTCCAGTAGCGTCTTGGCGGCGTCGGTGCGACCCAGTGCCGTGGCGACCCAGTTCAGTTGTGTCTGCCACGTCCAGTCTTGGCTGTTGTCGGCGGGCCGGGTCAGTGTCGGCGCGATCGAGGCCAACGCGTTGTAGGTAGGTTGGTCGACGTCGCCGGTGTCGATGATCAGGTCGGGTTTGGCCGCGGTGATGGCGGCGGCATCAGCGGCCGCGAATACCGGTGGGGTTGAGTGCATGAGCGGTTGCAACCAGCTCGGTGTGGTGGCGCCAGCGGCGTTGATCAAGACCGGCTGAGCGCCCAGCGAGAGCACAGCATCGGGGTCGCCGGGTCCGAGTGCGGCGATGGCCACCGGGCGGTGCTCGAGTTTGAGGGTGCCGAATTTGGTGTTCAGGGTTTGTGGCTGGTAGGGGCCCAAGTCGCCGCTGGTGTGACCGAACAGGTGAATGCCCACCACGGTGGCCGCGACCAGGGCAGCAACAAGCACTGTCGCGCCCACGATGAGACGAGTGCGTTTGCGGCCCTTGGGCGTTGGTGCGGAACCGGCAGGGCCAGTCGGCGTTGGGCCGGACGGTACACCTGCGAACTGTTGGGGCATAGCACTGTTCGGTGGCGCGGCTGCTCCGCGGGGATCATAGGCGGGCCACACCGGCTGGGCGTGGGGCGGCGTCGGTGGATAGCTCAGCGTGGGATTGGTCGCGTTGCTCGCCCGGGGCCCGGTGGGGCCGGTGGTGGTCGGTGGCGCAGGGTTATTGGTGAATGCGGCGCTGGTCGCCGCGGCCAGCGCGCCGGCCGTTTGGAAGCGCTGATCGGGGTCTTTGGCGAGCGCGCGGGCGATCACGTCGTCGATCTCAGGTGGTAAAGAGGGGTTGATTTCTGTCGGGTGCGGGACGGGTCGCATCAGGTGTCCGGCCAGCGTTGCCGACAATGAGTTGTCTTCGTAGGGGGTGCGGCTGGTCAGCAGCCGAAACAAGGCGCAGCCCAGGGAATAAATGTCGGTGCGGTGATCGGCCGGGCGGCCTTCGATGGTCTCGGGCGCCGCGTAGGCCGCGGTGCCGACCATCGAGCCTGTCGCGGTCAACGTGGTCGCATCGTCGAGGGCGCGCGCGATGCCGAAGTCGGCCAACAACACTCGCTCGTGATCGCTGCCCGGTGACGAGATTAGGAAGTTTCCGGGTTTGATGTCGCGGTGCAGCACCCGGCGCGAGTGTGCGTAATCGAGTGCGGCGGCGACGTCGGTGATGATGCGCACGATGCGGGTCGGGGTGAGGTTAGCGCGCGCCAAATCGTTAGCGGCGGTTCCTTCGACGTACTCCATGGCGATCCACAGATGCCCGTCGGTTTCGCCGCGGTTGTAGACCCGCACGATGTTGGGGTGGTTGAGGGTGGCGGCCAGGTCGGCTTCGCGGGTGAACCGGATCCGGAACTGGCGGTCCACCGACAGCTCGGCGGACAGAATCTTCAGTGCATCGCTGCGCGGCAATGTGGGGTGGCGGGCCAGGTAGACGGTGCCCATTCCACCTGAGCCCAGCACGTTTTCGATGCGGTATCCGGCGATGACGGTTCCTACGGCAAGCGGCATGAGGGGCTTACTTTCCGGTCAGCATGCGGTATTGGGCGGCCATCATCTGATGTAGTGCGTGTTCTTGTTCGTTTTGCATCTCGTAGGCGTAGCGGTCCGCGCGGGCCACACACCAGTAGGCCAGGGTCTCGTTGAAGCATTTCGCTTTGGGCATGCCACTGATCCCGCGAACCTGGTTCGGGCCGGTCATGTCAGCCACCAGGCGCGCGGCTGAGCCGCTGTCCGGGGTTTGGTAGATCCTGGTTTCCACCACCCAGGCCACCTGTTGCACGGCAGCGGATTTGAACAGCGCCGCCAAATGCACCGGGTCGTCGGGAGCCAGGTGCAGGGCGCCGTGCGCGTCATAGACGCCGTCGCTGATCGACTCGTTTTCTTGCCGGGGTGCCACGGTGCGCGCCATGAGGCCATCAGGATCCAGCGGCAGTTGAGCCATCTGATCAGGTGGCGTGGGTTTGAATTGGTCGACCAGCGGCTGCTGTACATCGAGGGTGGTGGCGATCAATTGGGCTGCCCTATCGGCGTTGTCGGCCGACGTTGCGGCTTGTGCCAACACGTATTGTCCGTGAGCGCTGAGGGCGGTCACCGTGAAACGCGGCCCCCCGGGTTCGGGGTAGTGCGCGGTCCAGGTGTAGCTCAGCGCAGTCGTTGCGGGGTACCGGGGAATCGAGACTGGTTGGGTGGGGACAGGTTTGGTGTCGAATGGCATGGTCAAGGACGCGCCTTTGGCGGCCATGTCGGCGATCGCGGCGGTGGCGTCGGCGGGGCTGGCCAGTTCCAACACCATGTTGAGCAGGTCTTTGTAGGCGCCTTTGTCGGTGTGACGGGCGCTGGAAAACCCGGCCAGCAAGTGGTGGCCGTTAAGGGCCTCACCCAGCGGGGCGCCCAGCAGCGAGTTGACCGCGTCAGTGTCTTTGACCACGCCGGATTCCATTTGCGCGAAGTCGATCAGGTCGGGGTCGACCTCCCAGGGGCCCACCACAGCGCTGGCCAGGCGGCGCCCTTCTGCCCACCCGCCTTGCAGCGCGTCGCTGGCCACGCCGATCGGGGGGCGCGGGGCGGTGGGAAAATTCCCGACATCGAGCAATGCGAGATCGACACCGTCCGAACTGGCCTCTCCCGGGGCTTTGATGGCGCTGCCCGCGATCGTCGTGCTGCATGCCACCGTGATCGCCGCGGCCGCGACGGCGAGGATCAAGGTGAGTGCGCGGACCTTCATGATGTGGTCAGCATCAGGTATTGGGCGGCGATGACTTGGTGGGCTTCGACCTCTTGGGCCGCTGTGGCTTTGAAGGCGTACCGCTCGGCGGTAGCGATGCACAGGAAACGCACGGCGCCCAGGTCGGTGCTGTCGGATCCGCGGTCAAAGCAGCGCGCTGAGGGTAGCCCGTTGATGCCGGGCGCGGAGTGGTAGCCCAGGAACGGGACGTCGATACGCACGAGACCGTCGGCGGCGCGCTGGGCGCCGGTGGTATCGACTGCCTCGTAGACGGTGGTGCGGTCGACGGCGACGCGGGCGATGCCGGCGTCGTTGTACATCGCTTGGGTAGCGATTGGGTCAGACCGAAAATGCAGGGAGGCGTGCGGGGAGTAGACCGCGGACTGATTGATGCTGGGCTCGGTGGCCGGCACGGTGCGGGCCAGCAGCCCGGTCGGGTCGGCGGGCAAGGAGGCCAGCTGGTCTACAGGTGTGGCTTGGAAGTGGTCGGCCGAAGGGCCTTGCAGGTCCAGGGTTTTGGCGATCATGTCGGCGGCTGCGGCGGCGCTTTCTTTGGAGCCGGCGAACTGGAAGAACACGTAGGGTCCGTGCGCGGTGAACGATTCGGCTTCAAAGCCTCCTGAGAGGGCGGCAACGTCGGCCACCGCGGCCGGGTAGCGCGGAATGGGGAGTCGGGTGGCCCAAATGTTGCCTGGGCGCACGGTGGCCAAGTCGGCTGCGCCCATGGCGGCTGCGGCGTCGGCGGCGTCTTGGGTGGTGGGGAAGCGCAACACTCCGTTGTCCAGGATCTTGGGATTGTCGCTGTCGGCCTGTCCTTTCGGTGGTGGCGGGGTGGCGCGGCCGCTGACGAAGCCGGCTACGAAGTGATGTGCGGTGGCGATCGGGGCGATTGTTTCGCCGCGCACCAGCACCGAAAGCCGGCCCGGGTCGGATATGGCGGTGGTGGGTGCGATTTCCGCGTTCGTCGGGCTGATGAGCTTGTCATCGATCTGCCAGGGTCCGGTTACCATGTCGGCCATGCGCTGGGCTTCGACGCGGTGCCCGGCGGCGTCATCGGCCACGTTGCCCAATGGCGGTCGGGGTCGGCGCGGATAGTTGCCGGGGTCGAGCAGCGCCGCGTTGGCCGCCGCCGGTGCTGGGCCGCCGGACTTCACGGCGTTACCGGTCACGACCGACGAGCAGCCGCTGCTGAGCGCGATCCCCGCGGTAATGAGGGCGGTCAGTAGCGGCAGTGATGCGCTCCAGCGTGCATACATCCCCGCGGTGTGAGCCATGGTTCGGTGTGTCGGTGTCACCGGGATGATTCCTGACCCCGCGGTGACTCCGTCTTTCGCGAGTGGCCTGTTTTTCCCGACCAGCGGCGCAAGGCCATGCGATCGACGAAGATCGCGCTAGCCGCCCGGCGTTCTGAAATCGCTTTGTCGGCGACCGCCATCACTGCCAGCTGTCGTACCCGGGCACCAAGTCGTCTCTCTTCCTGGCGGATTCGGTGCCATTTGGCGCCGTCGGCGTCCAGGTCAGCACTGTCGTTGAGGTAGTCGAGTGCGGCGTCGATGGCGCACTGCTGCAGGTCGGAATTGTCAGGGTAGAGCAGCGCGGCATCGCGCGCCGCGCGTTGGAGACGGGCCCGCTGAGCGGAGTTGAGATGGCGGGCTCGCGGTTGGCTCATCGCTGCGGTCACGAGCGCACTGGGTGATCCCTCGGGATCGGCTACGCCGTGTGTGCCCATCCCTCTCCCCCTTTGCCGCGTTGCCGCGCGACTGTGTCGGTCTGGAACCAGATCAGAAAATGGTAGCCGCTGCTACCAGCACGTCAGGCGCGATCGCCAATTTTGTTCATGATCAGTCGGGTGACGTCGCCCGCGCTGTGGCCTGGGGCGGGTGCAGTAGCAGCAGCAGCAGTGTCGCGGAAGTAGGTGATAGAGACCTCGACGATGCAGTTGTCGCGCGCCCCGAGCGCATGCATCTCGCGCAACCGGGTTTCTTGGTCTTGGTTTGCCACGGTGGCTTCCACGACAGAGGCGTCAGCATGCACGTCGCCGACCTCGTAGTGATAACCCACGCCGGCATCTACGCGTGCGCCAACACATCTGGTCCATTGCTCGGTGAACTTCGCGAACAGCGCATCGGCGGCGGCCATTGTCGGCAGCGCAACCACACCCTCCTCCAGGTCAATCACCGTCGGATCGTGATCGGCGTGCGAGTCCCACCACTGTTCGTGCGCGACATTGAGGACCTGGGCGTTGGTGTACACCTCACCCATCAGGATGTGGCTGAGCCCCGCGCAATCGCTTTGTCTAGCGCCGGGCCAATCCCAGAACAGCTCCCCGGGGCCGCCGAATACAGGTGCCCGGTCGATTTCGAACGACTGAGTAAATACGTGCGAGAGCTCGGTGTCGCTCAGCATCGCGTCTTTGATGACCTGGCCGGTCAGGGCGCGAGGTTTAAGGTTGGGTGCTGCCCGCACCGCGCCGTGGACAACATCGGTGCACCCGACCGTCATCGTGATCAAGACCGAGGACACCACGAGCAAGGCAAGCCGAATAACCCTGGGCGACAACCACATCCTGGTCATCGTCATTCCTTTCTTTGTGCAGCCTCGCGGCCACACGGTGAGTGCATTGCCAGCCGATTTTGAGGCCGCCCACCATCGGCGGCAGAGGTTAATGCGGGGTGACGCGGTCGGCCATGCGGGTGGCGATGGCGATGGCCTGATCGTTGCGATTGAAACCGCAGCTGTTCACGTCGATGACGACGTTGTTGCGTGCGGTAAGCGCCCGCTGGCATTGCCAACCCTCGGCGCCTTCCTGGGTATTGATGACGCTGACCATGCCGCCACGATTGGCGACGGTGCCTACCATCCAGATTCCGTCATGAAGGGCCGGGTCGGGATGCAGCGTGATGCCGTTGCATTTCTCCCAGGCTTGGGCTTGCTTGTCGACAAAGTCGTTGGCCGCCTTAGCCGTTGAGTAGTAGATCGCTCCGTCATCGACGATGTTCTCGGTCATGCGCGGGTCTGAGACCGCTTGGATCCGCACCCCCAGATAGCCGCTGTTGTCGAGTTCTCGTTGCAGCGCCGGGTGATGGACGCCGCCGCACTCAGGGTGATCGTTGTCCCCGCCGGAGAAGGCCAGCGTGTCATTCCGCGACACGTCGGCCCTAGGCGTGAGATTTGAGACGCCCAGCATGCTGTTGAGGGTCGTCACATCCAGCAGCACGCCTGGCAGCGCAGAGAGTGGCATCGTTGCCGCAGGTGTGGAGCTGGGGCTGGGCGCGGTTGACGTGGCACTCGAGCGCGGAGCGATCCTCACGTCGGCGGGTCCGTCGGAGCCGCTGGCGAAATTGATCACGAGCCCGACGCACAGGGCGGTGGCTACGACTGCGGACCCAGCCGTTATCCACGCCAACGGCAGCCGGCGACGGTTCGGTGCGGGCCGGGACGGCGACGGCGAATAGCCGGCCGGCGCGCCCCACGCCGGCATTCCCGGTGCTGCAGGCGGTATCGAAGCCGGCCCCGCAAAACCGATAGGCCGGCGAGGCAACACAGTCGTGATCTCCTCGCCCGGGCCAGGGCCGAAAGCCGGCCGTTGACCGGGTTGGTAGACATCAATTGCCTCGGCCTGGGAGTCAGCGGGAGCCGCAGCCCACTGCGGCACCACATGTGATGTTGGGGCGTCATGCGCGGCACGGGTGATCGGCACGTTGGGCTGGTCAGGCATTCGGTGTCCTCCAGGAGTAGGTGACGGCGTGGCGCAAAGGTCGGTCGCTGCGGTGGGGTGACCGTTATCAGCGCCGGCCGGGCCGCTGCCGCAGCCGCCAGGCGCGAAGTCGTTCATTTGCATGCCCCACATTGAAACACAGCATGAAACAGGGCGCAATGCTTTGAAACATTGCACTGCTGTGTTTTTATTGCTAGCGTCTGCGTCATCCCAACCGGGACCGGACACCAGCACCCACGTAAGCGCCGCGTCGTTCACCAAACGCCCGACCTCGATCACGACCCCCGCCAGCATCCAAAGACGAAAGGACCGCCCCGATGACAAACCTCCCTCCTCTCCCCAGCGAGACCCGGTCTGTTGCAAGACCGTTCGCGTCTTTGCAGCTGCCAGCTGACGTGCGCCTGTTCCACACGAACCAAGATTTGGCCTGCCGGCAAGACCCCGAGCTGTTCTTCGATGCACGCCGCCGGCACCGCGCGATCAAGCGGTGCGCCGAATGCCCCTTTCTGGGCCGCTGCGGCTACAACGCGGTCGCCACTGGCGCCACCCACGGCGTTTGGGGCGGAGTGATCCTGCCCGGCGACTACCCGCAGGACCTCAAACCCGTCTACGCATTCCTGGCCGCCCAGTTTGAGCGGCGTCGCCACGCCGAGATCGGTGATATTGCGGTGGCCCCGCTACCGCAGCCCGCCGAACACACCGAGACCCACCACCAATCCCCCAGCTTTCGTGCCGGCGCCGCATAGGAGAGCCCCATGAGTACCGTCATTTCAGAACCTCGCGCGATCGCCAGCGTCGACGACAGCGCCAGCCAACGACTCCCCGTCTGCGGCCCGGCCCGTGGATCGGGCACCGCCAAGCACGCCACAGGTCGCCGCACACCGCGCCTGACCGCCACCGTGCGCTCGACCATCCTCACCGCCGCCGCCTTAGCCCTACTACTGACCGGCTGCACCACCACAGAAGCCGGGCACCCCAGCGCCGCACCCGATCTGGGGCGCTGGCAACCACCGGCGGTCTTGCCTCAGCACCTTGCCGATCTGCTGCTCAAAGACAGCGACGTCAACACCATCGCGCACACCACCGCCATGGCCGTGCGCAAGCCGATCTCGCAGATGTGGCACGACGAGGAGACAGTGTCCAATCCCGGCTGCCTAGACATCTACCAACCGGCCGAAGCCGCCGTCTACCAAGGGAGTAACTGGACCGCGCTGCAAGGCCAAATACTTGACGACGCGGCACCCGTTGCGCCCAAGCACGCGCTGATGCAAGCCCTGATCGGCTTCCGCGACGCCGATTCAGCCCAGCAATTCTTCAGCCAAGCCAAGACACGCTGGTCGGGCTGCGCCAACCAGTCAATCACCGTCATCACACCCGGCCATGCTCCCCTTACCTGGAATCTCGGCGAGCCACAGAGCACCGACACCACCTTGGCCGCCACCCAGACCCACTCAGGCCCGAGCGTCGCCAGCTGCCAACGTGCCATGGGGATCGCCAACAACGTCATCATCGACGCTCTCTGGTGTGGCTTGGACACCACCACGCAAGCAAGCGACATCGTGGCCAAAACCACCGCTGGGATCTCCCGAGACTGAGCGCGCCCCAAGGGACTTGACGCCGGCTCGCCACGAACGGCGGGCCAGCCCCATTCCCCTCGATATCCTACCCCTTACGGAGCGACTATGTCTTGGCCCAATGCCAACCAGCAACCATCCGGGTACCCCCAGCCATACGGACACCAGCAACCCCGCCC
>NZ_MVIJ01000088.1 GCF_002086735.1 Mycobacterium scrofulaceum | reverse complement strand
GACGGGCGGGGTTGTGGGCGGGGTCGGTGACCGCGTAGCGGCCGAAGGGGACGTTGCCGACGGCGGCGGCGAAGCTGTTTTCGGGGACGTGAGTGGATTCGAAACCTTCGTGGCGGATCTGGGCCGATGGGTAGAGCAGGGCGGCGATGGCTGCGGTGGTGGCGTCACTTTCCACACCAACCATGACTGCCTCATCGGGGGCGTGAGCGATGAATGTTCCTGCTCCGCAACCTGGTTCGAGGACCTTGCCACCGCTAAACCCGGCCCGACCTAGTGCTTCCCACACCACGGCGGCGATGGCGGGATCGGTGTAGTGGGCGTTGAGGATGGAGGCCTCTGCCTGGCGGTATTGGTCGCGATCGAGCAACTCGGCCAGGGTGTCCCGTTCGGCGGTGAGGTCGCTGGCGCGGGGGTCGAACACCTGGGGTACCGCACCCCAGCCTGACCAGGTGGCCAGGACACGTTGTTCGGCTGGGGTGGCCGGCCGCTGCGCGTCTTGCAGGGCGCGCAGCAGCTGGACGGCGGCAATGTTGGCGCGGATGCGTGCTTTGGACCCCGATGGCACCAGGGTGTCGAGGCTTGCCGGAAAATCGGTGGGGCTGGTGAATTCTTCTATCCGCTGCTCGGCGGCCGGAGTCGGTTCGTCTGATACAGCCGGGCTTTGTACGGTGCCCGCCGGCGGGTCGATTGGCTGGTGGGCTGGTGTGCGCGGGTTCGGCCGCGGCAGCGGGGCGCCGCCGGGGTCAATCGAGCGCGGATCGGTGGGCTGATCGGCCTCATCGAACAGTGAGGGCTGGGCGTTTACCGCTCGGGTATGCCGTCGTCGCGCAGATCGGTGTAGACCATCTGAGCCAGCGTGCTCGTGAGCGGATCGTCCGGGCCGCTCGGTAGGGGCAGGCCATCCTCGGCCCGGGCGGCTAGCAGGTATCCGGCCTTGATCCGAAACACCGCCGAGTAATTCGGGTCCGGCCACAGATCCGCGATCAGCGCCTCGATGTTCTGGCTGGGGTCGCTGCGATACTGGGGCCGGGTCCAGCGTTGATCCCAGGGCACCTGACTGCGATCGGGCGCTGGGTCGTTGTGCTCCCCCCACAGGTTGCTGGGCTGGCCGTCCTCGGTCGGGATCTGCTCGTAGAGCTCGTTGTTGAGCACGATCTCCATCGCCTGGCTGCGTGCGGTGTTCAGCATCCCTGCCTTGGTCAGGTAATCCGGATGCTCGCCGCGGCTGCGGGTCCACGCCCCTACCGCCTGGGCGCCCATCTCGGCCGCCAGCTCGGCGACCTGGTAGCTGATCCTGGCCGCCTGGCTGTCCAGGAATGTCTCGCGTTGGGCTGGGCTCCACTGCGGGGGCAGCTCGAGCGGGCCCGCGTAGGCCTCCGCCACGATCTGGCGTATCTCTGGGCTCGTCACCACCACCGTCCCCGCCGAAGATGTCGAACAGACCCGGCTGGTGTGGATCTGGCCGCGTCCTCCGTGCCATATTGTGCGCTCCGATCGGCTCGAGTCGGGGTCGGGGTAACCGTGGTTAGCCATAAACTGGCGCAGCCGACGCTCAGCGACCCGTCTTCGTGCCGCAGCCGAGCGTGCATCGGGGGAGGTCATGTCGTTGTGCCGCAGTCGAATAATGTCGGGGTGAAGATCTTCCGGTTGGACCACGAGACCTCGGTACGCGCCGCGTAGGCGCCGCTTTGCGATGTGGCAGATAGGATTTCGACTCGGTCCCAGTCGCGCAGCTCGATGTCATACAGGGTGTTTGCGCTCATTGGGTTGCCTTTCGGTTACTGGGATCGGGGGCAACTGCCTGGTGGTGCAACCATGGGGGCACGATTTGCGCCAGTGGCGGTGCGGATGTGAATGCTGCAGGAGGTCAGCTGCCGGACAAGGCGCAAGTTGTGACCAACCTTGCCTAGTGCGCGCGCATAGTCATCGGGGTTGACGTAAACGCGGATGCGGCGCTGTTCAGGGTTGATGACTTCGGCGATCGCAGACTTGATTCCCAGTGCGTTGATCACGTACCTGGCAGTGTCGCTGTCGTAGGCGATGATGCTGACATGTTCGCCGCAGAGGCGCTTTTCGACGTCGGCGATACGCAGGCCGCCCCACCCGATACAGACGGCGACCGCGTTGATCCCGCGAACACGTGATCGGACCGCGACTTTAGCCAACAGTCCGGGCTCGCGTGCGACCGCAATGATTTCGACGGAGCCGTTGGCCAGTTCGGGCACCCGAGCTGTCAGCGCCGCTCGAACGGGACATGTGATCATCGGATGGCGCCCTTTCAACGTGGCGCCGGCTGGCCGTCCGAGGCGCTGAAAGCGGCTTCCAGGGCGGCGATTTCGCGGTCGGCGGGGTTGGCGGCCGCCGTCCAGGTGACCTCGCGGCCTTCACGGCCACCGCGGGTCAGCAGGCCTTGACGCTCAAGGCCGCACAGCACCCGGTAGATCTGCTCGTGGATCGGGGCGCAGGATATCGCGACCCCCGCGACCGGCACGTCAGGCGCGTGCAGGCGCAACTGTGCCGTCGTGAGGGGCCGTTGCGCGATGCGGAGTTGGGCGAGCAGGTCGTCGCGCAGGACGCGGGTGGCTGCGCTGCTGCTAGGCACTGGCCTTCTCCCTTAGCGTCGCACTTGCCCTGGACGCGGGTTTAGCCGCTTGTCGGCGGCGCAGGTCGCGCTGGGTGGCCGCGAAGTGCACGGCCTGACGGATTTGCAGGGACCGCAGCCGTAGCGCTGGGGGTTGGTTTCGGTAGCGGGCGATGACCTCGCGTAATTGCGCTCGAGCGGCCTTGAGGGCGGCGACGTCACGGGCGCCGGGCATGGCCACGCTCGCCCACACCCCATCGGTAGCGCCAAATCTGAGGGCGTTCTGGGCGCAGGCGACGATGATGGGGCAGTTGGTGCAGATCGCTGCCGACTCTCGCTCCCCGCTATATCCCCTGAACCAGGTGTCGGGGTCTTCGTACTCGCACAGGCCGGTGTCGGCTCGCAAGGGTCGGATGGTGGTCACGGCGCTCTCCATTCCTAATTATACCTGTGCATCATATTGTGTATGTTGTGTACTGACTACGTTTATAGCTGCTCATGCGCTGATAGGCAACATCAGTGCAGATGAAGGTTTCGGCAGAGTAAGTCGACACAGTTCAAGGGCGTACAGCGTATTGGCACCCCTGCGCATCTGCTGCGCGAAACCATGCTTTTCTGCCTTAAACAGGCTATTTCTGTGCATCTCTCGCGTGGCACATCTGTTGGGATCCCGTGTCCGACCGTGGCTGAACGTGGTCAACTTCTATAGTTAACTTGCAAGTATCCGAGAGGTCGTCGGTCGACGACGGCGGCGACGATGGCGAAGGACACGGTGAGCACCAAGGCGACTCCACCTGGCGAGAGCCCGCTAGAGCGGGTCGGCAAGGCCGTTGCCGACCGCCGAGTCGAAGTTGGGCTGGAAACGCAGCGAGAGCTAGCTGACGCGGCGAATGTGTCGCTGAACACGGCCGCGTTGCTTGAGCGCGGCAAGTCATTTCCTCATCGGATCAACCGCGTGAAGTTCGAAGATGCCCTGCAGTGGCCGCGCGGCACCCTCGATGCGCTACGCCGCGGTGAGCCCATCCCGCAGACCCAACCGCGCCCGGCAGCGGCGCTCACGGCGCAGCCCTCGTTCGAGTCGGTGTCGACCGATCCGCGCACCACGTTGCAGGCCTTGGGAATCGCTAAGGCGATAGCGGCGATATCTGCGATATGCGCACAGATTCTGGTGCGCCACAGCAACAGTGCACAGGCGAAGGCAACGCTGCGCGACCTCGACGATCAACTGTTGCAGTTAGAGTCGCTCATTGTCGCGAGTCTGCCGCACGTGCGCGGAAAGTCGTTTAGCGAGACCATGTCGGCGCTGACCGAGCTGCACGAGTATCGCGACGTCATCCGCGACGCCGCCGGGGACGCGCAGGCCTCGACCGAAACTGCTACGCCATCGGCCGGCGCGCCACGTACGAGGCTGGCATCGGCGAAATCCTGACCGGCACACCGGATTGCTGGGCTTCTACGCACTGCGTTGGGCTGATGGCGAGCATGACGTGCCCTGCTTCGGGAAAGATCAGGTCTCCGGCTTCGACGTTTCCATGAGCTACCTTGGCGCCCTGGTGAATCTGGGTGTATGTGTCGGGACCCAAGGTGATGCCGGCCTGAGCGTAGGACCAGTGAACCAGGCCGGAGCAGTCAAATTGGTTGGGCCCCTTGGCCCCCCAGACATAGGGGCACCCCAAGCGGGTTAGTGCGGCTTTGACCGCGATGCGCGCTAATGGCCCTCCCCCAGCGATCGCGGCGTCGTGGTCACCGGCGAGTTCGGGGTTGGTGTGGTGGTGGTTTCGGGTAAGCCCGGACAGGGCGGTGTCGAGGCCGGGGATAGAAAGTGGGCTGCCCACTCCCCCGCCGGCGGCGCCCAGGCCGCCCATCGGCATGCCACCGGTCATGGCGCCGGCGCCCATCGGCATCGCGCCCATCCCTGCGCCGTAGCCGCCGGCACCTCGCCCGATCAACGCCGCCAGCTCCATATTGCGCCGCTCACAGATGCGCAACAGGGCCTTGGCCCGATCCAGCTGGCTTTGCAAATGCGTCACCAATTCCCGCTTGCCTGCCGGGGTTCCGGTGGCAGGAGCGATCGCGGCCACCCCCGAACGGGTATCGGTGATCACCCCATCCATGCCCCCGCCACCCGCGGCAGCAGCCTCTCCCACGCCGGTCAGCGGCGGGCCGGTCCCCGCGTCGGCGGCGATGGTGTGATCCAGGGAAAATAGCTGCCCAGTGTTGGCAACGCCGTACCCGGTGGCCGCCGCACCACCCCAGCCTGCGGCGGCGGCCTGTCCCGCGCCTGCCACAACCTGGCGACCCGTCACCAGTCCCGACGTTGATGACCAACCCCCGTTAATCATCGGCGCCGCCCCGAAAAGCCTGCGCGCATCGCCCAATACACGGCCAGCCTCAGCCACCACCTCATCGAGCGACATACCCGGCAGTATCACCTAAACCGCGCCCACGCGGCTATCACCAGCACCAACTTCGCCGCTCAGTAACCCTTCGGCGGTCGTGTGGGATCGGCCTGCTGGATGTTGGCTGCCAGATTCGACGCGTCAGCTGCGACGCAATAGCGGCCGCGGGCGTAGTTGATGAACGCGCACGCTTCGGATACGTCGTCGAATCGGCTACTTGCTGTGCCCGGCTGGTGATACTGCCGGAACGTTGCACCGGTGAATTGGAACGACCCTCCGCTGGGATCTCCCCTCTGCGCGTTGGCATCGGTGTGGTTTATGGCGTCGTTGCGGTATCCGGATTCACGTTTAGCCACCAGCATCATCCCGGCTTCCCACCGGGCACGTGCTACGGGATCATGAACGCCTTCGATGTCGAGGGCTTTGCGGATCGCCGCGCGGACGCGGTCGGCCCCTGGACCTGCGGGCTCGGCGGCCAGGTTCAATCCCTGATCCGGCTCGGGGTTGGTGTGGTGGTGGTTTCGGGTAAGCCCGGACAGGGCGGTGTCGAGGCCGGGGATAGAAAGTGGGCTGCCCACTCCCCCGCCGGCGGCGCCCAGGCCGCCCATCGGCATGCCACCGGTCATGGCGCCGGCGCCCATCGGCATCGCGCCCATCCCTGCGCCGTAGCCGCCGGCACCTCGCCCGATCAACGCCGCCAGCTCCATATTGCGCCGCTCACAGATGCGCAACAGGGCCTTGGCCCGATCCAGCTGGCTTTGCAAATGCGTCACCAATTCCCGCTTGCCTGCCGGGGTTCCGGTGGCAGGAGCGATCGCGGCCACCCCCGAACGGGTATCGGTGATCACCCCATCCATGCCCCCGCCACCCGCGGCAGCAGCCTCTCCCACGCCGGTCAGCGGCGGGCCGGTCCCCGCGTCGGCGGCGATGGTGTGATCCAGGGAAAATAGCTGCCCAGTGTTGGCAACGCCGTACCCGGTGGCCGCCGCACCACCCCAGCCTGCGGCGGCGGCCTGTCCCGCGCCTGCCACAACCTGGCGACCCGTCACCAGTCCCGACGTTGATGACCAACCCCCGTTAATCATCGGCGCCGCCCCGAAAAGCCTGCGCGCATCGCCCAATACACGGCCAGCCTCAGCCACCACCTCATCGAGCGACATACCCGGCAGTATCACCTAAACCGCGCCCACGCGGCTATCACCAGCACCAACTTCGCCGCTCACGCCTCCCAGCGCTCCCAGCTGTGAGCGTTGCCGTGGGGTGCGTTTGGCTTTCGGCTCGCCGGTGTTGACGCCGACAACCACCACCTGCGATATCGAACGGTGCCACCGAAACCGCTTGACGCCCAACATAATTGAGTGTGGCTGAGCGTGCAGTATGCCACGCCACCTCGATGGATGGGTCAGCTTTCCACGGAAAACTGACCCTCGCGATGCTATGTGAGCAACTTCCTGAGCTGGCCGACCAGTGTCCTGGCTCCTTTATCGCCAAGTTGATCGCGCAACGCTATCGCCAGGGCGCGTGGATCCGCGTCGAACTTTCGAAGCGCCCGCGTCACCGAGCGCAGCGGCGGCGCCGTTGGTTCGTCTCGTGCCGCCGAATCCGAATTGCCGTCTTCGGTTTCATTGGCGGTGTTGGCCCCTTCACTGCGCCGGCCGCGAGCGGCCTTCCACCGGGCCACCTGCTGTGCGAGCGGAACCTGGGCAAGTGAACGCGCTTCGCGAATCGCCAGATCGCCCCTGCGGGTGGCTTCCTGAAGATCGGGTGCCAGTTTGAGTAGCGCGCGCCGATGTGACACCCACGTCTTGCTCTTACGAAGATGTTCGGCCGCGGCGTCAGCGCTGCCGTACTCCCCCACTAGCCTCTCGACAGCTTTGGCTTCCTCGATCACGTCGAATCCCGAGCGGTCGACGTTCTCGGAGATTACAGCCGTGAGCAGCGTTGCGCGATCATTGGCGAGTTCGTCTTTGATCACGATGTCGAGCTCGGGTCGGCCGAACTTGTGCGCGGCGGCCAACCGCCGGTTGCCGATGATTACTACCCACCGCGCCGAAATCGTGGTCTCGGGGTAGATGTTTTGAAATGCTCCTCGGGTGACAACAACTACGGGCTGTAGTTGGAAGTCAACGATGGAGGCCAACTCGTCGAGGTCACCGACCGAATCGCGCGGGTTGTGTGGGTTGCCGACCAGGTCTCGTAGAGCCACCGACCGCGACAGGCCCGACCGTGGGGCGACGACGGGAATCTTCGCGTTTCCGTCAACAGATGAGTTGTCGCCAACAGCATCGACGAGATCATCGAATGTCTTGACACCACCGCGCCCCATTACCGGACTCCTACCATGTTCAGTTCGTCGGCGAGCTTGTAGAAGTCAGCCGCCGCGTTGGCCGCCGAGCCACTCTTCTTGTACTGGGTGACCACGACGCCCTCGCTGCAGGCATTCGTGTGAATCTTGTAGTGCCGCACTACCGTCTCGGCTAAGGGCCATCCCTGTCCGCGAATGAACTTCTGCGTTTGCTTTAACCAGTGTTCGCCATCGCGCGGGTCCCAATCATTGATGAAGACCCGGTAGGGGATGTTGCGCGGTTCGAGAAGCTTACGGATCGTGCGCGCGGTTGGGTCGAAGCACATCGGCGCCGGCAGCACCGGGACGATCGCTTCGGCGGTGACGTCGAGGACGGTCCGCAGTGCATCGGCGGAGTATCCGTCACCTAGACCATCTCGAGAGGAGTCCGCGTCGAGGTCGAACCAGCCGGCGGTATCGACGTAGACCTCGACAATACCGGGCAGGTTGTTGAGCTGCTGCAGCCATTCGAGGGGATCGTCGTGCGCTTGGACAAGATGGAAGGGGAGTGCGTCGACCCGGTTGGCCCACCATTTTGCCGACCCCTGCGGGTCTATCGAGACCGCAGCCACCGGCGAGAACGCGTCGGGCTCGAGATATGCGGTCAGTTTTTGGGCTCGTACGGCGGCCAGATTGACGGTCGCGGTGCTCTTGCCGACACCGCCTTTTTGGTTCAAAACAGTGACAACTTTAGTCATGGGGAGAAGACCTTGGTGCGCTTGGGCCGCGGCTGCGGCCCACTCCGGGAACCGGCCGCCAGGAAATACGTCGCTGACCGAACGACCGCCCCTCAGACACGCTGAATTGTGCATTACATCTCGCCAGTTTTCCGCGGAAAACTGCCCAGATCCAACCGGAGATCGCATGCCGTCTTTCGCGCCTTCCCGGTCCGTCAATCACATCAGCGAGTCCATGACTTGCGTCGATTGACGAGCGACAGGCCAGTTTTCCGCGGAAAACTGGACATGCCGGGCTCAGATCATCACCCCAAAAGTCACGCGATTCCGCCGCGGCAGTGAGTTGTGCGCGCGCCTCATCGACTCGCCGCTCCCGATGGCATCCGGCCACATCATGACGTTGGCCGGCAGCCGCCGCCGAGAGGGTGACCACTTCCTCGGGCACTCGTGGATCGGGGCGTTGATTGCGCCGGGGCCCCGCACGACGTAGGAGTCGAACCGGCGGCATCCGCTGGCATGCACAACCGGGTCCACCCACAAAGCGCCCCCATAGTCGTTCGCACGTGCACCGACGCTTGACGACCTCACCGACACCGTCGGTCGACGGTTCACGGCGCACCAGCACCTAGTGCTTGTGCCGCCACGTTGTTGGGCACGCCACCGCCGACCTCTCGCGCGGCGGCGTCTACCGAACCTAGTGCTTGCGCCGCGGCGTCGGTGGCTGCGCCACCGCCGGCTTCCGGCACCGCGCCCTCTCCTGCGCCCCGCGCCGCGCTGCCTTCCGCGCCTAGTGCATCCGCGCGTGGCGCTGCCTGCGCGTCGGCAGACTTCAACACCGCGCGCACCTCACCGACTTTGACTCCCGCCAGTTCAGCGATCGCAGTGAGGCTTTCACCACGGCCTTGCATCCGGGCCACCGCTGTCGCGCCAGCCTGGCGGTGTTCGTGACGGCGCCGCTCCCCCTCTGCGCGTATCTCGAGGATACGGTTGCGCTCCCACTCGTCGACGGCGACCAGCCGCCCAATCTCGACGAGAAACGACGCAGCGTCATCGACATTTTGACGCTCACGCTCCAGACGTGCCTCGTTGGCCTTATGCTGCGCCTCCCGGACACGCTTGCGCGCCGCCGATTTCGAATTGATGTTCACCACGTGGGAACCATAGGACACACCCATCGTCGCGCTCTACCAACCTGACCAACATCATCTGTGTCCCCATTTGTCCGCACCCACTGTCGCCAAATCAACTGCCCACCAATGCAACACATCCGCACCGATCCGCACCACTCACCACAACCACCTGTCCGATCCGGGAAACGGTCGGGTGCGCTCGTTCACGCGCTACGACACACTTATGCCAACGAGACCCGTACCACAGCAGCCTGAAACCCGCTATCTGCACTGGTCGGCACGCGGTGGTTTCGCTTGGTGTGCGATGGCGCTATATGACCAGCTCAGACACCCCTTCTGGACCTCAACCAGAAGGGCTTGACCGCTCTCCTAAAGCCGGTCTCGCAGATTCGACCCCCTGACCGCACTCGACGGTGCATTTCCGATCGAATGTCGCACTGCTGGTAGCGGGAATCGAGAACTATGCCTCATGATCTCGGTATGACCTGCCGGCCAGTACCAACGGCGGGAGACGGGGTTGGAGACGATGACTATAGAAAATGCGTCGGTCATGCTCACCGCTCATGAAGTTCGAGCAATGACCGGAGTTCCGGTCTCAACGCTGCATGATTGGGCGGCCAGGCGGGAACGTGGGATTGATGCGCCTGGTCCACATCACCTCAGGCTTAGCGATCGGCACCGTCGATGGTTACTGGATGACGTCAAAGATTGGCTGGAATCGACTCGGGTGTAGAGCGATTCGCCCTCACCCACGACTTAGCACAACCGCAAATTTTGAGCTAACGATCAAGCTTGCACACGCTCACTGCTGGCTGCAGGCACTGATCCTCAATTCCCCCAACGTCATTCCGGAGGAATCTTGGCCATAAAGCGCCGCGAGACGAAGGACGGCGTGCGTTATGACGTCCAATGGCGCCTACCGGATCGTTCGAAGCGCAAGAAGAGCTTCCGAACAGAGCGGGAGGCGCGCCAGTTCGAAGCAAGGCTCGTCACCGACAGCGCCGCGGGCGTCAGGGTGGACCCACGCGGCGGCAAAATCCTGCTCCGCAACGTCTATCGATCGTGGCTAGCCTCCCGACCCGACCTGAGCGCGAAAGTCCGCCGCGGATACGAAGACAACTGGAGGCTGCGTATCGAGCCACAGTTTGGTTCGTGGCCGATCGCAAGAATCGACCACGAGTCGATCCAACGATGGGTGAATGCCATGTCAGCGTCGGGTCTCGGACCGCGGACCGTGAGGTGGACGCACTCGGTCCTCAAGATGACCCTTGACCGCGCCGTCGAGGAAGACCAGCTCCTCGGCAAGAACCCCGCATCACGCACCAAATTCCCACCGATGCGGCAAGCCACACACGTCTATCTAACCGTCGGCGAAGTCGCAACACTTGCCCAAACATGCGGCGCTCAAGGTGACGTCGTCTTGCTCCTGGCTTACACAGGCCTACGATTCGGTGAACTCACCGGCCTCAATGTCGAGGATGTCGACCTGGGCGCTCGTCGAATCCGTGTTCGCCGGTCGATGACCCAAGTCGGCGGCAAACTCGTTGAAGGGAACCCGAAATCGCAAGCCGGCCGACGTTCTGTCCCAATCCCCGAGCGCTTGATGCCGGCACTTAAGGCGCGGCTCGACGCACGACCCTGTGGCGCGCCGGCGATCGCGTCGCCGAAGGGTTCCCGGCTGAGCCTGGAGAACTGGAAGCGTGCGGTCAACTGGCGGAAGTCTGTGACTGAGATCGGCCGGGACAACTTGCGTGTGCATGACCTACGGCATACCTACGCATCGCTGTCACGACGGGCCGGCGCCGACTTGCGACTCCTGCAAAAGGCAATGGGCCACGCATCAATCACCGTGACCGCACACACCTACGCGGATCTCTTCGACGACGAGCTTGACGACATCGCAACCGCGCTTGACTCGCTCGACGATACTTTTCGTGCGGGCCGCAGCTGATCCGGTTTGGCCCTGTTTCGTCCCATTTCTCAGGGATCGAGGTGGCGGCAAGGCTGTCTGGCAATCGCACGGGAAGGGAGACCCAATCGTTAGACCCCGGCCTCAAGCCAGGTTGGCGAGGCCGGGGCCATTCGACTAGAGCGCAGACCCGGAGGTCATCCCCAACGCTGGTCCCGAAGCCGTTTGTTTAACCGGCCGCATCGGAGCGCACTTCATCAAGTGTAAAGGACTCAAACCCAATTGAGCGGAGGCCACACGCCCCCGCTGAACACAGCCGACCCCGGGGTTATGCGACGGTCAAGTCCAGGGACGTGGTGTACGACGTCGTCGTGTGATTCTTCGACTTGGTGGTTTAGGCGGTCAGTGCCGCC
>NZ_MVIJ01000087.1 GCF_002086735.1 Mycobacterium scrofulaceum | reverse complement strand
GTGGCCGGGGCGTGGGGCGCGGGGCGTCCGGAACCGGCGGAGACACGCCACCGGCCGGGGCAACGGAAGGCCGCGCCGGCGGCGCGCTGGGCGGGGGTTGCAGACGGTCCCGCAGGAATTCGTCGCGTTCGTTCATGGGCTCCTCGGGTGCCGGGCGATCGGTCGGCGCTGTCCGGGCCAGTGATAAGCGCCACGGCCCGTGCGCCGGACGCCGACCAGTATCCGCTCAGTATCTCCCGCGCGCCCGGCATCGCTACCGTGCAAACTTAGCAGCGCTCACCGCGAGGCCGCCCCGCCGGCTTGGCCCGCCCCTTGAGCACGATCGTGGGGTCCAACGCCGCCGCGGCGGGTACGCCGGCGCGGGACGCCAGCAAACGCGTGCAGGCGACGAATCCGGCGCCGCGCGGCGCAGCGGGCGGCGCGGCTGTGACGAAAATTGCAGCCCGGAAGCAGCACGTCGGGCGGGGTGCCGGCCGTCGCTCGCCAAGAAATTTACGGCGTCGCCAGGTGGCGGTTAGACTTGACGAAGTTGGCATGTCAGGCGGGTATTGTCATATCGTTTTACGACTTGTCGAGACCGGTTTCCAGGCCACCGTTCAGCGCTGCACGGACGCATCCCTAAACGGGATCACCTCCGCCTGGGGGACAGCCTATCGAGACAGGCCGAGGGGTCTTCGCCCGCAACGTCCGGGTAGGACCTCATCGGAGCAGCTGTTTATCGGCCGCTGAAAGACGTTCAGGTGAAGGGTCAGGTGCATATGACGCCCAAGCGCGTCGGGCTATACAACCCCGCGTTCGAGCACGACTCGTGCGGGGTAGCCATGGTCGTCGACATGCACGGCCGTCGTAGCCGCGACATCGTCGACAAGGCCATCACCGCGCTGCTCAACCTCGAACACCGCGGTGCCCAGGGTGCCGAGCCGCGCAGCGGTGACGGCGCCGGCATCCTCATTCAGGTCCCGGACGCCTTCCTGCGCGAGGTCGTCGACTTCGGGCTGCCCCCTGCCGGAAGCTACGCCACCGGCATCGCCTTCTTGCCGCAGTCGGCCAAGGACGCCGCGGCCGCGTGCGACGCGGTCGAGAAGATCGCCGAAGCCGAGGGCCTGTCGGTGCTGGGCTGGCGCAACGTGCCCATCGACGACTCCTCGCTGGGCGCGCTGTCGCGCGACGCGATGCCCACCTTCCGACAGGTGTTCCTCACCGGCGCGTCGGACATGACGCTGGAGCGGCGCTGCTATCTGGTCCGCAAGCGCGCCGAGCACGAACTCGGCACCAAGGGGCCGGGTCAGGATGGTCCCGGTCGCGAAACCGTTTATTTCCCAAGCCTTTCCGGTCAGACCTTGGTCTACAAGGGCATGCTGACCACCCCGCAGCTCAAGGCGTTTTACCTGGACCTGCAAGACGATCGGATGACCAGCGCGCTGGGCATCGTGCATTCGCGGTTCTCCACCAACACCTTTCCGTCGTGGCCGCTGGCCCACCCGTTCCGTCGGGTGGCCCACAACGGCGAGATCAACACCGTCACGGGCAACGAGAACTGGATGCGGGCCCGCGAGGCATTGATCAAGACCGAAGTCTTCGGCACGGAGGCCGACGTCGAGAAGCTGTTTCCGATCTGCACTCCGGGCGCCTCGGACACCGCGCGCTTCGACGAGGCGCTCGAACTGCTGCACCTGGGCGGCCGCAGCCTGGCCCACGCGGTGCTGATGATGATTCCCGAGGCCTGGGAGCGCAACGAGTCGATGGACCCGGCGCGCCGGGCGTTCTACGAATTCCACGCGTCCCTGATGGAGCCCTGGGACGGCCCCGCGTCGATCACGTTCACCGACGGCACCATCGTGGGCGCCGTGCTGGACCGAAACGGCTTGCGCCCCTCCCGGATCTGGGTCACCGAAGACGGCTTGGTGGTGATGGCGTCCGAGGCGGGGGTCCTGGACCTCGACCCCGCCAAGGTGGTCCGCCGGATGCGGTTGCAGCCGGGCCGGATGTTCCTGGTGGACACCACGCAGGGGCGCATCGTCTCCGACGAGGAGATCAAGGCCGAACTCGCCGCCGAGCACCCCTACGCCGAATGGCTGGACCGCAACCTGGTTCCCCTCGACAAGCTGCCGCAGGGCGACTACGTGCGGATGCCCCATGAACGACTCGTCAAGCGGCAGTTGACATTCGGGTATACCTACGAGGAGCTCAACCTGCTGGTGTCTCCCATGGTGCGCTCCGGCGCCGAGCCGATCGGCTCCATGGGCACCGACACCCCGGTCGCGGTGCTCTCGCAGCGGCCGCGGATGCTCTACGACTACTTCCAGCAGCTGTTCGCGCAGGTGACCAACCCGCCGCTGGACGCCATCCGCGAAGAGGTGGTCACCAGCTTGCAGGGCACCACGGGCGGCGAGCGCGACCTGCTCACGCCGACCGAGCACTCCTGCCACCAGATCGCTTTGCAGCAACCGATCCTGCGCAACCACGAGCTGGCCAAGCTGGTCAACCTCAACCCCGATGACGAGGTCAACGGACGCCCGCATGGCATGCGGTCCAAAGTGATTCGCTGCCTTTACCCGGTCGCCGAGGGCGGCGCCGGATTGGCCGCGGCACTCGACGACGTACGCGCACAGGCGTCGGCCGCGATCGAGGACGGCGCGCGGGTCATCATTTTGTCTGACCGCGAGTCCGACGAGCAGATGGCACCCATCCCCTCGCTGCTCGCCGTTTCCGGCGTGCACCACCACCTGGTGCGCGACCGGACGCGCACTCACGTGGGTCTGGTCGTCGAGACCGGCGACGCCCGCGAGGTGCACCACATGGCGATGCTGATCGGGTGCGGGGCGGCGGCGATCAACCCCTACCTGGCGTTCGAGTCGATCGAGGACATGCTGGACCGCGGGGCGCTCGACGGAATCGACCGCGAGCAGGCGCTGAACAACTACGTCAAGGCCGCCGGCAAGGGCGTGCTCAAAGTGATGTCCAAGATGGGCATTTCGACGCTGGCCTCCTACACCGGCGCACAGCTGTTCCAGGCGGTCGGCATCTCCGAGGACGTGCTCGACGAGTACTTCACCGGGCTGAGCTGCCCGATCGGCGGGATCACCCTGGAGGACATCGCCGCCGACGTCGCGACCCGTCACCGGCTGGCCTACCTGGACCGCCGCGACGAGCGCGCGCACCGCGAACTCGAGGTGGGCGGCGAGTACCAGTGGCGCCGGGAGGGCGAGTACCACCTGTTCAACCCGGAGACGGTCTTCAAGCTGCAGCACTCGACCCGCACCGGGCAATACAAGATCTTCAAGGACTACACCCGCCTGGTCGACGACCAGAGCGAGCGGATGGCCTCGCTGCGCGGCCTGCTCAAGTTCCGCGGCGGTGTGCGCCCGCCGGTGCCGCTGGAAGAGGTCGAGCCCGCCAGCGAGATCGTCAAGCGCTTCTCCACCGGGGCGATGAGCTACGGCTCGATCTCGGCCGAGGCGCACGAGACGCTGGCCATCGCGATGAACCGGCTGGGCGGGCGGTCCAACAGCGGTGAGGGCGGCGAGGACGTCAAGCGTTTCGACCGCGACCCGAACGGCGACTGGCGCCGCAGCGCGATCAAGCAGGTCGCTTCGGCGCGGTTCGGCGTCACGTCGCACTACCTGACGAACTGCACCGACATTCAGATCAAGATGGCGCAGGGCGCCAAGCCCGGTGAGGGCGGCCAGCTTCCGGGCCACAAGGTGTACCCGTGGGTGGCCGAGGTCCGGCATTCCACGCCCGGGGTGGGCCTGATCTCCCCCCCGCCGCACCACGACATCTACTCGATCGAAGACCTGGCGCAGCTGATTCACGACCTGAAGAACGCCAACCCGTCGGCGCGGGTGCACGTCAAGCTGGTCTCGGAGAACGGGGTGGGCACGGTCGCGGCCGGTGTCTCCAAGGCGCACGCCGACGTGGTGTTGATCTCGGGTCACGACGGTGGCACCGGCGCGACCCCGCTGACGTCGATGAAGCACGCGGGCGCGCCATGGGAGCTGGGCCTGGCCGAGACGCAACAGACCCTGCTGCTCAACGGGTTGCGTGACCGCATCGTGGTTCAGGTGGACGGCCAGCTCAAGACGGGCCGCGACGTGATGATCGCCGCGCTGCTCGGCGCCGAGGAATTCGGCTTCGCCACCGCGCCGCTGGTGGTGGCCGGCTGCATCATGATGCGGGTGTGCCACCTCGACACCTGCCCGGTGGGCGTGGCCACTCAGAACCCGCTGCTGCGGGAGCGGTTCACCGGCAAGCCGGAGTTCATCGAGAACTTCTTCATGTTCATTGCCGAAGAGGTCCGGGAATACATGGCGCAGTTGGGTTTCCGCACCCTCAACGAGGCCGTCGGCCAGGTGGGTGCGCTGGACACCACGCTGGCCCGCGCGCACTGGAAGGCGCACAAGCTGGACCTCACGCCGGTGCTGCACGAGCCCGAGTCGGCGTTCATGAACCAGGACCTGTACTGCAGCTCCAGGCAGGACCACGGCCTGGACAAGGCACTGGATCAGCAGCTGATCGTGATGAGCCGGGAGGCGCTCGATTCCGGCAAGCCGGTGCGTTTCTCCACCACGATCAGCAACGTCAACCGCACGGTGGGCACCATGCTCGGCCACGAGGTTACGAAAGCCTATGGCGGCCAAGGGCTTCCGGACGGAACCATCGACATCACCTTCGACGGGTCCGCGGGCAACAGCTTCGGGGCGTTCGTCCCGAAGGGAATCACCTTGCGGGTCTACGGTGATGCCAACGACTACGTCGGCAAGGGCTTGTCCGGTGGCCGGATCGTGGTGCGGCCGTCGGACAACGCGCCGCAGGGCTACGTGGCCGAGGACAACATCATCGGCGGCAACGTGATCCTGTTCGGCGCGACCAGCGGGGAGGCGTTCCTGCGCGGGGTGGTCGGCGAGCGGTTCGCCGTCCGCAACTCCGGCGCCCACGCCGTGGTCGAGGGCGTGGGCGACCACGGTTGCGAATACATGACGGGCGGCCGGGTTGTCATCCTGGGCCGGACGGGCCGCAACTTCGCGGCGGGAATGTCAGGTGGTGTGGCTTACGTGTACGACCCGGACGAGGAATTGCCGGACAACCTCAACATCGAGATGGTCGACATGGAGACCCTGGATTCCGACGACGCCGAGTTCCTGCACGGCATCATCCAGGCTCACGTGGACGCCACCGATTCCGCCGTCGGTGAGCGGATCCTGGCCGACTGGCGGGGCCAGCAACGCCATTTCGTCAAGGTGATGCCCCGCGACTACAAGAAGGTCCTGCAGGCGATCGCCGAAGCCGAGCGCGACGGCGTCGACGTGGACAAGGCGATCATGGCGGCCGCGCATGGCTGACCCGAGCGGCTTCCTGAAGTACACGCACCGGGAACTGCCGAAGCGCCGGCCTGTCCCGCTCCGGCTCAAAGACTGGCACGAGGTTTACGAGGACTTCGACGAAGGCACCCTGCGCGAGCAGGCGACCCGGTGCATGGATTGCGGTATCCCGTTCTGCCACAACGGTTGCCCGTTGGGCAACCTGATCCCGGAATGGAACGACCTGGTGCGCCGGGGGCGTTGGCGCGACGCCATCGAGCGGCTGCACGCCACCAACAACTTCCCGGACTTCACCGGCCGGCTGTGCCCGGCGCCGTGTGAGCCGGCGTGCGTGCTCGGCATCAACCAGGATCCGGTGACGATCAAGCAGATCGAACTGGAGATCATCGACCGGGCCTTCGAGGAAGGCTTCGTGGCGCCGCTGCCCCCGGACAAGCTGACCGGGAAGAAGGTCGCGGTGGTGGGTTCGGGCCCGGCCGGTCTCGCCGCCGCCCAGCAGCTGACCCGAGCCGGCCACACGGTCACCGTTTTCGAGCGCGCGGATCGCATCGGCGGCCTGCTGCGTTACGGCATCCCGGAATTCAAGATGGAAAAGCGGGTCCTGGACCGGCGCCTGGACCAGATGCGGGCCGAGGGAACCGAATTCCGCGCCGGTGTCAACGTCGGGGTGGACATCACCGCCGAACAGCTGCGCGCCGACTTCGACGCGGTGGTGCTCGCCGGCGGCGCGACCGCCGGGCGGGACCTGCCCGTTCCCGGCCGGGAGCTGGACGGGATCCACCAGGCGATGGAATACCTTCCGTGGGGCAACCGGGTGCAGGAGGGTGACGACGTCCTGGGGCCCGACGGGGAGCCGCCGATCACCGCCAAGGGCAAGAAGGTCGTCATCATTGGCGGCGGCGACACCGGGGCGGACTGCCTGGGCACCGCGCACCGGCAAGGCGCCACCGTCGTGCACCAATTCGAGATCATGCCTCGCCCGCCGGAGAACCGTGCCGAGTCCACCCCGTGGCCGACCTACCCGCTGATGTACCGGGTGTCGTCGGCGCACGAGGAGGGTGGCGAGCGGGTGTTCTCGGTGAACACCGAGCAGTTCATCGGCGAGGACGGCCGCGTGACGGCGCTCAAGGCGCACGAGGTCACCATGCAGGACGGCAAGTTCGTCAAGGTCGAGGGCTCCGACTTCGAACTCGAGGCCGATCTGGTGTTGCTGGCCATGGGGTTCGTCGGTCCGGAGAAGGAAGGCCTGCTCACCGACCTCGAGGTCAAATTCACCGACCGTGGCAACGTCGCGCGCGGTGCCGACTTCGACACGTCGGTGCCCGGGGTGTTCGTCGCCGGGGACATGGGCCGTGGCCAGTCGTTGATCGTGTGGGCGATAGCTGAAGGTCGTGCCGCGGCCGCGGGTGTGGACCGGTACCTGATGGGTGTGACGGCGCTGCCCGCGCCGGTCAAACCCACCGCGGTCCCACTTCAGTAATCACACCAGTCACACCAGAAACACGCCGCGATTCTTGCGGCGCGTCTGCCAGTGTTTGCCAGGGTGCAGGTGTCTAATGGACCGCTGTGGGCTTCATGCCACAGAGGCCCCGGCTGAACAGACCGTCGCAGGAGTGGTCACTGTGCATATGAATCCATTACCTCGATCGCGGATGGGGCGAATGGCCTGGTCCTGGCTGCGTCACCCGGTGAAAAGCCGTGAGTTTCCCGCCAAGCATGAACGTCTGGTTACCGCCGAGGATCTGCTGCTCTTTGGGGTGTGACCACCCCGATGCCGCCGCGCGCGGCCGCCCGGGGGGTTTGCTCAAACGTGATCGGGGTGGGCGCTCGCCGTTCAGCGGTCCAGCAACCCCGAATCGCGGATCGCCTCGGCCAGCGGCTCCAGGACGGCCGGGTCGTGGGGCGGGTTGATGTACACGATGCCCAGGTCGAGTCCCTCGGCGGCCAGCCCGCCCGCCTGCTCGATGACCTCCTGGTGGTTGCGGGCCCCGTCGAGCCGGAGGTGGGCGGACAGCGTGATCTCCTTCGGGTCGCGCCCGATCTTTGTGCACTCCGCCGCCAGCACGTCGCGCTTGCGCGCGAACTCCTCGGGCGGGCCGCCGACGAAGTTCCAGTGCTGTGCGTAGCGCGCGGTGATCGGCAGCGTTCGTTTCTCGCCGCTGCCGCCGATGCAGATCGGCGGGTGGGGGCGCTGCACGCCCTTGGGCTCGTTGCGGGCGCCCTTGAGCTGGAAGTACTTGCCGTCGAAGTCGGTGGTGTCCTGGCTGAGCAGGCTGGTCAGCACCTGGCACGCCTCCTCGAATCGGTCGAAGCGCTCCCGGATGCTGCCCAGCTCGATGCCGTAGGCGCCGGACTCTTCCTCGTTCCAGCCGGCGCCGATGCCCAGCTCGAGCCGCCCGTTCGAGATGATGTCGAGCGCGGCGGCCATGTTGGCCAGCACGGCGGGGTGCCGGTAGTGGATGCCGGTGACCAGTGTGCCCAGCCGCAACCGCTTGGTCGCCTGGGCCAGCGCGGTCAGCGTCGTCCAGCCCTCCAGGCAGGGCCCGCTGCTGTCGGAGAAGATCGGGTAGAAGTGGTCGAAGGTCCACCCGGACTCGTAGACGTCGATGTCGTCGGCGGCCTGCCAGACGGCCAGCATGTCCGCCCAGGTGGTGTTTTGGGGTGAGGTCTTGAAGGCGAATCGCATGCAATCGACGTTAGTCGATCTTTATGAAGCACAACTAAACTCAGGCCCGCGATGAGTTACTCCCTGGGAATCGACACCAAGCTCACCCTGCTGGCGGCCGGGCTGATCTTCCTGCTTGCGCTGGCACTCGGGGTGTGGAAGTACCGCCAGATCATGGCCGCCGACGACCACCGCGCCCATCCCTACGTCGACATCGCGCACCGGGCGGCACTGCTCTACTCCTTTGCGACCCTGCTGCTGGCGGTCTTCGTCGAGCTCAGCGCGTGGCCGACGTGGGTCAACCTCACCGCGGCGGCCGTGGTCGTCTTCTTCTTCGTCGGCGCGATCCTCACCTACATCGGGCACGGGGCGCGGCGCGACACCGTCAACCAATTCGAGAACCCCGTCCCGGGGACCGGCGTCCTGATGGGGTTGCTCATCGCCGGCGAGATCGGGGGCTTCGGCGTCGTGCTCGCCGGTTTCGTCGCCGGCCAGTTCTGACAGTCGGGCCGGGCACACTGGAGCCATGGATCCCGTCGAGGCCTTGCGGCAGATCGCCTACTACAAGGACCGCAGCCGCCACGATCCCCGGCGCGTGATGGCCTACCGCAACGCCGCCGACATCATCGCGGGACTCGACGAGGCGGCGCGGGAGCGGCACGGCCAGGCCAGCAGCTGGCAGTCGCTGCCGGGCATCGGGCCCAAGACCGCGAAGGTCATCGACCAGGCCTGGTCGGGCCGCGAACCCGACCTTCTGGTCGAATTGCGTTCCGGCGCGGAGGATCTCGGCGGGGGCGATATCCGTGCCGCGTTGCGCGGGGATTTGCACCTGCATTCGAACTGGTCGGACGGGTCGGCGCCGATCGACGAGATGATGGCGACCGCGGCCGCGCTCGGGCACGAATATTGCGCGCTGACCGACCACTCGCCGCGGCTGACGATCGCCAACGGGCTCTCACCGGAGCGGTTGCGCGCACAGCTCGGCGTCATCGACAAGCTGCGCGAGCAGTTCGCGCCGATGCGCATCCTCACCGGGATCGAGGTCGACATCCTCGAGGACGGCAGCCTGGACCAGGAGCCCGAGCTGCTCGAGCGCCTCGACGTCGTCGTGGCCAGCGTGCACTCGAAGCTGTCGATGGATGCCGCGGCGATGACGCGGCGCATGGTGCGCGCGGTCTCCAATCCCCACGCCGACGTCCTGGGCCACTGCACCGGACGGCTGGTATCCGGCAACCGGGGCATCCGGCCGGAATCCAAGTTCGACGCCGAAGCGGTGTTCGTCGCCTGCCGCGAGCACGGCACCGCGGTGGAGATCAATTCGCGGCCCGAGCGCCGGGACCCACCGACCCGTCTGCTGGAGCTGGCGCTGGACGTCGGCTGCGTGTTCAGCATCGACACCGACGCGCACGCGCCCGGCCAGCTGGACTTCCTCGGCTACGGCGCGCAGCGAGCCCTGGACGTGGGCGTGCCCGTCGACCGGATCGTCAACACCTGGCCGGCCGAGCGGCTGCTGCGGTGGACGGGCTCGAATTGAGACGGCCGCTCAGACCTGCGCCGGCTCGGCGCGCTCGGGAACCGGTTCCTCCGTGCGGCCGGCGCTCTGCGCGAGGTTGGCGGCGGCCACCGCCGCGCACGTCGCGGCCGGGACGAGCAACGCGTACCCCCCCAATCGGGCACCGAACACGATGCCGGCCACGCCGCCGCCGAGGAACAGCAGCAGGGTCGTCGCCAGGATCGCGGCTTTCCATTTCTTGATCCCGTACAGCCGGCTGCGGCCGAGTATCAGCCCGAGATCGGTGACCGTTCCGGTGAAATGGGTGGTACGGATCGCCATGCCGCGGAAGCTGGAGGTCATCCCGTTTTGCAAACCGAGGGCCGCGGCGGCGAACAGCGCCTGCACCGCGGTCTGCTCGACGCCCAGGGCGTTGATCTGCGCCTTCACGATGGTCTCCTCGACCCCGGCGGCGGCGAGTACGAGCAAGGCTGCCTCGAGGAAGAGCACGACGGCGTGACGGGGGCCCGCGAGTGCCTCGGTGGGCGCGAGGATCGCGCCGGCTGTGGTCGCTCCGGTCAGGAAGCCCAGAAAGATCGCGCCGAGCACATGGCCCTCGTACAGCCACGGGTTGGCCGTGTTCATGCCCAGCTGGGTGGTGATCGCGGTCAGGTTGCCGACGGGCAGTGCCAAGATCAGCAGCGCCACCGCGTTGACGAATCCGGCGGACAGGGCCAGTAGGGCGCTGTAACCGAGCAAGAGGCCTTCGCGGGGCGGGCCGCTGTCGCGGGCTCGGGGCGGCGGCGGCATGGAGTTCGGTCGCTCACTTTCACGGTCGGGGTCTTCGCCACCCTAACAAGCGGATCGACGTGCAGGGCGCGCTTCCCGGCCGATTCAAATCAACATCAAATCATCGAAACATGCTGTGCCAGCGAGTGATTGGTGACACACGCGACACCCGTCAGTCGGGTAGGTGTGGCATCTCTGTACCCGGATCGCGGCCGACCAAAACCGCGGGCGTCAGGGCCGATCTGCCGTAACGATCGCGCACCCGGTCGATCGCGGCGTCGATCGCGAGCCGATTCTCGTCGTCGCCGAAGGGCAGCGTCAGCTGTTGGGCGCCGCTGCGGTCGATCCCCGACACGGCGAACCCGACGAGCGTCAGCCCGCGCTGCGCGATCACGGGCCCGGCCGAGGCGACCAGCCCGCGCGCCGCGGTCAGGATCGGCTGCGTCGAGGAGGTCGCCCAGGGCAGGGTCCGGGACCGGGTCGCTCGCCCGAAGTCGTCGAACCGCAGGCGCAGCACCACGGTGCGGCCGGTCCGCCCGGCCGCGCGCATCCGGCCGGTGATCCGGTCGACCAGGTTGACCACCACCGCGTCGACCTCGGCGGGCGACATGGTGCTGCCGGCGCGGCCGAGGGCCCGTTGCGCCCCCACGGATCGGCGACGGACACCGGTACTCACCTGGCGGCGGTCGATGTTGCGGGACAGCGCGAACAGCTGCCGGCCCATGGCGCCACCAAGCAGCGAGACGAGCGTCGACTCGCTCAGCTCGGCGACGTCGGCGACGGTCACCAGCCCGTGCGCGTGCAGTTTGTCGGCCGTTTTCGCGCCCACGCCCCACAGCCGTCGCACGGGCAGCGGGTGGAGGAAGGCCAGCTCTTCCTCGGGCGGCACCAGCAGCAGCCCGCCCGGCTTGGCCTCCTGGCTGGCGACCTTGGCGAGGAACTTCGTCCGGGCGATGCCCACGGTGATCGGCAGGCCGACCCGGTCGCGCACGTCGGCGCGGAGCCGGGTGGCGATCTGTACCGGCGTCCCGGCGACCCGGCGCAGCCCGCCGACATCGAGAAACGCCTCGTCCACCGAGAGCGGCTCGACGATCGGTGTGCAGTCGCGAAACACCGTGAACACGGCGTCGCTGGCGCGGCTATACGCGCTCATCCGGGGTGGCACGACCACCGCGTGCGGGCACAGCCGGCGCGCCTGGGCACCCCCCATCGCGGTCCGCACGCCGTAGGCCTTGGCCTCATAGCTGGCCGCGAGCACCACCCCGCCCCCGACGATCACGGGGCGGCCGCGCAGCGTCGGATCGTCGCGCTGTTCGACGGACGCGTAGAACGAATCCAGGTCCGCGTGCAGGATCGAGGCCTCGCACCGCACGAACATAGCCGTGGTGACTAGAAGGGCGGTGGGTCGTCGTCGCCGGGCGGGGCGGGTCCGGCGTGTCGGGCTAGGCGGGCCTCGCGGTTGTGGCGGCGTTCGGTGGCCACGCGCGCGGCGCGGTCCTGGGCGCGGGTGCGGCGGCGTGTCGGCATCATCGCGGTCCGCTCAGCGCAATAATCCTGCGGGGGTGGGTCGGCTTCTGGGG
>NZ_MVIJ01000086.1 GCF_002086735.1 Mycobacterium scrofulaceum | reverse complement strand
CCAGACCGTCAAAGATCTGCTGAACCCGTCAAGGATCTCTAGAACCCCTGCCGTCCAACATGTCTTGAACCTTTACATTGACAGCAGGGTCAACTCTGACCCGAGTGGGCCATCCCACTATCGAAACTTTTGGCCCGCCGCCGTAGCGCGAGCCGATAGGCTGAAGCTCAAGCGCTCCGCGCGCAACTACCTGGGCGTCTGGTTCCATTCCCAGGTGGTGGTGGTAATCAGCAGCTGACGCGACGAACAGCGGTTCAACGTAGGGCTGAACGCCGCTCCCCGCCGAATTACGGGCGAAGCTCTGTCTTTGAATACCTCGCCCGCGGCAGTTCGCGGCATGTCGGGAACGAGATGCACACAGAATGCGGTCAGGGGCGGCGGAAGGTAAATCCCTCCCACGCCTGGCGCCGAACCGCAAGCGGGTCACACTCGACCCGCGATGTCCTGTCGAAGATCATCACCGCATGGTCGGCACTGACGTGGCTGGGCCAACCCGCGCCAGGCACGCCTGTGCGGGCGAAGGCGCACCACCGCGACTGGACATCCTCGGTAATGCGCAGCGCCGTATATTTGTCGCCTGCCGCGCTGAGCAGCCGACCCAACCGCGTTCTGTAGACGTCGAAAACTGCGAGCAATTCGGTAGCATGAGTGGCCCCCAGCCCGGACCATCGCAACGTGCGCGGAGCGTAGTCATAGCGGTACACGTATACCGGAGCGTGTGCGCTGTGCGCGTCGGCGATCTGCCATACGACCGATGCGAACGTGAAGTCGCCTCCCAATTCAATACAAGCAGCGGCTTTCGGATAAGAGGGGTACGCCGCCGTAATCCGCTCACGGTCAGCAGATTCCACAGTCGATAGCAGCAGCTCGATCTTGGGTTCGTTCGTTGGCAGTAGTTTCAGGAAGCGGGTGAACAGCTTGGCTTCTTCCGCATTGTTACCCACGACGAGAGGCACTCGGTGTGCTTTTCCCAAGCGCAACGAATCCATTGGATCCAGCGGCAGGTAGTCGGTTCCATATGTGGGACCGACCGGATATACGCCCGGCGCGTTGCGGCTTTCCTGCATGATCAGATGATCCAAAGTCGCTACGAGGTCGGTCGGCGGCGCGGTCAGCAAGACCGCGGCAGCGTCTCGCCTCCGAGCTCCGAGAATCGCCGCAAACCTTGCGGCGTATTCTTCAGATTGTTCACGGGAACTAGCCAAACCTCCCGCGGGGCTCTCAGAAATGGCTTGAGCGAACAGCCCTTTAGCAGCTGGAACAGCCAACAGCGTCGCCACTGCGTGTGCCCCTGCGCTCTCGCCGAATATCGTCACAGCGTCGGGATTGCCGCCGAAGCTTGCGATGTTGTCACGCACCCAACGGAGCGCCATAACCAGATCACGCAGATAAAGATTGTCGTCGATGCGGAAGGCGTCGGTAGACAGAGACGAGAGGTCAACTGCTCCAAGCGCGCCCAGCCGGTAATTAACTGACACGAACACGCACCCCTTGCGAGCCAACGATGCCCCGTCATATACCGGTGTCGCGGAGCTGCCGAGGAAGTATGCGCCGCCATGGATGAACACCATCACAGGTAACGGCCGCTCGTATCTGGTGTCGGGCGCGACGACGTTCAGCGTCAGGCAGTCTTCGCTCATCGGCTGATATTTGCCGAGGCCAACAAAAGTGTATTTGCGCGGCTGTGGTGCACAGTACCTGAAACGGTGACACGGCAAGACTCCCTCCCACGGCTCGATTGGCCGGGGGGCTCTTAGGCGCAACGCCCCGACGGGCGGCTCGGCGTAGGGGATGGATCGCCACCTGGTCACGCCGTCTCGGGAGAAACCCTCGACCAAGCCGGAAGTTACTGTGGTGCAGACGGTACGAAGGTGCATCGCTCGACTGTAGCTAATGGCCATTCACATCCTGCTTAAGTGGATGGATGTCACGCATATCTTGGTTTTGGTAGCTGTCGGCTGCCCTTAACTATGGCCAGCTTTGGGCTGCGCCACACAGCTCAGAGGTTCTCAGGCCGAATTGGCTATCGTGCGGTCGAGAAATCCGGCGACTGCTGCAGTGAAGGCGTCGTTGTCGTCGCCGGCCACCATGTGACCTGTGCCGGAAACGTCCACCGCTTCGGCGTGCGGGACAACCTGGAGGAATTCATCGACCGACTGCTGCGATGTCACATCCGAGAGGACGCCGCGCACCAGAAGCGTTGGTGCCTGCACGCGACGGGCCCCCTCAACAAGCAGTTCGCTGATCGCGTCGAACTGTTCGGCACCAGTGGCGGGGTCACCTTGCAGGAACTGAAAATTAGAGGTGATGAAAGCCGGATCCCATCGCCAAATCCACCTGCCATCGTCGCGTTGGCGCAACACTTTTCGCAGTCCGTCCAGGCTTTCGGGACGAGCGCGGTGCGGATTGTATTGGGCGATGACGTCGGCCGCGTCGTCGAGCGTGCCGAATCCGTCGGGATGGGCGGCCATAAATGACACGACGCGGCGTGCACCGTGGAACTCCATTCGCGGGGTGATGTCGACAAGAACGACTGCTGACCACAAATCGGCTGGTGCCAGCAGATGGGTTCCCAAAATGGTCATGCCACCCAACGACGCACCAACGACCACCGGCGGGCGGTCGTCACTCGCATGTTCGCGCACAGCCAGCAGATCGGATGTGAGTCCTGCGAGTTCGTATCGCCCAGTCGGGTCCCACCCGCTATCGCCGTGGCCTCGGGCATCGTAGGCGACGACGGTGTAACCGCGCGCATGCAACCGGCGCGCCGTGGTGGTCCAAGCGTGGCGATTTTGACCACCACCATGCAGGAGAAGTACGACGGCGCGGGCGGTGTCGTGCCGGTAGAAATCCGCCGTGAGGGTGACGCCGTCTTCGGTGCGGATTCGCTCGCAGGTAACAGTCATTTGATTAGGCCGCGATAGCCAATTCGGACGGCACTCGTGCTCAGTCTCGCCATCAACCGGAATACCCCCTCGGGCTAACCACCGTCACGGTTCCCTGCGCCGCGCATACCGCGCGCCCCGCGTTGGAGACATCGATTCTGGCGACACCGCTACGCTTGCCCAGCGCGATGATCTCGGTGACCGCAACGCACACTCCGCTCGACACGGGCTGCAGCAGATTTAGCTTGAATTCCGTTGTGGCCACCCATGATCCCGCTGGGATAACCGGATAGAACACCACGCCCAGACAGTGGTCTACCATCGCCGACAAGCATCCGCCGTGCAGGTTGCCGAACGGCGTCATCAGGTCGTCCCGAGCATCCATCTCCACAACCAGACGTCCCGCGGCGAATTCGGTGTGCCGAAATCCCAAGTAGCTGGACAGCCCACCCGCGGTTGCCGCCGCATTCTGCAACTCGTCGGCAATCTCTTGGCTGAACTGCTCGAACTTCATGTCTAGAGCCCCTCGTCGTTCACCGATACTGCTGCCACTAACGAGACATTACTCCGTACTTGTTGCATCAGCGCAAGACCGGGTGGTGGTGAGCAGAGGAGGAAGCAGGAATCTTCGTAGAAAAGCATCGAGGCCCTCCGGGCTGCGCTGCCTTGGGCCTTCGACCGTGAGTAGGCTGAGGATAGCCCGCAGTATCCACTCGGATGCATCGTCGACCGACACCCCACGCTCAAGTTGATCCCAGTGCGCGGCGAAGACAGGGCGAAGGAACTCGGCGACGAGTTCGAACAAAGCCACCGACGTACCCTTGGCCAGCCCTACGCCGGCGAGTTCGTCGTCACTGCCGAATAGCAATCCGATTATGGGTTCACGGTGGGCCGCACGGAGTGTAACCTCGACGAAATCCAGTATCGCCGAGCCTAAATCGGCATGCGCTGCGATCCGCGCACTAATGCGGCGGAGGTAGCGTTCGGCTGACCGCAAGATAACACCGGAAATGACGGATTCACGACTCGGAAAGTAGCGATACACCGTGGCGCGGGACACCCCGGCCTGCCTGGCGATGTCCTCCATCGTGGTGCCCGGTAGCCCCTTGTTCTCGAGGGACGTTGCGGCGGCATCGAGCAGATGGTCTCGGGCGATGTCGCGGCTCGCGGCGGTCGCCGTGCCCCATCGCAACGATTTTTTCGTCACCATTCAAGTATGCCGTCCCGTGCCGTTCGTGGGCTGACGATCGAAGCAGTTGTCGTATAGCACCTTATGTGACAATATCGCAGATATGTCGCAAAGGCGTCGACGATGACCGCGGCCTGACCGTTGCCGATTCCACGCCGCACTCCGGTCGTCGTCGCAGTTGGTGAGATCACGCACCGCGACGACGGTGTCGTTGACCCCATCGATTTGGCTTCCGAGGCCGTGCGTCGAGCATTGCAGGACTCGGGCGCTGCTATCGGGCATCGAATCGATATGGTGGCGACGCCCGGAATCTTGATGATTCCGCGTGACAATCCTGCGACGAGGATTGCCGAAGCGGCTGGGCTGGCGCCAATACGGCGCATCAGTTGTCCGGTTGGCGGTAATACGCCTCAGTACCTCGTTGAGGTGCTCGGCGCCCGCATCGCGCGCGGTGTCAGCGACGCGGTGTTAGTCGTCGGAGCGGAGAGCGGCGCGTCAGCTCGTAGGGTTGGATCGGGTCAGGTGCGACGAGACCCGAAACCCGTTGAGGGCCGGGATGAGTCACTTGGCGATACTCGCCCCGGTCTGAGCGCGGCCGAGATGTGTGCTGGACTGCGTTGGCCGCACCAGGTGTACCCGGTCTTCGAATCGGCGATTGCGGCTCGATCGGGCCGGACCTTCGATGAGCAGCGTCGCTGGCTGGGAAACCTGATGGCCCCCTTCACGCTCGAAGCATCGAGGCATCCCGGCCAGGCATGGTTTCCGCGCGCGCGCACTGCCAGTGAGCTCAGCTCGGTCTCGCCAACTAACCGGATGGTGTGCGAGCCATATCCCAAGATGCTCAACAGCATTATCACCGTCGATATGGCAGCCGCCTTCGTCATGATGGCTGCCGAAGTCGCCGACGAAATCGGTGTTCCTCGTGACCGATGGGTTTTCCCATGGTGCGCGGCCACTTGCAACGACGTGTACTTTCCGGTTCAGCGGCCCGATCTCAGTCGGTCCGCGGGAATTCGCGCTGTCGGACGGGCGCTCCTAGCTGCCTGCGACCTTTCCGCCGATGACATCGGATGGTTCGATTTGTACTCCTGCTTCCCTTCCGCGGTCGAAGTTGCGATCGAGGCGCTCGATCTCGATCCAGCGGATCCACGCGGGTTCACGGTGACCGGTGGATTGCCCTACCACGGAGGACCGGGTAACAACTATGTCAGCCACTCGATTGTGGAGATGGTTCGACGCTGCCGAAGCGAACCGGACGCCCTAGGACTGGTTTCCGGATTAGGTTGGTACATCACGAAGCACTCGTTGGGCCTATGGTCGGCGACGCCGCCGCCGACTGGGTGGCAGACACCGGACATGGCGGAAGCGCAGGCCGCGATTGATGCGACTGCGGTTCCAGTCGCTTCTGCCGCCGACACATCCGGTAGGGCAACGATCGACGGCTACACGGTGGTACACGACCGCGACGTTGGCCCTTCGTGGGTGCCTGTTCTCGCGCGTCTACCCGACGGCCGGCGCGTCGCGGCTCGCAACGACGATGCGAAGGTGGCGAAGGAAATGTCAAAAGAGATGATGGTCGGACGTCAGGTAACTGTGCGGCCCGCTGATCAGCGCGTCGAATTCGAACTGCCATGAAGGCCGATGCGCTCGTGCTGACCAAGCCGCGCGCCCTCGAGCGGCGCACTCTTGCGGTACCGCCCGTCGACGGCCACTCCGGAGTCCTTCGGATCGAGGCGTGCGGGCTCTGCGGAACCGATCACGAGCAGTACAGCGGTCACCTACCAGCGGGCTTCGCCTTCGTCCCGGGACATGAAATCGTCGGTGTCGTTGAGGCAGTCGGTGACGCCGCAAGCGCGCGTTGGGGTGTGTCGGCAGGTGATCGGGTTGCGGTCGAGGTTTTTCGATCGTGCCGGGAGTGCGACGCGTGCCGCCGAGGTGAGTATCGCAGGTGCTCGCGCAACGGACTGGCCACGATGTTCGGCTTCGTCGACGTAAACATCGATCCCGGCCTGTGGGGAGGGTACGCAACGCACCTGCATCTGCCCTTCGATTCCATGCTGTTGTCGATTCCAGACAGACTCGACCCGATTGTCGCTACGTTGTTCAACCCGCTGGGCGCGGGAATCAAATGGGCTGCCACGCTGCCGGAGACCGCGTCAGGCGACGTCGTCGCAGTCCTGGGGCCAGGCATCCGCGGCATCTGCTCGGCCGTAGCAGCGAAGGAATCCGGAGCGGCATTCGTCGCTATGACCGGACTCGGACCACGCGATCGACCACGGTTAGCCGCAGCGTCCAAGTTCGGCGTGGACCTGACCATTGACGTGACCCGTGAAGACCCGGTCAAGGCCCTGCAACGAGCGACCGGTCAACTCGCAGACGTCGTCGTCGACGTCACCGCCAAAGCGCCAGGTGCATTCGCTGACGCCGTCGCACTTGCTCGACCAGGCGGACGCGTGGTGATCGCCGGCACCCGCGGCGGCGGCGGAGCACCAGGCTTCGAGCCAGACCTCCTCGTTTTCAAAGAACTACGCGTCCTCGGCTCGCTGGGGGTCGATTACCCCGCCTATCAGAGCGCGATCGAATTGCTCGTCTCTGGGCGTTGGCCCTTCGATGAACTATCCCGGGACGTCGCCGGTTTCGCGGGCCTACCACGATTACTCGACGTCTTAGCCGATGGCGAGCCGGGCACGATTCCGGCCTTGCACAACGTCTTCGTACCGATGGCCTGACGTGCCAGCAGTGCCCAACTGAAAGGACTCTCAATGACGATGTCAAGCCGCCGACTGAGTGATCGGGGGTGAGTCGGGTTGCCAGGTGCGGTTGTCGCGGATGAGTGCGTAGAGGACGTTGGTGCGGCGTCGGGCCAGGCAGATGGTGGCTGGGATGGGTCGTTTGCCTTGGTTTCGTTTGCGTTGGTAGTAGGCGCGGGAGGCCGGGTCGCAGCGGATGGCGGTCAGTGCGGACATGTACATCACCCGGCGCAGCCGGCGGCTGTAGCGCTTGGGGGTGTGCAGTCGTCCGGTGCGTTTTCCCGAATCTCGAGATACCGGTGCGAGCCCGGCCCAGGCGGCGAGCTGGTCGGCCGAGCCGATCAGTTCGGGATCGCCGACGGCGGCCAGGAATTCAGCACCGAGCCGAAATCCCATGCCTGGGATGCTGGTGATCACTTCGGCCAGTGGATGGCGGCGAAATCGGTCCTCGATGTCGGCATCGGTGGTCTTGATGCGGTCATCGAGGGCAATCACCCCCTGCGCCAGATCAGCGATCAGTCCGGCGGCCACTTGTTCGCCGGGCAGTCGGACCGTTTGAGTTTTGGCGGCCGCCACCGCAGCCGCCGCAATGGCCGCGGCATTACGCACTCCGGCGTCGGCCAGGATCCGGGTCAGCCGCGAAATACCGGTCTGGCGGATGGCTTTGGGGCGCTGGTAGCGCGCCAGCAGCACTACCCAGCCCCGGTCAGCGCTGAGCTGGGCGGCCCGCTCCAGCGCCGGACACACCGCAACGAGTTGTTGGCGCAGTCGGTTGATCGTGCGGGTGCGGTCAGCGACCAGGTCGGCGCGATGAGCGGTGAGCAGCCGCAGTTCGGTGATCAGATCGTCGTCGGGATGCAGCAGTGGCAAGTCATCGCCGCGCATCCGCGACTGATCAGCGATCACCCGGGCGTCTTTGGCGTCGGTCTTGGCTTCACCACCTCGATAGACCGCCGAGGCTTGCCAGACCGCACGGCCCGCCAGGTAGCGCACCGACTTGCCGGCATCAGCCAACACGGTCAACAACAGGGCGGCATACACCGTGGTCAGGTCCACCGTCCAGGCAACCTGATCAGCCAACGAGTCAATCTCGCCGATCAGCGCACGGATCGGTTGCTCCTCGTTGCCGAGTCTGCGCGACAACACCACCGTGCCGCTGTTGTCGACCACGCACACCCAGTGATGTTCCTTGCCGACATCAACCCCAGCCCACAACTGGCCCGCTGCCATCGATCTCCTATCCGCTTGTCTGCCAACACGATCCCCACGGACAACCCCGCCAGCATTTCCTTAAACAAGCGATCACGTCGCAGATCTCAATCAGCGGCCCGAGGAAGTCCAGGAAGGCCGGGCGGCCAGTCCTTTCAAGCCGCACCACCAGGCCGGCAACCGACATGCCGCCTCACCCGACCCACCCGGGTCACAGCACAACGTAACAACACGAAGTAACTGCACCTACGAACTTAAGGACCGACTGTGGGCAGTGGAAACCGCGTCGAAATGCTCGGCCTGACAGACGCGCGCCGGCGCGCTGCTCAATGTGGCATCCCCGAAGCCATAGCGGAGTTGTCGATATTCCGAATCGCGCTTCACCAGCCTAGTGTGGCAATGGCCTTGAACGGACTGCTGGAGGCGTTGCTGTGGACCGGGGACCTCGACGCGCGGCTGCGAGAGCTGATCATCATGCGAATCGGCTGGGTCACCGGCTCGGTCTATGAATGGACGCAACATTGGCGACTCGCACGAATGCTCGACGTGTCCGAGCGTGACCTGCTCGCGGTGCGAGATTGGCAGAATGCTAACCACTTTGGCGATGCCGAACGTGCTGTACTTGCGGCGACCGATGAGACACTGCGTGACGGCACCATCTCGGATGGCACGTGGGCTGTGTGCCGAGATGCGTTGCAAGCAGACCCGGGGCTCCTTGTAGAACTTGTCGCGGCGATTGGCAACTGGCGACTCTTTTCTGCGCTCCTGCGATCTCTGGATGTGCCGCTCGAAGACGGCGTCGACGAATGGCCCCCTGACGGTGTTCGACCATCGTGACGCAGCGTGTCCAAAATGCCTGCGGTACCGTGCTAACGGTATCGCGCCGAAGCGGACCGTACTGGCGCTTGGATCGCCCGGCGCGGCTCGCCGTGACCATGAGCTGCACTTTGCCAGGTCGGCATACGCCAAGTTGCTGCGTTCGGCACCTTAATGCGGGATTTCTCGTCGTTTAAGGCCGCAATGGCCGAAGTTATCGAACACGTCCAACCGGAAACGAGGCCGCAACCTTGGATGCTCCAAATTCAACTGAACCGCAACGCCTGCCGTCACACACGCCTACCTGTATGGGTTGCGGGACCCGAGAATTCCAGTGGCCTGCAGCTAGAGGTCTATCGTCTGGACGATGAGGTATATGCCGATGTGGCATTCGATGAGCGTCATATCGGTGCGCCCGGCTTGGCGCACGGCGGGGCTATCGCGGCGGCGTGCGACGACCTTTTGGGCTTCACCCTGTGGATCGCCGGCACGCCTGCGGTCACGCGCAATCTCGCGATCGAGTATCTAGCGCCGGTTCCGCTACACCAGCCCCACCGCATTAGCGCACGTATCAGCGTGCGGCAAGGACGTGCCTTACACTGGCGAGGGGGTCGGTGAAGATGGCGTCATTCGTTTCACCGCAACAGCGGTTTTCATCACGGTAGAACCCGAACACTTCGCCGCCCACGGCGACATCGCCGGTTTCGGAGAGCTTCTTGACCAGCTCGTCCGCTTCGCTGGACCCAACACCGCTCATGACTCAGATGAAGGTGCGTAATCGTCGGTATTTTAGTCAAAATGCAAGAGTTTCAAGCGTCCTCACGTTTACGTTGCGGCCACCAGCTGGTCTCACGGAGCAATGTGGCGATCGCGGGAACCGTGAGAGTGCGGACAACAAAGGTGTCGAGTAGTAGGCCACAGCCGATGATGAGCCCGGCTTGGATCATGATCGCGACCGAACCGACCATAAGGCCGAACATGCTGGCCGCGTAGATGAGCCCGGCGGAAGTGATGACTGAGCCGGTGTTTGCGACCGTGCGCAGTACGCCGACGCGGATGTTGTGAGCGGATTCCTCGCGTAACCGCGAGATCAGCAGCATGTTGTAGTCGGCGCCCACCGCGATCAAGATGATGAACGCCAAAAGCGGTACCAGCCAAGCGATTTTCTTACCGAGGCCGTATTGGAAAACGAGCGTCCCGATGCCCAGTGCGGCTGCGTAGTTGAGCACGACCGTACCGAGCAGGTAGAGCGGGGCCACCAAGGCGCGCAGGAGAACGACGAGGATCAGTCCGACGATGACGAGCGTGGCAATGGCCAGCAGATGGAAGTCGGCCGACAGAAGGCGCTGGATATCGGAGTTGACGGCGGGGAATCCGGCCATCGATATTTTGGCGTTGGCCAAGGAGGTGTTGGGCGTGCAGCATCGGCAACTTGGGTGATCTTCTGAGCGAGATCCATCGCTTCGCTGCTGTAGGGGTTGTAGCTGGATTCGATGGCGAAGCGTGCGGTCTTGCCGTCAGCGGACAGGAAGTGCTTTGCCACATCGGAGAACTGGCGATTCTCGAAGGCGTTAGCCGGGAGGCAAAAGCCGCTGGAGTTGTCCGAACCGGCGCTGGACCGCGCGGAATTCTGTAGTTGGGTGGCGATCTGACTCATGCCGGACAACATTTCGATGTTGCTGTCGGCAAGGGTATGCACACCGGTGGCTAGGGCTTGTGCGCCCGATGCGAGCTGGCTGATGCCGTTTTGGAGGCGGCGGATGTTGCCGGCCATGTCGGCGGGGTCGCCGAGCGCTCCGAACGCCTTGTTCAGCGAGGTGACCGTGTTCTGCAGGTCTGCCATGGTGCCCCCCGCAGTATCGCCGCCCGGCTGGTACATGTCGCCGAGGTTGGCGAGCTGGCTGAAAAAGCCGCCATCGCGCAAGGTCACCAGAATCCGTACCTGGTCGCGGATCTGGGTGCACTCGGGTGTGGAGGCAAACCAGGGGGAGGTGTTGAGCGCACCGACCAGCGGGTCGATCGTGGCGATCGCATTCTGAGCTTGTTGAGCTTCTTGACGTAGCCCAGGTCCGGCTCGGATAGCTTGGTCGATGGTCGGTGTGGTAGTCGAAAGTTGCTGCAGCAGAGGGCGAAAGCGCTGAAATTGCGAGCCGCTGGACTGGGCTTGGTTAAGGATACCGGTCAGCGGAGTCAACGCTGTGCGAAGGGTGGTGTCAAGTTGCGCCAGGCCGCTGGCGAGTTGGTCGGCACCGCCGGTGAGTTTGGTGAGATCGGTCTTGTGGGCGTCTCCTTTGGCGACGGCATCGGCCATCTTGTTGCCGATCTGGACGTTTTGCCAAGAGAGCTGTGCCTGATCGAGTCGTGCCCCGGTGGGCCGGGTGACGCCGGATACTTTGGTGACGCCCGGCAATTGCGACACGCGAGACGCCATCTCATCCAGGTCGGCCAGGCCTTTACCGGTGTGCATATCGGTCCGTGATTCCACGACCATGAACTGGGTGATGACGATATCTTTGCGAAAGTGCCTGTCCAGCAGGTGATAACCTTCGTTGCTGGCGGTTGTGTCCGGCTCTCCTTGGCGGTCGTCGTAGCTCATGCGCATGGTCAGCGCGACAGCCGCTAGCCCTAATACAAGGGCCAGGCTGGCGGCCAGCAGTGGGGTGGGTCGGCGGACTACGGCCACGGCGATCCAGTTCCAGTAGCGGCGTGTGCGGTCGGCTTTGGGTTCGCCAATGCCGCCGTTTGGCGGCCAGCGCCAATACCGGAGGGAACAATGTCACGGTGGCCGCGACTCCGACGAAGACGGCTATCGCGCACGCTGGGCCCAGCGCGCCAAAAACGCTCAGCTTTGCAAAGAACCATGGCCAGAAATGCAAACGCCACAGTCGCGGCGGAGGCCAGGATCACCCGGCCGATGGTGGCGGTTGCGTTGATCACCGCGAGGTCAGCCGAGACGTCCTGGCGGCGCTGCTCGTGATACCGGCTGATCAAAAATGCCGAATAATCGGTGCCGGCGCCCAACAGAATCGCCGTCATGAACGCGATGGTGAATCGCGACACCGGCATTCCCGCTTCGCCCAGCGCCGAGAGCACTCCGCGCCCTACCGCAAGGCTGACCCCGATAACCAACAGAGGCAGCAACGCGGTAAACAGTGACCTGTAGATGACCAGCAAGATCAGCGCTATCAGCCCGGCGGTCACGACGGAGATGACAATCAAATCCTGCTCAGCCGAATCGATTTGATCGCTGAACGTCGCGGGAGGGCCGGTTACGCGGACCGTCGTGGATGTGCCGCTAAAGGACTGGGCGGCGATAGCGGTGATGGCTTAGTAGTGCGGTGAGGCCGCCGGGAACCGGTCGGTGGTCGCCGACTGCGGGTCATCTTGCCGGGGCAGCAGGTAG
>NZ_MVIJ01000085.1 GCF_002086735.1 Mycobacterium scrofulaceum | reverse complement strand
GGGTTGCTGGCCGGGGAGTTGGGGGTGTGGGTGAGCCGGTCGAGGCGGGCCCGTTCGTTGAGTTGGGCGACCAGATCATTGGTGGGGGCGAGCAGGATGGAGTCACGCCCGGCGGCGCGGTCGGCGGCCCACGCGGTGTAGGCCAGGTCGGCGGCGGTGGCATCGGCGCCGACGTGGACGCGGTGGTGGTCGATGTAGAAGCCGATTCCGGCGGGATCTCCGGCGCGCATCGCCAGGCTGGCGGCGGCTTCGGCCTTGCCGGTTTCGGGGTGGGTGAAGCGCACGACGGTGCTCAGGGTGACGGTGTCGTGGCGCTCGGCCAGGTCGCGCAGGACACCGCCGGCCGAGACCGAGGCCAGTTGTTGGTCGTCGCCGATGAGGCGCACGCTGGCCCCGCGGGCAAGGGCGTGGGCGATGAGGGTGTCGAGGTCTGCGGTCGAGGCCATGCCGGCTTCGTCGACGATGAGCAGGGTGTCTGATCCGATGCGGTCGAACCACGTGCGAGCGGGGTCATCGGCGGCGGCGGGGCTGCCGTGGCCGGTGTCGGCGAGCTGGATGAGTTTGGCGATGGTGTCGGTGGGGGAGGCGAGGTCTTGGGCCAGGACTTCGGCCGCGCCGGCGGTGGGTGCCAACCCGATGACGGTGCCGCCACTGTTGCGCCAGGCAGCAGCCAGGGCGGTCATGGCGGTGGTTTTGCCGGTGCCGGCGGGGGCGAGTGCGAGCTGCAGGCGGGCTCCGGAGGTGGCCATGTCGCGCACCATGGCGGCTTGTCCTTGGTTGAGTTCCAGGCCGTGGTTGGCATGTGTTTCGGCCAGCGCTAAACCGATGCTGGTGTCATCGACGGCGCGCCCGTTGCGCAGGGTGGCTGCGGCCAGGATGCGCCGCTCCGCCGCCATGATGGCCGCACTGGTGTAGACGGTGGTGTCATGGCGGGTGTAGACGCTGGAACCGTCGCGCCGCAGCAGCGGCGCTGGCTCGTTTTTTTCCGTGTCGGCGTGGCTGCTCAAGGTGATGCTGTGCGCGGCGAGCGCGCTGGCGACGATGCGGTTCACCAGGTCGGGTCCGCCCGGGTGGTTGGCGTAACGCAGGGCGCGTTGGGCTTGAGCGCGTACGTGGTTGACCGTCCAGGTGGCTCGGTTCTCTGAGACGGTGGCGATCACGGCGGCGGCCTGCTCGTCGACCCATTGATCGGTGATGGCGACTTGTTGGGACGGGCTTTGGTTGGTGACGTCGGCGACCATGGCCGTGAGGGCTCGTTGGCTGCCGAGCACTTCGACGGCAGCCACGCGCCAGGCGTGGCGCTGCTCGGCCAGCGAGCGTGGTTCGTGCTTGGCTTGGCGTGTTTCCAAGGTGGCCTGCTGGGACAGTGCGAGCATCTCGACCACGGTGGGTTCACGCCCGTGGGTGGTGTGGAATTGCTTGGCCAGCTGGCCCACGCGGTGGTCGATCGCCGCGCTGCGTGAGGAGTATTTCTCTATTAGTTCGGCGGGGATGCCGACGATTTCGCGCACCGGCCGTTTGCCGGGTTTGGCCGCGGTTTCGGCGAAGTCGACGCCCAGTTTCGCGATTGTCAGGGCTTCGAGGCGGGTGTTGTACAACTCCGAGGCCGCGACCGTGGCGTGGTGCAGGGGGGTGCCGTCTAAGGCCAGCCAGCGCGGGACGCCGTCGGCGGCGATCGCTTGCACTTTGTTGCTGATCACCAGGTGGGTGTGCAGGTTGGGATCTCCGGCGCGGCTGTCGCGGTGATCGAAGGCGGCGGCGATCAATCCGGTGGTGTTGACCTGAGCAACACCGTGGGCGCCCATGCGGGAAAACGCGGCGTGTTCTTCGAGGAATCGCAGCGTGTCGGCTACGGCCTGGCGGTGGCATTCCTCGATCGCGCGAGCGATCGGTGTCGGCGCGATCGCCCATAACGCTGAGACGGATTTGACCGGGGTGAAGGTCAGGTCGTAGCCGGCCACTGCGGTGGTGGCTGCTCGTGAATTGCGTGCGATGAATCCCGACAGTTCCCGGTCATCGGCGGGCGGGCGAGCGTGCTTCTCGGTGAACATCTCGCGCCCGAGCGCGGTGCGGATCCGGGCCCGCACGTCGGCGGCGATGCTGTCGTGTTCACCGCTGCCGACCGTGATGTTGTAGTCGCGGTAGGCCTGGCGCAACCGGGTGACGAACTGGTTTTCGGTGTCGTGGACGGCAAACGGGCGACCCAGCCGTGCGGCAGCAAGCGCCCCGGATTGGCCCAGGCCAATGCCGGTCAGATGCTTGGTGATTCGATCGGCGTTGGGGTGCAAGCCTTCCCCGAATAGGGCTTTCATTTGGTCTTCGCTGACCTGAGATCCCGCCGCCACTGCCCATAGGTCGGCGACGATCGGGTCAGAGGGGTCGCGTGAGACGGGCTGGCCGAGTGCGGCCAGACCACCGCCCATCCACACGCCGGGGGATTCACCTTTGGTGCTGTAGTAGTCGCTGAGGCTGGGGCGACCGCGCTCGGTGGCATCGGCGGCCGCGACTTGCCGTATCAGGTACATGTACCCGTCTCCGGCGGTCAGCTTGTGTAAGCCCATCACCGCGACATCACCACGGTTCAACTCTCACATCGCCTCGGGCGTTACGCGACGCCCGCGACCGACAAGATGATGCCCGGGAGGTGCTCTCACAAACCGCCGTTACCGAATCGTCACCCTGAGTGCAAGAGGTGTGATGTTCAGTGAGTGGTGGTAGTTAGGTTGGCCTAAGTGCCGGTGGGCTGGTGTGGTGAGTGGTCGGGTCCGGGCATGGGGAGCGGGGGCAGTGGTGAGATTTTTGTGTCCGGGTGCGGCGTAAGGGTTTTGCGGGCTTTAGCGTGTGATGGATGGGAAACAAGGCGGTCAGCAAGGGAGCCCGGCGGGCGGCGCGCGAAGCGGCGGCCGCGGCGCAGGAAGAAGTCATCCGACGCACGAAGGCCAACGTCGAGGATCTCGCGGCGTTTTTCGACGCGCGCGATCGGGCCGAGGCGGTCGATGTGTGGTTGGCCGGGCGTCAGCAGGTGTTGGTCGAGCAGGCCGCGCAGCGGCGCGCGGTTCAGCGCCGGCAGTGCGGCCTGGCGCTGCGGTCGATGCGTGACCGCGGGGAGACGCTGCGCGAGATTGCACGCATGGCCGGGGTTAGCGAGAAAGCGGTGCGCGAGTTGATCCGCGAGGTCGAATCACCTGAGGCGGTGGCTGAGCCGGTCCAGGCGTCCGTGGGCGTTGGTGAGGGAACGGCGCGGGCGTCGGCTGCGCAGAGTCTGGCGGCCAATGGGCTTAGCGGCGCGGGTGCGTACGCGGATGGGCGCGTGGGAGAGCCGGTGTCAGCGCGGGCCTAGTGCAGGTTCGGTCGCGGTGTCGGTGTGCGCTGAGATGATGGCGGCGACAGGCGACTTGGGGTCGCTGGAGCCGAAAGCAGTGGGAGTTATGGGGGTTTCGCAACCGCTACGGTTGGTGGTCGATCCGCGGGCGCATGTCGAGGAGTTGTTGCGGTTCGAGGCGAACGTTGTTCGCGGCCCGGGTGCGGAGGACTGTGCGATCTGGTGTTCGGCGATCGGCGCGGATGGGTACGGGCGCTTTTGGGTGCGCCGTGGCGGCGCGCGGATCATGGTCCGGGCCAACCGTTATGCGCTCGCCGCGGCCTTGCAGGGGCGAGCGTTGGAGCCGTGGGTGCGCGCACTGCATGGTTGTGATAACCCGGCGTGCGTTCGAGTGAGCCGGCGGGGCCAGATCGGTCTGCTGCACATCATCGGCGGCTCGCAACGCGACAACATGCAGATGATGGCGCGCGCTCGGCGCGGCGGCGGCCGGGTGGTCGTTCGCCGCGGCGATCACGGGATTAAAGCGCGCCGCGCGCGGGCAGTGGCGCTGCGCGAAGCGGTGCGCCATGGGTGGGACGCCGAAGCCGTCGAGGCGGCGCTGCTGGGGTCGACCGACCCGACCCTGTGGTGAGCGCATGGGCGGTAACGGCATTGTGCCTGTCGACGGGGTGGCGGAGTCTGTCGTAGGAGGATCCTGGTGATGCGCAGTGCGGCGCGTGGAACGCAGCGCTGCGAGAGCCCAATGCAGTGTCAGCGATGGGCGTGTGGCGGGTAGGTGTCGGCGGGCATTGCCGGGCGGAACGGATTGGGAGCTGTTTGTCGCGAGCGCCCGGAGTGCGGCGCGCGCGGAGCGCGTTGCTGGCGACGGGCTGGCGAGCGGTGGCGTATGCAACGGCGGCAGGGGCACTGCGGAAGAAAAAGGGGGGCCCGGCCAACCCCGCGGATGCAGGTGTTGGCCGGGCCCCGGGGTTGCCGCCGGCGGGCGGCTACAGGGTTTGCAGGAGACGGAACGCGTGCGCCTTGAGCGCGCCGCTGCCGGCGGCCGCGGTGACGGTCCGCAGCGCGCGGGCCGTGCTGGCGTCGTGGGCGGTTCTGGCGCCGCGGACTGGCACGACGTGGTCCAGGTATTCAGTGACGGCGTTGTAGGCCGCCCATCGGGTGCCCGCGATGGGTGTGATGGTGGGTGAGGACGTCCACAGCTTGACGATCCCGCTGGCGCGTTCGCGGCGGTGGCGCCGGGTGGCGGCGGTGCTGGCCGAGTCGACCTCGAGCAGTGTGTTGGCGAAGGACCGCATCTGTTCGGTGTCCATCGGTGCGGCGTAGAGCGCGGCGGCCTCGGCTTCGAATGCTTCGATGTAACGCCAGCTGAGCTTGAGGGCGTTACGGGCTTCGGCGATCGAGGCCCGCGCACCGCCGGTGTGGCGGATGGATAAGCTGGCCTTGGCCGAGGCGATGGCCGCACTTTGTGTGTTGGCGCACACGATGCGTACCGGGGACACGATGAATCTGAAGGCTGAACTGCCGTCGTGTGAATTGAGCGCCGCGAGGTAGAAGTCGGTGCGGTCCTTGGTGCCGTCTTTGCCGTCGAAGACCATACTGCTGGGCAGTTTCATGGTGACGAACGTTTCCCGTCCGCCGCGCAGGGCGCCGGCGGTCTCGAAGTGCGCGCCGCCGCTTTGATCCACCAATGCGTCGAGCAGGTCGCAGGAGGCCTCGTTTTGGACAGGCTCGTACTTGCTGCCGACGACCCCGAGAACGTCAAGGCGGCCGTTGATGGGGTTGGTGCGCACGGTCGCGTAGAAGTCGGGCACCGCCAGGGGCGCTGGGGTGGTGACGCCGGTGTCGTCGAGGACGGGTTCTTGGGGAACCTGCAGGGGCATCTTGCGGACGTTCCAGCCGGCCAGGTGCGCGGCCCGCAGTGCCTCGGCGGCGGTCATCGCGTGCCCGACCGATTGACCGAGGCGATGCCAGGCGTCGGAGCGGGAGTTGGCGAAGGAGACCTGTCCATCGGTGGAGTCGAGTTCGTGTGCCATGAGAGTTGTTCCTTTCGTAGAAACGGTGTTGGTTCGCGCCGATCAGCGCTGGGTGTAGGGGGACCGGCGGGGTGGCGCTGTCAACCCCGAAGAGGCCGGCGGATCAGCAGGAGGCGGATTTTCGGCCCGGCGAGCCCGGCGCGCAGCGCTTGGGGCGAGCTGGCGTAGGGCCGAGAAATGCCGCCGGTGCCGCCCGGGCGCAGCGAGAGCCTGGCCGGCTAGGCCGGCGGGAGCGGAGAACGGGCGAGCCCGCCGGGCGTGGGTTGACAGCGACGGGGTCCCTGCCGGTCAGACTGGACACCCGCTGACGGCTAGAAGAAGGTGAGGGGCTACGGATTTCGGCCCCGTAGGGGCCGCTTGGGCGGTCGCGCGGGGCGCGCCGCTAACGCCGCAGCCGGAAGAAAAAGGGGGGCCCGGCCAACCCCGTGTAATTAGGGCTGGCCGGGCCCGGTGGACGGTGGCGGTTAGTCGCTGTTGGTGGCTTCGATGATGGCGCGGCGAATTTGTTCGGGCGCTATGCCAGAGTGCAGGGCAGTGAGCAGCATGAGAGCCAGCCGCGGCGGCGGGGTCTGGGTGGTTTCGGCCTCAGTGAGAGCCGCTTGTGCGGCGATGCCGGCCCGAATGGTGTCGCCCAGAAAGCAATAGCAGGCGGCGGCGATGGTGAGCGCTTGGGCGCGTGGCTGGCCTCGCAGGCGGCGGGCGATGTGGGTCCAGAGGTAGGCGGCGGTGTCGGTGTGTTCGGCTGCCGCGGCGATCATGGCATCGCGCACGCCGACGTCGGTGGTGATGGCGATGCCGGCGCGGGTGGGCAGGTTGCGGTTGATCGGTTGGCCTTGCAGGGCGTCGGCGACCTCTTGGGCGACCTGGATGACGAGCGCGCCGTGATCACCAAGTGCCATTGGTGGGGCGGGGGGCAGGTAGGCGAATTCGGCTTCGATGTCGCTGCGGGCGGGGGTGACTCGGTCACCGCCAAGGACGCGGTGGGCGGTGACGAGTGAGTCTGTGTAGGGGTAGGTGGGACCGGTGGCGCCGCTGTCGGGGTCGTACCACTGGCCCTCGGTGGTGACATCGGGGGTCATGATGCTGCGCAGTACGGGGATACCGGCGGCGCGCAGAGCCGCGCGCAGGGCGTTGATGATGGTGAGGGCGTGCCATTCGTGGGTGTGGTCGCAGATCGCCAGGAGCACGGCGGCGTGGCTGGTCGCAGGCTGCAGGTTGACGGTGGCCGGGAAGCGGGCGGCTTGTTGGACTGAGATGGTGACGTCGAAGCGAATCGCGGTGCGCACGACCATGTCGCCGGTGGGATCGCGGTGCAGCATGTAGGCCACAATGCTATTGGTGGGGGCGAAGCCCAGCAGCGCCGCGGCAGCCGCAACGATGTCTGCTTCGGTACGCAAAGTGGTTGTGGGCATGATGTGTTCTCCGTTCTGTGTGCTGAGTGGTGCGCCGGTCAGCGCTGGGGGAGCGGTTAATCGGGTGAGGGTGGGCGGTCAACCCCGAAGAGTCCGCGCCGAACGCAGCAGGGTTTTTGGCCCGCGCTCGCCGGCGCGCAGCGCCTTGGGCGAGCTGGCATAGGGCCGAAAAGGTCACTCGGCCTGCGTAGTTCGGGGTGGGCGTGGGTTGACCGGTCGGGCCCCCGGCCGATTAGACTGCGACCCCTGCTGACGGCTTAAAGGTGAGGGGCTACCAACCCGGTGGCCACCGTGAGGTGGCCAATGCGGCGGGCACGCGGGGCGCGCCGCCGCCACCGCAACCGGAAGAAAAAGGGGGGCCCAGCCAACCCCGTGTACTTGGGGAGCTGGCCGGGCCCCGAGATGGGTGGCGGTTAGGTGATCTCGCAGGCGGTATCGCGCAGTGCCTCGAGCAGGTCGACGTTCTCGCCGAGGGTCATCGTGTCGTGTCCCCACTGGCTGTAAGTGCCGGTGGTGGTGTCGATGAAGAAGGGGATATCGACGTCTCGGCCGCCACTGAGGGTGCGGGATATGGTGCCGTTGATGATCACGGGACAGCTCCTTTCGTGTTGGCGGACAGCGGGTTAGGCGCTGCGGCGGTAGGCGGCGGGCAGGCTGGTGCGGGTAATGCTCCACGGGGCGGGGTCATAGCCGTGGAGTGCTTGGATCAACATGTTCTGCAGTTCGCGGCAGAACGCGTAGGCCTCGGAGGTTGGCCAGTCCTTGGGGTCGCTGGCCTGGTATTCGTAGCACTGCAACGCCTTGAGGACTTCGACGACCGACCAGCTGGTGTGCAGCGGCCGGCTGTAGCGGTACTCGTAGGGCTCATGGACGGGGTTGTCGAAGTAGCAGTGATTGACTGAGGCGGTGTTGGCGTCGACGAGCATCTGCCCGACCTGGTCGAGGTTGTCGTCGGTGAGTTGGTTGACCCGGATCGGGTTGTCGTAGACCCAGGTGAGGTTGCCGCAGGGCCGGCGAAATCCGTAGCGGCCGGCCCACAGCAGGACATTGATCTGTTCGGCCTCGACGACGTATGCGCTCATGATGTTTTCTCCGTTTCGGATCGTGATGAAGTGCGCTGGTCAGCGCTGGGGTGCGGGCAAGCGGGTGAGGGTGGGCGGTCAACCCCGAAGAGTCCGGCCCGGGTGGGCGCCGGGTTTGCGGCCCGCGCTCGCCGGCGCGCAGCGCCTTTCGGCGAGCTGGCATAGGGCCGAAAAGGTCACTCGGCCTGCGTAGTTCGGGGTGGGCGTGGGTTGACCGGTCGGGCCCCCGGCCGCTTACTGTGAGCACCCTGCTGACGGCTAAGAAGGGTGAGTGGCTACGGATTTCGGCCCCGCAGGGGCCGTTTGGGGGGCGCGCGGGCAGCGCCGCCGCCACCCCAACTTCACCGGACGGAAGAAAAAGGGGGGCCCGGCCAACCCCGTGTAATTGGGGAGCTGGCCGGGCCCGGGCGCCGCGGGAGTCAGGTCAGGCCCGCCGCGCGGATACGTTCGCGGATGGCGCCGAGGTTGATGGTGCGGTCGATGTCGTTGTCGTCGACGTAGAGGGTGGCCCAGTCGTGCCATCCCTCGAGTGCGGTTTCGACGTCGTCGAATAGCACGCCGGGGCGGCTGATGGCGATTTCGTCTCCGTTGTCGGCGCGGTCTGCATCTGCCACGACGGCGACGAGTTGTCCGGTTCCGTCGAAGATGCGTGGATCGTTGCGGGGGGCGAAGTTTCGCCGGAAGCGCAGCTGGCGGGGCTTGCCGTCGGCGGGGTCGATGAAGTCCCATGCGAGCGCGTAGTCGATTTCGGTCATGAGGGTGAGTCCTTTCTGGAAATGGGAGGGGCCGGGCCGACGTCGGACTGTGGGACGCCGGCCCGGCCCCGCTGGGCGACGGGTTAGGCCGCTACCGGGTGGGCGGCGGCGATGTCGGCGAGCGCGGTTTCGAGGTCCTCGTGGGCGAGGGGCGGGTTGGTGTCCAGTGCGACGGTCCACATCGGCTGGTCACCGATTCCGGCGGCCAGGGTGTAGGTGTGGCCGGCGTGGGTGGCGCGGTAGCACCAGTCATGGCCGGGGACTGCGTGGAAGGTGAGGTCGCCGACGCGGACTTTGAGAATGCGGGTGTGCGGCTTGGTGTTGAGGTCCGGTGCGGTCGCTTCGACGGCGGCCATCTGGCCGTGGGTGTCGGTGGCGATCAGGACCAGGCGGTGGCCGTCCTCGCGGGTGTAGTCGTGGACGGTGGTGAGTTCGGCGTCACCGTGGTTGTGAAACTGGATTCGGGTGATGCCGTACTGCTGGTGCTGGATGCGGCCTGCGGCCTCGTCGACGAGGTTGAAAGCGAGGTCGAATTCGTGGTCCATGATGTGTTCTCCGTTCTGTGTGCTGAGTGGTGCGCCGGTCAGCGCTGGGGGAGCGGTTAATCGGGTGAGGGTGGGCGGTCAACCCCGAAGAGTCCGCGCCGAACGCAGCAGGGTTTTTGGCCCGCGCTCGCCGGCGCGCAGCGCCTTGGGCGAGCTGGCATAGGGCCGAAAAGGTCACTCGGCCTGCGTAGTTCGGGGTGGGCGTGGGTTGACCGGTCGGGCCCCCGGCCGATTAGACTGCGACCCCTGCTGACGGCTTAAAGGTGAGGGGCTACCAACCCGGTGGCCACCGTGAGGTGGCCAATGCGGCGGGCGCGCGGGGCGCGCCGCCGCCACCGCAACCGGAAGAAAAAGGGGGGCCCAGCCAACCCCCTAGTGACTGGGGAGCTGGCCGGGCCCCGGAGAGGGTGTTTTCGGCACTAGCCGCCCGCCGCTGTAGTGGCCAGTTCACGACGGGTGGTGTGGTGGTCGGTCAGGCCGAGACGCGCTGCGACGCGGTGCACGGTGCGCGTGGTGGTGTAGAGGCGCCAGGCGATCAGGTCCAGCTCGACGCGTCCGTGCATGCGGCGCACTGCTTCATCGCGTTCGGCTCCGCGCAACCGTAACCGGAGTCCATCCTCGGCGACCTGGACGACGGCGAGTTCGTCGATTTCGGCTTCCTGATCGTGCGAGCCCTGGCCGGCGTCGCCATATGAGGTCAGGGATTGGGCTTCGTCGTGTTCGCTGATGGCCCACGGGTCGATAACTGCGGTCATGGTGTGCTCCGTTCTGGAATGGCGATGATGTGCGCCGGTCGGCGCTGGGGTGCGGGCAAGCGGGTGAGGGTGGGCGGTCAACCCCGAAGAGTCCGGCCCGGGCGGAGCAGGGTTTTCGGCCCGCGCTCGCCGGCGCGCAGCGCCTTGCGGCGAGCTGGCATAGGGCCGAAAAGGTCACTCGGCCTGCGTAGTTCGGGGTGGGGTGGGTTGACCGGTCGGGCCCCCGGCCGCTTACTGTGAGCACCCTGCTGACGGCTAAGAAGGGTGAGTGGCTACGGATTTCGGCCCCGTAGGGGCCGCTTGGGCGGTCGCGCGGGGCGCGCCGCCGCCACCCCAACTTCACCGGAAGAAAAAGGGGGGCCCGGCCAACCCCTGGTGATGGGGAGCTGGCCGGGCCCCAGGAAGAGTGTTGGGCTTCACGCGACGGGATGGGGCAAGTGCTCTTGGACGCGGTGGTCAAGCTTGAGAACGTCGATCATGGCGGGGGTACCGGTGTGGTCGCGACGGACCGCGACGTCGACGCGGTTGATCAGCGAGGCGCAGATGCCAGGGTTACCGCCTTTGAGCGCGAAGACCGCAGCCAAGGTGAGGGCTTCGATACGAGACTGTCCGCTGAGGTGGTCGCCGATGCGGCTCCACAAGAGGGCGGCGCGCAGAGGACGGCCGTCGGCGATCTTGTACAGCAGGGTGGTAAAGCTGTCGTCGACCAACAGAGGGGCGCTGAGCTCGGCGAGGCCGCGGCTAGGGTTGCAACTGCCGTCGACGAGCTCGGTACGAAGATGACCCAGGATCGCGATGCGGTTGTAGCACATGATGATGCTCCGTTCTGTAAATGAGTGGTGCGCTGGTCAGCGCTGGGGTGCGGGCAAGCGGGTGAGGGTGGGCGGTCAACCCCGAAGAGTCCGACCCGGGTGGGCGCCGGGTTTGCGGCCCGCGCTCGCCGGCGCGCAGCGCCTTTCGGCGAGCTGGCATAGGGCCGCCAACAGTCACTCGGTACGGCGGTCCCCGGGGTGGGCGTGGGTTGACCGGTCGGGCCCCCGGCCGCTTACTGTGAGCACCCTGCTGACGGCTAAAGAAGTTGAGGGGCTACGGATTTCGGCCCCGTAGGGGCCGATTGGGCGGTCGCGCGGGGCGCGCCGCCACCCGCTGGGGCAGCCGGAAGAAAAAGGGGCCCGGCCAAGCCCCTAGTGACTGGGGAGCTGGCCGGGCCCCGGAGATTCTGCTGAGGTCAGAACAGCCGGCCCGCCCGGAATGGATCGGTGTGACATGGGCAACCACACCTCCAGGTGAAACCGGGAAGGGACACCTTTAACGTCACCCCGCCCTCTTGGGGTCCGCCGAGGCGATGTGGGCAGTCGTCGTGGCGGCCTTGGTCGCAGGATTTGGTGGAAGCGTTGAAGGGCATATCGACGATGACCTTGACGCCCTTGATCTCGTCGGGATAGGTAATCCAACGAATCCCGTTGACGTAACGGATCTTTGCGTGACGTTTGATGCGTTGCTCGGACTGGACGGTCGAGCCGCACCATTGTTCCCAGTACTCTGAGTCGCTCACCGTGGTTCCTTCCGTCGGGGTTGGTGAGTTCGGGTGCATCAGCGGCCCGGCCAACCCCCATCTGCTGGGAGCTGGCCGGGCGCGCGGGTTAGGCCGCGTGATAGTCCGCGGCTGCGGGATCGGCTTTGTGTTGCTCACCGTCGGCGAAGACGGCGATTGCGACTTGGTGGACCCGCCTGAGGGAGTCGATCATTGACAGGATCGCCGTGCGGTCGCGCAACTGCCAGGTGATCGGACCGGTGTAGACATCCACCCAGTGGACCTTGGCAGTTTTCAGCCTGTTGAGCGCGGATTGCGCGACGACGGCATAGGCCGGCGCGCGGGTCCATTCGATGGCGATCACCGCGCGTGCGGCTGGTCCGTCTGCGGGCGGCGCGCCGGCGGGGATCTCGGCGGGCACGTGGATCATGTGGCCACGGGCGGCGACAAATGCCTCGAGGAGGCCCTGGGCAGTTTGGCAGTTGTAGAGGCTCATGTGGATGCCCTCGGCGGTTATCCCGATTCGGGCATCGGGGGTGCGGGCGTGGTGAACACTGATGTCGGGGTCGAGCTGCCCTTTGACAGACACCGTGGTGTGGGTGATCAGTCCTGCCGGGATGACGTGGGTCGCGGCTGGGAATGTGGTCATGATGGTGTGCTCCGTTCTGGAATGGTGATGACGTGCGCCGGTCGGCGCTGGGGTGCGGGCAAGCGGGTGAGGGTGGGCGGTCAACCCCGAAGAGTCCGGCCCGAGCGGAGCAGGGTTTTCGGCCCGCGCTCGCCGGCGCGCAGCGCCTTTCGGCGAGCTGGCATAGGGTCGAAAAGGTCACTCGGCCTGCGTAGTTCGGGGTGGGCGTGGGTTGACCGGTCGGGCCCCCGGCCGCTTACCGTGAGCACCCCGCTGACGGCTAAAGAAGGTGAGGGGCTACGCGTTTCGGCCCCGCAGGGGCCGCGTCGGGGGGGGGGGGGGGGGGGCCCCCCCCCCCCCGGCCCCGGAAACCCGCACCGGAGGCGCGCCCGGCCGGGCGGAG
>NZ_MVIJ01000084.1 GCF_002086735.1 Mycobacterium scrofulaceum | reverse complement strand
CGCCCGCACCGCGAAGCCGGCAGTCGCCGCCCCCGCCCCGGCCCACCGCCCCCGGTGCGCGCCGGCGCGGCTGGCGGCGCTGGGTGCGCGCCCTCGCGTCGACGCTGGTGGTCGGCTCGCTGCTGGTCGGGATCGCCGCCGTGTGCGGGGCGGTCTGGCTCGACAGCCGGCTGCACCGCGACGACATCCTGACCGACTACCCCGGACGCCCCGGCGCCGGACGCGGCACGAACTGGTTGCTCGTCGGCTCCGACAGCCGCCAGGGGCTGAGCGCCGAACAGCAGGAGAACCTGGCCACCGGCGGTGACATCGGCAGCAGCCGGACGGACACGATCCTGCTGGTGCACCTGCCCGAGCTGTGGTCCGGCGGACGGGTGACCATGGTTTCGATACCGCGCGACTCCTACGTCCCGATCCCCGGTCACGGCCGGGACAAGATCAACGCCGCCTTCGCGATGGGCGGGGCGACCCTGCTGGCCCAGACCGTGGAGCTGGCCACCGGGTTGCGCCTCGCCCATTACGCCGAGATCGGATTCGGCGGATTCGCCGGCGTGGTGGACGCGCTCGGCGGGGTGACGGTCTGCCCGGCGACGCCGCTCGACGACCCCCTGGCCGGCATCGACCTGCCGGCCGGATGCCAAAAACTCGACGGCCGCAACGCCCTGGGGTACGTCCGGACGCGCGACACCCCGCGGGCGGACCTGGACCGGATGGCGAATCAGCGGCAGTTCGTGGCGGCGCTGCTGCACGCGGCCGCCAGTCCCGCGGTGTGGCTCAACCCGTGGCGCTGGTACGCGGTGCCGCGCGCGGTCGCCGACGCCCTGACCGTGGACCGCGGCGACCACGTGTGGGACCTGGTCCGCCTCGGCTGGGGGCTGCACGGCTCACCCGCCACCATGACCGTCCCGATCGGGGAGTTCACCACCGGCGACGCCGGATCGGTGGTGGTGTGGAACCACGAGGAGGCCAGCCGGTTGTTCGAGGCGCTGGCCTCCGACGCGCCGGTGCCCGCCGCCCCGGCGGACTAAGCGCCGCCGGCGCCGGCGCGGCCGTTCTGCAGGTACGCCTTCGTGCGGCCCGGGTGATGGGTGGCCAGCCACGCCACCCCCACGTCGCGGCAGAAGTCGAGGTCTTCGTACTCGTCGACGTTCCAGCAGTACACCGCCCTGCCCTGGGCGATCGCGCGGTCCGCGAGCTGCGGATACTCCTTCAACGTCGCCAGCGAAGGACCGACGGCGGTGGCGCCGACGGCGGTGGCAGCTCCGCTGACCAGGTAACGCGCGGTTTTGCCGAGCAGCACGGTCGGCAGCAGCGGGGCGGCCCGCCGGATGCGCCAGACCGCGGCCGCCGAGAACGACATCACCACCGCGCGGGACCGGTCGGCGGAGGCGGGCGCCGCGATACCGAAGCGGTGCAGCGCCGCGAGTAGCTTGGTCTCCACCAGCGAGCCGTACCGGACCGGGTGTTTGGTCTCGATGAACAGCTTCACCGGCCGGCGCCAATCCAGCACGAGCGACACCAGGGCGTCCAGCGTGAGCAAACTGGTGTCGCCGTGCGTGCCGTCCTCGCGCCAGCTGTCGTGCCACGCTCCGTACTCGAGCTCCCGCAGCTCCGAGAGGGTCATCGTGCTGACCAGGCCGGCCCCGGTGGAGGTCCGGTCCAGCCGGCGGTCGTGGACGCACACCAGGTGGCCGTCACGGGTCAGGCGCACGTCGCATTCGACCCCGTCGGCACCCTCCTTCAGGGCAAGGTCGTAGGCGGCCAGGGTGTGTTCGGGGCGCGCGGCCGAAGCGCCGCGGTGGGCCACCACAAAGGGATGCCCGGCGAGCACCTCCTCGGCCCACGTCATACGCCTAATGCTGCCGCTTCCTGCCCCTCCAGCTCAACCGGTGCCGACGGGACCGGACCGTCGGACACCACGACCCAGCGGTGCGCGGGCCGTTCGACCGGTTTGCGTTCGAAGCCTTCGAAAACCTCGGCGGCCGCAGCCAGCGTCAAGGCGGCGAGGAGGTAGGCGAAAACCATCGTGATCGTGTTGTTGGCGATGCCCTGGGCGTCCCGGGCGAAGCTGGTCACCATCGCGAAGACGGAGACCAAGTAGCTGGCGACCCAGGCGATCCACCACCGGACGATGAGCCGGCGTATCCGTGCGTAGTGCTCTTCGAGGATCGCCAGCTCGATGACGTAGACGGGCGCCCACAGCAGGTTGGCCAGCGGCACCACGCACCCGGCCCACAACGCCCGGCTGGACCGCGGTTCCGGCAGCCCGTGATGCGCGAACACGGCGGCGCGGCGCGCGATGAGCCAGCGGATGAGCATCACCCCGGAGGTGAAAACCGCGGCGATGGCCGCCACGCTGGCCAGGATGCCGAGCCAGTCGGCGCCGGCGGCGACCCAACTGTTCAGCAGGGTGTTCCGGTTGACGACCAGCAGCACGTAGCGCACGACGTAGACCAGGGCGGCGAAGCCGAGGATGAGCAGGCTGACGAACAGCGTGGTGCGGATCATCGGCACCGATGGCGCCGGATGCGCGGGGGCCCCGGCGGTCGAGACCGGGTGTTCGACGCGGTCGGCCAGACCCCAACGCGGCACCACGGCGTAGCGCGGCGTAGGGCCGAGGGGCCGCCGTCCACGCCGGCTGGGCGGCGCCGCGCCCGGACGAACGGCTATCCAGCGGAACCCCGGCGGCAGCCGCGGCGGGGTGCGCTGCCACGCCCGGGCCCCGACCGGCCGGCTCACCGGCGCGGGCTGCTGAGGGGTCCAGCGCGGGTCGGGCGCCGGCGCTTCCGGCAGGGGTGCCATCAGGGCCCCCCGGCAACGGGGACACCATTCGCGCTGTCGCTCGCGCACGTTCCACCGAGTGCCGCACTGGGAGCACACCTGGATCACCGGACCAGACTAACCGTGCGACGACGCCCGCCGCGGAACGCTTCGCGGTGGCCCGGGCCCCCGCCGGTCGGCTATCTCCTCAGCCCGCGCGGCTATCCACAGTTTCCACAGGTTTATCCACACGCCGATCTTGGGTAAGGGAAGCATTACTACAGCGCTGACGCTCGACCGTGGTTCGACATGTGGATAACACCGCGGTATCACTGCCTGCCCATCGACAGGCCGGGACCGCGGTTAGCGAAATCGGTTGGCGTACTAAGCACCGGGGCCCCCATGAGAAGTGACCGGCGGTCACCCGGCCGGAGGGGCAATCCGCGGCCAACCCGCAGATCAGAGCGCCGTTTTCCAAGCCCGCGCATAAGCGCTATGATCGCCTTCGCGAAAAGTGTTTGTGACTCACCTCACTACCGGGGTGAGGAGCGGGTGAAAGGCGATTGATGGCCACGCATTCGTTCGGTCCGGGTTCACCGGCCGCCTCGAAGTCGTACTCCGGCTCGCCCGCGTGGAATCACAGTTACAGCGTCGCCGCATTGCGCGCCGGGCTGATCGCCCTGGCGTTGCTCGCCGTTCTCGCTCTCATCGTCTTGTCTTGAACCGACGCCGAACGGGTATTCGCCTTCGGAGCTCATAGCGGTCTTCCTTGCGGTCCGCGCGGTCATGGAGCAGGGTTGTCTACGGCTGGCCGCCGCGTGGCAGGCCCGCGCAATGAGCGTAAGAAGACAATCGAAGAAAGGAACGCCGTGGCTGAATACACCCTGCCCGACCTGGACTGGGACTACGCAGCGTTGGAACCACACATCTCGGGTCAGATCAACGAGATCCATCACACCAAGCACCACGCCACGTACGTCAAGGGCGTGAACGACGCCGTCGCCAAACTCCAAGAGGCACGCGCCAATGACGACCACGCCGCGATCTTCCTGAACGAAAAGAACCTGGCGTTCCACCTCGGCGGCCACGTGAACCACTCGATCTGGTGGAAGAACCTCTCGCCGGACGGCGGCGACAAGCCGACCGGAGAACTGGCCGCCGCGATCGATGACGCGTTCGGATCGTTCGACAAATTCCGCGCCCAGTTCAGTGCGGCCGCCAACGGCCTGCAGGGTTCGGGCTGGGCGGTGCTGGGCTATGACACGCTCGGCAGCAGGCTGCTCACCTTCCAGCTTTACGACCAGCAGGCCAACGTCCCGCTCGGCATCATTCCGCTGCTGCAGGTCGACATGTGGGAGCACGCCTTTTACTTGCAGTACAAGAACGTCAAGGCCGACTACGTCAAGGCCTTCTGGAACGTCGTCAACTGGGCCGACGTGCAGAAGCGGTACGAGGCCGCCACGTCGAAAACCAACGGGCTGATCTTCGGCTGAGTCCGCCTCGATCGAGAGGGGCGTCGCGCGGCTCGCGCGGCGCCCCTGTCGTTTGCCCGGGCGGGAATCGGGCATTCCGGAAAGATGTGCGCCACTGGCCGTGTCGGGTTGCACGGCGCAGAACCCGCAGGCATGCTTGATCATTCGAGCTACCAGTGTGGTTATCGGACGGAGGCGTCACGCGGAGGTCGAAATGGAGACTGGGTCTGACCGCCCGATAGGGGTTTCCCCTTTCCATGCTCGTGGTGCCCTCAAAGGGTTTGTGATCTCCGGCCGTTGGCCCGATTCCACCAAGGAATGGGCGCAGCTGCTGATGGTGGCGGTCAGGGTGGCCTCCTTGCCCGGATTACTCTCCACCACAACGGTCTTCGGCGCCCGCGAGGAGCTGCCCGAGGAACCCGAGCCGGGTACCGTCGGCCTGGTGCTCGCCGAGGGCACGGTGTTCGGTGAATCGGCAATCCAGCCAGGCTATTTCGCCGATCACCAACCGCCCGCGCTGCTGATGCTGCATCCGCCGTCGGAGACCACCCCGTCGTTGCCGGAATGCAGCGGGGCGGCTTCGGGATGCGTGCTGCTCCCAGGGCTGCCCTATCTGGGACTCGAGCACCGGGCGGCCTGGGTGGAAGCGGAAGCCGACGGCACCATCACGTCGATGGTGAGCCGCGTCGGCGTCGACCCCATCAGCCACCCGGACACCGCGATTCTGGCGATGCTGCTCGCGGCGTAAGCCGCCGGCCCGTCGCTCGAAGCCGACAGGCGCGACCCGCAACCCGGTCATCCCGCTGATCACCCGATGAGGGCGCCGCCCCTTGCGCGAAGTCGCCGGCACCGGCCGACTCGGCGACCGACGGGCCCGAACAGGGCCCGCAACAGCACCCGGCGCGGCGAATTCCGGCCGCGAGACTGTTCCGACAGCAAATAAGGCGTTAAGCAATCATAAATTGCTGCCCGGTTGCGGTGCGACCGCACAGCACTTGGCCATCCTACACTTCGCCGGGCCACACGCCGTCGGCCCGCCACCTCGGACGCGATGCCGAATTCTGCGGATAACCTGTGAGTTTCGCTGATTTAGTGGACACCCCAGCGAATCAGTTAGACGCTCGTCAAGTGTGGCATCGGCAAGCCTCAGCTACGCCCGGACTGAATCCACGAGGGTTTGCACCTAGTTAGGGCTACCAACCCTCGCTACCATGATCAGCAAATACACCTAAGTAATAGTTCACTTCTACAGCCCAGTGGAGGTCATATCCAATGAGCACGACGTTCGCTGCTCGCCTGAACCGCCTGTTCGACACGGTGTATCCGCCCGGACGCGGGCCGCACACCTCCGCGGAAGTGATCGCGGCGCTCAAGGCGGAGGGCATCACGATGTCGGCTCCCTACCTGTCGCAGTTGCGTTCGGGGAACCGGACCAACCCGTCGGCGGCGACCATGGCCGCGCTGGCCAACTTCTTCCGCATCAAGCCGGCGTACTTCACCGACGACGAGTACTACGAGAAGCTCGACGGGGAACTGTCGTTCCTGGCCACGCTGCGCGACGACGGCGTGCGCCGCCTCGCCCTGCGCGCCGCCGAGTTGTCCCCCGAGGCCCAACAGGAAGTCATGCAGCGGGTCAACGAGCTTCGTCGCGCCGAGCACCTCGACGCCTAGGGCACGTCCCGGCCCCGACCTGGAGGGCTCGCCCCCGCCCATTCCCATTAGGGTTGGCTCACGGATCGCGCACGCGCGACAGTCGACCAGAGACCGGGGAGGCGGTGAGGGAATGGGCCTGTTCCCCAAGCGAAAGAGTCGCGCGACGCGTCGCGCCGAAGCCCGCGCGATCAAGGCCCGCGCGAAGCTGGAGGCCAAGCTCGCCGCCAGGAACGAGACTCGCCGGTACAAGGCCGCCCACCGGGCGGAGGCCAAAGCGCTCAGGGCGCAGATCAAGGCCCAACGGGACAGCGACCGCAACGCGTTGAAGGTCGCCGAGACCGAACTCAAAGCGGCGCGGGAAGGCAAGGTCTTGTCACCCACGCGGATCCGCCGGGCGCTAACGGTGTCGCGGCTGCTCGCGCCGATCCTCACCCCGATCATCTACCGGGCCGCGATCTCGGCACGTGCACTCGTCGATCAGCGCCGTGCGGACCAACTCGGGATTCCGTTGGCACAGATCGGACAGTTCTCCGGCCACGGTGCTCAGCTCTCCGCCCGCATCGCGGGGGCAGACAGGTCGCTGCGCACCGTGCAGGACAAGAAGCCCAAGGACGCCGAGACCAAGCAGTTCGTGTCGGCCATCACCGAGCGGCTGACCGATCTGTCGGCGGCCGTCACCGCCGCCGAGAACATGCCGGCGGCGCGCCGCCGGGCGGCACACGCCGCGATCGCGTCTCAGCTCGACGGCATCGAGGCGGACCTGATGGCCCGGCTCGGTCTGAGCTGACGCATGCGACGGCGCAGCAGTTCGACCATGACCCGCTTCCCGATCGCGGTGGCCGCCGCCGTCGCGCTTTACCTGGCCTCGGCGGCACATCTTCCGTCGGCCTGGGCGCACGTGCACGCCAGTGCCGACAACGCGGTTCGCGGCGCGATGGCGATCGTCACCTTCCAGGTCCCCAACGAATCCAACACGGGCGCGATGACCACCGCGCTCAGTGTCGCCCTGCCCGACGTGGCCTCGGCGCGCACCGAGAGCGTGCCGGGGTGGACCGCCAAGCTGGACCGTGACGCGGCATCGGGCGGCGTGCACTCGGTGACCTGGACGGCCACGCCGGGCGGCGGGATCGGCCCGGATCAATTCGCCCTGTTCCGCATATCGGTAAAGCTGCCCGACACCGATACCGTCAGCCTCCCCGCCACGCAGACGTATTCCGACGGCACCGTCGTGAAGTGGGACCAGCCGCCCCAGCCCGGTGGCGGCGAGCCGGAGTACCCGGCGCCGACGCTGACACTTGCCGCGGGGCCGGTGGCCGCCCACGGCCACCGGCCGCCCTCGGCCGGGCCGGCCGAGCAGGCGACCGTGCCGCCGCGCCCGGCATCCTCGGACAACACCGCCCGGCTGTTGGGCGGCGCGGCGCTGGTCGTGGCCGCGCTGGGAATCGCCGTCGCGCTGATCCGCCGACGGGCATGAGGCGGCCGGCGATCGCCGCACTCGTCGCCGCGATCCTGGCGATCGCAACGATGGGCGCGCCGGTGGCGGCGGCGCATGCGGCGCGGGTCGCCACCGATCCGGCGGACAACGCGGTTCTCGCCGCTGGTCCGCAGCGGGTGAGCGCCACCTTCAACGAACAGCTGCAGACCACGTTCGCGGCCATGACCGTCGTGGGGCCCGACGGCAACGTGTGGTCCACCGGAGACCCCACGGTCCGGGGCGCGGTGGTCGCCGTCGACCTGCGACCGCTGGGACCGGCGGGGGCTTACACGGTGAACTACCGCGTGCCCTCGGCCGACGGCCACGTGGTCTCCGGGTCCTGGTCGTTTCGGCTGACCGTGCCGGGCACCGGCACACCGGGTCCGCCGGCCGCCGGCGCGCCCGCGGGCGGTGACGTCCCGGTCTGGCCGTTCGTCGTGGTGGCGGTGGTGATCGTCGCCGCCGGCGCCGTGTGGGCGGTGCGGCGCAGACCGTGACGGCGGCCGAGGTGCCCGCGCTCGTGCTGGCATGATGGGTTCGGAGAACCCGCGTGGGCTAGAAAATTACCGAAGAAAGCTCGAGGAGCGGCCGCATGGCAGACCCGCAGGACCAACCCAACAGCGAACCCGACGACGGCGCATCGACCCCGCCGCCGGAAAAGCAGCCCCCGGCCAAGGCGGTCAAGAAGGCCGCGAAAGCGCCCGCCAAGAAAGCCCCCGCGAAGAAGGCGCCCGCCAAGAAGGCCCCCGCCAAGTCAGCGCCGGCCAAAAAGGCTCCCGCAAAAGCCGCCCCGCCCCCCACCAAGGCCGCCGAGCCACCCCTCGAGGTGCAGCAGCGCATCGAAACCAACGGCGACCTGGCCGCGGCCGCCAAAGACGTAGCGGCACAAGCGAAATCAACGGTCGACGCCGCCAACAACCCGGTACCGGCCGACGCTCCGGCCGCGGGGCTGATCCAGTCCCCGATGCCGTTGCTCGTCGCCCTGGCCGTCAGCCTGCTGGCCATCCTGCTGATCCGGCAGCTGCGGCGCCGCTGAGCCTTCCGTAGCCGCTACGGTGTCAGACGTGACCGTGTCATTCCAGCCCACCGCCGACCTCGTCGACGACATCGGACCCGGCGTGCGCAGCTGCGACGTCCAATTCCGCCAGTTCGGCGGCCGCCCCGGGTTCGCCGGGCCCATCAGCACGGTGCGCTGCTTCGAAGACAACGCGTTGCTGAAATCGGTCCTCTCGCAGCCGGGCGCGGGCGGGGTGCTGGTGATCGACGGCGGGGGATCGCTGCACTCGGCGCTGGTCGGAGACGTCATCGCCGAGCTGGCCCGCTCCAACGGCTGGGCCGGGCTCATCATCAACGGCGCGGTGCGTGACGCCGCCGCGCTGCACGGCCTGGACATCGGCATCAAGGCGCTGGGCACGAACCCCCGCAAGAGCAGCAAGACCGGCGCCGGCGAGCGCGATGTCGAGGTCGCACTCGGCGGGGTGACGTTCGTACCTGGCGAGATCGCCTACAGCGACGACGACGGCATCGTCGTCGTCAAGCGTTAAACCGCTACCGGGGCACGCTTTTTCGCGAATTGCAGACCCTCGTCGGCAACCTTGCCGCGCCGGATCGTGCGCATGTCGAAGAGGTAGTTCTGCTTGAGCCGCCACGGCGCGCGCGAGCCCGACTTGGGCAGCAGATCCATCGCCCGCTGGAAATAGCCGGGGCTGAAATCCATGAACGGCAGCTCGTCGACGTCGTCGCCGGGATGCTGCGGCTCCACGAAGTCAAATCCCTTGTCGTCCATGTAGTTCAGCAGCCGGCAGACGAACTCGGAGACCAGGTCGGCCTTCAGCGTCCACGACGCGTTGGTGTAGCCGAAGGTGATCGCGAAATTCGGCACCCCGGAGAACATCAGGCCCTTGTAGGTCATCAACGACGTCAGCTCGATCGGCTCACCGTTGCGGGTCGGCCGCACCCCGCCCAGCAGCTGCATGTTCAATCCCGTTGCGGTGATGATGATGTCGGCCTGCAGCTCCTCGCCCGAGGTGAGCCTGATTCCCGTCTTGGTGAACCGGTCGATGGTGTCGGTGACCACGTCGGCCTTGCCGTGCCGGATGGCCCGGAAGAAATCGCCGTCGGGCGCCAGGCACAGCCGCTGGTCCCACACGTTGTATCGGGGGCCGAAGTGCTTTTCGACGTCGTAGTCCTTCGGTAGGCGCCGCTTGGCCATCGTCATCAGCGTCTTGCGCATGTAGGCCGGGCGTTTCCGCGACAACTGGTACTGGAAGGTGCTGAACGCGATGGCCTTCCACCGGTTCGCGACGTGCGCCAGGCGCTCCGGCAACAGCCGGTTGGCGCGCTCGGCGAACGGGTCGACCCCGGGCAGCGAGCCGATGTAGGTCGGCGAGCGCTGCAGCATCGTGACGTGGCCGGAGCCCGAGTTGACCAGGGCCGGGATCAGGGTGATCGCGGTGGCGCCGGACCCGATCACGACGATCTTCTTGCCGGCGTAGTCGAGGTCCTCCGGCCAGTGCTGCGGGTGCACGATCTGCCCCCCGAAGTCTTCGGCGCCCGGGAAGGTGGGCGAGTACCCCTCGTCGTAGTTGTAGTAACCGGTGCAGGCGAACAGGAACGAGCAGGTGAGTTCGCTTTGTTGGCCGTCGGATTCGACGGTCAGGGTCCAGCGGTTCTCGGCGTCGGACCAATCGGCGGCAACGACGCGCTGGCGATAGCGGATGTGGCGGTCGATCTTGTTCTCCACCGCGGCCTCGTTGATGTAGGCCTTGATGTCGGCGCCGTCGGCGATCGACTTCGCCGAGCGCCAGGGCTTGAACCGGAACCCGAGGGTGAACATGTCCGAGTCCGACCGGATGCCCGGGTATTTGAAGAGGTCCCAGGTGCCGCCGAGGTCGTCGCGGCGCTCGAGGATCGCGTAGCTCTTGGTCGGGCAGCGCTGTTGCAGATGCCACGCCGCGCTGATTCCCGAGATGCCGGCGCCCACGATGATCACGTCAATGTGCTCACTCATGGGGCCACGGTATCAACGGTGTGTCGACGCAGTCAACAGGGTGTTGAAAGATTCGACATCGTGTAAAGTGGCGGCTGTGACCACCGCCGGCCAGACTCGCGCCCTCCGCGGCCGCCGTGCGATTCGGCCCTCGGGCGATGACCGCGAGCAGGCGATCCTCGCGACGGCCGAACGGCTGCTCGAACAGCGCTCGTTCGCCGACATTTCGGTCGATGACCTGGCCAAAGGCGCTGGCCTGTCGCGGCCGACGTTCTACTTTTATTTCAAGTCCAAGGACGCCGTGCTGCTGTCGCTGCTGGAGCCGGTGATCGCCCGCGCGGACTCGGAGTTCGACGGCGCGGTGCAGCGGCTGCCCACCGACCCGCGCCGGGTGTGGCGAAACGGCATCAAGGCCTTTTTCACGGCCTTCAGCACGCACCGCCGGCTGGCGCGCGCGGCCACCGAAGCGCTGGCGACCAGCTCCGAGCTGCGCGTCGTGTGGTTGGGCTTCATGCAGAAGTGGATCGACCAGACGGCGGCCATGATCACCGCCGAACGCGCCCGCGGCGCGGCGCCGGAGACGATCCCGGCCGTCGACCTGGCGACCTCGCTGAACCAGATGAACGAGCGGACGATGATGGCCGCCCTTTCCGCCGAGCGGCCCGCGGTCCACGAGGACCGGGTGGTCGACACCCTGACCCACATCTGGGTGACCAGCATCTACGGCGAGGGCCGGTAGCCGCGCGACCACGTCGATACGGATGTGTCGTACGTTGGTGGCATAATCGAATGTATGTTCGAAGCCGTGTCCGGGTCGCGACCCTCGCCGGAGTCGATTGCCCGGTTGGAGGAGCAGTTCGAGCCCCGCCACCCGTCCAAGACCGCGGCGCCGGCGGCGCTCTTGGAACGCATCGGTGCGTCGACGCGCGCGGAGAACCGGGCGGCTGCGGCGCAACTGGTGGCGATCGGGGAGTTGTTCGCCTACCGGCTCTCGCGCTGTGGTGAGACCGAGGAGTGGGCGATCGACACCATGGCCGCAGTGGCCGCCGAGGTGGGTGCCGAGCTGCGGATCTCGCAGGGGTTGGCGGCCAGCCGGGTGCGCTACGCCCGTGCGCTGCGCGAGCGCCTGCCCAACGTGGGGCAGGTGTTTGCCGCAGGGGACATCGACTTTCGATTTGTCGCCACGATCGTGTACCGCACGGATTTGATCGAGGACCGCGAGGTGTTGGCCCGGGTGGATGCGCAGCTGGCGGCCACGGTGGCGCGCTGGCCGTCGATGACCCGCTCGCGGCTTGCCGGCCAAATCGACAAGATCGTGGCCCGCGCCGACACCGATGCGCTGCGCCAGCACCGCCAGCGTCACAGCGACCGGGAGGTGGTCCTCGGTGAGGTGGTGGGCGGCGTGTCGCGCATCGAGGGCACCCTGTTCACCCCGGATGCCCACGCCCTAGACAAGCGGCTCGATGCGCTGGCGGCCACGGTGTGCGCCGGCGATCCGCGCACCCGCGAGCAGCGCCGCGCCGACGCGCTCGGGGCGCTGGCCGCCGGGGCCGACCGGCTGGGCTGTCGGTGCGGGCGCACCGACTGCGCGGCCGGAACGCGGCGAGTGGCATCCCCGGTGGTGATCCACGTGATCGCCGAACACGCCACCGTGACCGGCGCCGGTGCCGCGCCGGGATCGGTGGTGGGCGCCGACGGGCTGATCACCCCCGAGCTGGTGGCCGAGCTCGCCACATCGGCCAAGCTGGTACCGCTGGTGCATCCCGGCTGTGCCCCACCCGAGCAGGGCTACACCCCGTCGAAGGCGCTGGCCGATTTCGTGCGCTGCCGGGACCTGACGTGTCGCTGGCCGGGCTGCGATGTGCCCGCGATCGGATGCGACATCGACCACACGATCCCGTACGCCGCGGGCGGGCCCACCCACGCGGGCAACCTCAAGTGCTACTGCCGCACCCATCATTTGATCAAGTCGTTTTGCGGCTGGGCCGAGAAACAGCTCGGCGATGGGACGCTGATACTGACCTCCCCGGCCGGGCGCACCTACGTCACCACACCGGGCAGCGCGCTGCTGTTTCCCAGCCTGTGCTATGCCGTCGGCGGCATGCCCGCCCCCGAAGCCGACCC
>NZ_MVIJ01000083.1 GCF_002086735.1 Mycobacterium scrofulaceum | reverse complement strand
CGGCGGGTTCGGAGGGCGGGCCGGGGAAACGGATCGGTAGAAATGCCGACACCGCGCCCCGGTCCGACCCCTACACCTATCTGGGCTGCGGGGAGGGCGACATGTTCTTGTGCGCGATCCGCGACGAGCACTCGCGGCGGGCACTGGGTTGGGCTGTGGATGATCACATGCGCACCGAGTTGGTCACCGTGGCCGTGCAGCGGGGGGTGTTCGCGCGCGGTGGGCGCTGCGCGGGTAATGCTGGGACAACGTCGGCGCCGAGTCGCTGTGGTCGAGTTTCAAACAGGAATGCTACTACCGGCACACCCTACGCGACCAAAGCGGAATTGATTGCAGGAGTTGACAATTGGATGAACTTCTACAATAATCAACCAAGGCATTAAGCGATCGGGACGCGCTCACCTATCGACTACGAGCGGACGCTGAACCCTGTCGCGGAAGCAAGTTATCCGTGTCCATTTTTTCAGGGGAACCCCAGACTTCGATCGCGACGTTGGCATCAGCTCGAAGCGTGGCGGTCGCCAAGCCGATGTCGCGAGTTCCACCGGATGATGACAGTGCCATGGTGAGAAGTAGCGGAACCCGGACAGCCAAACCGGCGAAGTGCATTGTTGTCGGCGTGGTCCTCGATAGCCCCGACGGAACACTTGTGCAAGACGCATATCCTGCTCACCATGCCAACAGAGTCCGTTCGCCTCTCGTTTCGCCGGCATATGCGTGAGCAAGTCTTGAGGGCTGCCCGGACCCTCACTATCGAGAAGGGCTGGGATCGCGTTCGCATGGGTGAAGTCGCAGAGCTTGTCGGCGTGTCCCGCCCGACGCTCTACAAGGAGTTCACCGATAAGCAGGGACTGGGCGACGCGCTGGTTGTGGCCGAAGGCGAACGCTTCTTGAATGGCATTCACGCAGTTTTGGCACAACACGCCGGAGACGTCGGCGGGGGCATCACCGCTGCGGTGTCGTACACACTGAAGGAAGCGGAAGCGAGCCCGCTCTTGAAGGCGGTGCTGACATCGAACCGGCCTACGGACAGGACGGTCGCTGAGTCAACCGGTATGTTGCCGCTCCTGCCGACCTCTGCGTCGCTACTGGAGCTGTCCTCGGCAGCCCTCGTGACCTGGTTCAACGAGCACTTTTCAGGCCTGGACGCCAATGACGTCAATGATGTCGCCGATGCACTGGTAAGGCTGACGGTGAGTCACGTCGTGCTTCCGACCGCCGACGCCGAGACGACCGGGGAGCGCATCTCGCGGATCGCACTTCGCTATTTGGGCGTTCATTCCTCCGCAGGCGAGGCGCGTTAACACTAAGGATTTTATGTTCAAATGTTGACTCTGAAGGAATAATTGTAAACACTTGGAGTGGGGCCGCACGAACCTTAGGAGATTCTCATGATTGCCAGCACGACGTCCGCACTGAAAACGTCGGCGGAGCGGCGTTCAGCACGTCCATATGATTCTGCCGACTTGTCCTCGACTGCATTTTGGGCCGGCACCGCCGCCGACCGGGAGAAGACATACGCCGAACTGCGCAAACGTGCTCCCATCAGCTGGCACCCGCGAGTCGAGCACACCATGATCGACGACGGGAACGACCGGGGCTTTTGGGCTGTGGTTACGCATCCGTTGCTTGTCGAGGCGACCCGGCGACACGACGATTTCCTGTCAGGTCAGGGCATTGTCATGGAGTCGATCCCGCAGGAATTGCTCGACACCGCTCAAGGCTTCATTGCGATGGATCCGCCGCGTCATACCAAGATTCGACGATTGCTGGCATCCGCATTCACGCCGAAGCAGATGCGACTGATCCACCATCAGATCGAGGCCAACGCGAAGCGCGTCGTCGACGACCTGGCTCCACAGGGCAAGGCCGACTTCGTCGACGAATGCGCGGCGTTGCTGCCGATGCACAACATCTTCGACATGATGGGCGTGCCGGACTCGATGCGCCGCGACATCGCGTGGGAATCACGGTATGCCGGTGGGTGGAGCGACCCCGAGGTGATGGGCGACGACCCAGTCATACCTCGCCTTTTCCAAGCGATGGGATTCCTAGGCGACGGCGCCCGCGAAATCATCGCTGCACGTCGCCGGCAGCCCGAAGACGACCTCATGACGAACCTCGTTCAGGCTGAAGTGGACGGTGAAAAACTCACCGAAGATGAGATCGTCTCGTTTTTCATACTTCTCACGATCGCTGGGAACGACACCACGCGCCAAAGCACCAGTCATGCGATGAAAGCCTTGACCGACTTTCCCGATCAACGAGCGTGGCTGATGGAGGATTTCGACGGACGAATCAAAGGAGCGGTCGAAGAGTTCGTCCGGTGGGCCACCCCGATCATGACCTTCCGCCGAACGGCAGCTCGCGACTGCGACCTGGGCGGACAACAGATCACCGAAGGTGACAAGGTCGTACTTTTTTACAGCTCGGCCAACTGGGACACCACAGTGTTCACCAACCCGGAAAAGTTCGATTTGTCACGGGACCCCAACCCGCACGTGAGCTTCGGAGGTGGAGGTATCCACCACTGCTTGGGCAATCAGCTGGCGCGGCAGCAACTCGCCGCGCTCTTCCGGGAATTGCTGCACCGCCTGCCTGATATTGAAGTCTGCGGGCCACCCAGCTATACCGTTAGCACTTTCTTCCACGGGGTGAATCATCTTCCCGTCCGCTTCACCCCGACTACGTGAGGCAGCGTGGCATGAAAATCACAGTCGACCGCGATCGATGCTCGTCAATCGGGATGTGTGAAGGCCTGGCTCCCGACTTCTTCGAGGTCAGTAACGATGGGAAACTCCACATCCTGAATCCTGGGCCACCCGAATGTCACAGGGCACTGATCGAAGATGCCGTGGCGAGTTGCCCCACAGGCGCGCTCGCGTTGCACGATTGACAGACTGGCAGCAGCGAGATCCGGTGCAGCTGTTCGGCACTGGCTTCCGGCCGGTCCACGATGACTGCTCCTCGTCCAACGGGCTCGCCGACATCGCTCAGGAGCACAACACAACGCAATGGAGCCGCAGTAGTGAGTACCTTTGGACTCTCTGTCCTAGCCCCTGACCTTGCCGCGATGAAGGTCACCGCCACCGCGGCCGACCAGGCCGGGTTCGACGCGGTGTGGGCATCGGAGTTCTATACCCGGTCGGGATCCATCTCGATGGCGGCAATGGCCACCTCGACTGACAGGTGTCGCATCGGGTCGTCGATTCTCTACGGCGTCGGACGCAGCCCGCTGGTCTTGGCGACCGAGGCGCGCGATCTCGACGAACTGTCCGGCGGTCGCATCGTGCTCGGCATCGGCAACGGCACCAAACGGATGATGAGCAACTGGCACAGCGTCGCCGATACCAGCGCCCCCGCCCTGCGCGTCGAGGAACTCGTACCCCTTATTCGGCGCATCTGGAACCTGCACGAGGGACCAGTCCGCCACGAAGGCCGCTTCTACCAGATGAATCTCATCCCCAGCGGCCCGGTAGACCCGCCTGCGCGCGATATTCCGATCATCACCGCCGCGGTGCGCCCGCGGATGTGCGAAGCCGCCGGCCGGGTCGCTGACGGGCTGGCCGGGCATCCGCTCTTCACGACCGCCTACGTGGAGGAAGTCGTGCGGCCCGCGGTGGCCAAGGGCGCCGCACGCACCGGGCGCGATCCCGACGACGTCGAGATTGTGTCAATGGTCATGTGCTCCATCCACGACGACCCGGAAATCGCCCGTCGCGAGGTCGCGCAACAGATCGCGTTCTACGCATCAGTCAGAACCTACCAACCGCTGCTCGACTTCTGCGGATTCGCCAAACAGGGTGCCGTTATCCGAGAAGCCTTCGCACGCGGTGACTTTGCGGCCATGTTCGACGCGGTGACGGACGACATGATCGACGTGATGGGCGTCGCTGGCACCGCCAGCGAGGTGCGCGCCGGGCTGCGCCGCTACGAGGGGGTACTCGACCACATCATGCTCTACCCGCCGTCGGTGGGTATCGCACCTGAGCGGGTCGGCCAAAACCTCGGTGAGATGATCAAGCACTGCGCCCCCGGCCAGTAACATCCCGGTTCATGTAGGTGCGCCAGCGTCTGTGTCGACGACAACCCGCGGCGGTGAATGAGTCTCCCGTCTAATTCGAAATGACCGGTTCATCGACGGTGTGCTCCTGCCGGTACCGTAGGGATCGCCTTCGACGACGAGTTCGTAAGCCACCTAGTGCCAGTGCTTCTCTGCTCGCGCTCACCGTTGATGCTAGACGCGGCTCCCGATTCGCTGGGCGCCATCGGAGTCGAAGAGTTCTTTGGCCCAGCGTTCGAGGACTTCGGTGCTGTCCCAGTCGTCGGGGTGGAAGCCGGCGCGGGTGTAGGAACGGAAGCGCTGCACCGCGTCCGGGCTGAACAGTGGGGAACGACGGAAGGCTCGAAGGCTGCGCAGTAAGCGCAGTGGGTTGTAGGCTGCGCGGTCACCCGCCAGAGAGCGAGTGGTCTGGATGACCAACTCGGTGAACAAGATGACTGTGGCAATCCGCATTCCCCAGACCCTGGTGCGTTCGGTTCCACCGACCGTCTCGAAGACGTCGAAAGCGACGGCCTTGTGCTCGGATTCTTCTAAAGCGTGCCAGAGCAGAATCGGCCGGACCTCGGTGTCGCCGATCAGCTCTTGTGCCTCGTCGCTGGTCAGAATGATTTCGGCGAACGTCGCCGTGTAGTGCTCAAGGGCAGCCGTCACGGCCAGGCGCATCTTCGGAGAGAATCGCTTCTCGAGCCGGTCAACCAACTTCTTGATGTGCCGATCGATCCCGTCGGTCGGATAGCCCATCGCTTGGAGCCGCTCGTTAAGCAGCCGATGCTGGTGCCGGTGGGTGGCCTCCTGCGCGATGAATCCCTTGACCGCCTCTTGGAGGTCGGGGTCGCTGACCTGGTCACGGTACTGGCGCACCGATCGGATGAAGAAGTCTTCGCCCTCGGGGAACGTTGCCGACAAGGTAGAGACAAAGTGGCTCATCACCAAGTCGCCGTCGACGAAGTGCTGGCGACTGGTCCCAGCAGGCATTGCGAAACGGACACGGCGAGCCTTTGGCAGCACCCTCTTTGCTGGCCGTGTGGGCGACTCACTGGTCATGTGCTACTCCCATCTCCAAGCGGACCTCAATAATCTGACTTTATACCTAGTCAGATTTAGATGACAAACTGTGTCTATGCGTTCAGTCCGGGTGTATCGCGGAGTGTCTGCAGAGCAGCGCCATCAGCACCGGCGTACACGTCTCATCGACGCCGCTATCGAGCTGATCGGTACCCGAGGCGTGGCCGCCACCACCGTGACTGCCGTCTGCGCCGAGTCACGTGTCACCTCGCGTTACTTCTACCAGCATTTCTCCGACCGCGACGCGCTCTTGCGGGCCGTCTACCAGCAGCTCTATGCCACCTTCCAAGACGTAATAGTCCAAGCGATCCCAGACGCCGGCGCGCCACCCGACGTGTTGGCGTATGCCCCCATCCGCGCACTGGTCAACATGATCGAAGACGATCCTCGGCTGGCCCGCATTTTGTTCGTTGAATCCGCAACGGAGCCACTCCTTCGCGAGTTGCGGAGCCAATTGATGGCCGGTTTCGCCGACCTCGTGCTGCGCGAGGCCAGACTTCACCTGGATATCGCCGACTCTGCGGTGGGCGTCGCGCATCTGGCTTCAACCCTCGGTGTCGGAGGACTCTTCGAGGTTCTGCGCCGCTGGCTGGACGGCGAACTGGACTTCAGTACTGATGAACTCGTCCAACACTGCGCAGGTTTCCTGGGCAGCCTCGGCACCTACGTGCTGCTGCAGAACATAGGCGAGGCGCCGGTTCCTGAATCCGGGGCATCGGCAAACGCTCTATCGGCTCGCGGCCACGCCCGGCGATGCTGAGTGCGTGTCCGGTTTGACGCCCACGATCAGGACGGTAGCGTCCCGGGCACGTCATCGACGCTGAGCGCGTGCACCAGATAACGTTCAGCTAGGGTTTCGGCGAGCCGACTGGTGTGTTCGACGATCTCCTCCTGACTTACGTCGAGCAAGCCGGCATGCCAGGCGGTGATCAGCTCGACGAAGCCCCCAACCGCCACCAAGGTGTCCATGCGGAGCGCGGTTTCATCGGCATCCGGTCTCAGATGGGGCTTGCTCGCCGCGACCACGAGGTGCGTCGCCTCTTGCAGGGCAACAGCGCGCCGGTCTTGCAGCGGTGAGCTGCCCACGTGCTGGGTCAGCAAGATCTTTGCCCTGCCGGGATCTTGTGTGATGCGGTCGACCACCATAGAGATGGTCATGCGAATAGTCTCGAGGGGCGGCTGCCCGACGCGTTCTGCGAGGGTCGCGGAAACCTCACCGAGCATCTCGTTCCGTACCCCGTCCCAGGCGGCAACCAGCAACTCGTCGCGGGTCTTGAAGTCTTCATAGAAGTAGCGGTCGTTCAGGCTGGTCCGGGAGCAAACGCCCCTCATGGTGACTGCGGCCCAACCGCTTTCGCTCCAGATCTCGGTCGCGGCATCGATCAGACGCTGCCGACGTTCCGCGCGGCGTTCCGCGCCGGTACGCCCGCCCCATCGTTTCGCCTTCGTCCGCACATTTCCATCTTGACAAAGCAACGTAGGTCACACCAAACTGACGGCATGTGCCCACAATGGTGGCTGGTGCCACCAGTTGCTTTCGAGGCAGCGACGGAATCAACCGTCAGATCGCAGCAACGGCGGATACTCCGATGAGGCTGCTGCCGTTTGGGAATCCCCCCCGCCGGAGTGACCGTGCCGACGCGGTGATCACCGGTGCAGGCAGCGGCATTGGCCGCGCATTTGCCGTCGAGCTGGCGCGCCGGGGCGGCCGTGTGGTGTGCGCCGACATCGACGGCATTCGCGCCAAGGAGACAGCGGACCTGATCTCCAAGCTGGGCGGTCATGGCATCGGCGTTGTTTGCGACGTCTCAGACGAGCATCAGGTCCGGGATCTTGCCGATTCGGCCGAGAAGTGGTTCGGCGGCGCTCCCGGACTGGTGATCAACAATGCCGGAATTGGCGCTGGAGGCAACGTCGTCGGTGCGACATCCACGAGCGATTGGTCCGCGACGTTGTCGGTCAATCTGTGGGGAGTCATCCACGGCTGCGAAGTCTTTGTCCCGCGGCTCCGGGAACGTGGATTCGGAGGGCTCATCAACGTCGCGTCGGCGGCAAGCTTCGGTGCGGCCCCCCGCATGGCCGCCTACAACGTGAGCAAAGCGGGCGTACTCGCGCTGTCCGAAACCTTGGCAGCCGAGCTCAGCGGAACCGGCGTCACGGTGACCGTCCTATGCCCCACCTTCGTCAAAACAAATATCGTCGACAATCCACGCATCGAGGAATCGGCGGCCACGCTAGCCGCCAACTTGATGAAGTGGACCGGCGTATCACCAGAGTCGGTAGCACGAACCACCCTGGATGCGCACGACCGCGGCCAGCTATACGTCCTGCCGCAACTCGACGCCAAAATCCTCTGGCAGCTCAAGAGAACCATGCCGGGTACCTTCACCCACGCGATGGGACTCATCCAGCGAATAACGCGTTGACACAACCTAGGAGGAGACATGGCTTTCGAATACGGCGATATGCTGCAGACGATTAAAGACCGCCAGTGGGCGCTGGCCGACATCGACTGGGACGCACCGGGTGCCGAGTTGATCACCGACGAACAGCGCCCCAGCCTGAAACAGTTCATGTCAGACGTGGTATGGATCGAGCATGTCGGTGCCCGCGCTTTCGCGGCCATGGCCCCCAAGGCGCCGTTCGACGCGTTGGGTGAGATTTACAGGTATTTCCACGCCGAAGAGCAGCGGCACGCCAACGTGGAGCTCGCTCTCATGCATCGCTGGGGGATGCTCGAGGAGGGCGAGACTCCGGTGCCGAACAAGAACATCCGGCTGGTCATCGAATGGCTGGACCGATACGCCGAAGCACTTCCGTTGACGGTGATCGGTGCTGCCATACCGGCTTTAGAAACCGCTCTGGACGGAGCACTGTTGAAGTTTTTGGTGGACGAGGTGTCAGATCCCGTGTGCGGCGAAGTTTTCGCCAAGGTCAACAGCGACGAGTCTCGCCACCTGGCGGTGGGTTTTCAGGTGCTCAACGACCTGGGCGCCAGCCCAATGAGGATCCATGCGATTCAGACGGTGGGAGCTCTTATCGACCCGAGGGTACTTACCGGTGCGTTGCTTTACATCCCGCTGCTGACCCGGATGCTGATAAACCTGAACGCCTGGGGCCTGTCCGAGGAAAGGCTGTACAACGCAGTCACCCGCTACTCGAACGTCGGCGATCGCAGCGAGCACACCCGCCGTGTTCCCCCCTATCACATCCTCAAGGCCCATATGTCTGCCACGATCAAGCACTCCCAACCGCTGCACTTCATCTCGCAGCGCCTCGGTAGGGTGATCGACCACTTCCCCACGCAAGTGCTCGGCAAGACGCCGTCATGGACTGATGAGCTGACCTATGAACCGGTGGCCAGATGAGCGACACGACCAGTGTTCTGATCATCGGAGCCGGCTTTGCCGGACTTGGCACGGCGATCCAACTACTCAAGCGGGGTATCGACGATTTCGTCATCCTGGAGCGCGCGGGCGAGGTCGGAGGAACCTGGCGTGACAATAGCTATCCCGGTGCCGCCTGCGACATTCCGTCATTGTTGTATTCGTACTCCTTCGAACCAAATCCGGACTGGTCGCGTGCGTACTCGGGAAGCAGCGAGATACTCGCCTACATCAAGGCCATGGTCGACAAGCACGCGCTGGCGCGCTTCATCTGTTTCCACGTCAACGTGACCGGCCTGGCGTTCGACGAAGACAGCGGCACGTGGACCGTCGAAACGGATGGCGGGTCAAGCTACCGGTCGCGCACGGTGGTGATGGCAAGCGGCCCACTGGCCAATGCAAATTTTCCTGACATTCGCGGACTGCACAGCTACGCAGGCCACAAAATCCACAGCGCGCGCTGGGATCACGACTATGACATGAGCGACAAACGTGTTGCGGTAATCGGTACCGGGGCGAGCGCGGTGCAGATTGTTCCGGAATTGGTGAAGACGGCGCGATCAGTCAAAGTGTTTCAACGGACGCCCGGTTGGGTGCTTCCCCGGCCTGATTTTCCGCACCCCAGTGTTGCCAAGGCCGCGTTTGGTCGGCTACCGATTCTGCAGAGCGCCGCTCGCCAGGCATGGTTTTGGGCGCACGAAGTCATGGCCGTCGGCATGGTGTGGAACACCCCGGCCACTACCGCCATCGCCTGGGCGGCCAAGGCGAACCTTCGTCGCCAGGTGAAAGATTCGTGGATGCGGCGACAACTGACGCCCGACTTCCGGCCCGGCTGCAAGCGCATGCTGATGACCAGCGACTACTATCCGGCTCTCCGACAGAACAATTGCAAACTCATCACCTGGCCGATCGCGACCATCTCGCCCATCGGCATTCGCACCGCGGACGGCATCGAACACGAGGTGGATTGCATCGTATTCGCGACCGGCTTCGATGTGTGCAAGGCCGGCACACCGTTTCCCATCACCGGCGTGGACGGTCGAAAGCTTGCGGAGGAATGGTCTAACGGCGCCTACGCCTACAAGAGCGTCAGCGTCTCAGGCTATCCCAACCTCTTTTTCACCTTCGGGCCGAATTCCGGGCCAGGACACAACTCGGCCTTGGTCTACCTGGAAGCGGAGATCCGCTACATCGTCGACGCCATCGGCATAATCATCGAAGGCGGTATTCAGACCTTCGACGTCAAAGAGGACCGGCAGAACAGCTATCACGCCCAACTCCAGCGTCGGCTTGCCGGCACGACGTGGAACTCCGGATGCAAGAGCTGGTACCTCACCGAAGACGGCTATAACGGGACCATGTATCCCGGCTTCACCACCCAATTCGCCCGACAACTAGCGAGGGTCGAGCTCGACGATTACTCGATGAGTTCACAGCCCCCTCCCCGCAAGAAGCCCAGGCGGGCGCGGCCCGAGTTGGCCGCGGAGAGTTCGCACGGCGCAAGCAAAGGAGGACGGCAGCGCAACGACGATCGCGTGTCCGTCGACAAGCGCGAAGGTGTTCGTTTCTCGGCGCAAACCGCTTCACCCGAGGCAGCATCACCGCGGATGGTGGATCGTGCTTGAGCCGCGACTGGCTCCGGCTAGGCAGTCGGCGACAGGTGCCTGGCATCAGCCCCCAGATAAGCCAGAAGGACGGTATGGACCACAGCGATAAGCACCGCTTCGAAATCATCGTGATCGGTGCAGGATTCTCCGGGATCGGAATGGGGATAAAACTCCTGAAAGCCGGCTTTTCGGACTTTCTTATTGTCGATGAGGCAGACGACGTAGGCGGAACGTGGCATTGGAACACCTATCCGGGCATCGCCGTCGACATTCCGTCGTACAGCTACCAATTCTCCTTCGAAAAACGGTCGTCATGGTCGCGGACGTATGCGCACGGCAACGAGTTGAAGGACTACGCAAGACACTGCGCGCACAAGTACGGTCTTAGCCCACGAATCCGCTTCGCCGTCAAGGTGACTGAAGCTTGGTTCGATGAGGACGCGACCCTGTGGCGCTTGCACACGGCCGCAGGACAGGACCTATCCGCGCGCTTCGTGATCAACGCCTCGGGCGTCCTGACACGCCCCAAGCGGCCGGATATCTCCGGTGTCGATGATTTCGGCGGGATCACCATGCATACATCCCGCTGGGACCACAACGAAGACATCGCCGGCAAGAGGGTGGCTGTCATCGGAACGGGCGCGTCGGCAGTGCAGTTGATCCCGGCAATCGCGAAAGACGTCAAGGCGCTGACCGTGTTCCAGCGCACACCGATCTGGTGCCTGCCGAAACTGGACTTCCCGGTGCCGCGGCTGGCAAGAGGGTTCCTCAAATACGCTCCCGGCGGACAACTCGCGGCGCGCGCAGCGAGTCAAACCTTCGTCGAAGTCACGTTCCCTGTCGCCGCTCACTTCCACACCGCCATTCCCTTGGCGTCACTCATCGAGCGTGCCGCGTTGCGGTACATGCGCAGCCAGGTGACCGACCCCGCCGTCCGTCAAAAACTGACCCCCCGTTACGCGCTCGGGTGTAAGCGCCCAAGCTTTCACAACGAGTACCTGGCCACATTCAACCGAGACAACGTCCACCTCGAGACCAGTCCGATAAGCCACTTCGATGCCGCCGCCGTCCACACCGTCGACGGCCGATCGCACGAGATCGACGTCCTCATCCTCGCCACAGGCTTCAAAGTGATGGAACCGGAGAACATGCCGACCTATTCGCTCAGGGGGATCGGTGGACTCGATCAAGCCAAGTGGTGGGACGAGAATCGGCTCCAAGCGTACGAAGGCGTCAGCGTGCCCGGATTCCCCAACCACTTCTCCATCTTCGGACCCTATGGATACAACGGTTCCTCGTACTTCACGCTCATTGAAGCCCAGACCAGGCACATCGTGCGATGCCTTCACCATGCGCGGTCCCGGCACGCCAACTACGTCGAAATAACCCGGCAAGCCAACGACCGCTTCTTCGCCGAAATGCTCAAACGCCGCCACCGCCAAGTCTTTTGGCAACCCAGCTGCGCAACCGCCAATAGTTACTACTTCGACAAACACGGCGACGTACCGCTACGCCCGACGACCACCCTCGAATCTTTCTGGCGTAGTCGCACCTTCGACCTTGGTGACTATTCGTTCGAGCGGCGCACCACTGAAAAGGTACTTAGCTCATCGTGACAACCCTTTACTCGGAACAGCATCCGAGCACGGCAAGTTATCTCATCGCGACGTCGGCCCGCGGGATCCTGCGCCCACTGACGCAAGCACTACCGTCTAACCAGTACGGGCTCGCGGTAATGGACCGGGTGCTTCGGGCGGCGCTCATTGCGTCCCGCCCGCGGCGCGGATTGCGAGTTGAACAGGTCGACACCGTCTTTGCTGGCGATCGGGTGAGAGGCGACTGGATCGTTGCCCCGGACGTCGACCCGGACGGGCCGCCGATTCTCTATATCCACGGCGGCGCCTTTTCCATGTGCTCCCCGCAGACCCATCGTGGTCTGCTAGGCGAACTGTCTGCCGCGTCGCTCAGGCCGGTGTTCGCCGTCCGCTACCGCCTGGCTCCGCGATACCCGTATCCCGCGGCCGCCGACGACGCACTGAGGGCCTACCGGTGGTTGACCGGCTCTGAAGAATCGGCGTCAAACCGCACGGTGGCGATCGCGGGAGATTCGGCGGGCGGCCAACTCGCCGTCGCGACCTCGTTGGGCGCGCTCGCACATCGCTCCCCGCCGCCCGATGGCATGTTACTCATGTCCCCCGTCGTCGATCTGACGTGCCAGCTGGCGATGGCACGTGAAACTCGCCGCCGCGATCCTTTCGCATCGGCCCGGTCCGCAACGCGTGCGCTCAGCCTCTATGTAGGCGATGCCCACCCGACCGACCCCCGCGTCAATGTCCTCGCCGCAGATCTCACCGGCTTGCCGCCGACATTGATCCAGGTCGGTGGAAGGGAGATGCTGCTCGACGACTCCCGTCAACTCGCCGAGCGCATGCGCGCCGCAGGAGCATCCGTGCGGCTTCAGGTGTTTCGCGGCCAGATTCACGTGTTCCAAGCCCTGTTTCGACTCTTGCCCGAGGCGCGTCACGCTTTGCACCTCAGCGGAGCGTTTCTCACAGACAGGGCCGAAGACACGTTTCCTTGACGCACGGGCCGAACGCAGGCAGGCGGCTAGCGCGCAGCAACCGCTTTTGTCACGCCCCACCGCGAAGGACCCGTTTGACAAACAGGGCAATTATGTATAACTATTAACATTGGTGGCCCAACTGTAAACAGCTGGTCGATCCTCCATCCCACGACGACCACAGGCCGGGGAGCGACAATGGTTAACCCGCTACACGCACCCGTCGATAAAGCCCGGGAACGGTTATCTTCGGTCATCTTGATTCCCGCGCCGCAACGGGTGGACGACGGACTTCGCCGGTGG
>NZ_MVIJ01000082.1 GCF_002086735.1 Mycobacterium scrofulaceum | reverse complement strand
GGCGTGGGGTTCTGCCCGGCTGCCGACGCCGCCCCCGCCGTGGATGCCCCAACCGGTGGCGGCGTCGGCAGCCGGGCAGAACCCCACGCCGTTCACCGGAACACCGCCGTTCGGGCCGCCCTCGTTCGTTCCGAAGACCGGCTCGACGGTGGGGGTGGCCCAGCCGATCATCATCAACTTCCCCGGACCGGTGGACGACGCCGGCGCGGCGATCGACGCCGTGCACGTGTCGTCCGTGCCGCCGGTGCCGGGCAAGTTCTATTGGATGACCCCGACACAACTGCGTTGGCGTCCCCTGAGCTTCTGGCCCGCCCACACGGCCGTGACCGTCGATGCCGGGGGCACCGTGACCAACTTCTTCACGGGCGACACGCTGATCGCCACGGCCGACGACGCCACCCATCAGCTGACCATCACCCGCAACGGCACCGTGGAGAAGACCTTCCCGATGTCGATGGGCATGACGTCGGGCAATCACCAGACCCCCAACGGCACCTATTACGTGCAGGACAAGAAGGCGTCGGTGGTAATGGACTCGTCGACCTACGGCGTGCCGGTCAACTCGACCTACGGCTACAAGGTGACCGTGGAGGACGCGGTCCGCTTCGACAACGTCGGCGACTACGTGCACAGCGCGCCGTGGTCGGTGGACGATCAGGGCAAGCGCGACGTCAGCCACGGCTGCATCAACATCAGCCCCACCAACGCCAAGTGGTTCTTCGACAACTTCGGCCCGGGTGATCCGATCGTCGTGAAGAACTCCAGCGGCGGCAACTACAAGAAGAACGATGGCTCCGCCGACTGGATGAACTAGCCCCCCCAGCCGAGCAGACGCAAAATCGCCCATTCCGGTCCGGAATTGGGCGATTTTGCGTCTGCTCGCGAGTGCACGCAATCTGGCCCTTTCGCGGGCCCGGCGATTATGTATATCATCATACATAAGCTGACGGCCTGAGGGAGAGCGGCGATGCGCAGTCCACGCGAGCGGATGGTGATCTCCGCCGCGCTGCTGATCAGGGAGCGGGGCGCGCACGCCACCGCGATCGCGGACGTCCTGCAGCACAGCGGCGCGCCGCGCGGATCGGCCTACCACTACTTCCCGGGTGGGCGAACCCAATTGCTCTGCGAGGCGGTGGAGTACGCGGGTGAACACGTGGCCGCGGTCATCGCCGACGCGGAGAGCGGTCCGGGACTGATCGACACCCTGATCGACACGTACCGCCGGCAGCTGCTCGACACCGACTTCCGCGCGGGCTGCCCGGTGGTCGCGGTCTCCGTGGAGGCCGGCGAGGAAGAGCGCATGGCGCCCGTCGTCGAGCGCGCCGCGTCGGTGTTCGACCGCTGGAACGACCTGATCGCGCAGCGCTTCGTCGCCGACGGCATACCGCGTGAACGGGCCGGCGACCTGGCGATGCTGGCCACCACCGCGCTGGAGGGCGCGATCGTGCTGGCCCGGGTGCGCCGCGACCTCGCCCCCCTCGACGTCGTACACCGCCAGCTACGCGACCTGCTGTCGGCCGAGGCGAACAGAAAGGACCTCCCGCGATGACCGGTGAATGGCAGCCCACGGCGTGCATCCTCTGCGAGTGCAACTGCGGGATCGTCGTCCAAGTCGAGGACCGCCGGCTGGCCCGCATCCGGGGCGATAAGGCCCACCCGGGGTCGCGCGGCTATACCTGCAACAAAGCCCTGCGGCTGGACCACTATCAGAACAGCGGCGCCCGGTTGACCTCCCCGCTGCGCCGGCGCGCCGACGGCAGCTTCGAGGAGATCGACTGGGACACCGCGATCGTCGAGATCGCCGAGGGTTTCCAGCGCATCCGGGACGCCTACGGCGGTGACAAGATCTTCTACTACGGCGGCGGCGGCCAGGGCAATCACCTGGGCGGGGCCTACAGCGGCGCGTTCCTGAAGGCGCTCGGTTCGCGTTACCGGTCAAATGCCCTGGCGCAGGAGAAGACCGGCGAAGCGTGGATCGACGGCCAGCTGTACGGCGGTCACACGCGGGGCGAATTCGAGCACGCCGAGGTGTCGGTGTTCGTCGGCAAGAATCCGTGGATGTCGCAGAGCTTCCCGCGCGCCCGGGTGGTGCTCAACGAGATCGCCAAGGACCCCAAGCGGTCGATGATCGTCATCGATCCCGTCGTGACCGACACCGCCAAGATGTCGGACTTCCACCTGCGGGTGCGGCCCGGCACCGACGCGTGGTGCCTGGCCGCGCTGGCGGCCGTCCTGGTGCAGGAAAACCTTTGCGACGAGACGTTTCTGGCCGAACACGTGCGCGGCGCCGACGCCGTCCGCGCCGCGCTGCGCGGGGTCGGAGTGGCCGAGTACGCGCAACGGTGCGGGATCGACGAGGAGTTGGTGCGGGCGGCGGCGCGGCGCATCGGCGCCGCGGCCAGCGTCTCGGTGTTCGAGGATCTCGGTGTGCAGCAGGCGCCCAACAGCACGCTCTGCTCGTACCTGAACAAGCTGCTGTGGATCTTCACCGGCAACTTCGCGAAAAAGGGTGGCCAGCATCTGCATTCGGCGTTCGGGCCGCTGTTCGGCCAGTTCTCCGGCCGCACACCCGTCACCGGCGCGCCGATCATCGCCGGACTGGTACCGAGCAACGTCGTGCCCCAGGAGATCCTCACCGACCACCCGGACCGCTTCCGCGCGATGATCGTGGAAAGCAGCAATCCCGCGCACTCGCTCGCCGACTCGGGGGCCTGCCGGGAGGCCTTCCGGGCGCTGGAACTGATGGTCGTGATCGACGTCGCGATGACCGAGACGGCCAGGCTCGCGCACTACGTGCTGCCCGCGGCGTCCCAGTTCGAGAACCCGGAGGCCACCTTCTTCAATCTGGAGTTCCCGCACAACGCTTTTCAGCTGCGCCGGCCGCTATTCGAGCCGCTGCCGGGGACGCTGCCCGAACCGGAGATCTGGGCGCGGCTGGTGCGTGCGCTGGGCGTGGTGGGCGACGCGGACCTGCGGCCGCTGTCCGAGGCCGCCCGGCGCGGCCGGCAGGCCTACACCGAGGCGTTCCTGACCGCCACCGCCACCAACCCGACCGTGGCCAAGCTGCTTCCGTTCGTCCTCTACGAGACGCTCGGGCCCACGCTGCCCGACGGCCTGCGCGGCGCGGCCGCCCTGTGGGGCCTCGCGCAGAAGGCCGCGCTGACCTATCCCGACGCCGTGCGCCGCGCCGGCCACGCCGACGGCAACGCGCTGTTCGACGCGATCCTCGACAACCCGTCCGGGGTGACGTTCACCGCCCACGACTACGGGGACGACTTCGGGCTGATCAGCCACGCCGACCACCAGATCGCGCTCGAAATCCCGGAAATGCTAAGCGAGTTGGCGGCGCTGGCCGCAGCCCCGCCGCGGCTGACCACCCCGGAGTTCCCGATCGTGCTGTCGGTGGGCGAGCGCCGCGCCTACACCGCCAACGACATCTTCCGCGACCCGTCCTGGCGCAAACGCGACGCCCAGGGTGCGCTGCGCGTCAGCGTCGAGGACGCCCAGACCCTCGGTCTCACCGACGGTGGCCGCGCCCGCATCAGCACCGCGGCCGGCAGCGCCGAGGCCACCGTCGAGATCACCGAGACCATGCTGGCCGGACACGCGGCCCTGCCCAACGGTTTTGGGCTCGACTATGTCGGCGACGACGGGCAAACCGTGGTTCCCGGCGTCGCCCCGAACGCGCTCACCTCGACGGACTGGCGCGATCCCTACGCGGGCACGCCGTGGCACAAGCACGTGCCCGCGCGGATCGAGGCGTGCCGAGAAGACGCAAAATCGCACGCGTAACGACGCGATTATGCGATTTTGCGTCTGCTCGCGGTAGGAGGTCGCCTAGTTCCAGATCCTGACCCGCCGCTGGGGTTCCAGGAACAGCGCGTCGTCCTCGGCGACGTCGAACGCCTCGTAGAAGGCGTCCATGTTGCGCACGACGCCGTTGCAGCGAAACTCCGGCGGGGAGTGCGGATCCGTCGCCAGCCGCCGGATCGCTTCGGCCTGACGGGATTTGGTGCGCCACACTTGGGCCCAGCCGTAGAACACGCGCTGCACGCCGGTGAGACCGTCGATGACGGGCGCGGGTTGGCCGTCGCACGACAGCTGGTAGGCCAGCAGGGCGATCGACAGCCCGCCCAGGTCGCCGATGTTCTCCCCGACGGTGAACGCGCCGTTCACGTGCTGGCCGGCGGCCAGCCCGCGGGGCGTGTACGCGTCGTACTGCTCGATCAGGGCCTTGGTGCGGGCGCCGAATTCGGCGCGGTCGGCGTCGGTCCACCAGTCCACCAGGTTCCCGTCACCGTCGTACTTGGCGCCCTGGTCGTCGAACCCGTGCCCGATCTCGTGCCCGATCACCGCGCCGATCCCGCCGTAGTTGGCGGCGTCGTCGGCCTCGGCGTCGAAGAACGGCGGCTGCAAAATGGCCGCGGGAAAGACGATCTCGTTCATGCCCGGGTTGTAGTAGGCGTTGACGGTCTGCGGCGTCATGAACCACTCGTCCTTGTCGACCGGGCCACCCAGCTTGGCCAGCTCGCGGTCGTGGTTGACCGCGTAACCGCGCCGGAAGTTGCCGTACAGGTCGCCGCGGTCGATCACCAGCGTGGAATAGTCCCGCCACTTCACCGGGTAGCCGACCTTGGCGACGAACTTGTCCAGCTTGGCCAGCGCCCGCTCCCGGGTCTGCGGCGTCATCCAGTCCAGCTCGTTGATGGACAGCCGGTAGGCCGCCTTCAGGTTGTCCACCAGCGCGTCGATGCGGGCCTTGGCGCCCGGCGGGAAATGCCGCTGCACGTACAGCTTTCCGACGGCGTCGCCCATCAGGCTCTCCACCAGCGACACGGCCCGCTTCCAGCGCTCGCGGATCTGCTCGGCACCGGTCAGCAGGCGGCCGTAGAAGTCGAAATCCGCCGCCACCAGCTCCTCGGTCAGCCAGGACGCGCGGGACCGGATCACCCGCCAACGCGCCCAGCTCTTCCACACCTCGAGATCCTCGTTGCGCCACAGCTCGGCGAACGCGCGAAGGTAATCCGGTTGCCGCACAATCAGTTCCGTGAGGTCATCGGGGTCCGCGCCGAGTGTGGCGGCCCAGCCGGCCCAGTCGAAGCCCACAGATTCGTCGCGCAGTTCGGCGAAGGTGCGCAGGTTGTAACTAAGCTCGGCGTCGCGGCGCTTGACCACGTCCCAGTGCGCCTCGGCCAACCGGGTCTCCAGCGCGACGATGCGCTCCGCGTCCTGGAGGTGGTCGGCCGGCTCCCCGCCGAACACCAGGCCGAACATCCGGGCGATGTGCCCGGGGTAGGCCGCCAGCACCTCGGCGTGCCGCTCCTCCCGGTAATAGGACTCGTCGGGCAATCCGACGCCGGACTGGGTGAAGTGGACCAGGTAGCGGGCCGAGTCCTTGGCGTCGGTGTCGATGTACATCGCCACCCCGCCGCCCACGCCGGTGCGCTGCAGCGCGCCCATCGCCCCGGCCAGCGCGTCCGCGTCGGCGGCGTCGTCGATGGTGGCCAGCTCGTCGAGCAGGGGCCGCAGGCCGCGGCGCTCGATGGCCGCCTCGTCCAGGAAGCTGGCGTAGAGGTCGCCGATGCGCTGCTGGTCGGTGCCCGGGGCGGCGGTGGCCTCGCTGGCCCCGGTGATCAGGTCGCGCACCTGCTCCTCGGCGCGGTCGAACAGGTGACGGAACGCGCCGTCGGTCGCCCGGTCCGGCGGGATGTCGTATTCGGCCAGCCAGCGGCCGTTGACGTGACCGAACAGGTCGTCTTGGGGGCGGGCGTCGGCGTCGACATGGCTCAGGTCGATCCCGGAGCGAATGGCCTCAACAGTCACCCCGCCATCCTTCCATCTTCGCCGGGTGCAACGATCGGGCCATGTCCGACGGCGAGCGAACCGAGCCAGCGAACCAGGAAACGGAAGAGGCGGACGGCGCCGAGTCCGGCGAGGCCCCTGGCGACGAACCCGAAGCCGCGGACGGCCCGGTGTTCTCCCCGTACGGCATCGCGTCGACCGTGCTCGGGGTGCTCTCGGTGGCGGCGGTGGTGTTCGGCTTTTTCCTGTGGTCCGGGCACCGCGACGACACGGCCGAACGCCGCTACCTGTCCCGGGTCATGCAGACCGCCGCGGACTGGACCGGGGTGCTGATCAACATGAACAGCGGCAACGTGGACGCCAGCCTGCAGCGCCTGCACGACGGGACGGTCGGCGAGCTCAACACCGACTTCGACGCCGCCATGCAGCCCTACCGGCAGGTGGTGGAGAAGCTGCAGTCCAAGAGCGCCGGGCGCATCGACGCGGTGGCCGTGGAGACCGTGCGCCGCGACCTGGACACCCAGCCCGGTGTGTCCCGTCCCGTGGTCACCACCAAGCTGCCGCCGTTCGCCAGCCGGCTGGACTCGGTGATGCTGGTCGCGACGTCGGTCAGCGAGAACGCCGGCGCCAAGCCGCAGACCGTGCACTGGAATCTGCGGCTCGACGTGGCCAACGTGGAAGGCAAGCTGATGATCTCGGGGCTGGAATCGATCCGATGAGGAACCTCTGGCGCCTGTTCGCGTTCGACATCCTGGCCCCGCTGGCCGCGATCGCGGCGTTGCTGGCGATCGGGCTGATCCTCGACTGGCCGCTGTGGTGGGTGTCGGCGTGCTCGGTGCTGGCGCTGCTGATCGTCGAGGGCGTCGTCGTCAACTTCTGGTTGCTGCGGCGCGATTCGGTCAGCGTCGGGACCGACGACGACGCGCCGGGGCTGCGGTTGGCCGTCGTCTTCCTGTGCACGGCCGCGCTGGTGGCCGCGGTGGTCACCGGCTACACGCACTGGACGCGGTCGGACCGTGAATTCAAGGACGACTCCCGCGACGTGGTCCGGGTCGCCACCGGGATGGCGGAGGCGATGGCGTCGTTCACCCCCGGCGCCCCGGACAGCTCGATCGACCGGGCGACGGCGCTGATCGTCCCGGAGCACGCCGCCGCCTTCAAGGAGCAGTACACCAAGTCCAGCGCCGAGCTGGCCCAGCACAACGTCACCGCGCAGGCCGCCACCCTGGCGGCCGGGGTCGAGGCGTTGGGGCCGTCCGCGGCCAGTGTGGCGGTGATCCTGCGGGTCACCCAGGACGCGCCCGGCCAGCCGGCCAGCCGGTCGGCACCCGCGCTGCGGGTCGCGCTGACCAAGCACGGCGACGCCTGGCTGGTGTCGGACGTGCTGCCGATCAGGTGATCAGTTGGACTCGGCCGAGCGGCTCGACTTCACCTTGACGAAGCGATCCGACAGTCGGCGCATCCGGATCATCAGCGAGGCCGACGGGCTGGTGCTGCCGTCCAGGTAGGCGGCCAGCTCCTCGGCGGTCACCCCGATACGGGAGGCGAATTCCTGCTGCGCCAGCCCGGACCGGTCGATGAGCAGCCCCACGTGGCGGGCGACCTCGGCGCGTTCGTTGGCCTCCAGGTGGGTGCGCGCGCGCTCCAGCACCTCCCACAGCGCCTTGGAGATGCCGTAGGGCCGGGTGCCTTCGAGCACCTCTTCGACCTGGCGGGCGGTCCGCCCGTACGGGTCGCGCTTGAGGGCGGCGGCGATGCGTTTCCAGGTGGCGATGTCGCCGCCTTGCAGCGCGGCACGGATCGCGGACGTCGGCCAGAACTCCACCGGTTGCTCGGGATCCGGGGTCTGCGCTTCCCGGCCGCGCGGCTCGGTCGCCGGCCGCTGCGGCGGTGCGGGGCGTCGGTCAGGTGCCAACGTCACCTCGCCTCCTCCAGCATCGCTACGGCCACCGACAGGCAGCGCTGCCTGATCTCCTCCCAGTCCGGGCGGGCCTCGCCCTCGGACCCCTGCTCCTCGTCGAGGTCACAGGGATCGGGATCAGCGAGTCGACGGACCAGCTGGGTGGCGATCCATTGCCGCCTGGGCGACTGACAACAGTAGTACCTGTCCATGCCGGCCAGCACCACAGCGGCGGTCTCGGGCTCCAATGTTTCAACCATATCGGCAAAGTCGGCGTAATCGCGGCGGCTGTTACGGCACATGATGAGGTAGCCCTTGAGCCGCAGGGTCTCGGCGCCGGTCGGGACCAGGAGCCGGTCGCCGGTGGGCAGCTGCACGTGGGTGGTCTCCACCGGGCTGCGGCGCTCGTAGATCCGCTGGTCCTCGGCCTCGGGCTCGCTCTCCAGCGCGTCGATCGCGACCGAAAGCCGCCCGCGCCACAACGTGACCGGGTGGACGGGCCGGTCCGCCCCGACGATCGCCTTGGCGATGCCGTTGCGTGACGTCAGGCCGGCGACCCGCTTCCTGGCGCCGGAGGCGCTGTTGCCGTGACCGTTGCCGCCGGTCCTGCGGTCGGCGGTGACCACCCCGACGCCCGCCCGTTCGTCGTCGATGTCGACCTGGTGCGGGATCTGGCCCGGGTCCCGGCCGCGGTCCTGGTCGGACCCCTGCAGCAGCGCGCCGTGGCGCTGGCTGCCGCTGCGCCCGCAGCCGGTGAAGGCCAGCGGGTCGGTGACGCAGATGGCGTCGGGCGCCAGGTGCTTGAGCTTGGCCGCCGACTTGAGCACCATCCGCAGGTCGGCGTTGGGCGCCGTCAGCGCCGAGATGTCGTCGGGTATTACCACCACGTCGGCCAGGTCGACGGCGGGCAACGGCCGGTCGAAGTCGACGGACGGCAGGATCCGGGACAGCCACGGCGGCAGCCACCAGTTCCACTGGGCGAACATCGCCATCAGCGCGGGCACCAGCACCAGCCGCACCACCGTCGCGTCCACGGCGATCGCCACCGCGCACGCCACCCCGATCTCGGCGACCAGCGGCATGCCGGCGAACGCGAAACCGACGAAGACCGCGATCATGATCAGGGCCGCGCTGGTGATGGTGCGGGCGCTGGTGCTCACGCCGTACGCCACGGCGTCGCGGGTGTTGCCGGCGTGCAGGAAGCGTTCGCGAATCCGGGTCAGCAGGAAGATCTCGTAGTCCATCGACAGCCCGAAGGTCATCGCCAGGACCAGCGGGGGCACGGTGCTGTCGATCGAGCTGATCTGGGCGAAGCCGAGATCCTTCAGCCAGCCCCACTGGAAGACCATCACCAGGCTGCCGTAGGCCGCCGCGACCGACAGCAGGGTCATCAGCACGCCCTTGAGCGCCAGGAACACCGAATGGACCGAGACCAGCAGCATCACGAAGGCGATCAGCGCCACGATCGCCAGCACCAGCGGCTCGGTCTTGGACACCTGGTCGTCGAAGTCCTTGATCAGCGCGGTCGGGCCGCCGACGTCGACTCGCGCGGTTCCCCGGTCGGGCACCTTGGGCAGCTGGGCGCGCATCCAGCCGACGGCCTCGCGGGCCCGCATGTCCTCGGGGTCGACCGACAGCACCGCGGACAGCAGGGCGCTGCCGTTGTCCTCGGCGAATTGCGGCGGCGCCACCGAAACGATGTTGGGGGCCTGCGTCATCCGCTGCCGGATCGCGCCGATGGTCTGGCTGTGTTCGGGCGACGCGGCGCCGCCGTCGGGGAAGGTGATCAGCACCCGAATCGGCCCGAGCGCGCCGGGGCCGAGCGCCTCGGCGGCCGCGCCCACCCCGGCGCGGATCTCGTGCGACGAGTCGAATTGGCGCAGCAGGCTGTTGCCCAGCACCATCGACGAGGCCGGCGCGGCCATGACGAGCAGGACCAGCGACGCCGCCAGCGCCGACATCCACGGCCGTCGCATCACCCCGCCGATCCAGCGGTTCCAGAACCGGGATTGGCCTCCCTCGGGCCCGCGCGACCAGTGCAGGAACGCCGACCTCTTGGCGGCCGACCGGCCGAACGTCGCCAGCGCCGCCGGGGTCAGCGTGGTCGACGTCAGCATCGCGACGGCGACGGCCAGGATCGCCCCGGTGGCCATCGACTTCAGCGCCGGGGTGTTGATCACGTAGATGCCGGTGAGCGAGGCGACGACGGTCATCCCGGACAGCACCACCGCCAGCCCCGAGGTCGCCATCGCCGCGTCGACGGCCTCCTGCGGCTCACGGCCGGACCGCAGCTCCTCGCGGAAGCGCATCAGGATGAACAGCGAATAGTCGACGGCGAGCGCGATGCCGAACATGGACACCGTCGAGGTCACGAACACCGACATCGTCGTGTAGGACGACAGCAGGTAGACCAGGCCCATGGTGACCACGACCGTGCACACGCCCAGGGCGAGCGGGATCGCCGCGGCGGCCAGCGAGCCGAACACGGCGAGCAGCACGATGAGGATGACCGGCAGGTTCCAGCGTTCCGCGGCGGCGATGTCGTGCTTGGTGTTCTGCGCGGCGGCGGCGCTCAGCGCGCCCTGCCCGATCACGTACAGCCGCACCCGGCCGTTCGCGGTCTGGCCGGCCTGATCGCCCTTGACGCCGACCTTGGTGCGCAGCTGCTTGGCGACGTCGCTGGTGTTCTTCGAATCCAGCCGCAGCGAGAGCACATACGGACGGTCCGGCTGCGGCGGCCGCTGGGTGGGGTTGGGCACCTCCGAGACGCCCGGGACCTCGGCGGCCGTCCGCCGCAGGAGCGCGACGGCGTCGTTGATGTCGGCGTAGCTGGCGTCGGGGCGCGGGGCGGCCACCAGGGCCAGCGAGGATCCCCCCTGGTCGTGGTACAGCTCCTCGAGCTGGTCGTGGACGAGCAGGGACTGCGAACCGGCCACCTCGAAACCGCCGCCGGTCAGGTTCCCCGACTGCGTCAGGGCCAGGTAGACCGCCGGAACCAAAGCCAGCAACCAGCCGGTGAAGACCAACCAGCGGTACTTACGCAGGCTGCGGCTGAGGCGCATCATTAACTGCTGGATTTCTCCACTCCCCTGTGTCGCGTAACGCGTGCTGGCGAGAATACCGCAGCGGGCTGTGGATGATGTGTGCTTTCGGGTTCCTGAGCTGCGCCGACGGCGTTGTTGCCAAGACGCTGCCAAGTCGTTGTGCACCGGTAACCGGGCGGGATTTTGCTCACACGGGCTCGCGCCGGCTGGCAGGGGCGCTCCCTGCGATGGCAGCATGTCGGATGGCCGGCGGGGCCCCGGGGATCCCCGCATCGATGAGGCCGTCCGTCGCAGCCGTTTGCGGGGCGCGGCGCCGCAAACACCTAAGGAGTTTCCATGACCAGAGGCAGCGCGACCTGGCGCCGCAGAGTCTTCGCCGGGCTGATCGCCACCGCCGCGCCGGGCGCTGCCCTGGCGGTCCTCGCCGGCCCGCCGGCGACCGGCGCGTCCGACCCGTGCGCGGCCAGTGAGGTGGCCCGGACGATCGGTTCGGTCTCCAAGTCGATGGGCGACTACCTGGACGCCCACCCGGAGACCAACCAGACGATGACGTCGATGCTGCAGCAGCAGGCCGGCCCGCAGTCGATGACCGGCCTGAAGTCCTACTTCGAGGCCAATCCCAAGGTGGCCGGCGACATGACGTCGATCGCCCAGCCGCTGACCAACCTGTCGCTGCAGTGCAAGCTGCCGATCTCGCCTTCCCAGGCGATGGGCATGATGCAGCAGGCGCAGGGCGCGGCCGGCGGGCTGCCCGCCCTGCCGGGTAACGCGGCGGGCGCGCTGCCGCTGGCCGGGACGCCGGCCTCCCCGCCGGCGGCCACCGGGCCCGTCGCCCCGGCCAACCCGCTGTCGGGGCCGCCGCGGGGCAACACCGCCGGCTAGGTTTCCGTTTCGGCGCCCCGGTCGGGCGGCAACGGCCCCTGCAGGGCGGTCTCGGTGGGATCGTTGGCGCCCTGACCCTGCTGCGTCGCCGGTTCGGGGTTCTCCGCGGCCTCGTCGTCGTCGGGGACGGCGACGTTCTCGGTGCGGAACACGAAGAAGAACACCACCCAGCCGATCGCGGAGATCAGCAACCAGCTGATCAGCCGGTAGATCAGCATCGCCGAGATGGCGTTGGGCAACGACATGCCGCTGGACACCAGCCCCGGCACCAGCACCGCCTCGACCACCAGCAGCCCGCCCGGCATCAGCGGTATGGTGCCGACGGCCCGGGCGGCCGCGTAGGCCACCGTCAGCCCGGCCACCGACGCGTGGTCCCCGGCGGCGTAGGCGGCAAACCCCAGGCAGGCCACGTCGGCGACCCAGTTGAACATCGACCAGCCGAACGCCACCCCCATGTCGCGCCGGCCCAGACTCACCGATTCCAGCTGCATCAGCGTCTCGCGCCACCGGTCCAGACCGGCGTCGGCGGGCCGGCCCCGCACGGAGTTCACCCACGACAACACCCGGCAGCCGATCCCGTCGATCAGCTCCGGCCGCGACGCGACCGCCTGCGCGAGGATCAGCAGCGCGACGAAGCCGCCGAGGGTGAACAGCAACGAGAACGGGTTGTTCTTCGCGCCGAGGAAGAACGCCCCGCCCAGCCCCAGCAGCGCCAGCCCGACGGCCTGCAGGACGCCCGCCATCACCAGCTGCCACGACGCCACCACCGTGGAGGCGCCCCAAACGCGTTGCTGGCGAAGCAAAAACGTGGCCGAGAGCACCGGCCCGCCGGGCAGCGTGGTGCTCAGCGAGTTGGCCGCGTAGACGGCGGCCTCCGAGCGCAACTGCTTGACGTGCACCCCGGCCGACCGCAGCAGCGTGCGCTGGATCTGCGCGAAGCTGTGCATGGACGCGGCCGACGCCGCGGCCGCGGCCAGCAGCCACCACCAGTTCGCCTCGTACACGCTGGTCCACGCCTTGGCCAGCTGATCCCAGCCCAGCGCGACCTCCACGGCAAGCACGATCGCGACGATCCCGAGGATCACCCACCGCACCCACCAGTACTTCCCGCGCGGGGCCTCTTCGCGCGGGAAGTCGAGATTGCGGGCGGGTGCGTCGTGCGACACGTCGTTTAGGGTAACGGTGCAGGTGGCGCGGGCATCGTCGCGCGCCGCCGACCGTGTCTTGGAAGTTCCGGGGTCGTAACCGGATCGTGCCGGCGGGCCGGCGGACGGCCGGGGTCCGCGCAGGTTTGGCGGTGTCTTTAGCCGGATAGGCTCACCCTATGCCGGCAAACACCGACGATGCTTCGGTCGAACCCCTTGTCCGCAAGACCGCAGCCTGGGCGTGGCGTTTGCTGGTCATCCTCTTCGCGCTGATGGCGCTGCTGTGGGTGGTGAAGAAGCTCGAGGTCATCATCGTCCCGGTGCTGGTGGCGTTGCTGCTCAGCGCGCTGCTGCTGCCGGTGGTCGACTGGCTGGACCGGCGCGGCCTGCCCCGCGGCGGCGCGGTGGCACTGGTGTTGCTGAGCAGCTTCGCGCTGCTGGGCGGCATCCTGGCGTTCGTCGTCAACCAGTTCATCGACGGCCTGCCGGGGCTGACCGAACAGGTGACCCGCAGCATCGAGTCCATCCGGCGCTGGCTGATCGACGGGCCCGCGCATCTGCGGCGGGAACAGATCGACAACGCGGGCAACGCGGCGATCGAGGCGCTGCGCAACAACCAGGCGAAACTGGAAAGCGGCGCCCTGTCCACCGCCGCCACCATCACCGAACTCGTCACGGCGGCGGTGTTGGTGCTGTTCACGCTCATCTTCTTCCTGTACGGCGGGCGCAACATCTGGGCCTACGTGTCCAAGATCTTCCCGGCGCACGTCCGCGACCGGGTGAGCGAAGCGGGTCGCGCCGGGTACGGCTCGCTGACCGGGTACGTTCGGGCCACCTTCCTGGTGGCCCTCACCGACGCGGCCGGCGTCGGCACCGGCCTGGCGATCATGGGCATCCCGCTGGCCCTGCCGCTGGCCTCGCTGGTCTTCCTCGGCGCGTTCATCCCGCTGATCGGTGCGTTGATCTCGGGCTTGCTGGCCGTCGTGGTCGCCCTGTTGGCGAAAGGCATGGTGTACGCGCTGATCACGCTCGGTTTGCTGATCGCGGTGAACCAGCTCGAGGCGCACGTGCTGCAGCCGCTGGTGATGGGCCGCGCGGTCTCGATTCACCCCCTCGGGGTGGTGCTGGCGATCTCCACCGGCGGCGTGCTCGCCGGCATCGTCGGCGCGCTGCTGGCCGTCCCGACGGTCGCGTTCCTGAACAACGCCATCCAGGTGCTGCTCGCCCCGGATCCGGCCGCCGAGGCCGAGAAGCAGACCGAAGAGGCGGACAACGGGACCGCGATCGTGCAGGCGGAAGCGGACGAACCCGGCGGCGCCTCCGGCTGAGGCTAGAGCCGCCCCTCGCGGCGCAGCAGGTCCTGGGCGGACAGGCCGCCCCCGGAGCGGCGGCGCTGACGCGCGTCGCCGGTGTCGGCCTGCGCGCGGGAGTTCAGCTTTTCCGTGGCCGCGTCGGAGTCGTCTTGCTCCGACCGCGCGGACGGGAACGCGGTGGTCGGTTCGGCCGGGTCGCCCGCGTCGTCGGAACGGTTGGTGGGCACCGGGATCGCCCGGGTCTCGCCCCCGGACGGCGGGGGCGGCGCCGGCGGCCGCTCCGGGCCGGGGGGAGCAGCACCTGGATGGCGTTGTTCA
>NZ_MVIJ01000081.1 GCF_002086735.1 Mycobacterium scrofulaceum | reverse complement strand
GCCCACAACCCCGCCCGTCACTCCATCCATAACCACTTCATCGTCAAATCCCTCGCGCTGATTGCCCCCGGTGGATACGTGGCTGTGCTGACCAGCCGCTACACCCTGGATGCGGCGAAATCGGTCGCCCGGCGTGACATTTCGGCCAAAGCCGACCTCATCGGCGCGATCCGGCTCCCGTCGAAGGCGTTTACGCGGGTGGCCGGCACCGAGGTCGTCACCGACCTGCTCATCCTGCGCCGCCGCGATCCCCGAACCCCCTCCCCAGACGAACTGCCCGCCTGGATCAACACCGAAGCCATCGAACTCACCGACCCCGACACCGGCGCCGGCGAAACCCTGCACATCAACTCCCATTTCGTCGCCAACCCCCACAACGTGCTCGGCCAGATGCACCTGGGCCGCGGACTCAACGGCTCCCACCAACTCGTCGTGCGCGGCACCAGCGGCACCAGCGGCACCAGCGGCACCGAGCTCGCCGAGCAGCTGCACGACCGGCTACACCTGCTCATCGACTCGGCCATGAAGCACGGGCTCGGATTAACCGCCACGCCGGCTGAACTCACCGAGGTCTCCGCAGACGTCTTCGACCCCGGCCTGATCACCGCGGCCGACCGCGGTGAGGACACCCCGCTCTACACATTGCGCTACAGCGAGGCCAACCGCGGCATCGAATACTGGGCCGGACACCAATGGGAACCCCACAAAACCCCGAAAACGCTGCTAGCAGAAACCCGCGAACTCATCGGCCTGCGCGACGTCGCCGTCAGCCTCATCGCCTCCCAACGCGACGGCCAGCCCGCCGCCGAGCGCGACCAGCTCCGCGGACACCTCAACACCCTCTACGACAACTACGTGCGCCAGCATGGCCCCCTCAACCGGTTCACCTGGGTCTATCCCACCGTCACCCAAGAACGCCACGATCAGCGCTTGGCCGCCGCCGAAACCGCCTGGCGCACCGCCGAAGGCACCCCCGAGCGCCCCTACACCGGGCCCGTGCCCGACGACGTCGCCGCGCAATGGGACACCGAGGCCTCCGAAGCGCCCGCGCCCTACAAGAAGCGGCGTCACCTCGACGGCGGAATGCGCCACGACCCCGGATGGGCACTGGTCGCCTCATTGGAAATCTTCGACGAAGACACCGGCTCCGCCCAGAAATCGCCCATCTTTTCCACCGACCTGCTCACCCCGCCGCTGGAGCGCGCCACCGCCGACACCCCCGAAGAAGCGTTGGCGGTGTGCCTGGACCGCACCCAGCGCGTCGACGTCGACCTAATCGCCAACCTGCTAGAAGTCGAAGTCGACGACGCCCGTGACCTGATCGCTGGACTGGTCTATCCCAGCCTCGACGACCCCGACGAACTCGTCCCCGCCGTGAGTGCCCTGTCCGGCAACGTGCGCACCAAACTCGCCCGCGCGCTCGATGCGGCCGAAACCAACCCGATCTACAACGACTACGCCGCCGCCCTGCAACAGGTGCTGCCGCCCCAGCGTGAAGCCCAAGACATCAAAATGCGCCCCGGGGCACCGTGGATCCCGGCCCAAGTCGTCGCCGCCTTCGCCGAGAAAACATTCGACGCCACCGGTGTGGTCGCCGAACACATCGGCGGGCGCTGGGTCGTCGACGTTGCCTCCTACAAACGCCACGGCCGGCTGATGACCGACGAATGGGGAACCGACCGACGCGGCTGCGACGCGGTCAGCCTGCTCGAGGCCGCCTGCAACTCCAAAGCCGTCCTCGTCAACAACGACGACGGTGTCCTCGACCTGCAGGCCACCTTCGCCGCCCAAGCCAAAATGGCCAAAATCAGCGAGGAATTCACCCGCTGGCTGTGGTCTGACGAGACCCGCCGCGACACCCTGGTCGCCGAATACAACCGGCGCTTCAACTCGCGGCGCGCGCCTGCCTACGACGGCTCACACATGCGTTTTCCTGGCATGTCGGATCACTTCACGCCGCACTTCTACCAGCGCAACGCCGCCGCGCGCATCATCTCCGAGCCCGCCGTTCTCTTGGATCATGTTGTCGGAGCGGGCAAGACGGGAAGCATGGTCGCTGGAGCGCTGGAACTGCGGCGCCTGGGGTTGGTACGCCAACCCTGGCTCGTGGTACCCAATGCGATCACCGAACAAGTTGGCCGCGAAGCCCAACAGTGGTATCCGGCCGCCAAGATTCTGCTCGGCTCAGCGGCCACCACCGCTGATGGACGGCGCCGCTTCATCGCCCAAACCGCCTCAAGTGATTGGGATCTCGTTGTCATCCCGCAGTCGGCGTTCACCGCGATCAACGTCTCCACGGATATGCGCGTCGACTACATCGAAAACCAGCTCGATACATTGCGCGAACAACTCCAATCCGCCGAAGCCGACCGCAGCAAAAAGCGCATCGAACTCGCCATCAAAAGCGCCAAGGCGCGGCTAGAAAAACTTGTAGCCGCCAACACCAAAGACACTGGGTTGCGGTTTGAGGAATCCGGTTGTGACTATCTGATGATCGACGAGGCCGACACGTACAAGAACTTGGGCCGCACCTGCAACATTGAAGAATTATCGTGCCCCAACGCATCGCAACGTGCCGAGGACCTCGCCCTCAAACTCACCGTGTTGCGCCAGCGGCGCCGCGACGAGGCGCTGGCCAAAGGCATTCCCGCGCACCGGGTTGTCGAACGGGTCGCGACCTTCGCCACCGGCACACCGATCAGCAACTCATTAGGCGAGCTATGGGTCATGCAAACCTACTTGCGGCCAGACCTTTTAGAGCACGCCGGGGTCGCTGACCTGGGGGACTGGGGTGCGGCGTTTACCGCGACCACCACCACCATCGAGGTCAACACCACGGGCACTAAGCTGCGGCCCGTCACGCGAGTAGGGAAGTTCACCAACCTGCCCGCCCTGCTGGCGCTGTCCTCGGTCTACACCGACGTCGTCACCCGCGACCAAGTCCCCGTCGAGCTGCCGCCGCTTCGCACCGGGCAACGCCAAATCATCAGCTTGCACCCCGACATCGAAGTCGTCGACTTCATTACCGACTTGGGCTACCGCCTCGATCATCTCGACTCACGCAATCCCCGACGCGACAACCCACTCAAAATCAGCAACGACGGGCGCAACGTGTCGTTGGATCCACGGTTGGCCCACCTGCCCAAACCCCGACACAGCCGCGCCTGCGCAGTCGCCGACGCAGCCATGCGTGTCCATTACCGCCACGCGCATCGCGCCTATACCCATCCCGACACCGGCGCGCCGGCCGGCACCGGGGCACTGCAGATCATGTTCTGCGACCGCGGCACCCCATCCAAAGACCCCGCCCAGTTCACCATCTATCAGGCGATCAAAGACGAACTCGTGGCGCGCGGCATGCCCGCAGCCGCGATCCGCTTCGTCCACGAGGCAAAAAATCTTCAAGAGATCAAAACGCTGTTCGCCCAGTGCATTAGGGGAGACGTCTCAGTGCTGATCGGTAGCACCGAGAAAATCGGCGCCGGGGTCAACGTGCAAGCCCGAGCCGCCGCCCTGCATCACGTCGACGTGCCATGGCGCCCGCGCGACCTTGAACAACGCGAAGGCCGCATTCAGCGCCAAGGCAACCAAAACCTCGACGGCATCGACATCTTCATCTACGTCACCGAAGGCTCCTACGACACCGTCATGTGGCAAAAAGTCCAAGCCAAAACGCTGTTCATCGAACAGATGCGCCGCAACGAGGTCCTCGATATCGAGATCGACGACCTTTCCGGCGGTGACATCGGGACCGCCGCCGCAGAAACCAAGGCCATCGCCACCGGCGACCCGCGCTACATACACCAAGTTGAACTCGACGACACCGTCAAACGCCTCACCGCCCTGCAGCGCGCACACAGTCAATCGGTGCGCAACCGCGACTGGCAAGTCAGTGTGCTCGAGCGCGCGATTCCCAACAAACAACGCGCCATCGACGAGCTCACTCCATTCGCCAGGGCAGCCGCCGCGCATGCCTCCGCCGGCGGGCCACCACGGCTGACCGTCGCAGACACCACCTACACCGAGCGCGTCCCCGCCTCCCACGCACTGGCTGCGGCCTGCCGGCGCGCCTACACCGCCGGCAAAGACCGCGGCGCCAGCCGCTTCGAACCCATCGGCGCCACCATCTACGGCATCGACATCCTGGCCGCCCGCGACCTCACCCACGACCAACTGCTACTACGACTAGCCGTGCCGTCGCGCACCGCAGAAATCTCCGGCCTTGAACTGTTATCCACCGGCGCAGGTCCAGGCTCCGACGTCAACGGCCCCAAACAACTCGGACTGCTGCGCCGCGTGGAAAACCTCTACACCGGCCTACCCGAACACCACGCACGACTGCAGCACGAACGCGACCGCGACCAGGCCGCCCTCGACGACTTTGTAACCAACCCCCCAGCACCGTTCGAACACGCCGACGAACTGGCCACAAAAGACGCAGAACTTAAAGCCCTCACCCTCGAGCTGCGCATGGCCGCCCAAAGCCCCGAAGCCAAAGCCAAAGCCGCCGCGGCCGAACAACGCATGGCCGCCCGCGGCCGCAAACCCGGATGGAGCCTGCTCCTGAACCCCACACCGGCCCTGGTCGAAGAACTCGGCTACCCCAGCGCCGATGCCCTACGCAAAATTGTCCGCGCCCGAGAACGCCTCGCCCTCGAACAACACGACCACCAGCAAGGCCTCGCCGGTCCCGAGCACGACTTCTGAATATCCAAACCGGAAGTTAGACACTACATTCGAACGGTCCCTTGTGTGGCGCTGAAGTTCCCCGTGCCCTTTCATCGCGGCATATTCGAGCCGTCGCCACCGCATGCCGACACATGGCGAAACCTCGCAGCCTTTGTCGCGCGGCACAGCCCCGCGGTTTACTGTGCGGCATGCCCGAATCCGGACCTTCGGCTCAAGCCCAACAAGACATCCGCGCCGCGCAAGCCTTGCCCGACAATCTCGCCCGCCGCGAGCACGTCCATGCCGTCCAGCAACGCGCGCGGGCCCTCCTTCTGGATGCCACGAGCACGCCCGAACAAAAGTCCGCCGTCCGGCTCGATATCAGACAAGCGCGCGCACTCACTAGCGACCTGTGCACGCCGCGCACCCCAGCACCCCTGACCTGGATCGCAGCCCCAGCATTGAATAAAGCTGCGACGCCGCTCGTACGCCAGCACGTGCATGCCGGAGACCGAATGAACGAGCAGTTGGCCGATCCGGTCGCCGACGCCCCGCACACCACATGAGCACGAAGTCGGAGACGGCGATAGAAGCCGCACTGGATCTGGGTAATACTGGCCAGTATGTCGTCACTCGATGGACTGGTGGCCGAGACAGGTCGCGTGCTCAGTGATGCTCGCCGGCTTTTCGGCGCGGCGCCCCTCGAAGCGTCGTTGCCTTCGGCGCAGCAGTTGATGGCGGGCCGAGCAGCTGTAGCGCCAGTGGGGCAGGCCGCAGCTGCCAATTGGCAAGGCGAGGCAGCGACGACCTACGCTGCGACCAACGCCGATCAGGTCCATGCGTTAGACCGCACGGTAGCCGCCGATGGCCAAGTCAATCCGGCGCTGACCCATGCCGGACAGGCCGCCGCGGCGGGAGCACGAAGCATGGACAACCTGATCGCTCAGACCCGCGCGGGGGTTAGCGCACTGGCCCCCAGCACACGTAGCGCCGCAGGGCAGCAGCAACTCGCCAGCTTTTTGCAGGGTCAGCTCAACCAGGCGAAGGGATTGCTGCAAAACTTCCAGCAGCGCAACGCTGAAATAGCCGGCACCATCCAAAGCGCTGACTACGGGCGCCTTTCCGGTAGCCACGGCAAGGAGTCACCACCTGCTGCGCCGCTGGATTCGCGCACGTGGAAGCCGGGTGATAAGCGGCATATGCCCTATGACGCCGGCCCGGGTGGGATGGGCCCGCCCAACTTTCCTGATTCGCCGCCGTGGGTTGATATATGGGACCGGTCAGGAGCAGACGACCCCGACAAAGTTCCGCACTACTTTGTCAGATCCGATGAAATCCCCGGCTACAAGGTGTATCCGCCCGGAGCCCTAGGGCCACCAACGGTCGTCGACGAACGCGGCAATCCAGACCCATATGTCCAGTTGGGCCCAAACACAGGCGTGTGGGTACCGCAGTCGGCCTTTCCGGGAGCGAAAATCTATCCGCCTGGCTCTAACCCACTGCCACCCTACGGATACGACGAATGGTTACCAGGGTCCGGGATTTATATGTGGCACAGCGATTTAACCCCCGAACCGTACAACCCTTCCGGTCCTCTGGGGCCACCAACCTATCCGCAGGAAGGCCACTAACTACTAACTAGAAGCCACACCCGGGGGACGGCCTGCCAACAACGGGCGGCGTACAGCCCCCATGGCCCGTCGCGATGCAGATCTACCCCAAGGCCGGCGATCAACCTTCGCGCGTCAAAGTTCTGGCGGGAATTTTGACCGTGACCGTCGCCTAGGCCGATAAGTTGCCCTAGCGTTGGTGGAAAGTGCAGCGCTCGAAGGGATTTAACATTGGAACCAAAGGGGTGCAGCGCCCGGATCGCTGATAGAGGTGTCAGGTTGGCCTCGCGGGCGATGCCACTTGTCGAAGGCGACCAGTTCGCATCGCGTCGAATAAAGTGGATCGCCGACGAGCTGGCCAGCTTGCGCGACGGTATCCCCGCTAAGCTAGCCGACGATCCGGGCATCACGCACGCAGTCGTGCAAGACGTCGACATGAAGATTGCGGAAATCCAGGACGTACTTACTGCCAGCCGCAAGGCCGCTTCTTCGGCGCCACCGGTCAGATGATCGGCGCCCGCCCGGGTTGCAATAGCGCCCCGTGCGCCAGGCTGATTCGTCACCGTGACAATTTGACCCTGCTCTTGTCCAGGCTGGTCCTGCTAGAGGTGCGTCGGCTTTCGCGCGCGTATGTCGGTGTTGGCGGCTACTGCTTGTGCAGCCGGGGATTCCACTGCGGGGAAGGGGCGTGCGGCGAGAAGTATCGAGGAGGCGCAACCCGTGATGGGCCCGCTGCGAACCCGAAAGTCATTGCCGCCGATGGATATGCGCGCGGTGCTCGATGCTACCGATGTAGAGCACGCGATCGTTGCCGGTGGAGCTTGCAGCTAAGATCGCCGATTGGCTCGCCGGCTACGCTCACAGTCGCGAGGCTCCCCGGCTTAAGGCACTCCTGTGTGCCGTATCTCCGGACTGATTGACGCAGGTGTGCGAAGTTGCAGGACGCATCTGGTGCGGCGTGTCTTGAAAGAAAACAAAAGTCGACAAGCCGTGTGGACATGCTGGCGTAGCCGGTTTTTGGTGAATGTGGCGTTGTTGGTAGCGGCTAAAGCGACTCGGGACTTATCGTCCCGAACATGACGGGCTGGACCGATGTAGCGCTGTCCCAGGTGCTCGGCGGAGTATCCGAGGTATTGGGGTCACCCTTCCCTCAAAGCCCGGCGCCCGGCGGCCCGATGCCACTAGACCCGGCCCCAACGGCTCCGGTCACCTCACGCGATCAGCTCACCAAGCTCGACCGAGCCAAGCTCACTTACATGGGCATTAACCCGGATACGGCTCCGATGCCCGAAATCAACCAGGCGCTGGGCCGCGACCAACCCGCAGCGCCTCCGCCCCCGCCGCCCCCGCCGGAGTCGCCGGCGCCGACCTCCCCGGCGGGCACGCCACCGCCACCGGGACTGAGCGGGGCAGGGGCAGAAGCAGCCAAACGGCTCGACGAGGCACTGGCCAAAAATCATTCGGCGCTCAATGACGCTGACGACAAACTGGCCGACGCTCTGCTTAAAGCGTCGAGCTCTAGCGCTGATGGTCGTCAGCGGCTCCAAGCTTTGCAGCAAGACATCATCGACCAGGTCAACAAGCTGGGGTCATCGCTGGATACTGCGACCGGCCAACAGCAGCTGGCAGAGTTCTTGCAGGGAAAAACCGACGACATCCTCAACGTCCTGAAAAACGCTGGGCTGGACTCAGATTCACAAGCGCGGGTGTTGGATGGTCTCTCGGCGCGCTATCAGGCGTTGCAAGACAAGAAACCCGGCGATGACCCGCACACCAAGGGTTCGAGCGGCGACGGCACTGGCAGCGGCAACCCGGACTCAACCGGCACTACACCGGGTGGTGGTGCCGATTCTCCGGCCGGGACCGGTGACGGCACTGGCAGTGGCAATGACCCGCTACTGGACGGGCTGGCCTCAGATCCGTTGATGTCGCGGTTGGGCATGATGGGCGGGCCTGCGATGGGCGCTCTTGGCTCGCTGCCAGGTGCGCTCGGTTCAGCGATTCCCTCGCTCGGCGGAGGCGGTGGCGGCGGGCTGGGGGATTTGGGTTCGGCGATCGGTGGGGCGCTACGCGATGGCGGCCACGATCCGGACCAGGCCTCTGATGAGCACGTCGATTCGTTGAAAGACCCGTCCGGATCGCACACCGGTGACGACAAACCGCGAGATGGCACCCAGCCGGCCGGACTGCACGACCCAGGGGACAAAGCAGACAAAGGGGACAAGGCGGGGACAGAAAACGCTGGCAGCGGATCCACCCCGCCGCCGTCAGCGCCGGCAGCGCCAGGTCAGACGCCAACACCGTCGACTCAGGTCCAGCTGCCCGACCAATCGGTGCGAACCGCGGCCAATGGCGCACTCGCGCAGGCCGGACGCGCGGTGCTCTCCGGTGACAGCATCGACGACGCGTTTGCAGGGGCCAATCTTCAGTTGCCGCCGCTGGGTTCGCCGGTGAGTTCACCCATGGCACCCTCGCGGCTGCAATTCGGCGATGTGGGCCAATACACCGATCATCGGGTCATGGCTCTAGACAAAGACCATGTTTGGCTCAATGGCCAGGTCACGCCGATTGACCAGCTCGACACTGGCCCGAATTTCTTGGGGTGGACACGCGTGTCGGCCCCAACAGCGACAACGGTGACTTCGGCGGCCGTCGCCCCGGCACCGGCCGTGGCGCCCGCACCGGCGCCGCCGACCACTTAAGCGAACTTTTACTGCAACGTGAGGGAGTACCGTAATGACCGTGAATGAGCAGGCCTTGCAGGTCAACACCGATGACCTGATCCGATGGGCGATCGCCCACGAACGCGCCGCCGAGGCGTGCGGGCAGGCCCGTGCTGACCATGCCCGCACCGTGGCTGCGGCCGAATCGTGGGGACCGCTGTTTTACGAGGCGCGTCGTGCTGCAGTGGCCGCGGTCAACGACCGCGAGACCGCATTGCGCGACCAACAAGAGCGGCACGGGGCCATGGCGCAGCAGCTTCGCGCCGCCGCGGCGCGCATGGCGGAGATGAACGCTGACAACCGTGCCAATTTGACGATTTCCACGGATTAGCAACATGTCTGAAGCGCCGTCGACCGACTACGACACCGTGGTGTTCGAGGTCGCAAGCCGCGATGAGTCGATCGTGGTGGCGGTGGGCCGCAGCGGCAACTCGTTAGGCGTGGAGCTTCAGGCGGCGGCGATGCAGCTCAGCGACGCCGAACTGGCTAACCGCATCATCAAATTGAACACGCTGGCTCATTTACGCTCGCAGTTGGCGCTGCGTCAGGAGTGGGAGGCTCAACACGTGACCGTGTCCAGTGCGTTGCCCACCAAGGATCAGGTTGCCAGCTATGAGGCCCTGATCGATTTCTGAGAGAACTCGTCGCAACGTCAGCTAGAACACGGAGGGAGGACCGCAGTGCTGCAGGTCGATGTTGCCGGACTGCAGAGTGCGGTCGCGGGGCTGGTCGCCGCCGCTAACAGCCTTGCCAGGCTCGGCGCGCAGTCGCCGGTGCACCCTCCGCTGGCCACCGATGAGACATCAACGAGCGTGGCTGCCCGCCTCAGTGAGCACGCGGCGGTGATGGCATCGCGAGCTGCTGACGGGTCGACGGTCCTTGCGGCCGGCGCCAAGGCGATAACCCAGTCAGCAGTCGCGTATGGGCAGATGGACCAGGCCAATCAAGCGGTGGTGAGCTTGCAAGGTAACCCTGCACCCTCCACGCCGGGCTTCACCCCGGCGGTGACGGTGAATCTTGTTGCGCCTGATGTGCCGATCGCCCCGCCGGGACCCCGCCCAGCCGAAACGACGGCGGCGATCATGGAAGCCGGTCAGCCCGCTGCCGGGGATGCGTTTGTGGCCGACTGTGCGGCACTGTCAGAAGGATTTAGCGCTGCCGCGCGATCGGCCCGCCGCGGGGCGGCCACGGTCAGTGAACATCTCAAAGGGGAAGCAGGACCGCGTATTTCGGCGGCGTTGAATCGTTACGCGGACTGGGCGCAGGAGATGGCCCGCCATGCCGACACCGTTGGAAAGCTCGCCGGCAGCCACAAGAACAGATTTACACAAGCCAAGCAGGCGACTCCGACGACCACGGAGTTCGCTAACCGTCACCGCGAGCTCCACAACGCGATCGCACTCAACAGCTCTTATCCCAGTCCGGGATCGGCGGCCGCGGTGTCTAAGGCACACACGAATTTGACCCAGTTAACGAACCACACCCAGGTTGTGGCCGCTGGCTACCACACCGGCGAGACGATACCGGAGGCTCCGCCGGGGCCACCGCCAGCCCCAGCAATCGTGGAACCTGGTGCCGGACAAGGGGACACCCCGCCGTCTCCAACTCAGCAGGGAGCGGATCCAAAACCGACACGCGATCACCCGGGCACCACCCACGCCGGCGACGTCGACCCCGACACCGACCCCGCCGGCCTCGACGAGAGTCTCAATGCAGGCGATGGTGATCCCGCCGCTAACCCGCTAGCGCCTGCGGGAACGGGTGCGATGCCGGGAATGGCCTCATCTTTGCCGCCGATGTTGACCGGCCTGCTGGGCGCCGGGGTCGGGATGGCCACCCAGATACCGCAGAAATTAGGCCAAGAGCTGCAGGGATTGGCCCAGCAAGCCACCCAGAGCGTTGCAGGTTTGGCACAAGGAATGGCAGGCAAGAACGGGCTGGACGACGCGGCCAAAATTGAGCCAGCAGACTCCCTGGGCAGCGGTGCCGGCGGAGGCGGTGGTGACGACGGCGCTACCGCCCCGGCGGCCAGCGGCGGCGCAGATCTCAAGCCGGCGGCTTCAGCGATCTCCGGAATGAGTTCCCCCACCTCGCCCCCGTTGGCGGGGGCCAGCGCCACCCCGAGTCCCACCGCTGCCGCCGCTGAGAGCGGTATGGGCGGCTCCCCAATGTTCATGCCCCCGATGGGGGGCATGGGCGCTGGCGCCGGGGCGGCCAAGCGCAAGGTAAAGGACCCGGACAAGTCGATCGAGATGCCATCGCGCCCTAATTCCGAGCCGATCAAAGGCGAACGGGGAGACCCAATTCGGCACACGGCCACCGTTGACGCCGCTGCCTACCCCAAAGACGGGCCGAAGCGCACGGTGACCGTTCGGTCACGCAGCCGACGCGTCGACCGCGACCCGGGCAGCGGTGATGACCAGTGAGCGTGAATGGGTGCGTCGGCTATCAGTCCGATCAGAATCTGGTCGCTGAAGTGATGGCCCAGCTCGATTCGGTGTCGATGGCCCTGCCCGACCTGCAGGATGAAATTGCGTCCGACGACGATGGTGAGGCCCCGTGACGGTGTACGAGTATGACGGCTACCAGGCGGATAAGAATTTAACCGCCAGTGTCATAGCGCGCATGGAACGGGTGTCGACGATGCTTTCCAAGCTGCTCGAGGAGATGGATGGCATCGACCTGGAAGCCATCGGCGGCGATGGCGACGTCGTGTTGTCGGTGAACTCCCAAGGACAACTCACCTCGCTGTCGCTGGCGCAGGGCTGCACCACCCGCTACTCACACGGGGCTTTGGCCGAGCTGATCAACACCACGATCGACGAGGCAGTCAACGCCGCGGCCGAGGAAACAGCGAGCGTGGGAGGCGGCCAAGACCAGGAAGCGCTCGACGCTGCTGTGCAAGCGTTCATCAATCCCGAAAGTGAGATCTGGACTGCCACCTGAGCACCGGTTTCGTCTTGGATTCGCGTCCAACGGTAGCCCGATGTCGCCGCAGGACAGTACGCTGATTGCATGAATCCGCAGGCAGTTGGGCAGCCGAGCTACCCCGCTGCGACCGGCGGCCCGCCCACCTCCACGAGTACGGTCGGTGTGCCGACCGGTGCCGCGGTGTTGCCACCACCGCCCAGCTACGTGCCACCCCCACAAGCTCCTGCACCGCCACCGGTGTACCGCAGACGCGGGCCGGGCTGGCTGGCGGTATGGGTAATGCTGGCGCTCGCGCTGCTACTGGCGTTAAGCGCAACGGTGATGAGTGCGATGAAGTTGACCGCATCAAACCCGGCCGCGACAACCACCACGGTGATGGCGCCACCCCCACCGCCGGTGAGCTACAGCCCGGAGCAAGTGGCGGCGGCCAAGAAGGAAGCCTGCGACGCCAGCGATACGGCGGACAAATCGATAATTGCTGCTCAAAAGAACTTCTTCGACGCTGCGCGAGACCGGCAATCGCCTCAATACCATCCTGCACTGGGCAACTTCCAGCTTGTGGTGATACTGGAGACGCAGTACATCCAACAGCATCTTCCGCCGGCTACCCCGAAGAACGTGCTAGACGCGACCAATGAATATGTCACCGCAGTAATTCGGTTGGTCGACGCCAATACCCGCGAGCTGTCCGACCACGATGCCCAGCCGTTCGTGTTAGCGCTTAGAAGTGCGGGAGATCGACTCGACAAGGTGTGTGAGTGATGCGAACCGATGACATTCTGCAGGTCATTCCCGCTGCGGCGGAGTCGGCGAACATGCTGACCGGTTCGGCAACGGTCGAGTTTGCTACGACCGTGCCCGAGCACGCGGCCCATGGCGCGGCGGCCACGGCAGCCGGGGGGGCTCACGCGGCTTCAATGTGGGCGCCGAGCGTGGCAGCAAGCGCAGGTGTGAACCAGCAAGTCGCGGGAGCCGGTGCCGCGCTGGCGCCACGCGGTGGAAAGGTGGCTCAACGCAACGATCAATCGTTGACCGCAGACCTTCAGACCGACAACCAGAACGCTCAGGACCTGACACCGGTGGTGAGCATATGACCGCCACCCTGCACTCGCCCCAAGCGGGGACACCGCTCCCACCCGCTTTCCCGCCACGTCAGCTTCCGCCACCGGCGGGGCCCGGCCGCGGGGCGGTGGGGGGCACGGCGGCGGCGCTAGTCGTTGCGGTCGGAGCCGCCGTCCTTGCCGCAGTAGCGTGGATGACGCCATCCAAAGTTCCCGTCAGTACGGTGGTTGCGCCGTGGTCACCACCTGCCCCGAGTTCCGACCAGGTGGCAGCCGCACGCACAAAGGCATGCCAAGTGTGGGGGATTACCGCGACAGCAATGGACGCGGCCACGAACGCGGTGGCCCACGCTCCAGCCGACTGGAATGACCCTGGCACCCAAGAGGCCTTGGCCAACGAGGCGCGGGTAATCCTGGTGGAAAGCGCATACCTGCGCCGTGAACTGCCCGCCGATACACCGGCAACGATCCGCTCAGGGATCGACGACTACCTTGCGGCCAGCTCGGACATGGAAAACGCCACCACGCATCGCAAGGGCAGCTTGCGAAACGCCGCGATCGGTCGTGCAAACACCGCAGAAGACAAGGTAAACGCCGCTTGCCGGTAGTGTGAGGAAGAGGGAGCCGTGGCGGATGTGCCCGCAACCAGTATCGCTGGGAACATCATCATCACCCCGGATATGGTGCCGCCAGCAGCAGAGCCGTTGGAGACCCAAGCGGCGCACTACGCGGCGTTGGCGGAGAAAGTCGGTGAGCTGCAGCAGCAGCTCAAAGCCGCCAATGCGATGCGCGAAGAGGCCGCACAATCGCCCGGTTGGGAAGCTGGGCACGAAAAGAATCGCCAATTGGCCGCAGACTACGGCCGGATGGTCGAGATATACAACGCGGCGGCAGATTATTTCAACGGAGTCGCTGGCGTTTACCGCGACGCGCAAACCGCCCAACGGAACGTCTTGATGAAAGCCAATGCTGAACTGTCGCAGGCCAAGAACGCGATACAACAGCAGGAGATCGCGGCGCGCTGGCACACGCACGCCCGAGCCCTGACGACCAGCGCGGTAGGAGCCGCTACAGCCAAGGCCGGAGTTTTCGAGCACACTGCAGGCACCGATATCACGGCTCTTACCTCACGCCTAGGCGGTCCGGCACCTCAAGACCCCGTCTTGCCCCATAGCGGCGGAGGCGGAATAGCCGTACCCACAGGCAAAGAGGGCTCCGGACTAGGTGATGACAACGGCGACCCCGCGAACCCCAACGGCACTGGCAATCCGCAGGGAATAGGTAATGGGCACACGCCGCGCCACAGTGGTGCAGCGAAGGGCGAGGACGGCGAGCCGGCGACGACGGGACCAGGATCCACTCCTGCGGTGATGGGGAGCCCTTATCCGGGTGCCGGGCAGATGCCGATGCCGGGTGGTGGTGGCAGCGGGATTCAGTCTGTTGGTTTCCCGCCGGGGTTGACGTCGATGACGGGGGGACTTGGATCGATGCCCGGTGGGGGTGGCATGGGAGGCCTGGGCTCTGGTG
>NZ_MVIJ01000080.1 GCF_002086735.1 Mycobacterium scrofulaceum | reverse complement strand
GGGCTGAGCGGCTTGAGCGGGCTGGCGTCACTTCCGGCCTCGCTGGTGGGGCACGGGATGGGTGGGCGCCGGTCGGCGCAATGGAGCGCGGCTGAACCCAGCGGACGTGAAGCGCTGGGCGCTGCCGGCGTGGATCGCGGCGCTATCCCGTTGTCGGAGGTCTCTTTTGAAGGCAAAGGCGTGTGGGCTAGTGGGCGCGGCGCGATGCGCCGCTACTTGGAAGAAGCGCTGGATCGCATGGGGATCACTGACCCGCGGGCTCGGGCGAACTGGATGGAAGGTATGACCACCATCGCCGACCATGAATCCAGTTATCGGGCCAACGCGATCAATTTGTCTGATACCAACGCGCATGGGGCCCGCCAGGTCGACGGGGGTCCTTTGCATGCGACACGGGGTCCGTGGCAGGTGATGCCGGATACGTTCGCCCGGTACCACCAGCGGGGTACCTCGAACCACATTTGGGATCCGGTGGCCAATGCGTGCGCGTCGATGAACTATCAGATGGCTCGCTATGGGGTCGCCCATGACGGGCATAACCAGAAGGCCAAAGTGGGGCAGGCCAACTGGAATATCCACCACGGCTACTAACTGGGCGCGCTTGGCTGTGGCCGGGGGGATTTGGCCGGGTTAATTTTGGTGGGTGAGTGTTGCGGCGTTTGTGGCTGGGGTGGACCGGCTGCTGACTCGTGGTCACGGGTTGTTTCCTGCCGGGCATGGCGCTGCGGGGGGCCAGGTGTTCGCCGCCGGTGGTGACCGGGGTCCGGTGCCGGCCGCTCCGGCTGGCGGAGATAGCAGCTTGACTGGTGGCGCGACAGCGGCCGGGGGCACCTACCAGCGCGCGCACGTGACCGCGGCCGGGTTTGATACGAACTCGGGGGAGACCGTCGATGCAGGGGGTGCGGTCGGTGTGCAGGGGCGGGCCGCCTCGGGGGTGATTCGCGATCAGGCCCGCGCGGTGGGGGCGGCCACGGCAGGGTTGGGTGGTTCTCCGGCGGGTGCGCGGCTGATCATGGCCACGATGGATCAGCATTTGGAGGCGATGCAGCGCCAGTTGGATCAGACCACGGCGCAAAACCGGTTGTTGGCGCTGCGGCTGCGGCAGCTGGCCGCGGGCTATCGCGGGATGGGTTCACCGGGCGTGGGCGGCATGCCGCTTTCGGGGCTGGGTGGCTTGATGGGCGGCGCCGGCGGCGGCGGGGGCGGGCTGAGCGGCTTGAGCGGGCTCGGTGGGGTTGCCTCGGGGATACCTGCGACGTTGATGAGCAGCCTGACCCGCGGCGGCGCCGGGGGTCAGCAGGGCGGCAGTGAGCGCGAATCCGTGCTGGCCGGTGACGGTCGCGGTAGCGGGACGGCGCTGCGCGCGGTGCAGTACGCCGAGACGAAATTGGGGGACCCCTACGTGTGGGGTGCGGTCGGGCCCCGCACCTATGACTGCTCGGGCCTGGTCATGGACTCCTACGCTCACGCCGGGGTGCACTTGCCGCGCATGACTTACGACATGATTCACCACGGCACGCTGGTAGATCGCGCTGATGTGCGCGCCGGTGACTTGGTGTTTTCCAACTTCTCGAGCAGGGGGCCTGAGCATGTGCAGCTCGCCGTGTCCTCGACGAAAGTGATCGAGGCGCCCACCCCGGGTGGACATGTCCAATATTCGAACTTTCCACATGGCCGTGTGGTGGTGAAACGCATTGTCGGGTAACGATTTCTGGGCGCTCTGTGCGGTCGCGAGCTGGTGGCGTAATCGACGACAGGTAGGTATGTGACGGTGGTTGAACCGGGAGCGGGCAAGGGCGACGAGTCGCGGTGGCGCGGGCGCGGCCTGGGGTTGTCGACACGGGTGCAGGTGTCGGGGCACATGTTTTTTGCCCGCCGGGCGGTGTTGGCGATGACGCGGCGGCGGGTTCGGATGGAAGCCGAGCCGGGCCGGCGACAGTCGATGTCGTTGTTGGCGGGCGTAACGATCACCGCGGTGCTGTGTCTGGGGGCCTTGTTCTGGTCGTTGATTCGCCCGGCCGGGTCGGCGGGGCAGGCGCGGATTGTGGCCGATCAGGACTCCGGTGCCCTGTATGTGCGCGTCGGGGACAAGCTGTATCCGGCGCTGAATTTATCCTCGGCGCGGCTGATCGTCGGGGAGGCGTCGACCCCGGTTCGGGTGCGGCGCAGTGAGATCGAGGCACACCCGCGCGGCCCCCTGGTCGGTATTGCCGGCGCTCCGCAAGATATGGCGGTGACCTCGCCGGGCCGCTCGTCGTGGCTGGTGTGCGATGAGATCACCAAGGCGTTCGGGGCGGCAGCGCCAGAACCGGTGACGGTGACCGTCATTGACGGCCAGCCGGAGTTGGGTCCGCGCCGCCACGTGTTGAGTGCTGATGATGCGCTGGTGCGCCGCTATGGGGACGCGGTGTGGTTGATCCGCGACGGCCGGCGTTCGTTGATCAACCAGGGTGCCCGCGCGGTGCTGTTGGCGTTGGGATTGGGTGAGGACGCGGTGTCGGGGTCTCGCCCGATGAGCCGGGCGCTGTTTGATGCTATTCCGGTGGGCCCGGAGTTGTCGGTGCCGGTGATCGCGGGTGCGGGGTTACCGGCGCGGTTCGCCGGGGCGCCGGGTCCGATCGGGACGGTGGTGTCGACTCCTCAGGTGGGTGGTCAGACCGCCTACTCGGTGGTGCTCGCCGACGGCGTGCAGCCGGTCTCGCCGGTGGTGGCTCAGGTGCTGCAAAACGCCGGTCCCGCGGGGGCGGCGATGCCGGTGGTGGCCGGGCCGGTGTTGGCCAAGCTGCCGGTGGTGCAGACGCTGGACTTGTCGGCGTTTCCGGCCGCGCCCCCGCACGTGGTGGACAGCCAGCTCAACGCGGCCGCCTGCTGGCATTGGGAGAAGGTGGACGGGGAGTCGATGGCGACCACGTCGGTGATCGCTGGCCCGACCATCCCGGTGGCCGAGGACCAGGCGGACAAGGTGGTCGATTTGGTGAAAACACCCGGCACCCAGATGCAGGCCGACCGCGTCTATCTGGGTCCGGAATACGCCAATTATGTGGTATCCACCGGCAATTCGCCCTCAGCGAGCACGCTGGAGTCGTTGTGGTGGATTTCCGAATCCGGTGTGCGATTCGGGGTTCCGCGCGAAGAGGACACCATGAACGCGCTGGGCCTGAAGAAACACACTCCCAACCCGGCACCGTGGCTGGCGCTGCGGCTGCTGGCCGCTGGGCCGGCACTGTCGCGCGCTGATGCGCTGGTGCGCCACAACACCTTGCCTGTCGACGCCAACCCGGCCGAACTGGAGGTCCCCAAGTCATGAAACATGGGTTTGCCCGCAAAGAGACTGCTGAGGCGCCGCCGTTTCGGCCAGAGACCATTGAGTTGCCGACGCCGCTGAAAGTGCCGCCGCCGCAGAGCAAACCGCTGTGGTCGGTGGTGTTGATCGTCGGGCTGATGGGTCTGGTGGGGGCGATGGTCTGGGTGTCGTTCGCCAGCGGGGCACGCACGTTCACCGGGGGAGGCTCATTGTTCCCGGTCGTAATGGTGGGCGGTCTGATGGCGATGCTGTTCGGTGGACGCGGTGGCTCGCAGGAGATGTCGCGCTCGAAACTGGATGCGCTGCGGGCGCGGTTTTGCATGATCATGGACGAGTTGCGGGGAACCACCTCGGAGTTGGCTGACCGGCTCGATGAGAACTACCGCTGGTATCACCCGGCACCGGACACGCTGGAAGCCAGCGTGGGCAGTGTGCGGATGTGGGAGCGCAAGCCCAACGGCGGTGATGCCTGGTTCGGGGTGGCCCGGGTGGGGCGGGGCATGACTGACTTGGTGGAGTCGCACGCCGCGGTGTTCGCCGAACCACAAGACGCGCCGACCGATATCGAGCTCGAGCCAGTGACCGGAAAAGTGCTGCAGGAGTTCATGCAGTACCAGACGGTGGCCTACGGGGTGCCCGCACTGGTGTCACTGATGGTCGAGCCTGGCTATGAGCTGCGCGGCCCACGCGAGCGGGTGCTGGGGTTGATGCGCGCGATATTGTGCCAGTTGGTGTTTTTCCACGGGCCTGATCATTTGCGGCTGGTGGTGGTCACCGCGGATGCGGCTGAGTGGGATTGGGTCAAGTGGTTGCCGCACGCCGGCGATGCCCTCCTCGAGGATGGTGCGGGGCCGGTGCGGATGGTGTATGGGTCGGTTAACGATTTCTTGGCCGCGCAGTCCGAGGCGCTGGGGTTACGGGCGCGCGGGGACTTTAGGGCTCGCCTGGGGGCGTCGAAGGAACCGATTAACCCGTTGCCGCACACCGTAATTGTGTGCGACACCGAGGTGGGCTGGGATCGTTTCGGGAGTTCCGAAGGGGTCAATGGGTTGACGTTTTTTGACGTGCGCGGCTCGAGTCGGGTTCCGGCGTGCCGTGATCCGCGCCGCGTGCTGCATATCGGGGACAACGGGGTGGTTTCGGCGGTGCCGCGAGACCCGGTGACCTGGGATGCCCAGGGCAATGAGCCGCAGTTTTTTGCCTATGCAGATCAGGTCAGCCGCGATGCGGCTGAGACGTTCGCCGAGCGCATGTCGCGCTGGCGGCTGGCTGAGGCCTATGAGGCGATCGAAATTGATACCGGGCAGCGGGTGATGGCCCGAGACATCCTGTCCTACTACGGCATTGAGGATGCCGCCCATATTGATTTTGAAAAGTTTTGGGCTTCGCGCAGTGACATCAACTCGTTGCAGCGGTTGAAAGTGCCGCTGGGTAACCGTGCCGATAACAACGAGCTGTTTTTCATCGACCTCAAAGAGGGCGCGCACGGCGGTCAGGGTCCGCACGGGGTGATGGCCGGCACTACCGGTTCGGGTAAAACGATGATGTTGCGGGCGTTGATCGAGTCGCTGTGCTTGGGGCACCCGCCGCAGAATCTGCAGTTCATGCTGGCCGACCTCAAGGGCGGCTCAGGTGTTCGACCTTTCGCCGGGGTGCCTCACGTGGCGCAGATCATCACCGACCTTGAAGAGGACCAGGGGCTGATGGGCCGCTTCGTCGACGCGCTCGACGGTGAGATCGCGCGGCGTAAGGCCTTGTGCGACATGGCCGGTGCTGATGATGCGACCGAGTACAACAAGATCCGTGCGGATCAGTTGTCGTCGGGGGCGGCGCAGGTGTTGCCGGCGTTGCCGGTGCTGATGGTGGTCATCGACGAGTTCGCCGAGTTGTTCAAGATGATGGGTCGTGAGATCGAGGAGTCGCTGGACCGGATCTGCCGGCAGGGCCGGGCGTATTGGGTGCATCTACACATGGCCAGCCAGCAGATCGACACTCGCGCTGAGCGGCTGTTGGAGAACATGGGATATCGGCTGGCGTTGATGACTAAGACCGCGCAGGCGGCTTCGGCGATCGGCGTGCCGAACGCGGTGAACCTCAAGGGCTCTGGGCAGTGCTATTTCTTGGAGGGCAGCCCGCAAAACGGTACCTTGACGAAGTTTCAGGGCGAGTTCTTGTGGCGCGAGTACCGCAAGCCGGGTACCGAGGACCTCGCTGGCGGCCCGCAGTCAGACGGGGCGGCGGTCAGTTACTTTGCGCCGCAGCTGTTTACCACCGATTTCACTCCGCTGCCGCTGCCGGATGACTCTGATACCTCTGCGACGTCCGATGAGGTGGTCGATGAGGTTGACGGGCTAAGCGAGCAGCAATCCGAGGGGGAGGATGACGAGGGCGGTGTGACGGCGCTGATGCGCCCGCAGGTGGGCCGCATCATCATCGACCAGCTGCGCCGGATCGATTTTGAGCCCTACCAGTTGTGGAAGCCGCCGCTGGATGAGCCGTGGAGCATCGAGAAGCTGGTGAACACCTATTTGGGGCGGCGCTGGGACAGTGAGTATGCCCGTACCCCGAATTTGGTGTTTCCGATCGGGCTGGTGGACCGGCCGTTCAAGCATGACCAGCATCCATTGACCGTCGATGTGTCGGGCGCGGGTGCCAACGTGGCGATCGTCGGCGCGCAGGGCGCGGGCAAGACCACCGCGCTGCAGAATCTGATTTGCGCGGCCGCCATGACCCACACCCCCGAGCAGGTGCAGTTCTATTGCTTGGCGTTTTCCTCTGCGGCGCTGGGCAGCGTGGCCGGCCTGCCGCATGTGGGTGGGGTGGCGATGTCGCTCGATGGTGACGGCGTGCGCCGCACGGTGGCCGAGATGTCGGAGCTGCTGGCCTCGCGCAAGCGCAGTTTCGAAGCGACCGGTGTGATGTCGATGGAGGTGTTTCGCCGCCGCAAGGCTGGTCGTGAATCGGGTCCGCTGCCCGATGACGGCCACGGCGATGTGTTTGTGGTGATCGATAACTATGCGGCGGTGGCCAGCGAGTATCCCGAACTGGTGGAAAACCAGGTGAACCGGCTGATCAAGGAGGGGCCGACGTTCGGCATTCACGTGGTCGTCGCGGTCACCAAGACCACCGACCTGCAGGTGATGGTGCGCGGCAACTTCGGCTCCCGGGTAGAGCTGCGCCTGGCCGATGTCAACGACGCGGCGCTGGTCGCTAAGCCGCGCTTGGCCGCGGCGGTTCCTTCGCGGCCAGGGCGCGGCATGATCGGGCAGAACTATGAGCGCGCCGGCGTGGAGCCGGTGGGGTTGCACACCCTGATGGCGCGCCCCGCGCTGGAGTCCACGGATGCTGAGGTGTTCGACTCGCGCAGCGTGGTCGCAGCGGTCAACCGTGTGGCCGGAGGGTTCACCGCGGCACCCAAGGTGCGCCGGCTGCCTCAGCGGGTGGCGGCGGGCGAGCTGGCCGCGCTGGCGGCCTCGGATCCGCGCAGCGCCTCGACGATGGTGTGGGCGCTCAATGAGACCGAACATCCGGCGTTCTTCGACGGTCAGCACCTGATGATCACCGGGCAGGCCAAGTGTGGTCGGACCACGACCTGTGCGACGTTGATGCGCGAGATTGGGCGGGTCTACGCCCCGGGTGCGGAGGGGGCGGCACAGGATGCCGGGCGCCCGGCCGCGCAGGTGTGGCTGGTGGATCCGCGCCGCCAGCTGCTCAATGTGCTCGGGCCTGAGTATGTGCACCGGTTCGCTACCACACCGCAGGCGGTCAAGCAGCGCATGGAGGAGTTGGCGCAGGTCTTGGCGCCGCGGATGCCCAGCGATGATGTGTCGGTCGCTCAGATCGGCCAGCGGCACTGGGAAGGCCCGGAGATTTTTTTGGTCATCGACGATTCGGAGCGCTTGCCCGCGGGATATGACTCGCCACTGGTCCCGATCGCGCCGTTTGTCCAGGCGGGCTCTGATGTGGGGTTGCACATCATCTATACCCGGCTGTTCGGGCCGTTCATGTCGGGGATGGGCGATCCGCTCGTCAGGCTGCTTCGTGACGCGACCGAGCCGCTGCTGGTGATGGACTCTGATCCCGACCAAGGTTTCGTCAAGGCGAAATGGAAGGGACATTCCATGCCACGGGGCCGCGGATTCTTGATGAATACCGGCGATTCGGGCGAATCGGGAATTTATGTGCAAGTAGCCGAGACTGCGGTGGGATAGATCGCTGATGGGCCGCGCGTAAGTCGGCGAGCGTCGATACACTTTTGTCATCAGGCCGGGTAAATGGTCCGGCCGGGTTGGTTGTGGGAGGGTTCCATGTTTGTCGAAGCGTTACCTGCGGGGATTGATGAGGCCGCCTCCGGGCTGTCTGGACTCGGGTCGACGGTAGCGGCGGGCAACGCCGCGGCCGCAGCTCCCATCATGGGTGTGGTGCCTCCGGCACCGGAGCCGGCCTCGGTGCTGTTGGCGGCGGCGTTCGGCGTGCACGGCGGGGTGTATCAGGTGACGCAGGCGATCGGGTCGGTGGTGCACTCGATGTTTGTCTCGACAATGGGCATCAGCTCGGCCGACTATGCCGCAACTGAGGCGCTGAACACCGTCGCGATGGTCTGACCTGCGGGTCCGTAGCACGTAGCCATGCCGGATTACGAGGTTCCTCCCGAGATCAACTCCGGTCGGATGTATGTCGGCCTGGGTTCGGCGTCTCTAATGGAGTCGGCGGCGGCCTGGCAGGCGCTAGCGGCGCAGCTCGGGTCGGCGGGAGCGGCGTTTCAGGCGGTGATCGAGGCTCTGACCAGCACCGCGTGGCTGGGTCCGTCGTCGATGACGATGGCGTTGGCCGCGGCCCCCTACGTGGTGTGGATGATCGCCACCGCCGAACAATGCCAGGCAGCGGCGCTGGCTGCCGCGGGGGCGGCCGATGCGTTCGAGGCGGCGCGGGCCGGCGTGGTGCCCCCGCCGGTGATCGCCCAGAACCGGGCCCAGCTGGTGGCGCTGCTCAACACCAACTTCATGGGCTTTAACACCCCAGCGATCATGGCCAACGAAGCCCATTACGGGCAGATGTGGGCACAAGACACCGCGACGATGTACAGCTTCGCCGGGCAAGCTGCCGGGATCACCGGCACGCTGGTGCCGTTCACCCCGCCGCTGCCGAACTCCGACCCGATCGGGCTGGCAGCCCAAGCTGCCGCGCTGGGGCAATCGGGTGGTACCGCCGCCGGGCAGCAGCCGATGAATTTCGCCAGCAGCGCGGGTAGCTTGCCTGCCGGTTTGGACGGCGAAACCATGTTGTCGATGGGCCCACAGCTGGTCAGCACCATTCCTCAAGCGCTGCAGGGGCTTGCCTCACCGCTGAGCCAAGGACTGGGGGGCGGCGGCCTGGGCCAGTTCCAGTCGCTGCTGAGCCCGTTCATGAGTTTCATGAATCCGGGCATGTTCGGAGCCGGCGGGACCTCGGCGGCCTTAACGGGTGCCGGCGGGCCGGGGCTGGCCGGGCTGGGCGGGGCGGCCGCCGAAGTCGAGGCCGTGGCCGGAGGGGCTGGCTCGTTGGGCGGATTATCGGTGCCGGCGACCTGGACTGCTGGCAGTGGGGTCGAGTCCGCGAGCGCGGCGCGCGCGGTCGCCCCGGTGGCCGCTTCGGGTGGTGGCGGGGTGGCCGCGGCAGCGCCCGCGACCACGGGAGGATCGGGCATGTATGGAGGGACCCCGATGGCGGCAGGTTTGCACGGCCGCGGTAACGATAGTGACGGCGCCCCGCGGTATGGAAAGCCGGTCAAAGTCGTGCGCCGAAGCTAGCCCATATAAGAGAGCATCAATGCCAGGAAAAATTCGCACAAATAGCTTTCGCCGACCGTTGCCGGGCGTCAGATCAGGCCAATAGACTGGCCCTACAGCAACACTGAATTAAATCACCCAGGCTTTAAGGAGAGCGTTATTATGGCCACCCGTTTTATGACCGACCCGCACGCGATGCGTGACATGGCCGGCCGGTTCGAAACGCACGCCCAGACCGTGGAAGACGAAGCCCGCAAGATGTGGGCCTCCTCGCAGAACATCGCAGGCGCCGGCTGGAGTGGGCAGGCCCAGGCGACCTCCTACGACACGATGGGGCAGATGAACCAGGCGTTCCGCAACATCGTCAACATGCTTCACGGGGTGCGCGACGGGCTGATCCGCGACGCCAACAACTACGAACAGCAAGAGCAGGCCTCCCAGCAGATCCTGAGCAGCTAACTGCCAGGCCCCTACCCACCTTTCACACAAGGAGACTTCAGCCATGTCGATCAACTACCAGTTCGGTGATGTCGATGCCCACGGCGCTTTGATCCGTGCCCAAGCCGCTTCCCTGGAATCCGAGCACCAAGCGATCGTGCGCGATGTGCTGGCTGCCGGGGATTTCTGGGGTGGCGCCGGCTCGACGGCCTGCCAGGAGTTCATCACCCAGTTGGGCCGCAACTTTCAGGTGATCTACGAGCAGGCCAACGCCCACGGACAAAAGGTCCAGACCGCCGGGTCCAACATGAACAGCACCGACAGCGCCGTCGGGTCTTCATGGGCCTAGCCCGCAGTATTCACAGGCAAGCACGTGGCGGCACCGACAACGGTGCCGCCACGTTTGCGTTAGACGACCTGGAGATCGTCGATGACCACCGCTGACACCACCGCGGCCACCTCCCGCTCCGACATCACCGTCAACCTTGAGGGGTTGTGGCTGTTGCAAGCCATGCTGGGCATCGCCCAACTTGCCCCCGAGCTGCGTGGGCGACCCTACGGCCAAGCTCAAGACACCCAATGGCTGACCGCGCACCCAGGTCTGGCGGTGTTGGTCGACCAGGGAATCGCCGATGAGGGCGCCGTGGTGCGGTCCGATATCGCCGCCCGCATGGCGGTACTTGCCAGCCCCGACGTCGAAATCGTGGTGTTGGTCTCCCACGGCCCGATGAACGTGGTCACCCCGGTGGTGATGGATGATCCGAGCACCTGGCGGGCGATACCAGATGAGCAGCTACGCATCGTGTTGGCCCGCCGCGACGGCCGCTGGGCCTCGGCGGTGCGCGCCGGGTCTTTGATCACTATCGACGACTGTCCCGGCACTGATCAAGAGTGGATAGAACGCCTGATCGTCGAAGCGCTGGACTCGGTGCACCGGGTCGAGCCGGCACGAATCAGCGCGGTCAACGTTCCCCTCGATGACATGCGTAGCGCGGTCAGCGCGCATGCGCACGCCGGCTCGGCCGCGGCCAAGATGGCCGCGCTGCGCTCACTGGGGCTGCGCGGCGGCGCGCTGGCAGAGCTGGGCGCGGCGCTAGAAGATCCACAGGCCGAGGCCCTGGCGTATGCGCGCGCACATGTGGATACCGAAACGGTATGGAGCGAAACGGTGCTGAACCTGCGCGACACCGCCTCGGGGCGGGTGGCGCTGTATCGGCTCAACCCGCCACCGGGCACCCACCAGGAGTGGCTGGCGATCGCCCCGGCCACCCCGGCCCAACTGCATCACGCACTCACGACGGTCTTCGATAGCGTCGGGGTGCGGGCCTGGGCAAGTCACGAACGAATGGCCTGACAAAAGCGGTACCGGCGTGCCAGCAAAGTGTTCTCGATAAATACCGTATGGGCGTGGTATAGCGAGAATTCCGCCCCTAGGATCAGAAGTAGTAAACGCCAGACGCGCCACAGCGATGGGGACCAAATGACTGACAATTCTGACTTCATGTCGCGTTACCTGCCGCCGGAAAACCCCGAGCAGCACCGCGAACATGCCGCACCCACCGACGAGGTCACCGAGGAGGTGTCGTTGTCGGATTTGCGGCTTCCTGAGCCGACCGCACCGCCTGCGCCTCAGGTGCCCTCACCGCAGCTGCCACCGCCGCCGGTGGGCAAATACGAGTTCGCACCGCCGTCTGCGGAGGGCGGTCCGGCCCAGGCCGGGTGGCCGCCAGCGCCGGACACGGCGCCACCAGCAGCCGGCGACACCGAAGGCGCGCACGCGGCGCCCCCGCCGCCGGGCCCGTTAGGAGCGCCAGGCCAGCCCGGATTCGCTGCGCCGCCGCCGGCAGGGCACCCGAATGCGGTGCCCTGGTCGCGGGCTCCTGGCACGGACTTCGCCCCGCCCAGCGGCCCGATCAAACACCAGCCGCCCCCGATTCCGCCGCGCCCGCAGTTCGAACAACGTCAGCCGCCCCCGCAGCGGTGGACACCCCCCAACGTCGACCCAGTCGAACGGTGGGCGCCGCGTGCGGACCTGCAAAGTGTCGGCGCGCCGCGCACCAGACACGTCCAGGTCGAAGAAGTCGTCAAACGGCGCCGCGATCCGGCTGACATGGGTTGGCGCAAAGCGGTTTACGTCTGCACAGGCGGACTGATCAATCTGGGCGCTGGCCCTCACGAGCGCCAGCTCCGTGACTGGAAGGCCCGAGTCACCTCCAACATTCCCGGCAACTACCAGATCGCGGCGGTGTCGGTGAAAGGCGGGGTCGGCAAGACGCGCGTGACCGCCGGTGTGGGCACCGTGTTCGCCGCCGAGCGCAACCAGCAGGTCCTGGCGATCGACGCCGACACCACCTACGGCGGGCTGGGCCGCTTCGTTGACCCCAAGGCACTGAGCTCACTGGGGGATCTTCTTGCCGCTCAAGACATGGTTGTCGACTATCCCAAAGCCCGTCATTTCACTGGACAGAACAAGCAGGGCCTCGAAGTGTTACCGGGCAACCAGAATGTGGCCAACCCAATGGAGTTGAACAAGAAGGTCTTTCATGACACCGTCGCGCTGACGCGCCGGTTTTACCAACTGGCACTGGTCGACTGCGGCGCCGAGGTGGAAACCGAGTTCTTCAAAACCGTGCTGTCCAACACCGACGCGCTGATGATCATCGGCTCCTGCAACGCTGAGGGCGGGCTGGCGATCGAGACGACAGTCGAATGGCTGGCCGCGCGCAACGGCCACGAGCTGCTCAAGCGGTCGGTGATCGTGCTCAACGACATCCATGACTGCGCGACGAAGGCCTTCATCTCCCATATCACCGAGACGGTGGGGCCTCGGGTGCGCTCGGTCAAGACCATCCCGTGGGACCCGCATCTGCGCGACGCCGACACCCTGGACTTTTTGGCTCTGCGTAAAGCCACCCGGTTGGCGTTTTTGGAGCTGGCCGCCGAGCTTGCCGACGGGTTCCCCACCGCTGCGGGGGCGCGAAGCGCGTGACGATCGAACGGCAACGCGACAACCCTGTAACCGCGGCATCCGGTCCGGCTCTGCCCGACCGGGTCTTGGTGGCGGTCATCGCTGGGGCCACCAAGATCGGAGTGGTGTTGGACGCCACCGCGGCGGTGTCGGTGCAATTGACGGCGTTGGTGGACTTGGTCAACACGCGCCTTGCTGAGCTGGGGGAATCACCGTTGGCGGCCACTGCGCGGGGCCGTTGGACCTTGTGCTGGGTCGATGGCAGCCCGCTCAAACCGGGGTTGTCGCTGGCCGCCCAGGGCGTCAGCGATGGCACGCGGCTGTGGCTGCGGTTCGCCCCGGACACCGAGGCACGTATCAATGTCGTCGAGCATGTCACCTCGGCGGTGGCCACCGAGCTCAGTAAGCGCTGGCCGGCAGTCACACCGGTGTGGGCGGCCCGAGTCGGGGCAGCCATGGTGGTCGCCGGTGTGTTGGCCGCAACGGTCTTGCTGGCCCGCTGGCGTTACGGGCACCTCGGCTGGCTGCCAGCCGCCTATGGTGGCGCGCTGGCCGCGGTGCTGCTCGCGGCGGCGGTGATCATCTTGACGCGCCGCGGGACCAGTGTATTGGTGCGTGGTCTTGGTGACACGCTGCTGTTGACCGGCTGCGTACCGGCGGCCGTGGCCGCCGCCGCCGCGGTGCCCGGCCCGGTGGGCGCCCCGCACGCCGCGCTGGGTTTGGCGACCGTATTGGTAGCGGCGCTGTTGGTGGTGCGGTTCACCGGCCGCCATATCGCGTTGGGCACCGCGGTGATCGTGACCGCGGCCGCGGGCGCGGTGATCGGGTTGGTGCGCATGACACTGGTGACCTCAGCTCCGATCCTGCTGACAGTGCTGCTGCTGATGGCGGTGATAGGGATGCATGTATCCCCCACGGTGGCGCGCTGGGCGGCCGGGATTCGATTGCCGGTGTTCCCCTCGGCCTCGGGCCGCTGGATCTTTGAGGCGCGCCCTGATTTGCCGGCCGATCATGCGGTGGCCAGCGGGCAAGTCGCCACGTTCGCCGGCCCAGAGTCGGTGCGTGAGGTCGCGGTGGCCACCGACCGGGCGCACTCCTACCTGAGCGGATTGCTGGTTGCGACAACGGGTTTGGCGGCGGCGTGCAGCGTCGGGTTGTGCGATCCGCACGTGCCGCGACGCTGGCTGCCGCTGGTCTTGGCGGGCCTGGTGGCGGTCGCGGTGCTGCTGCGGGGCCGCTCGTTCACCGACCGCTGGCAGGCGACGATTCTGGCGTTGGCCGCGGTCGCGCTGGTGATCGGGGTGGCCGGGCGCTATGTGCTGGGGTTGTGGACGATGCCCGCACTGCTGGTGGGGGTGTCGGTGATGGTGGCGGTGCCCGTCGCCGGGCTGGTGGCCGGGGTGGTGGTGCCCAACCGCTTCTACACGCCGACGTTCCGCAAAGTCGTGGAGTGGATCGAGTATGTGTGTTTGACCGGCATTTTCCCGTTGGCGTTTTGGCTGATGGGTGTCTTGGCCGCGATCCGGTACCGGTAGCAGGGGTGACTTCGGTGAGTCGTGCGCAACAGGCCTGCGCGGCGGTGTCCGCTGTTGCAGTGGTGGGGTTGACCGGGCTGTGGGCTGCCCCGCCGGCTACCGCAGTGGAGCCCCCACAAATTGATGTGGGCGCAACCCCGCCCGATGGGCCTCCGGGCCCGGATCAGCCGATGCGCCAGGGCGCGTTTTGCCCCAAGGTGGGCACGCTGCCGGGTACGGACTATCGGGTGCAGCCGCACTACATGGACATGCTGGATTTGGGCGAGGCGTGGCGGTTTGGCCGCGGTGCGGGTCAGAAGGTGGCCGTCATCGACACCGGGGTCAGCCCGCATCCGCGGCTGACCGACCTTGTCGGCGGCGGTGACTACGTGGTGGCCGGCGGGGACGGCCTGGCCGATTGTGACGCCCACGGCACGATCGTGGCGTCGCTGATCGCCGCCCAACCGGCCGACGGCAAAACACCGCTTCCCCCGCCGCGCCAGAGCCGTCACCCCGACACGGTGCCCACCACGGAGGCCCCACCTCCACCCC
>NZ_MVIJ01000007.1 GCF_002086735.1 Mycobacterium scrofulaceum | reverse complement strand
CCGCACCGCGAAGCCGGCAGTCGCCGCCCCCGCCCCGGCCCACCGCCCCCGGAGCGCGCCGGCGCGGCTGGCGGCGCGACGAGGCGGTGGCGGCGTTGGCGTCGGCCGGCGCAGCGGCGTCGTCTGTTCCGCCGGTGCCGGGGGCGGAGCCGCGCGGCGAATGACCTGCGACGGCTCGGGGCGCGGTTCGGGCCGGTGCGGTGGTCGATCGCCGTTCACCCGGTTAACGTACGCGGCCGCGGCGGCCCGGCACGACGACTCCGGCTATGGGCGGGCGCGCAGCCCGTTCATGAACGGGCAACCCATCAGCACCCGAATGGCCTGGCGCAGGCCGGTCATGTCGTCCACCGGTTTGTGGAAGGGCAGCCGGACGTCGTGGTCCCGGTCCCCGCCCTCGACGCGGAACCGCACGCCGTAGCGGTCGAGCCCCAGCGGGCGTACCCGTCCCCGGCGCAACGGGGCCGGCAGGCGCGACACCAGCCGCGCCACCACGTCGCTGTGCGCGGTGTCCAAGTGCCACAACAGGTTCGATTCGATCTCGCAGAACGGGTCGGGGCGGGCCCTGAGGAGGTCTTCGACGCTGACGGGCTCGGCCCCGGTGGCGTCCGTGACGACGACGGAGGCGATCTCCAGCCGGAACAGCGTGTAGCGGAGTTCCTGCCCGTCCGACGGCGCGCATCGCGGGGTGTCTACCTGCAGCAGCGCGGGGTGCGGCCACTCGGCGGCGATCAGGTCGACCGCGCCGGCGACCTCGGCCGGGTGGAACTCCCGCAGCCGTCCGCGCACCCACACCAGCGAGCGGACCGGCTCCCGCAGCGGGAGCGGGGCATAGTCGGTCAACTCGAGCACCGCCTGCGCCCCGTCGGCGGGGCGGGGGTCATGGTCGGCGGGGAGGGCCAGCGCGAACGACCCGTCGGGCAGCAGGTGGTGCACGGGTGTGACGACCGGCTCCTGGCGCGGGTGCACGGTCTCCAGTGCCAGGAGCGCGCCGCCGGCGCGGACACACGCGCTCCGGATACGTTCGGCCGTCGTCGGGGCGGGGCAGGTCAGCGGTAACACGAGGCTCCTTAGATTAGGTAAGCCTAAGTTAACTCAGGCGACGAAACGTCGCAAGAGCCGCAAGGCGCCGTTCGCCGCTAGGGTTGGGGCGTGGTCCGCATCGCTTATCTCGGTCCGGAAGGGACGTTCACCGAGGCGGCGCTGCTGCAGATCACGGCCGCCGGTCTGATCCCCGGTCGCGGTCCCGGCGAGGTCCGGCGATTGCCCATCGACAGCACCGCCGCGGCGCTGGACGCCGTTCGCGATGGGGGCGCCGACTACGCGTGCGTCCCGATCGAGAACTCGATCGACGGGTCGGTGACGCCCACGCTCGACAGCCTGGCCATCGGTTCGCCCCTGCAAGTGTTCGCCGAAACCACCCTGGACGTCGCGTTCAGCATCGTCGTCAAACCCGGCCGGACGACCGCCGACGTGCGCACGCTGGCGGCGTTTTCGGTGGCGGCCGCGCAGGTGCGGCACTGGGTCGCCGTCCACCTGCCCGACGCCGAGCTGCGGGCCGCGTACTCCAACGCCGACGCGGCGCGCCAGGTCGCCGAGGGCCACGCCGACGCCGCGGTGACGTCGCCGCTGGCCGCCACCCACTGGGGGCTGGCCGCCCTGGCCGACGGCGTAGTCGACGAGCCCAACGCCTGCACGCGCTTCCTGCTCGTCGGCCCGCCGGGGCCGCCGCCGGCCCGCACCGGAGCCGACCGGACGGCGGTGGTGCTGCGCATCGACAATGCCCCCGGCGCGCTGCTGGGCGCGCTGACCGAATTCGGGATCCGCGGCATCGACCTGACCCGGATCGAATCCCGGCCGACCCGGACCGCGCTGGGCACCTACGTCTTCTTCGCCGACTGCGTGGGCCACATCGACGACGACGCCGTCGCCGAGGCACTCAAAGCCCTGCACCGGCGTTGTGCGGATGTGCGATACCTGGGATCTTGGCCGACGGGCTCGCCAGCGGGGGTGCTGCCGCCGCCGGCCGACGAGGCGGCCCGCTGGCTGGCGCGCCTGCGGGAGGGCAAACCGGAAACCGCGGCCGGGGAGGTCGAGCCATGACCGGACGGCTGGTGCTCCTGCGGCATGGCCAGTCGTACGGCAACGTCGAACGCAGGCTGGACACCCGCCCGCCCGGCGCCGAGCTGACGCCGCTGGGCCGCGACCAGGCCCGCGCCTTCGCCCGGCGCGCGGGGCGGCCGGCGCTGCTCGCCCACTCGGTGGCGATCCGCGCGTCGCAGACGGCCGGGGTGATCGGCGGCGAGCTCGAGCTGGGCGCGATCGAGATGCCCGGCATCCACGAGGTTCAGGTCGGGGGGCTGGAAAACCGCAGCGACGACGACGCGGTCGCCGAATTCAACGCGATCTACGAGCGCTGGCATCACGGCGACCTCGACGTCCCGCTGCCCGGCGGGGAAACCGGCAACGACGTGTTGGACCGCTACGTCCCCGTGCTCACCGAGCTGCGCCTGCGCTACCTCGACGACCACGACTGGAGCGGCGACATCGTCGTCGTCTCCCACGGCGCGGCCATCCGCCTGGCCGCGGCGGTGCTCGCCGGGGTGGAAGCCACCTTCGCGCTGGACAACCACCTCGACAACGCCGAATCGGTGGTGCTGGCGCCGATCACCGACGGGCGCTGGAGCTGCGTGCGGTGGGGGACCCTGACACCGCCGTTCTATCCCGAGGCCGGCGCCGAGCCCGTCGCGGACGCGGTGCACTCGAGCACCGACCCGATGGGCTGACGGGCGGTCAGACGGCCAGCGCGACGGACTCGCAGCATCCGCAGCCGACGGCGTCGCAGTCGACGACGAAGGCGTGCGGCAACAGCTCGGGGCTGAAGCAGTCCGGCTCCGTACATTCCGAGCGGCGCAGAGCGTGCAGGATGATGGTGCCGTGACAGTGATCTAGGCCTGCCCGGCAGTCGCGGCAGTCAGCACTCATAACCCGTTCATAGCACCGGCCGCGGACAAATCCGGGATGCCGCGCCCATGGACCCCGGCATGGCGGACGGGCCGTCAGGCCCAGCCGAGCTCCTCCAGGCGGGCGTCGTCGATGCCGAAGTGGTGGGCGATCTCGTGGACCACCGTGATCGCGACTTCCTCGACGACCTCGTCGTCGGATTCGCAGACGTCCAGCAGCGCCTCACGATAAATCGTGATGGCGTCGGGCAGGGATCCGGCGTAATCCGAGTCGCGCTCGGTCAGGGCGACCCCCTCGTACAGCCCGAGCAGTTCGCCGTCCTCGGGGTGGCGATCGGCGACCAGGACGACGACGTTGTCCATCGCCGCCGCCAGCTCGGGCGGGATCAGGTCGAGCGCGTCGGACACCAGCTCGTCGAACCGCTGCGGGTCCATCCGCGCGGGCATTCGGCTAGCCCCCGGGCGGCGGCGGCGCGGGCGGTGCCTCCGGCGGCGCCGGCGGCGGCGGCGCTCCCCCGTCCGGCGGGGGTGGCGCCTGCGGTGGTGCTCCGGCGTCCGCGGGGGGCGGCGCCTGCGGGGGCGGGGTGTCCGATGCGGGCGCCTGCGGCGGCGTCACCACCGGCTGCTGGCCGGGCAGGTGCTGGTTGTTCGGCGGGATCTCCGGGGGAGCGCTGGCCTGGCTCGGCGGGGCCTGGGCCGGCACCTGGAGCGGTATCGGTGGCATGGTGAGCCGCTCTTCGGGGATGTCGGGGGGCGGCACCGGCGGCTGCCCGTTGATGAGCAGTTGGCCCTTGGCGCTGTTGACCAGCGTGGCCCAGCCGCCGTTGCCCAGCGTGGCGCCGATGCTGCAGGCGACCTCGCGGCTGCCGGCCGTCCAGCTGGCCAGCGGAACGGTGGGATAGATCAGCGTCAGGGTCGTGGTGCGCAGCTTGACCGGCGCCAGGTAGGCGTCCGTCATCTTGGTGCACAAATCCTTGATGTAGCCGTCCTGGTCGGGCTCGGCGGGCAGCGCGCCGGGGAACTTCTCGGCCAGGTTGACCGTGCCGGTCACCTCCATCGCGTGCGGTGCCGCGCACTCGACGGGGGCGTCGATCGGCTGGTTGGTCGTCGGGTCGATGCCCAGGCAGGTGCCGGCGGGCCAGACCTTGGACTGGTCGATGTCGGCGACCTTGCCCTTGAAGGCCTGTTGCTGGTTGTTCATGCCGGGCAGTTGCAGGCCACAGAGCATGCGGCGCTCGCCGGATTGGCGCCAGGCCCGGTCGCCGGGCCACAGCAGGCTGACGGTGAACTTGCTGTTGGGATCGAATTTCGGGCCGAGGTAGTTGCGCACCGCGGATTCGCACTGTTCCTGGGTGATCTGCTGGATGCGGGCGGGCGACGGGGGAGCGGCGTTGGGCCCGTACTCGGAGCCCGGGAACGTCCGCATGTCGACGGACTCGGCGACTTCGAACTTGTGGTCCTCGGCGCAGTTGACGGTCTTCGCGGATTCGGGGGTGGTGTCGGGCCACATCAGGCAGTCACCGGCGGCGGCCTTGTTGAAGGCGGCGTCGCTCTTGCTTCCCGTGGTGGGAACGGGGTTGCCGTCCAGATAGCCGGACAGTCGCCCGGGCCCGGTGCCGCCGATCGGCAGCGCGGTGACCAGCCCGGCGATCAGCAGGCCGCCCAACGCGGTGAGCAATAGGGCCCGCCGGGTGGCCTGGGCCTGCAGACTCCGCGGCCACCGGAAGCCGGCGTGCGGCTGTTCCGGCTCGGCGGCGGGGGCGTCGGCCTCCGGGGCTTCCGGATGGTCCGTTTCGGGCGCTTGCGACATCGGCTCCATTCTGACAGCAGGACCTGGGCGGCGTGACAAAAGTTACGGATGTGAGTCCTGCGACTGGCCGTGGTGGGATGCTCTGCGCGCCGGGCCGAGCCGGTGAAAGTAGTGTCGGGGCCGTGATCGAGCTGAAGTTGCTACGGGAAGACCCGGACGCCGTGCGCCGCTCCCAGCTCAGCCGCGGCGAGGACCCGGCCCTGGTCGACGCCCTGCTGGCGGCCGATGCCGCGCGCCGGGCGGCGATCTCGTCGGCCGACGCCCTGCGCGCGGAACAGAAATCCGCCAGCAAGAGCGTCGGCGCCGCGTCCCCTGAGGAACGCCCGGCCAGGTTGGCGCGCGCTAAGGAATTGGCCGAGCAGGTCAAGGCCGCAGAGAGCGAGCAGACCGCCGCCGAGGCGGCGTTCACCGCCGCACACATGGCGATCTCCAACGTCGTCATCGACGGCGTCCCCGCCGGCGGGGAAAACGACTACCGCGTCCTGGACGTGGTGGGCGAACCCCCCCGGCTGGAGAACCCGAAGGACCACCTCGAGCTGGGGGAGTCGCTGGGGCTCATCGACATGCAGCGCGGCGCCAAGGTGTCCGGCTCGCGCTTCTACTTCCTGACCGGCCGGGGCGCGCTGCTGCAGCTGGGGCTGCTGCAGCTCGCGCTGCGGCTGGTCGTCGAGAACGGCTTCATCCCGATGATCCCGCCGGTGCTGGTGCGCCCGGAGGTGATGGCCGGCACCGGGTTCCTCGGCGCCCACGCCGACGAGATCTACCGCGTGGAGGCCGACGACCTCTACCTGGTCGGCACCTCCGAGGTGCCGCTGGCCGGCTACCACGCCGACGAGATCCTGGATCTGTCCGGCGGGCCGCTGCGGTACGCGGGCTGGTCGTCGTGCTTCCGCCGGGAGGCCGGCAGCTACGGCAAGGACACCCGCGGCATCATCCGGGTGCACCAGTTCGACAAGGTCGAGGGCTTCGTCTACTGCAAGCCCGCCGACGCCGAGGCCGAACACGAGCGCCTGCTGGGCTGGCAACGCGAGATGCTGGCCCGCATCGGGGTGCCGTACCGGGTCATCGACGTCGCCGCCGGCGATCTCGGGTCGTCGGCCGCCCGCAAGTTCGACTGCGAGGCATGGGTTCCCACGCAGGGCACCTACCGCGAGCTGACGTCGACGTCGAACTGCACCACCTTCCAGGCGCGCCGGCTGGCGACGCGCTACCGCGACGACGGCGGCAAGCCGCAGACCGCGGCCACCCTCAACGGGACGCTGGGCACCACCCGGTGGCTGGTCGCGATCCTGGAAAACCACCAACAGCCCGACGGCAGCGTGCGGGTGCCCGAGGCGCTGGTGCCGTTCGTCGGCACCGAGCTGCTCGAGCCCGGCGGCTAAAAGCGGCGGGCGCCCGGGGTGTGCCCGAAGGCCCGCCGGTAGGTGTCGATGAAGGCACTCGGCGTGGCCCAGCCGCATTCGGAGGCCACCGACGTGACGTCGCGGCGCTCGGCGAGCAGCACCAGCGCGCGTTGCAGCCGCAGCTGCGTGCGCCATTGCGGATACGTCATCGCCAGCTCGTCGCGAAACAGCCGGCTCAGCGTGCGCTGGCCGACACCGACCCGGTCGCCGAGCTGCCGCAACGTCAACGGCTCGCGCAGGTTACCGGCGATCAGCGCGCACGCCGCCCGCAGCCGGCCGTCGACGGGCGTCGGAACCCACAGCGGCTCGCCGGCGCCGGTCGCCTGCAGCTGATCGTGCAGCACCGCCAGCATCCGGTGGTGCTCGTCGGAGTCGGTGCCCGCGTTCTGCGAACACGCGATGATGAGTTCACGCATCAGCGGGCTGACCGCGAGCACGGCCGGTGCCGCGGGCGCGCGACGGTACCGGCCGGGATCCAGGGCGACACCGTGAAACTGCGTGTGCCCGTGGAACCGGTGTTCGTGCCAGCAGCCCGCCGGTATCCAGATCGCCCGGTTCGCCGGCGTGATCCAGGTTCCCGCCGCGGTGGTGACCGAGACCGCGCCCGAGGACGGGTAGACGATCTGGTCCAAGGCATGCCGGTGCCGCTCGATCTTGGCGCCCGGGGGAAGCGCCTGCGACGACGTCGCGCGCCGGTGCTGGCCGATTTCCGACATAATCCGGCAGATTATCGGAAGCCCGCACCGCGAGCGGCGGCATAGCGTCGGCGCTATGGCGATGAATCTGTTGCACCGGCGCCGGTGCAGCTCGGCGGGCTGGGCGAAGGCGGTGGCCGATCAGCTGCTGCCGTGGGCGTTGGACGGCGTCGAATTGGGCTCTCGCACTTTGGAAATCGGCCCGGGATACGGCGCGACGACGCGCGCCCTGCTGGACAGGGCGAATTCGCTCACCGCTGTCGAGGTCGATGCCGCGATGGCCGAGCGTTTGCAGCGACGCTACGGCGACCGGGCCCGCATCATCCACGGCGACGGCACCGTCACCGGGCTGCCCGCCGACCACTTCGGCTCGGTGGTGTGCTTCACGATGCTGCACCACGTTCCCAGCGCCGAATTGCAGGACCGGCTTTTCGCCGAGGCGTTCCGGGTGCTGCAGCCGGGCGGGAGCTTCGCCGGTAGCGACGGCGTCCCCTCCCTGACCTTCCGGCTGCTCCACGTCGCCGACACCTACAACCCCGTCGCGCCGAAGGATCTGCCGAGGCGGCTCCGGGGCGCCGGATTCACCGACGTCCGCGCCGACGTCAGCGGTGGCCGGCAGCGGTGGCGGGCAACCAAACCGGGGGCCTAGGCGTCCACCGTTTCGCGGGCCTGTTCGTGCCGGCGCTGGCGCTCCATGGTGGCGAAGTAGAAGGCGAACGCGAACGCGAAGCTGGTGAACAGGCTGGACACGAAGTACAGCCACGGGTGTCTGATTCCCCGACGGTAGCCGTCCACGATCGTAAACAGCGGCAGCAGAATCACATTCGCGATCGTGTAGTCCTGGCTGGCGGAACTGGCGGCCGGGTTGGTGAACATCAGCCTGATGTACTCGGCCCAGCTGCCGTGTTCGCCCCACAGCGGGTTGGTGGAGCCGTGCGAATACTGCTCCACGTAGGTGATGTTGAAGTACCAACCCAGGGCGACCGATGCGATGCCGACGAGGTAGTAAACGCACTCCAGCGGCGAGAACAGCGGACCACCGGGGGGCCGGGCGAAGACCCTCGAATTCGAGGCGACAATCCAGCCGATGACACTGAGCCCGAGAACGGCGTGCACAAGAAGCGAGACCATGCGCGCAGTCTGACCCGCGGGCCAAAGTTTTGTCAATAGTGACAAAAGGCAGCTTGGGGTAACTTACTTGCATGGTCAGGCCGGCGCAGACGGCGCGCAGCGAACGCACTCGTGAGGCGTTGCGCCAGGCCGCCATGGTGCGCTTCCTGGCCCAGGGGGTCGAGGACACGTCGGCCGAGCAGATCGCGGCCGACGCCGGAGTCTCGCTGCGCACCTTCTATCGGCATTTCAGCTCCAAGCACGATCTATTGTTTGCCGACTACACCGGACTGAACTGGTTTCGCGCGGCGTTGGGCGCGAGACCCGCTGACGAACCGGTCATCGATTCCGTTCAGTCGGCCATCTTCGCGTTCCCCTATGACGTTGAGGCCGTGGCGAAAATCGCGGCGATGCGAGGTGGTGAGCTCGACCAGGACCGCATTCATCGCCACATTCGCGACGTCCAGGCCGACCTCGCCGACGCCATCGAAGCGCAACTGGAGCTGCGTAGCTGCGCGGGGCGACGAAAGCCCGATGCGCGGCTACGCATTACCGTGACTGCCCGCTGCATCGCGGCCGCGGTGTTCGGCGCGATGGAAGCCTGGATGGTCGGCGAGGAGCGGTCCCTCGGTGAGCTGGCGCGGATGTCGCACGTCGCGCTGGAATCGCTGAGGGAGGGTATCTCCGGTACCTGGGTCACCACAGTTTCGTCATAATTGACAAAACTTTGGCCGCATGCCAGCCTGCTGTGCGGGAGGTCAGGACATGTCTGATTACGACGCGATAGTTATCGGTGCCGGGCACAACGGTCTGGCGGCGGCGGTGCTGCTGCAGAAGGCCGGATTGCGGACGGTGTGCCTGGATTCCAAGCTCTACGCCGGCGGGATGGCTTCGACGGTCGAACTTTTCGACGGGTACCGGTTCGAGATCGCCGGGTCGGTGCAATTCCCGACGTCGATGGTCGTGGTCGAGGAGCTGGGCCTGGACACGCTGCCCACGATCGACCTGGACGTGATGTCGGTGGCGGTCCGCGGCGTCGGCGACGACCCACTGATCCAGTACAGCGACCCGATGAAGCTGTTCACCCACCTCAACGAGGTGCACGGGGCGGACGCCGTCAACGGGATGGCGGGGCTGATGGCGTGGAGCCAGGCGCCCACCCGGGCGCTGGGCCGGTTCGAGGCGGGCACGGAGCCCAAGACTTTCGACGAGATGTACGCTTGCGCCACAAACGAATTCGAACGCTCGGCCATCGACGACATGCTGTTCGGTTCGGTCACCGACGTCTTGGACCGCTACCTCCCGGACCGCGAGAAGCACGGTGCGCTGCGCGGCTCGATGACCGTGCTGGCCGTCAACACCCTTTACCGAGGGCCCGCCACGCCGGGCAGCGCGGCGGCGCTCGCCTTCGGCCTGGGTGTCCCCGACGGGGACACCATGCAGATGAAGAAGCTGCGCGGCGGCATCGGCGCCCTCACCTCGCACCTGAGCGAGCTGCTGGAAAGTCACGGCGGCGAAGTCCGGCTGCGTTCCAAGGTCACCGAGATCCTGGTCTCCGACGGGCGGGTGCGCGGTGTGCGCACGGAGGCCGGCGACACGCTGGCCGCCCCGATCGTCGTCTCCGGCATCGCGCCGGACGTCACCCTCAACGACCTGATCGACCCCGCCTTGCTGCCCGGCGACATCCGTCAGCGATACGCCGGGACCGACCACCGCGGCAGCTACCTGCAGATGCATTTCGCGCTCGAGGAGGCACCGGAGTTCGCCCCGCCCTACGAGGCGCTCAACGACCCCGCGATGCAGGCGTCGATCGGCCTGTTCTGCACGCCCGAAGAGGTGCAACGGCAGTGGGAGGACGCTCGGCGCGGAATCGTCCCGGCCGACCCGACGGTCGTGTTGCAGATCCCCACGCAAAACGACCCGGACCTGGCGCCCCCGGGCAAGCACGCCGCCTCCGCGTTCGCCCTGTGGTTCCCGATCGAGGGCGGAGCCGATTACGGCGACGCGAAGGTCGAGATGGGCCAGCGGGTGATCGACAAGATCACCCGGCTGGCGCCGAACTTCGAGCGCAGCATCATCCGGCACACCACGTTCACGCCCAGGCACATGGGGGTGATGTTCGGCGCCCCCGGCGGCGACTACTGCCACGGCCTGTTGAGCTCCGATCAGATCGGTCCGAACCGGCCCGGCCCCAAGGGGTTTCGGGGTCAGCCGATTCCGATCGAGGGTCTCTACCTGGGCAGCGCCGGCTGCCACGGCGGGCCGGGCATCACCTTCATCCCCGGCTACAACGCGGCCCGGCAGGCGCTCGCCGAGCGCACGGCCTGACGATTCCGGCCGCCGGCCCGGCGGCACGCCGAAACCAGCGGCCCACTCCGGAGCGGGCTAGGCTACCCAGGAACCTCGGCACCATCGTGTGTGGCGGATCCCCCGGATAGAGCAGTCGGCTGCCTTTCCATGCGCCGCCGTCGGTGCCCAGGACGGGAGGTAGCAGTGCGAATCGGGCCCTTGGACGTCTCAACGGTCGACGAGTGGGCGCCGGCACCCGGCACGTTGTACTCCTGGCACCCCTCACCCGCCGCCCGCGCCAAGGCCCTCGCCGCACCGGCGAGCGCCGTGCCACCCAGTTATGTCCAGGCCCGGCACCTGCGGAGCCTGCGCGAACAGGCCGACCGTGGACTGGACCACTCCCGGCTGCTCATCGCCTCCGTCGAGGTGCCGGGTCGGTGCGATCTGCGCGCCATGACCTACGTCATCAACGCGCACCTGCGCCGCCACGACACCTACCGCAGTTGGTTCGAGTACTTCGACGCCGACCACATCGTGCGGCACACCCTGGCCGACGCGGCGGACGTGGAATTCGTCGCGACCGACCACGGCGAACTGGCCAGCCAACAGTTGCAAGACCACATCGTGGCCACGCCCGACTCGCTGCAGTGGGATTGCTTCAGCTTCGGGGTGATTCAGCGCCCGGACGGCTTCACCTTCTACGCCAGCATCGATCACCTGCACGCCGACGGGCAGTTCGTCGGAATGGGACTCATGGAGTTCCAGACCATGTACGCCGAGCTGATCGGCGGCAACCCGCCGCTGGAGCTGCCGGCGGCCGGCAGCTATGCCGATTACTGCCTCCGGCAGCGCGAGTACACCTCGGCCCTGACCGTCGACTCGCCGGAGGTGCGTGCGTGGATCGACTTCGCCGAACGCAACGACGGGACGTTCCCGGCGTTCCCCCTGCCACTGGGCGATCGGAGCGCACCCCATGCCGGCGACCTGATGGGCGTCACCCTGCTGGACGGGGAGCAAACGCATCGATTCGAAACCGCGTGCGTCGGGGCAGACGCCCGGTTCGTCGGCGGCATGTTCGCCTGCATTGCCCTGGCGGTCCACGAGTTGACCGGCGCGGAAACGTATTTCGGCGTCACCCCGAGGGACACCCGCAGCACGCAGGCGGACTTGACGACGCAGGGCTGGTTCACCGGCCAAATCCCGATCACCGTCCCCGTCGCCGGGCTGTCCTTCAACGACATCGCGCGAACCGCCCAAAATTCCTTCGATTCGGCGGCGGACCTGGCGCGGGTGCCCTTCGAGCGGGTGGTGGAACTGGCGCCGTCGCTGCGCAGGCCGCCGCCCTTGTTCGGGCTGGTGAATTTCTTTGACGCCCAAGCCAGTCCGCTGTCGATGATGACCAAATTGTTCGACGGCCTGACCGTTGGTGCGCACAGTGACGGCAGGGTCACCTATCCCTTGAGCACGATGGTGGGGCGCTTCGACGAGACGGCGGCGAGCGTGCTGTTCCCCGACCATCCGGTTGCCCGAAATTCCGTCGACCGCTACCTGGGTGCCCTAAAATCCGTCTGCGTCCGCATCGCCGACGGCGGGGCGGCGGAGCGCGCGCGTGCCGTCGCCGACCCCGACCGGCAGGCGGCGCATCAACGCTGAAAAGAATGCGGTGCCCATGCCCTTAGCGAACACTGGTCAGGACGACGCGGTGGGCCTCTTTCCGCGGCTCGGGCGCCTGATCGGGAAACGGCCGTGGCTGGTGATCGGCGTCTGGGTCGCGCTTGCCTGCACCCTTTCGCTGACCGCGCCGTCGCTGGAAGAGATCTCCCAGCTGCGGCAGGTGTCCATCCTGCCGTCGGACGCGCCGGTGTTGGTGGCGACGCGCAACATGAACGCCGCGTTCGGCGAGGCCGGGTTGCAGAGCATCGCGGTGGTGGTGCTCAGCGACGCCCACGGGTTGAGCCCGGCCGACGAAGGCACCTACCGCAAACTGGTCGAGACCCTGCGCCGGGACACCCGAAACGTGGCGATGGTGCAGGATTTCGTCACCACGCCGCCGCTGCGCGAGCTGATGACCAGCAAGGATCACCAGGCCTGGATGCTGCCCATCGGGCTGCCCGGCGATCTCGGCTCGCCCCGGTCCAAACACGCGTACTCGCAAGTGGCCGACACGGTGAAGCGGACCGTGGCGGGATCCACGCTGACGGCGAACCTGACCGGGCCCGCCGCCACCGTCTCCGACCTCAACATCACCGGGCAGCGGGACCGGACGCGGATCGAGCTCGCCATCGTCGTGCTGTTGTTCGTCATTCTGCTCGTCATCTACCGGAACCCGGTCACGATGGTGCTGCCCTTGCTGACGATCGGCATGTCCGCGGTGGTGGCCCAGCGGTTGGTGGCCCTGGTCGGATTGGCCGGCTTGGGCATCGCCAACCAGACCGTGATCTTCATGAGCGGGATGATGGTCGGGGCCGGAACCGATTACGCCGTCTTCCTGATCAGCCGGTACCACGACTACGTGCGGCAGGGCATGGACAGCGATCAGGCGGTCATCAAGGCGCTGGCCTCGATCGGCAAGGTGATCGCGGCGTCCGCGGCCACCGTGGCGGTCACGTTCCTCGGGATGATCTTCACCCAGCTGGGGATCCTGCGGACCGTCGGACCGGTGCTGGGCATCTCGGTGGCCGTCGTCTTCTTCGCCGCGATCACCCTGCTGCCGGCCCTGCTCGTGCTCGCCGGTCGCCGCGGCTGGATCGCGCCACGCACCGATCTGAGCCGCCGCTTCTGGCGGCGGTCGGGCGTCAACATCGTGCGCCGGCCCAAGGCCCATCTGCTGGCCAGCGGGCTCGTGCTGGTGATTCTGGCCGGCTGTGCGGGGCTGGCCCGTTACAACTACGACGATCGAAAGGCCCTGCCCGGCAACGTCGAGAGTTCCGTGGGCTACGCCGCCCTGGACAAGCATTTCTCGACCAACCTGATCGTCCCGGAGTACCTGTTCATCTCCTCGCCGCGGGACTTGCGCACGGCGAAGAGCCTCGCCGACCTCGAGCAGATGGCGCAGCGGGTCAGCCAGGTGCCGGGCGTCGCGATGGTCAGGGGCATCACCCGGCCGACGGGACGGTCACTGGAGCAGGCCAAGACGTCGTGGCAGGCCGGCGAGGTCGGCGACAAGCTGGACGCGGGCTCCAAGCAGATCACCGACCACACCGGCGACCTCGATCGCTTGGCGGGCGGGGCCAACCAGATGGCGGGCAAGCTCGGTGACGTGCGGACCCAGGTCAACCAGGCCGTGTCCGCCGTCGGCGGGCTGGTCGACGCCCTGGCGACGCTGCAGAACATCTTCGGGGGAAACCGTGCACTGGCCGAACTCGATGGCGCCGAGCGCCTGGTCAACGGCATGCGCTCGCTCGGCGACACGATCGGGGCGAACGCCGATTTCGTTGCGAACAACTCGGATTGGGCCACCCCGGTGCTCGGGGCGCTCGACAACAGCCCGATGTGCGGCGCCGAGCCCGGCTGCGTCAACGCGCGCGAGGAACTGCGGCGGCTGGTGACCGCGCGCGACGACGGAACGCTGGGCAAGATCTCGGAGCTGGCGCGCCAGCTGCGGGCGACGCAGGCGGTGCAGACGCTGGCGGCAACGGTCTCGGGGTTGCGCCGGGCGATGTCGACCGTCGTCGGCGCGATGGGCTCGCTGGGGATGGGCAGCCCGGGCGGCATGCGGGCGAAGATCAATTTCCTGCAGCAGGGGACCAACACCCTCGCGGACGGCAGCCGCCAACTGGCCGACGGCGTGCAGCGCTTGGTCGACCAGGTCAAGAAGATGGGTTTCGGGCTGGGCGAGGCGTCCGCCTTCCTGCTGTCGATGAAGAACGAGGCGACGACGCCGGCGATGTCGGGGTTTTACATTCCCGCCCAAGCGTTGTCGTATGCCACCGGTGAGGGCGGAAAGCCGGCGGCTCTGCCGGGCGGGGTGCAGGACCTGCTCGGCGGGCTGAACGCCGACCAGCTGAGAAAGGTTGCCGCCGCTTTCGTTTCGCCCGACGGGCATGCCGTGCGGTACCTGATCCAGATCGATCGCAATCCGTTCAGCACGGCGGCGATGGACCAGGTGAGCGCCATCAGGGCCGCCGCGCAGGGCGCCCAGCCAAACACCACGCTGGCCGACGCGAGGGTATCGGTGGTGGGTTTGCCCGTGGTGCTCAAGGAGACCCGCGACTACTCCGATCACGACCTGCGGTTCATCATCGCGATGACCATCTGCGTGGTGTTGCTGATTCTGATCGCGCTGCTGCGCGCGGTGGTCGCACCGCTCTACCTGATCGGCACGGTGATCTTCTCGTACCTGTCGGCGCTCGGCATCGGCGTCATCGTGTTCCAATTCCTCCTGGGCGAAGAAATGCATTGGAGCGTGCCCGGTTTGACGTTCGTCATCCTGGTCGCGGTGGGCGCCGACTACAACATGCTGCTCATCTCCCGGCTGAAAGACGAATCCGTGCGGGGAATGCGCTCCGGGGTCATCCGGACGGTGTCCTCCACGGGTGGCGTGATCACCGCGGCCGGCCTGATCATGGCCGCGTCGATGTACGGCCTGGTCTTCGCCAGCCTGTCCACGGTGATCCAGGGCGGGTTCGTTCTCGGCACCGGGCTGCTGCTGGACACGTTCCTGCTGCGGACGGTGACCGTGCCGGCCATCGCCGTGCTGGTCGGGCGGGCCAACTGGTGGTGGCCGTCGGGCTGGGGATCCGCGATCCGGTGGCCACTGCGCCGGCGCCGGCGCCCGGCCAAACGCAAGCCGCTGCTGCCCGACGACCAGAAGACACCGGTGTGGGCGGCCGAACAGTTGATCGGGTTTTCGCCGCGCGACGGGCTGCGGCTCTAGCGGTTGCTACTTCCTGGCCTTGACCAGCGCGCGGACGGCCCTCGGCAACAACCCTTTCGGGCCCTTGCCGAGTCGGGGACCCGGGGCGACGGCCCGGGCCAGGTTGGCGACCGCCAGCGAATTGGTGGCCAGGTTGACGCCGGTGACGGCGCCGCGGACGGGCCACGAGACGGCGGAGATGATCGTGGGGATGTGGGCGATGCCGTTGATCATCGCGACCGGGTTGTGCGCCGGACCGGGGTCGTAGGCCCTGTCGACGAGCGGCCGCAGGGCCGCGTCGATCGGCCCGACCGCCTCGGGGGGCATGCCCGCCCCGTCGACCAGCGCCCGGGCCAGTGGCAGCTCGGAGTTTCGGATGAAATACGTCGTGGAGGTGCCGCCCAGACCGTTGGTCGTCCTCGTGACGTCCCAGGGAGCCACGCGGGAGGGGTCGGAGAACGCCGTGGCGGTGTGGCCGTAATACCCTCCCGCGGCAACCGCGTTCAGGTCGGCGAGCAGGTTGCCGGGGTGGTTGGGCGGGTCGGAGAACGGGTCGTACTGGCCCACGATGTTGACGGTGTCGTACTGGCTCTGCACCGGTGGCGGGACGGTGTAGTCGATGATCGGCACGTGCGTCCCGGGCCCGAACGCCTTGTAGAGCAGGTTGTCTGGGTTACCGGCCTTGATGAATGTGAGCTGACCGGGCGGCGGTGCGGTGGGATCGTGCGCCAGGCGCGCCTGCTCGCGGTCGAGCGCCAGCGAGCCCTGAGACAGCCCGGCCACGGAGATCGGCCCGTCGGTGGTCCGGATCGCCGCGTCGAGATTGTCCGCGCCGGTGGTGACCGAGCTGTTGACGGTCGGCGAATTCAGGCCGGTGACCGGCCAGAAGCTGCCGGGATAGGGCACGACGCGCCGTACGGCCGCGGGGCTGTAGTAGTTCGCGTCGATCTGAGGTTGCATCGCGGGGTTGAAGTGATACAGCGACCTCAGCGGCCCGTATGGGGACGGCGCCGTGCCGGGAACGATCAGAGCCGTGTCGGCCGCTGCCACATTGTCATCGAAAACCGTTACCCACGTAAGCATTCCGACGGCGACGGCCCCGGCGAGCAGTTTGTTCACGAACTCCCCTCAGGCCTGTCCAAGAAGCTACAGCAGCGATGCTACCCCGCGCCGGCGCCCGTCACCCCGAGGACGAGCATCAGGCAACCGCCGGCCGCCACCAACGCGGCGATGTCGCGACGCCCGCGGGAACGCAGCCAGTCTTGCAGCGCGGCCATGAAGGCCCGCGTCTTCTGCGGCGCCGCCAGGTAACCGATCAGGGGGATCTCGGCCACGGTGAACGCCACCAGGTTGAAGGCCAGCAACGCCTGAACCTGGGTGACCGGCGCGGCATGCGAGGCGAGGATGGCGGCCATCGAGCCCATGTAGTTCGCGGATGGCAGCGAGGCCCCCATCCCACTCACCGCCGCGACGCTCAGCGAGTCGCCCCGAAAAAATCTGCGCGCGCGTTCGGCCAACGGCCGGCGGCCGTTCGGCGTCGCCCCTTCCAACAGGCCGACGCCGCCGATCCCACCGCCTCCGCCGGCCGCCGCGTCGGCCGGCACGGGACGGGCAAGCTTGGGCAGCGACACCTTGGTGGCCAACACGACCGCGATCAGCAACGCGACGAGCCCGGAAGCGATCTGGACCTCGGCCACGTTGACGTGTCCGACGACCGGCGCGGCGCGCAGGATGAAGAGCACTATTACGCCCGCACCCACGCCCATGGCGAAGCCCCCGCCCAGGAACACGAGCAGCTGAACAAGCGGGCGCCGCCTGCTGAGCAACAGGACCACCAAACCGAGCCGTATCGGTTCGAACATCACCGCGCCGGCCAGCACCAGCACGGTGATCCACATGCTGGGCAACCGTACCGCACGCGCACAACCCGTGCGGTCGAACCCGCCGGTACCGGTTCTGGGCGTTCTCCGTTCAGGCAGCCGTAATTTGGACGTAACCCGGCCAGGGGTTTCGCGGGGCGTCCGTCACGCAAAGCGGCTATGCTGGTGATTCCCGCAGCACCACTTGCGGCTGGAGAAATCCTGGGACGACCGGGCCTGTCGGTGCGGTTCTCGCCATTGTGGGTGTACCCCTGGGGATTTCGTGGATTTGCGTGACCACGTCTGGCCGCTGGGATGGCTGCGGGCGCACTGGCGGGCTCGGCTCCGTGAAGCAAAAGCGGACGGTAGCTCGCCTAAAGCATCGCTTGGCGGGCCGCTATGCCGAGCCGAACAGCGCGGAGGTGTAGGGCATTCAGTGTTTGGCATAACGACACTCCGAGACTGGACACCACAGGGCGGCACCGTCATCTGCTGGCACGCTTCACCCGCGGCGAAGGCCGCGGCGGCGGCGGCGCCCGCGAGTCCGGTGCCGCCCAGTTACCAGCAAGCGCAACACCTTCGGCGCTACAGCGACCACGCGGCGCGGGGTCTGGACATGTCGCGCTTGATGATCTTCACCTGGGACATCCCCGGCCGCTGTGACGTCCGCGCCATGAATTACGCGATCAACGCGCACATTCGTCGGCACGACACCTACCACAGCTGGTTCGAGTACCGGGATGACGGCGACATCGTCCGGCACACCGTCGCCAACCCGGCGGATATCGAACTCGTCCCTACCCGGCACGGCCGGCTGACCGCGCAGGAGTTGCGTGAGCACATATCGACCCCGCAGCCGTTGCAATGGGATTGCTTCTTCTTCGGGATAGTGCAAAGCGACGGTCATTTCACCTTCTACGCGAGCATCGCGCATCTGTGCGTCGATCCGATGATCGTCGGCGTCCTCTTCACCGAGATCCACATGATGTACGCGGCCCTGATCGGCGGCGACGCACCCGTCGAACTTCCGGAGGCGGGCCGCTACGCCGACTACTGCCTGCGGCAGCGCGAGGACATGGCCGCGCTGACCGCGGACTCGCCCGGGGTGCGCGCCTGGATCGAGTTCGCCGCCGGCAACGGTGGGACGCTGCCGTATTTCCCGCTGCCCCTCGGCGACCTCTCGGTGCCCTACGCCGGCAAACTCGTCACCGAGACGCTGCTCGACGAGCGGCAGACGGAGCGATTCGAGCGCGCCTGCGTCGACGCGGGCGCCCGCTTCAGCGGCGGCGTGTTCGGTTGTGCGGGGCTCACCCACCGCGAATTGACCGGTGCCGAGACGTTTTCGGTGGTGACCACCACCGACACCCGCACGACGCCGACGGAGTTGATGACGACGGGCTGGTTCACCGGCCTGGTCCCGATCGCGGTAGGCGTCGACGCGGGGATCTTCGAGGATGCGGCCCGATCGGCGCAGGCGTCGTTCGACTCGGGCATCGAGCTGGCGACCGTGCCGTTCGACCGGGTGCTGGAGTTGGCGCCGCCCGAAGCGGGTCTGGGCAGGCCGCGTCCCGGCAACTTCGTGATGTCGTTCCTCGACGCCAGCATCGCGCCCCTGTCGTCTGTCGCCAACTCGGACTTGAACTTTCGGATCTACGACGAAGGCAGGGTCTCCCACCAGGTTTCGCTGTGGGTGATCCGGCTCCAGCACGAGACCAAGGTGACCGTGCTGTTCCCCGACAACCCGGTCGCCCGCGAATCGGTTGGCCGGTACATCCAGGCGGTGCGGTCGGCGTATGTGCGGGTCGCCGACGGCGGGGGCCGCCGGGCCCTCGCGCACTCGCGCGCGCCGCTAACCGCGCTGACTTAGCAATTCGTCCAGCAAGGCCGTGAACTCTTCGGGGCGCGCCGGTGTGAAGGCGGGCCTGGGCCGGATGCCGGGCACGTCCAGCGTGATCAAGGTCGACTTGAACGGCCGGCTCATGTCCAGCGGCAGCCAGCGGCGGAAGTCCGAGCTGCCCCAGATCCGGAATCGCTGGGTGAACAGGCCCAGCCCCTCGGACTTGTATCCGCGGATCGAATCCAGGGCAATGACTTTGGACGTGCCGGACGGGAAGTGATAGCGGCGCAGAGTGATCGCCGCGCGGTCGAGCTGAACCAGGCCGTCGTCGTAGGACTGACGCTTGCCGTCGCTCATGCCCGTGAACTCCGCAGTTGGTGGCCCCGTGCCGTCAGGCAGCGCCCGTCGTCCAATCGCCACTGCCAACCGTGCAGGTTGCAGGTCAACGTATCGCCCTCCACCACACCGAATTTCGACAGATCGGCCTTCAGGTGGGGGCAGCGGCGCTGAATCTCCCAGCCGTCCAGCGTCACCGAAGACGAATCGTCGTGCGTCTCGGCGAACCAGCCGTCGGCGTAGGCGATTCGTTCGTCGGTCAGGCACTTGAAGAAGGTGTAGAGGTATTCGTTGTAGCCGCCGACGCGCCAGGCCCTGAACCGGGTGGACAGGAAGATGGTGTTGACCCAGTCCGGTTCCCGATCGCGCAGCACGGTGCGGACCAACTCCGGCGCGATGGCGAACCCGTAGCGGACCTTCTCGTCGGGAATGCGTTCGCGCACCGCGCGTTTCGGGAAGTCCAGGATGACGGTTTCGGGCCCGATCACGAGTTCGACGGGATAGCCGATGCCGTCGCAGATCTCGTCGCTGGCCGACATGATCGGCTCGAACAGCGCACGCAGCGGCTCCAGCAGGGGTTCCCCCGTTGCGGGGGCCCAGTTCGCGCGCTCCGCGGCGAGGACGGGCGCCATGCGCCCGGCGTAGTCGGCGATGTAGGCCTGCTTCCCCGTGGTGAAGATGGCCTCGACCTGATCGTCGGGCAGCGGGTGAGTCAGCGAGTTCAGCGCGTTGGCGGTGAAGTCCGCGGTCGAGCCGGGGATCATCAACAGTCCGCCGTCGTGCCCGTGGCCGCGCATCTGGTCGAGGAACACCATCTGGTCCGGGAAGATGTTGGCCGCATCGCCGTGGTCGTCGTTGAGGTGGCGCAGCTCGGGGTCCAGGAAGCACGGCGGGCCGGCGGACGGGATGACCCACGTCGCGCCGACCTGGGCGATGTACTGGCGGGCGCGGTCCATCTGCCGCTGGCGCTTTTGCACACCGAACGACTCCTTGGCGCGCGCCGGCATGTCGTAGACCATCGGGTACCAGATCGCGCCGGAGTACTGCAGCATGTGCACGTCGATGCGGCCGAAGGCCGAGGCCAGCACGTCCAGATCGACCGGCCGGGCGTCGTTCATGTTGAAAGCCGTTGTCACGCCGTCGGAAACCACGAGCGCCGAGTCGCCGAGCGGGCCGTCGGCGGGCGCCCGGAGGGCGATGATCATGACGTCGAGGTCGCCCTTGGGGCCGCTGACCCGGTGCTTGACCGAGGTGCTGGTCTCGACGAACCGGTAGAAACCGAGCTCTTGCAACGCGTTTCGCAGGTCCGGCACCGGAAAGTCGGGCAGCAGCACCACCGCGTCCTTGTTGACGTGTTCGGCCAGGTTCTTGGCGTCGAAGTGATCCTTGTGCAGGTGCGACAGGTACAGGTAGTCGCAGTCGCCCAGTCGGTCCCAGTCCAGTCCGCTGTTGTCGGGGAACGGGAACCAGGAGCCGAAGTACGCGGGGTTGACCCAGGGGTCGCACAGGATGCTGCCCGCGGTGGTCTCGATCAGAAAACCGGCGTGACCTACGCTCGTGACCTGCACAAACACCTTCCTGGAGCCGCTCATGCGCACTCCGCGGCCCGCGGCCGGGGTAACGACTTTTCAGCCCCCGAGCTTAGCGCGGGGGCGGCGTCTTCGGCGCGGCGCAACCGGCTGGTGTGCTGCCTGTTTTCGGCACTTCGGGTGACTCACAGCCAGGAGCACTAGGCTGAGCGGCTGTGGAACCGGTATACGGGACTGTCATCCAACTTGCCCGGTTGGCCTGGCGCGTTCAGGGTCTCAAGATCACGGTCGCGGGCGTCGAAAACCTGCCGAAAAGCGGTGGTGCGGTCATCGCGATCAACCACACCGGCTACCTCGATTTCACGTTCGCGGGCCTGCCCGCCTACCAGCAGCGTCTGGGCCGCAAGGTGCGGTTCATGGCCAAGCAGGAGGTGTTCGACCACAAGATCACGGGCCCCATCATGCGCAGCCTGCGGCACATCTCCGTGAACCGGCAGGATGGGGCCGCGTCCTACGAGGAAGCGGTCAGGAACCTCAAGGACGGCGAACTGGTCGGCGTCTACCCGGAAGCCACGATCAGCCGCAGCTTCGAGATCAAGGAATTCAAGTCGGGTGCCGCCCGGATGGCGGTCGAGGCCGGCGTGCCGATCGTTCCGGTGATCGTCTGGGGCGCGCAGCGCATCTGGACCAAGGGGCATCCCAAGAAGCTGTTTCGCCCGAAGGTGCCCATCGTCGTGCTCGTCGGCGAGCCGATCGCACCGACGCTGGGCGTCGAGGAGCTGAAGGGACTGCTGCATTCGCGGATGCAACACCTGCTGGAGCGGGCGCAGGAAATGTACGGGCCGCACCCGGCCGGTGAGTTCTGGGTGCCGCGCCGGTTGGGCGGCGGCGCCCCGTCGCTGGCCGAAGCCGCCCGGATGGACGCCGAAGATGCGGCCGCTCGCGCGGCGCGCCGGGGTCGGTCCACGGGAGCGCCGGAGTAGCGATCGATGGTGGAGCCGATCTTCCGCACGCTCGAGGTCATGGCTCGGCTGGCGGTTCTGGCCACCGGCGCCCAGATCTCCTACGGCGGCGAGGAGCACATCCCCGACTCCGGTGGCGCCGTGATCGCGATCAACCACACCAGCTACGTCGACTTTCTGCCCGCCGCGCTGGCCGTGCATCGCCGGCGCCGCCGGCTCAGGTTCATGATCAAGGCCGAGATGCAGCAGGTGAAGGTCGTCAATTTCCTGATCAAGCACACCCGGACCATTCCGGTGGACCGCGGCGCCGGGGCCGGCGCCTACGCGGTGGCCGTGCAGCGGCTGCGCGAGGGCGAACTGGTCGGCGTGTACCCGGAGGCCACGATCAGCCGCAGCTTCGAGCTCAAGGATTTCAAGACGGGCGCCGCCCGCATGGCGATCGAAGCCGAGGTGCCGATCGTCCCGGTGATCGTCTGGGGCGCGCACCGAATCTGGACCAAGGACCACCCGCGCAACCTGGGCCGCGCCGGGGTGCCGATTAAAGTGCAGGTGGGCGCGCCCGTGCGGGCGGCCGAAGACATCGCGCGGACCGACGCCGCGCTGCGCGAGTCGATGACCGCGCTGCTGCACCAGGTGCAACAGCGCTATCCGCACGAACCGGGGGCGTACTGGACGCCGCGCCGGCTGGGCGGCGGGGCACCGACCATGGCGGAGGCCGCCCGGATCGAGGCGGAGGAAGCCGCGGCGCGGGAATCCGGTCGCGGCGGACCGTCGTCGCGGTAGGCGAAGGAGGAGGCAGTGCCCGAGGGGTTTTACCGGCTGTGCGAGTGGGTCGTGCCGCCGATGGTCGCGATGCAGGGGACGAAGTTCACCTACCTCGGCCTGGAGAACATCCCCGAGCGGGGCGGCGCCCTGCTGGCCCAGAACCACACCAGCTACCTGGACTGGCTGCCGACGCTGCTGGCCGTGCGGGAGCGCGGCCGGCGCGCGTACTTCATGATCAAGGCGGAGATGGCCGAAGTGAAGGCGGTCAACTACGTCATCAACCACGCCAGGCTGATCCCGGTGGACCGCAGGACCGGACACGACGCCTTCGAGACGGCCGTGCAGCGGCTGCGGCAGGGCGAGCTGATCGGGATGCACCCGGAAGCCACCATCAGCCGTAGTTTCGAGCTGCGCGCGTTCAAGACCGGCGCGGCCCGCATGGCGCTGGAAGCCGGGGTGCCGATCGTCCCGATGATCGTCTGGGGTGCCCACCGGATCTGGCCGAAGGATCATCCGAAGAAGGTATGGCGCAACAAGGTCCCGATCACCGTCGCCGCCGGGCGGCCGCTGCCGCCGCACGGCACGCCCGAGCAGCTCAACGAGGCGCTGCGCGAGGCGATGAATGCGTTGCTGTACCGGGTGCAGGAGGAGTACCCACACCCCGAGGGGGAATTCTGGGTGCCGCGGCGGCTCGGCGGCGCCGCACCCACCCAGGAAGATTCCCGCGCGATGCGCCTGTCGGAATTGCAGGCGCGGATGCAGAAGTACGGCACCGACGGCGTGACGCGACCGGGACAGAACCAGAGCGGAGTGCATTGATCACACCGGCGAGCTGCCAACCCGGAACCGTCCAGATGACCGCACAGTGACTCAGCCCGCGCTCATCGCCTGCGATGTCGACGGCACCCTGTTCGACGACAACGAAACCATCACCCCGCGCACCCGCGACGCCGTGCGCGCCGCCGTCGCCGCCGGCGTGACCTTCGTCGTGGCGACCGGCCGCCCGCCGCGCTGGATCCGTCCCGTCGTCGACGCGCTCGGCTTCGCGCCGACCGCGGTGTGCGCCAACGGCGCCGTCATCTACGACCCCGCAACCGACCGCGTGGTGTCGGCGCGCATGCTGCCCGTCGACACCCTGGCCGAGCTGGCGGAGCTGGCGACGCGCGTCATCCCGGGCGCGGGCCTGGCCGTCGAACGAATCGGCGAACGCGCCCACGACACCGCGACCCCGCAGTTCATCAGCTCGCCCGGCTACGAGCACGCCTGGCTGAACCCGGACAACACCGAGGTGTCGATCGAGGACCTGCTCAGCGCCCCGGCGATCAAGCTGCTGATCCGGCGGAGCGGGGCGCGCAGCGCCGACATGGCCGCCGAGCTGGCCAAGCACGTGGGCATCGAGGGCGACATCACCTACTCGACCAACAACGGCCTGGTCGAAATCGTGCCGTTGGGCACCAGCAAGGCCACCGGTGTGGACGAGGTCGCCCGGCCCCTGCAGATCGACAGCGGGGAGGTGGTGGCGTTCGGCGACATGCCCAACGACCTGCCGATGCTGCGCTGGGCCGGCCACGGCGTGGCGATGGGCAACGCGCACCCCGAGGTCCTCGCCGTGGCCGACGAGGTCACCGCCGCCAACAACGACGACGGGGTCGGACGGGTGCTGGAACGCTGGTGGCTGTGACCCGCGAGCCCGGCTAGGTGGCGGACGGGTGGGCCGGCAGCGAGAAGTGTTCGGGCGGGACGGTCGGGCCGCTCGGCGATTGCGTCGCGAGCGGCGTCGTGATTCCCTCGGCGACCTCGGTGACGTTTCCGGTGAGCCGCTCGTAGTTCAGGGTTCCATGCTGGAAGTTCTGCGTGATCTGCAGTGGCTCTTGGATTTCCGCGCTGGTGGGCAGCCCCAGCGGACCGCGTTCGTAGCTCAGCGACGCCCAGGCGTCGTAGATGGCGCCGGTGACGGGCTGGGGGCCGGTCTCGGGTGACCAGTACATCGCGCCCTTGGCGAAAGTGACGTAGCGCGCGCCACCTTCGGCGTCGCCTTCCGGTGAGGTCGGCGCGCCCAGCACGCTTTTCACGCCACCGATCGCCAGCCAGTGGTCATAGATCGCGCCGCCTCGCAGAGCCTGCAGCAGCTCCTCCGGGGGATCGTTGAAATGCGAAGCGACATCACGAATTTCGTCCATGAGCGCGTAGGCGGCATTGCCGGGGCAATCGGTGTTCCCGACGTCGCGGTGGGTGAAGATGGTGGGCAGCGTCGCGACGGCGCCGGCGGGAAAGTTGGTGTAGTGGCTGCCGGCCGACTCCAATTGCACGATGCCCTTGGGGTCGACGCCGTCCAGGCCCAGCCGCCAGCCGAGCAACCGCCCCACGGTCCGCAGCTGCAGCGGCGTCGGCGGTACGTCGTCGAAGTTGCCGATCATCGCCACACCCCAGGTGTTGCGGTTGAATCCGCCGGTGTGGAAGGCCTCGACCGCCTTGGTGAGCCCCCCGGCGCTGCCCTCGAACACCTGGCCGTACTTGTCGACCAGGGCGTTGTAGGCGATGTCGCACCAGCCGAGGGTCTTGCTGTGGTAGGTGTAGATGGCCTTGACGATGCCGGCCGATTCCAGCGGCGAATAGTCGTTGCTGCCCGCGGTGTGGTGCACGACGGCCGCGCGAATCCCATTGTCGTACTGCGGACTACCGCATCGCAGCGACTCGTCGGCGCCCCATTCCGCCCGGCTGATGATGGCCGGCGCCTGGCCCGGCATCAACACTCCGGACGGCGGCGTCCACTGGGCTTTCGCCGGCGCCTGCGGCGGGGAGATCAGGATCGCGGAGATGTTCTGCCCGAAGGGTTGTTCCCGCGACGCCGGCTTGTAGCCCAGGCCGGTGTCGGTCGCCGGTGCCGGCGGGGGTTGGGTCAGCGGCGCATCGATCGGACGGGTGACCGCGATCTGGACGGTCGTGGTGGTGCCGACGAACACCGGGTCGGTGCCGCGCGGACCCTCCAGCGGCCCGGTCGTGGTCGCCCCGTCGGGCGCCGCGGTTTCGTACTCCGTCTGATACCACGGTCCCCACGAACCGTCGGCGTGCCGCGCCCGCACCCGGGTCGACGTGCCGGCCAGGTCGCCGGTGAGCGCGACGAGTGAGAACGGGGTGGCCTGGCTGATCTCGCGCACGGTGACCCCGGCGCCCAGCCCGACCAGCGGCTGTTCGGCCAGTTGGGTGTCGTGGGGGGCCGGCGGTCCGGCGGCCTCGCGGTCGCGGGACGTGCCTGCCACCCAGGAGACGATGACGACGGTCGCCGCGATGGCGGTGAGCAATGTCGTCGGCCCGCGACTAGGAGACACCAGGCGATGTTACGTGTGTTTCTCCTGTTAATGATGAGGCGACACGGGTCGGGCGGCGCAAATCTGCTCCAAAATCGACGGCACCGCAGAAGAATCTGCGGTGCCGTCTGGTTGGAGGGTTCCCCTGTAGGTCTAGACGGGAGGCAAAACCGGTGCCGCGGCGGCCGCCGGCAACGCACCGGCTGCTCCCGCGGCGGCCGGCAGGGCACCCGCGGCCGCGCCCGGCAGAGCGCCCGCGGCACCCGGCAGGGCACCGGCCGCGCCCGGGAGGGCACCCGCGGCGGCGGGCAGGGCACCGGCGGCGCCCGGCAGAGCACCCGCGGCGCCCTGCTGCATGCCTTGCGTGATCGCGGGCATCACCAAGCCCTTGAGCAGGTCGATGGCCTGCCCGGCGCCCAGTTGGTTGGCCGCCTGCATCACGTCGTTGACGAGACCGCCGCCGCCGGAGCTACCGCTGCCGCCGCCGAGGCCGGTGCCGCCACCGATCGGTGAGGCGGGCCCGAACGAGGACGGGTCGCCCAGGATCGGGTAGGTCCCGTCGGCGCCCGGGTCCAGGCTGGCCGGGGCGGTGATCGGCACCTCGCCGCCAGCCGTCGGGCTGCCCAGTCCGGGGGCGATCCCGGCCGGGCTGGTCAGCCCGGGATTGGACAGCGCCGGGTTGAGCCCGGCGCCCGGGGTCGCCACCCCGGCGCCCGGGGTGGTCGGCAGCGCGCCGGGCGCGGTGAGCCCCGGCGTCGTCGGCGCCAGGCCCGGGCTCGTCAGGCCGGGGCTCGTCAGGCCGGGGCTGGTCAAGCCGGGGCTGGTCAGGCCGGGGCTGGTCAGGCCCGGGCTCGTCAAGCCCGGACTGGTGAGTCCCGGCGTCCCGAGTCCCGGCGTGCCGAGTCCCGGCGTGCCGAGTCCCGGCGTGCCCAGGCCGGGGCTGGTCAGCCCGGGAGTGCCGGTTGCACCCCCGCTCAGCGCGGGCACCGGGGGCAGGTTGATCCCGAACTGCGAGAGCCCCTGGGACAGCGCGCCCATCAGCTCGCCGGGCAGGTCGGTCATCACGGCCGCCTGCTTGAAGTCGTGGTGCTCGGACGGCTTGGTGCCGGCCGTCGACTCGTAGACCAGGAAGTATGCGCAAGGACTCGCCACTGCCAGGGCGGCGACCGCGCTCATGGCTGTCGAAAGCTTGCGTCGGCGTCGGTTCGGCACGGAAGTCTCCTCAATCTGGACGACTCAATCGTCAACTGTGTTGTGTCGGTGCGGCCTACCGGTCCTGGCTGGCGAGAACCACACAGAGTCGATGGTACGAGTGAGATTGGTGTGACTAGAGTGGTGATATTGAATCGTGAGGCAATTGCGACCCCGGCTGTGATCGCCGGGTCGAGCTGTCCCGAACGCGGCCGAAACCGGACTCCCTGGCCTCGCCAAATGGGTTAGGCCCACGCCGTCGGATACCCTAAGCAACCGATGACCGCTCGTTTCGACCTCCTCGTCGTCGGCTCCGGATTTTTCGGCCTGACCATTGCCGAGCGCGTGGCTACCCAACTCGGGAAGCGCGTGCTCGTGGTGGAACGCCGCCCGCACATCGGTGGCAACGCCTACTCCGAGGCCGAGCCGCAGACCGGCATCGAGGTCCACAAATACGGCGCCCACCTGTTCCACACCTCCAACAAGAGGGTCTGGGACTACGTGCGGCAGTTCACCGAGTTCACCGACTACCGGCACCGGGTGTTCGCGATGCACAACGGGCAGGCCTACCAGTTCCCGATGGGCCTCGGCTTGGTGTCCCAGTTCTTCGGCAGATACTTCACGCCGGACGAGGCCCGCCGGCTGATCGCCGAGCAGGCCGCCGAGATCAACACCGAGGACGCGCAGAACCTGGAGGAGAAGGCGATCTCGCTGATCGGGCGGCCGTTGTACGAGGCGTTCGTCAAGGGCTACACCGCCAAGCAGTGGCAGACCGATCCCAAGGAGCTGCCGGCCGCCAACATCACCCGGCTGCCGGTGCGCTACACCTTCGACAACCGGTACTTCAGCGACACCTACGAGGGCCTGCCGGTCGACGGGTACACGGCGTGGCTGCAGAACATGGCCGCCGACGACCGCATCGAGGTCAGGCTGAACACCGACTGGTTCGACGTCCGCGACCGGCTGCGCGCCGAAAGCCCGGATGCGCCCGTCGTGTACACCGGCCCGCTGGACCGCTACTTCAGCTACGCCGAGGGCAGGCTCGGCTGGCGCACACTGGATTTCGAGGTCGAGGTGCTGCCCACCGGCGACTTCCAGGGCACGCCGGTGATGAACTACAACGATCTCGACGTCCCGTACACCCGCATCCACGAGTTCCGCCACTTCCACCTCGAGCGGGACTACCCGACCGACAAGACGGTCATCATGCGCGAGTTCTCCCGGTTCGCCGAAGACGACGACGAGCCCTACTATCCGATCAACACCGAGGCCGACCGCGCCCTGCTGGCCGCGTACCGCGCCCGGGCGAAGGCCGAAACCGCTTCGTCGAAAGTGCTTTTCGGCGGCCGGCTGGGCACCTACCAATACCTGGATATGCACATGGCGATAGCCAGCGCGTTGAACATGTACGACAACACCCTCGCGCCGCACCTGAGCGAGGGCAGAGCCCTAGTGGAGGAAGGCGCGGGGGGATGACCGCTATCAGCCTGCTTTCCAGAATCATCCTGCCGCGTCCCGGCGAACCCCTCGACGTGCGCAAGCTGTACCTGGAGGAATCGACCACCAACGCGCGGCGCGCGCACGCCGCGAGCCGCACTTCGCTGGAGATCGGCAAGGAGTCCGAGGTCTCGTTCGCCACCTACTTCAACGCCTTCCCGGCCAGCTACTGGCGCCGCTGGTCGATCTGCCAGTCGGTGGTCCTGCGGGTGGAGCTGACCGGAACCGGGCGCGTCGACGTGTACCGGACGAAGGCCACCGGGGTGCGAATCTCGGTGGAGGGCCGCCAATTCGTCGGCACCGACGAGCAGCCGGCCATCGTCGAGATCGAGGTGGCGCTCAAGCCGTTCGAGGACGGCGGGTGGATCTGGTTCGACATCACCACGGACACGGCGGTCACCTTGGTGAGCGGCGGCTGGTATGCGACCGAGCCCGCCCCGGGCACGGCCAACATCGCTGTCGGCATCCCCACGTTCAACCGGCCCGCCGACTGCGTCAACGCGCTGGCCGACCTCACCGCCGACCCGTTGGTGGACGAGGTGATAGGCGCGGTGATCGTCCCCGACCAGGGCGTCCGCAAGGTGCGCGATCACCCCGACTTCCCGGCCGCGGCCGCGGGCCTGGGCAACCGGCTGTCCATCCACGACCAACCCAATCTGGGTGGCTCGGGCGGCTACAGCCGGGTGATGTACGAGGCGCTGAAAAACACGGACTGCCAACAGATCCTGTTCATGGACGACGACATCCGGATCGAGCCGGACTCGATCCTGCGGGTGCTGGCGTTGCACCGCTTCGCCAAGTCGCCGATGCTCATCGGCGGTCAGATGCTCAACCTGCAGGAGCCGTCACACCTGCACATCATGGGCGAGGTGGTCAACCAGTCGAACTTCATGTGGACCGCGGCGCCGCACGCCGAGTACGATCACGACTTCGCCGAATTCCCGTTGAACGACAAGAGTTCTCGCAGCGCGCTGCTGCACCGGCGCATCGACGTCGACTTCAACGGGTGGTGGACGTGCATGATCCCCCGGCAGGTCGCCGAGGAGCTGGGCCAGCCGCTGCCCCTGTTCATCAAGTGGGACGACGCCGAATACGGCCTGCGCGCCGGCGAGCACGGGTATCCGACCGTCACGCTGCCCGGCGCGGCGATCTGGCACATGGCCTGGAGCGACAAGGACGACGCCATCGACTGGCAGGCCTACTTCCATCTGCGCAACCGGCTGGTGGTCGCCGCGATGCACTGGGACGGCGACGTGACCGGGCTGGTTCGCAGCCACCTCAAGGCGACGCTGAAACACCTTGCCTGCCTGGAATATTCAACCGTGGCAATACAAAACAAGGCCATCGACGACTTCTTGGCCGGCCCGGAGCACATCTTCTCGATCCTGGAATCCGCGCTGCCCGAGGTGCATCGGCTGCGTAAGGAATACCCGGACGCGGTGGTGCTGCCGGCGGCGAGCGAACTGCCGCCGCCGTCGAACAAGACCAAGGCGATGAAGCCGCCGGTGAATCCGCTGTCGATCGGTTACCGGCTGGTCCGGGGCATCGCGCACAACGCGACCAAGGCCGATCCCGAAGCCCACCAGCGCCCGGAGTTCAACGTGCCGACCCAGGACGCCCGCTGGTTCCGGCTGTGCACGGTCGACGGCGTCACCGTCACGACGGCCGACGGGTGCGGGGTGGTGTACCGGCAACGCGATCGGCGCAAGATGTTCCAGTTGCTGTTCGCCTCGCTGCGCCGGCAGCGCCGGCTGGCGAGCCGGTTCGACGAGATGCGCAAGACCTACCGCGACGCGTTACCGGTGCTGTCCAGCAAGCAGAAGTGGGAGACGGCGCTGTTGCCCGCGCACGCCGAACGCGAGCATGCCTGAAGCCCCCGCTTCAAGTCCCCCCAGCGGCGAGGTGGCCGCGCTGGTGGCCGTGCAGTCGGCCCTGGCCGACCGCCCGGGGGTGCTGACGGTGGCGCGCGGCCTGTCCCACTTCGGCGAGCACAGCATCGGCTGGCTGGCCGTGTCGGCGGTGGGTGCGCTGCTGATGCCGAAGCGGGCCCTGGATTGGCTGGTCGCCGGGGCCGGCGCCTTCGCCGCGCACGCCGCTGCCGTGGTGGTCAAGCGGGTGGTCCGGCGCAAGCGGCCGCACGATCCGGCGGTCGCCGTGAACGTCGGCACGCCCAGCCAGCTGAGTTTCCCGTCGGCGCACGCCACCTCGACGACCGCCGCGGCCATCCTGATGGGACGGATCACCGGTCTGCCGCTGCCCGCCCTGCTGATTCCCCCGATGGCCCTGTCGCGGATGCTGCTGGGCGTGCACTATCCCAGCGACGTGGCCTGCGGCATCGCCCTCGGCGCCACCGTCGCGCGAATCGCCGTCCGGCTCGAGGGCCGGGCACGGAAGGTCTGACCGGATGAGTGAGGACGTGGTGACGGGGCCCTCGGGCAACGTGGTGACCGGGGTCATCAAGGCGATCCGCCCGCGGCAGTGGGTGAAGAACGTCCTGGTGCTCGCCGCCCCGCTGGCCGCGCTGGGCGGCCCGGTGCACTACAACTACGCCGACGTGCTGACCAAGGTGTCTGTGGCGTTCGTGGTGTTCTGCCTGGCGGCGTCGTCGATATACCTGGTCAACGACGTGCGTGACGTGAACGCCGACCGCGAGCATCCGACCAAGAGATTCCGGCCGATCGCGGCCGGCGTCGTGCCCGAATGGCTGGCCTACACCCTCGCGGTGGTCCTCGGGGTGGCTTCGCTGGCGCTTGCCTGGTGGCTGACACCCGACTTGGCGGTGGTGATGGCCGTCTACCTCAGCATGCAGCTGGCGTACTGCTTCGGTCTCAAACACCAGGCGGTGATGGACATCTGCATCGTGTCGTCGGCGTACCTGCTGCGGGCGATCGCCGGCGGCGCCGCCACCGGCATCCCGCTATCGCAATGGTTTCTGCTCTCGGCGGCGTTCGCATCGCTGTTCATGGTGGCCGGCAAGCGCTACGCGGAGCTGCAGGTCGCCGAGCGCACCGGCGCCGCGATCCGCAAGTCCCTGGAGAGCTACACCAGCACCTATCTGCGGTTCGTCTGGACCATGTCGGCCACCGCGGTGGTGCTCTGCTACGGGTTGTGGGCGTTCGAGCGTGACCGCCATTCGGGATCGTGGTTCGCGGTATCGATGGTCCCGTTCACCATCGCGATCCTGCGCTACGCCGTCGACGTCGACGGCGGGCTGGCCGGCGAGCCCGAGGACATCGCGCTGCGCGACCGAGTGCTGCAGCTGCTTTTTCTAGCGTGGATTGCGACGCTTGGAGCCGCCGTTGCCTTCGGCTAGCTCCGAACTGCAGGCCCTCAAAGCGCGGATGATGCGCACCCGGCCGGTCGTCAGGCGGTTGGGCTGGCCCGTCTTCCCGTACACCGCGATGGTGCGGGTCAGCCTGTGGATCAGTGTGGCGGTGGTCGCCGTCCTGTTCGGCTGGGGCGCCTGGCAACGGCGCTGGATCGCCGACGACGGGCTGATCGTGTTGCGCACGGTGCGCAACCTGCTCGCCGGCAACGGCCCCGTCTTCAACGAGGGCGAGCGGGTGGAGGCCAACACGTCGACGGCCTGGACCTACCTGATGTACCTGGGTGGCTGGGTGGGCGGGCCGATGCGCATGGAATACGTCGCGCTGGCCCTGGCCCTGACGCTCTCGGTGGTGGGCGTGGCGCTGCTGATGCTGGGGGCCGCCCGGTTGTACGCGCCGAGCCTGCGGGGCCGCAGGGCAGTCATGCTGCCCGCCGGGGCGCTGGTCTACATCTCCCTGCCGCCCGCGCGTGACTTCGCCACCTCGGGTCTGGAGAGCGGGCTCACGCTGGCCTACCTCGGGCTGCTGTGGTGGATGATGGTCTGCTGGGCGCAGCCGGTGCGAAACCGGCCCGATCGCCGGCTCTTCCTCGGCGCGTCGGCGTTCGTGGCCGGCTTCAGCGTCCTGGTGCGGCCCGACCTGGCCCTGATGGGTGGGCTGGCGCTGATCATGATGCTGATCGCCGCGCGGACGTGGCGGCGCCGGGTGCTGGTCGTGGCGGCGGGGGGATTGCTGCCCGTCGGCTACGAGATCTTCCGGATGGGCTACTACGGCCTGTTGGTGCCCGGGACCGCCCTGGCCAAGGACGCCGCCGGCGACAAGTGGTCCCAGGGCCTGGTCTACCTCTCGAACTTCGACGCGCCCTACGCGGTGTGGGTGCCGGTGGTGCTCCTGGTCCCGCTGGGCATCCTGCTGCTGGCGGCGCGCCGCCGGCCGTCCTTCCTGCGCCCCGCGCTGTCGCCCGACTACGGCCGGGTGGCCCGGGCGGTGCAGAGCCCACCGGCCGTCGTGGCCTTCGTCCTGGTGAGCGGGCTGGTGCAGGCGCTGTACTGGATCCGGCAGGGGGGCGACTTCATGCACGGGCGGGTGCTGCTGGCCCCGCTGTTTTGCTTGCTGGCCCCGGTCGCGGTCATCCCGGTGGCCATCCCGGACGGCCAGGACTATTCGCGCGAGACGGGCTATTGGGTGGCCGGCGCGGCCGGTGCGCTCTGGCTGAGTGTGGCCGGCTGGTCGCTGTGGGCGGCGAACTCGCCGGGCATGGGCGACGACGCCACCCACGTCACCTACTCCGGGATCGTCGACGAGCGACGCTTCTATGCGCAGGCCACCGGGCATGCGCATCCCCTGACCGCCGCCGACTACCTCGGGTATCCGCGGATGGCGGCCATTCTGACCGCGCTCGACAACACCCCGAACGGCGCGTTGCTGCTGCCGTCGGGCAACTACATCCAGTGGGACCTGGTGCCGCAGGCGCAGCCGGGCCCGGACAAGCCACCCCAAAAGCCGCAGCACACAGTGTTTTTCACCAACCTCGGCATGGTGGGCATGAACGTCGGGCTCGATGTGCGGGTGATCGACCAGATCGGGTTGGCGAATCCGCTTGCGCAGCACACGGAACGGCTACAGCATGGCCGCATCGGCCACGACAAGAACCTCTTCCCCGATTGGGCGATCGCCGACGGCCCGTGGGTGAGGGTGTATCCCGGTATCCCGGGATACTTGGACCAGCAATGGGTCGCGGAGGCGGTGGCGGCCCTGAAATGCCCCGAAACCGAGGCGGTGCTCAGCTCGGTGCGCGCGCCGATGACGCCGCATCGATTCCTCTCCAACCTGCTGCATTCCTATGAATTCACCAAGTACCGGATCGATCGGGTGCCGCGCTACGAGCTCGCGCGGTGTGGGCTGCCGGTGCCCGAAGGACCGCCGCCTCGACCCCGCGAGTAAGCCCCGCGCAGAAGAATTTTCGACCAATCTCACAATTATCTCGGCGGGCGCCCCGTGAAAAACTGCCAGCAACTTCACATTTGGGCCTTCACCAGCTGGCAATCACGCTCAAGCACATGCGAAAACGCCGCTTTCGGAGCCAACGTTTGGCCGGGAAATGACCGGGTAATGGGAGCCGAGCGGCGCTTTGCGGGACCGCCTCGATGCGGCCCGGCGGCTGAAGGTGTGGTTGACTACAACGGCACTGCTGCGCGGAGATCGCATGCAGTACGACCCAAAACATGGACGCGTCAGGATGATGGGCGCGCCGAGAAGGATGAGGAAGCAAGGATGACGCTTGTCGACAGGTTTCGCGGCGCCGTGGCCGGTATGCCGCGGCGGCTCGGGGTGGCGGCCGCTGGCGCGGCCCTGCTCTCGGGCCTGATTGGCGCCGTGGGGGGCTCGGCGACCGCTGGCGCCTTCTCGCGCCCCGGTCTGCCGGTGGAATACCTGCAGGTTCCCTCCGCGGGGATGGGCCGCGATATCAAGGTTCAGTTCGAAAGCGGTGGCCCCAACTCGCCCGCGCTGTACCTGCTCGACGGCATGCGCGCGCAGGACGACTTCAACGGCTGGGACATCAACACGCCGGCGTTCGAGTGGTACAACCAGTCGGGCATCTCGACGGTCATGCCGGTCGGCGGCCAGTCGAGCTTCTACTCGGACTGGTACAAGCCCGCCTGCGGTAAGGCCGGCTGCGTCACCTACAAGTGGGAGACCTTCCTGACCAGCGAGCTGCCGGAGTACTTGTCGTCGCAGAAGCAGGTCAAGCCGACCGGCAGCGCGGTGGTCGGGCTGTCGATGGCCGGATCGTCGGCGCTGATCCTCGCCGCCTACCACCCGCAGCAGTTCATCTACGCCGGTTCGTTGTCGGCTCTGCTGGACCCGTCCCAGGGGATGGGCCCGTCGCTGATCGGGCTGGCCATGGGTGACGCCGGTGGCTACAAGGCCGCCGACATGTGGGGCCCCAAGGAGGACCCGGCCTGGGCCCGCAACGACCCGTCGCTGCAGGTCGGCAAGCTGGTCGCCAACAACACCCGAATCTGGATCTACTGCGGTAACGGCAAGCCGTCCGACCTCGGTGGCGACAACCTGCCCGCCAAGTTCCTCGAGGGCTTCGTGCGGACTTCCAACCTGAAGTTCCAGGACGCGTACAACGCGGCCGGTGGCCACAACGCGATCTTCAACTTCGACGCCAACGGCACCCACGACTGGCCCTACTGGGGCGCGCAGCTGCAGGCGATGAAGCCTGAACTGCAGTCGACGCTGGGCGCCACCCCGGGCGCGGGTCCGGCCACCGCCGCGGCGGCCGCCGGCAACGGCGCTTCCAACGGCACCGGCCAGGGCACCTAAGCCCACCGAACGACGCGACCGGCGGCGGAAACCTTTCGGGGTTTCCGCCGCCGGTCGTTTTGGTGTGTGATTTGTTTCACTACCCGGCGGCCGGGGGCCCCACGGCGCTGGCTAATGTGCAGGCATCGACTAGACGATGGAGGGTGGACATGAGGGTCGTGCGGGGTATGTCAGCGCTTCTTCGGGTGTTCTCCGTTGCCGCGCTGGCCGTCGGCTTGATCGGTGTGACGGTGACGGGCGGGCCCGCGGGAAAAGCCCGGGCGGCCGGCTACGAGAGCCTGATGGTGCCGTCGGCGGCGATGGGCCGCGACATTCCCGTGGCCTTCCTGGGCGGCGGCCCGCACGCGGTCTACCTGCTGGACGCCTTCAACGCGGCGCCGGACGTGAGCAACTGGGTCACCGCGGGCAACGCGATGAACACCCTGGGCGGCAAGGGGATCTCGGTGGTGGCGCCGGCCGGCGGGGCGTGGAGCATGTACACCAACTGGGAGCAGGACGGCAGCAAGCAGTGGGACACCTTCCTGTCCAGTGAGCTGCCCAACTGGCTGGCCGCCAACAAGGGCCTGGCGCCCGGCGGTCACGCCGCCGTCGGCGCCTCGCAGGGCGGCTACGCCGCGATGGCCCTGGCCGCCTTCCACCCCGACCGCTTCGGCTTCGCCGGATCGTTGTCCGGGTTCCTGTACCCGTCGAACACCACGACGAACGGCGCGATCCTGGCCGGCCTGCAGCAGTACGGCGGCGTGGACGGCAACGGGATGTGGGGCGCGCCGCAGCTGGGCCGGTGGAAGTGGCACGACCCCTACGTGCACGCGTCGCTGCTGGCGCAGAACAACACCCGCGTGTGGGTCTACAGCCCGACGAACATGGGCGGCGACGACGCCGCGATGATCGGCCAGGCCGGCGAGGCGATGGGCAACAGCCGGATGTTCTACCAGCAGTACCGCAGCAACGGCGGGCACAACGGTCATTTCGACTTCCCGGGCGGCGGCGACAACGGCTGGGGCTCGTGGTCGGGGCAGTTGGGGGCGATGTCGGGCGACATCGTGGGCGCGATTCGGTAGCTCGGCGCCATCTCCCGTCACGGGTCGGTAGCGGTTCGTTGCCGGGCCGAACCACTCAGGCGAGCCGGTACCGTGTAGGGATGCGGCGGGGGTCGGGAGGACCGCTTCGCTGCGATCCACGACGCTGCTAGCAGGAGAACATGGCCACCAACGCCCGGCGCAAGCGCCACCGAGTCCTCGCCTGGACCGCCGCCCTCACGATGGCGGGCGTGGTGTTGTTGGTCATCGTCGCCGTGGTAATGCTGTTGCGCGGCCGCGAGGCGCCGCCCAGTGCGGTGCCGCCCGGCGTGCTGCCGCCGCCCTCCACGACCACCCACCCGCACAAGCCCCGGCCCGCCAGCCAAGACGCGTCGTGTCCGGACGTCCAGTTGGTCAACGTCCCCGGCACCTGGGAGTCCGCCCCGCAGGACGACCCGGCCAACCCGGTGCAATTCCCCAACGCGCTGCTGCACAAGGTGGCGGCGGCGATCACCCAGGAGTTCCCCGCCTCCCGGGTGCAGGAGTACACCACGCCCTACACCGCGCAGTTCCACAACCCGCTCAGCGGCGACACCCAGATGTCCTACAACGCAAGCCGGGCCGAGGGCACCCGCGCGACCGTCCAGGCGATGACGGACATGAACGCCAAGTGCCCGCTGACCAGCTACGTGCTGATGGGCTTCTCGCAGGGCGCGGTTATCGCCGGTGACATCGCCAGCGACATCGGCAACGGCCGCGGACCCGTCGACGACGACCTGGTGCTCGGTGTGACGTTGATCGCCGACGGCCGGCGCCAGCCCGGGGTGGGCAACGACGTCGGCCCCAACCCGCCGGGGCAGGGCGCCGAGATCACGTTGCACGAAGTGCCCGTGCTGTCCGATCTCGGCCTGACCATGACCGGTGCGCGGCCGGGCGGGTTCGGCGCGCTCGACGGCAAGACCAACGAGATCTGCGCACCCGGCGACCTCATCTGCGCCGCGCCGCAGGAGGCGTTCAGCGTGGCCAACCTGCCCAACACGCTCAACACCCTGGCCGGTAACGGCGGGCAGCCCATCCACGCGCTGTACGCGACGCCGCAGTTCTGGAACGCCGACGGGCAGACGGCCACCGATTGGACGTTGAACTGGGTTCGAGGGCTGATCGCCAACGCGCCGCATCCCAAACACGGATGACCGGGCGCGGGACACAGCCGTCAGGAGCCCGTTGCCGGTCCAGATCAGCGGTACCTTGTGATTTGGTGTGCTGCGGGCCGCCCCTTAACATTAAGAGGAATTTAAGAGCTATAACACTTTGTTGCGGGCCCGATCCTGGTGGAAGCCGGCCTGGGATGGACAGGAGGCCGCCGCCCGCGGCGCCGCGCGAGGGACTGGCCCGCTAGAAATGGAAACCGTCGGCCTGGCCGACCGAAGGACAACACGTCGGCGTAGCGCCGGCCTAAAACAGGTGTGACAGGAGAGCGGAATGCCGTACCACAACCCGTTCATCGTGAATGGAAAGATCAGGTTCCCGGACAACACCAACCTGGTCAAGCACGTTGAGAAGTGGGCGAGGGTTCGCGGCGACAAGCTGGCCTACCGGTTCATCGACTATTCCACCGAACGGGACGGTGTCTACCGCGACATCATCTGGCGCGACTTCAGCGCCCGTAACCGTGCGGTGGGCGCCCGGCTGCAGCAGGTCACCCAGCCGGGGGACCGCATCGCCATCCTGTGCCCGCAGAACCTCGACTACCTGATCGCCTTCTTCGGCGCGCTGTACGCGGGCCGGATCGCCGTGCCGTTGTTCGACCCGGGCGAGCCGGGACACGTCGGCCGCCTGCACGCGGTGCTCGACGACTGCACCCCCTCGACGATCCTGACCACCACCGAGGCGGCCGAGGGGGTCCGCAAGTTCATCCGCGCCCGCTCGGCCAAGGAACGGCCCCGGGTGATCGCCGTCGACGCGGTGCCGACCGAGGTGGCCTCCACCTGGGTGGAGCCGGTCGCCGACGAGACCACCATCGCCTACCTGCAGTACACGTCCGGCTCCACGCGCACCCCGACCGGCGTGATGATCAGCCACCTGAACCTGCCGACCAACGTGCTGCAGGTGCTCAACGGGCTGGAGGGCAAGGAGGGTGACCGCGGCCTGTCCTGGCTGCCGTTCTTCCACGACATGGGTCTGATCACGGCACTGTTGTCGCCGGTGCTGGGCCACAACTTCACCTTCATGACGCCGGCCGCCTTCGTGCGCCGCCCCGGCCGGTGGATCCGCGAGATGGCGCGCAAGCCCGAAGACGAGCCGGGCTCGGAACTTTTCACCGTCGCGCCGAACTTCGCGTTCGAGCACGCCGCCGTGCGCGGCGTGCCCAAGGAGGGCGAGCCGCCCCTGGACCTGAGCAACGTCAAGGGGATCCTCAACGGGAGCGAGCCGGTGTCCCCGGCGTCGATGCGCAAGTTCTACGAGGCGTTCGCGCCGTACGGCCTGCGGGAGACCGCGATCAAGCCGTCCTACGGCCTGGCCGAGGCGACCCTGTTCGTCTCCACCACGCCGATGGACGAGGCGCCCACGGTGATCCACGTCGACCGCGACGAGCTCAACAAGCAGCGCTTCGTCGAGGTGGCCCCCGACGCGCCGAACGCCGTCGCGCAGGTGTCCGCGGGCGTCATCGGTGTCGACGAGTGGGCCGTCATCGTCGACCCCGACACGGCCACCGAACTGCCGGACGACCAGATCGGCGAGATCTGGCTGCACGGCAAGAACCTCGGCCTCGGCTACTGGGGCAAGGAGGCGGAGACCCAGGAGACCTTCCGCAACATCCTCAAGTCCCGCATCAGCCAGTCGCACGCCGAGGGGGCCGAGGATGACGGGCTGTGGGTCCGCACCGGCGACTACGGCACCTACCACAACGGGCACCTCTATATAGCCGGCCGCATCAAGGACCTCGTCATCATCGACGGCCGCAACCACTACCCGCAGGACCTCGAGTACTCGGCGCAGGAGGCCAGCCGGGCGCTGCGCACCGGCTACGTGGCCGCGTTCTCGGTCCCGGCCAACGAGCTGCCCCAGGTGGTGTTCGACAACCCGCACACCGGCCTCAAGCACGACCCCGAGGACAGCTCCGAGCAGTTGGTGATCGTCGCCGAGCGCGCGCCCGGCACGCACAAGCTCGACTACCAGCCCATCGCCGACGAGATCCGCGCGGCCATCGCCGTGCGGCACGGGGTCACCATCCGCGACCTGTTGCTGGTGCAGGCGGGCACGATCCCGCGCACCTCCAGCGGCAAGATCGGGCGCCGCGCGTGCCGGGCCGCCTACCTCGACGGCAGCCTGCGCAGCGGTGTCGGCTCGCCGACCGCCTTCGCCAGCTCGACCGACTGAATTCACGAACACTATGGCTGACACTGATCACTCCGAGAACCCAGAGAACACCGGCGGCGACGTCCCCGCCAAGAAGGCCGAGATGACGGTCCCCGAGATGCGCGAATGGCTGCGCAACTGGGTGGGCCGGGCCGTTGGCAAGTCACCGGACGACGTCGACGAGTCGGTGCCCATGGTGGAGTTGGGTCTGTCGTCGCGCGACGCCGTGGCGATGGCCGCCGACATCGAAGACATGACCGGTGTCACCCTGTCCGTCGCGGTGGCCTTCCAGCATCCGACCATCGAGTCGCTCGCCACGCGGATCGTCGAGGGCGAGCCCGAGATCGACACGTCGGGCGACGACGTCTCGGACTGGACGCGTAACGGCCCGGCCGAGCGCGTCGACATCGCGATCGTGGGCCTGTCGACCCGGTTGCCCGGCGACATGAACACCCCCGACGAGACGTGGCAGGCGCTGATGGAGGGCCGCGACGCCATCACCGACCTGCCCGAGGGTCGCTGGGAGGAGTTCCTGGAGGAGCCGCGGCTGGCCGAACGGATGGCCAAGGCCCGCACCCGCGGTGGCTACCTGAAGGACATCAAGGGGTTCGACTCCGAGTTCTTCGCGGTGGCCAAGACCGAGGCCGACAACATCGACCCGCAGCAGCGGATGGCGCTGGAGCTCACGTGGGAGGCGCTCGAGTACGCACGCATCCCCGCGTCGAGCCTGCGCGGCGGGTCCGTCGGCGTGTACGTCGGCGTCTCCAACAACGACTACAGCTTCCTGGCGGTGTCCGACCCGACCGTCGCGCACCCCTACGCGATCACCGGCACCGCGACGTCGATCATCGCCAACCGGGTCTCCTACTTCTACGACTTCCGCGGCCCGTCGGTGGCCGTCGACACCGCCTGCTCGAGTTCCCTGGTGGCCGCGCACCAAGCGGTCCAGGCGCTGCGCAACGGCGAGTGCGACGTGGCCGTCGCCGGTGGCGTCAACGCGCTGGTCACCCCGGTCGTCACGCTCGGTTTCGACGAGATCGGCCAGGTGCTGTCGCCCGACGGCCGGATCAAATCGTTCTCCTCCGACGCCGACGGCTACACCCGCTCCGAGGGGGGCGGCATGCTGGTGCTCAAGCGGGTCGACGACGCCCGCCGCGACGGCGACCAGATCCTCGCCGTGATCGCGGGCAGCGCGGTCAACCACGACGGCCGGTCCAACGGCCTGATCGCGCCCAACCAGGACGCGCAGGCCGACGTGCTGCGCCGGGCCTACAAGGACGCCGGCATCGACCCGCGCACCGTCGACTACATCGAGGCGCACGGCACCGGGACGGTGCTCGGCGACCCGATCGAGGCGGAGGCGTTGGGTCGCGTCGTGGGCCGGGGCCGGCCCACCGACCGCCCGGCGCTGCTGGGTGCGGTGAAAACCAATGTGGGCCACCTGGAATCGGCGGCCGGTGCGGCCAGCCTGGCCAAGGTGGTGCTGGCCCTGCAGCACGACAAGCTGCCGCCGTCGATCAACTTCGCCGGGCCCAGCCCCTACATCGACTTCGACGCGATGCGCCTGAAGGTGATCGACCAGCCCACCGACTGGCCGCGGTACGGCGGCTACGCGCTGGCCGGGGTGTCCAGCTTCGGGTTCGGTGGCGCCAACGCGCACCTGGTGGTGCGCGAGGTCTTACCCCGTGACGTCGTGGAAAAAGAGGCGCGCGAGCCCGAACCCGAGCACAAGGCCGCAACGGACGCCGCTGAAGCGCCGACGATGGAGGCCCACGCACTGCGGTTCGACGACTTCGGCAACATCATTCCCGACCCCGAGGCGCCCGAGGAGGACGAGCCCGAACTGCCGGGCGTCACCGACGAGGCGCTGCGGCTCAAGGAGATCGCGCTGGAGGAGCTGGCGGCGCAGGAGGCCTCTGGGGGAGAGGCGCCGACCAAACCCCTGATTCCGCTCGCGGTGTCGGCGTTTTTGACGTCGCGCAAGAAGGCCGCGGCCGCCGAACTGGCGGACTGGATGGAAAGCCCCGAGGGGCAGGCGTCGTCGCTGGAATCGATCGGCCGGGCGCTGTCGCGGCGCAACCACGGCCGCTCGCGCGCGGTGGTGCTGGCCCACGACCACGAGGAGGCCATCAAGGGCCTGCGCGCGGTCGCCGAGGGCAAGCAGCGGCCGGGCGTGTTCAGCGTCGACGGGCCGGTGACCAACGGGCCGGTGTGGGTGCTGGCGGGATTCGGTGCGCAACACCGCAAGATGGGCAAGAGCCTGTACCTGCGCAACGCGGTCTTCGCCGAGTGGATCGAGAAGGTCGACGCGCTGGTCCAGGACGAGTTGGGTTATTCGGTGCTCGAGCTGATCCTCGACGACTCGCAGGACTACGGCATCGAAACCACCCAGGTCACCATCTTCGCGATCCAGATCGCGCTGGGCGAGCTGCTCAAGCACCACGGCGCCAAGCCCGCCGCGGTGGTCGGGCAGTCGCTGGGCGAGGCGGCCTCCGCGTACTTCGCCGGCGGCCTGTCGCTGCGCGACGCCACCCGGACCATCTGCTCGCGCTCGCACCTGATGGGCGAGGGCGAGGCGATGCTGTTCGGCGAGTACATCCGGCTGATGGCGCTGGTGGAGTACTCCGCCGACGAGATCGAAACCGTCTTCCCGGACTTTCCCGATCTCGAGGTGTGCGTCTACGCCGCCCCCACCCAGACCGTCATCGGCGGCCCGCCCGAGCAGGTGGACGCGATCATCGCCCGCTGTGAGGCGGAGGGGAAGTTCGCCCGCAAGTTCCAGACCAAGGGCGCCAGCCACACCCAGCAGATGGACCCGCTGCTCGGCGAGCTGGCCGCGGAGCTGCAGGGCATCAAGCCGCTGAGCCCGACGGTCGGGATCTACTCGACCGTGCACGAGGGCAGCTACATCAAGCCGGGCGGCGAGCCGATCCACGACGTCGACTACTGGAAGAAGGGGCTGCGGCACAGCGTCTACTTCACCCACGGGGTCCGCAACGCCGTCGACAGCGGCCACACCACGTTCCTGGAGCTGGCTCCCAACCCGGTGGCGCTGATGCAGGTGGGCCTGACCACCGCCGCGGCCGGGCTGCACGACGCGCAGCTGATCCCGACGCTGGCCCGCAAGCAGGACGAGGTCGAGTCGATGATCTCGACCATGGCGCAGCTCTACGTCTACGGCCACGACCTGGACATCTGGACGCTATTCACCCGCGCGGCGGGGCCGGCCGACTACGCGAACATCCCGCCGACCCGGTTCAAGCGCAAGGAGCACTGGCTGGACGTGCACTTCGCGCACGGCAGCAGCTCGGTGCTCATGCCGGGCAACCACGTCGCGCTGCCGGACGGCCGCCACGTGTGGGAGTACAACCCCCGCGGCCTGACGGATCTGCCCGCGTTGGTGAAAGCCGCCGCGGCCGAGGTGCTTCCGGACGCGCAGCTGGCGGCCGCCGAGCAGCGCGCGGTCCCGGGCGAGGGCGCCCGGCTGGTGACGACGCTGACCCGGCACCCCGGTGGCGCGTCGGTGCAGGTGCACGCCCGCATCGACGAGTCGTTCACGCTGGTCTACGACGCGCTGGTGACCCGCGCCGGGGAGGGCGCCGTCGCCCTGCCGGCCGCGGTGGGCGCGGCCGCGGCTCCGTCCAACGGCACGGCGGCCGCCGCAACCGAGGCACCCGTCGAGCAGGCCGAGGCCGAAACCCTGACGGACAGCCTGACCAACCGCTACTTCTCGGCCAGCATGGGCAAGTGGTCGCCGGACTCGGGCGAGACGGTCGCGGAGCGCCTGGGACTGATCGTCGGCTCGGCCATGGGTTACGAACCCGAGGACCTGCCGTGGGAGGTGCCGCTGATCGAGCTCGGCCTGGACTCGCTGATGGCCGTGCGGATCAAGAACCGCGTCGAGTACGACTTCGACCTGCCGCCGATCCAGTTGGCCGCGGTGCGGGACGCCAACCTCTACAACATCGAGGAGCTGATCAAGTACGCGGTCGAGCACCGCGACGAGGTTCAGCAGCTGCACGAGTACCAGCAGACGCAAAGCGCCGAGGAAATCGCCCGGATACAGGCGGAGATGATGAGCGGCGCGACGCCGGTCACCGCGGCGGTGCCGGCGCCCGACCCGCAGGCGGAGCCGGAGACGCAGTCGGCGCCGCCCCCGTCGGATGTTCCCGTCCCGCCGCCGCCCACCGACCCGTCGGGGCCGAACGGCAATGGTGCCGCGCAGGCCAAATCCGAGGCGGCCGGCGCCGCCGGCGCCCTCAACCAGCAGGCGGTCGCCGCGGCGCTCAACTCGGACGTGCCGCCGCGCGACGCGGCCGAGCGGGTGACGTTCGCGACGTGGGCGATCGTCACCGGCAAGTCGCCGGGCGGCATCTTCAACCCGCTGCCCAAGTTGGACGACGAGCAGGCCGCCAAGATGGCGCAGCGCCTCTCGGAGCGCGCCGACGGCCCGATCACCGTCGAGGACGTGGTGACGTCGGAGAACATCGAGGCCCTGGCCGAGAAGGTGCGGCAGTACCTGGAGGCCGGCGTGGTCGACGGGTTCGTCCGCACCCTGCGTGCGCCCGAAGGCAGCTCGAAGCCGCCGGTGTTCGTGTTCCATCCGGCCGGCGGCTCGACCGTGGTGTACGAGCCGCTGCTCAACCGGCTGCCATCGGACACCCCGATGTACGGCTTCGAGCGGGTCGAAGGCTCGATCGAAGAGCGTGCGGCGCAATACCTTCCGAAGCTGATCGAGATGCAGGGCGACGGCCCCTACATCCTGGCCGGCTGGTCGCTGGGCGGTGTGCTCGCCTACGCGTGCGCGATCGGGCTCAAGCGGCTGGGCAAGGACGTCGCCTGGGTCGGGCTGATCGACGCGGTCCGCGCGGGCGAGGAGGTTCCGCAGACCAAGGAGGAGATCCGCAAGCGCTGGGACCGCTACGCCCGCTTCGCCGAGAAGACGTTCAACGTCACCATCCCGGAGATCCCCTACGAGCAGCTCGAGGAGCTCGATGACGAGGGCCAGATCCGGTTCGTGCTCGAGGCGGTGAGCCAGAGCGGTGTGCAGATCCCGGCCGGGATCATCGAGCACCAGCGCACGTCGTACCTGGACAACCGGGCCATCGACACCGCCGAGATCCAGCCGTACGACGGGCACGTCACCCTCTACATGGCGGATCGCTACCATGACGACGCGATCATGTTCGAGCCGCGGTACGCCGTCCGGCAGCCGGACGGCGGGTGGGGCGAGTACGTGTCAGACCTCGAGGTGGTGCCGATCGGTGGCGAACACATTCAGGCCATCGACGAGCCCTACATCGCCAAGGTCGGCGCACACATGAGCGAGGCGCTGGAGAACATCGAGGCGGGGCACCGCCGGACGAGTGAGGTGGGCAACTAGTGACCGGTGCGGAGCCTTCTCGCGCTCACACGACAGCCGAAAAACTGGCCGAGCTGCATGTGCGGCTGGAAAAGGCCATGGAGCCCGGCGGCGAGAAGGCCGTCGCCAAGCGCGAGAAGAAGGGCATCCCCAGCGCTCGCGCCCGCATCCACGCGCTGGTCGACCCGGGCACCTTCATGGAGGTCGGGGCGCTGGCCAAGACGCCGAACGACCCGACCGCGCTCTACGGCGACGGGTGCGTCACCGGCCACGCCATGATCGACGGCCGGCCGGTCGGGGTGTTCTCCCACGACCAGACGGTGTTCCAGGGCACGGTCGGCGAGATGTTCGGCCGCAAGGTGGCCCGGCTGATGGAGTGGTGCGCGATGGTCGCCTGCCCGATCATCGGCATCCAGGACTCGGGCGGCGCCCGCATCCAGGACGCGGTCACCTCGCTGGCGTGGTACGCCGAGCTGGGCCGCCGGCACGAGGCGCTGTCCGGACTGGTGCCGCAGATCTCCCTCATCTTCGGCAAATGCGCCGGCGGAGCGGTGTATTCGCCGATCCAGGACGACCTGCTCGTGTCGGTGCGCGACCAGGGCTACTTCTTCGTCACCGGCCCGGACGTGATCCGCGAGGTCACCGGCGAGGAGGTCACCCTCGACGAGCTGGGCGGGTCCGACGCGCAGGCCCGCTACGGCAACATCCACCAGGTGGTGGACTCCGAGGCCGAGGCGTTCGGTTACGTGCGCGACTTCCTGTCGTTCCTGCCGTCGAGCACCTTCGGCAAGCCGCCGATCGTCAACCCCGGCCTGGAGCCGGAGATCACCCCGACCGACCTGGAGCTCGACGCGATCGTGCCGGACTCCGACAACGCCGCCTACGACATGCACGAGATCCTGCTGCGCATCTTCGACGACGGTGACTTCCTCGACGTCGCCGCGCAGCACGGGCCGGCCATCATCACCGGGTACGCGCGCGTCGACGGCCACCCCGTGGGGGTGATCGCCAACCAGCCCATGCACATGTCGGGGGCGATCGACAACGAGGCGTCCGACAAGGCGGCGCGCTTCATCCGGTTCTGCGACTCCTTCAACATTCCGCTGGTCTTCGTGGTGGACACGCCGGGCTTCCTGCCGGGCGCCGAGGAGGAGAAGCGGGGCATCATCAAGCGCGGCGGGCGGTTCCTCTACTCCGTGGTGGAGGCCGACGTCCCCAAGGTGACCATCACGGTGCGTAAGTCCTACGGCGGCGCCTACGCCGTGATGGGGTCCCGGCAGCTGACCGCGGACTTCAACTTCGCCTGGCCCACGGCGCGCATCGCGGTGATCGGCGCCGAGGGCGCCGCTCAGCTGCTGATGAAGCGGTTCCCCGACCCGACGACGCCCGAGGCGCAGCAGATCAAGAAGGACTTCATCGAGGGCTACAACCTCAACATGGCGATCCCGTGGACCGCGGCCGAACGCGGCTTCATCGACGCGGTCATCGACCCGCACGAGACGCGGCTGCTGCTGCGCAAGTCGCTGAGGCTGTTGCGGGACAAGCAGTTGTGGTTCCGCACCGCGCGCAAGCACGGCCTGATCCCGGTCTAGTTTTCTTCCGCGAGCAGACGCAAAATCGCATGTCTCACGGCGAGTTTGGGCGATTTTGCGTCTGCTCGCGAGTGATACGGGCCGGCCCGTCAGCGTGCCTGGCTTCAGGCCCCGTCGGACGGCTGACCCGCCGGCGGGGTGGTCGACGCAGGGCCTTGATCAGTCCCGGCTTCCTGGCGCGGTATCCAATCCGGCCCCTCCAGGACGTCCGGGAGGAGCCAATACAGCACGGCGAAACTCGTCACTGCCAGCACGCCGTGCAACACGATGTCGCGCGGCTCGAAGCCGAGCGGGCCCGGCGCATGATGTGCCGCCGCGATCGCGCCGATGATCACCAGGGCCGTGAAAACCACCGTGCAGAGCCCGGCCGCGGCGACCGCCGCGTGCCGACCGACGACTCCGACCGCGGCCAGCAGCCCGAGCCCGAGCAGCAGTGTGCTGTGCCAGGGGGTCAACGCGAGCCCGAGCAACGGGGCCCCGGTGGGCGGTGCGTGACGATGGAACGCGGCGGAGACCAACCCGGCGGCGCCCAGAACGATCAGCAGCACCCCGTCGGCCAACAGCAGCCACCGGCCGCTGCGGAAGTGGCTTTGCTTCCGGGAGACCAGGCGTAGTCCGGACGTCAATCTGCCCATGGGGCCTCGGGTGACGGGCGACATCACTCAACCTTCCGACCATCAGGTGCTCGTCTGCGATCCCGGGTACCCGCTGCGCCCCTGGGCCGATGCGCCGCACGAAACTCTCAGCGATGTCCCAGGTGAGCGCCGTCGGCGGACAGCGCGCTAACCGGTGAACGCCCCGTCCAGTAGCTCGTCGAACCGCTCCAGCGCCTCGTCGGACTCGGCGTCGATGCCGCGCAGCGCTCCGCGATCAGCGAGATAACGCTGCGCGTAGAGCCGGGCGACCAGCGCCTTGCGCTCCGCGCCGCGGGTGGCGCGTTCCCACGCGGCCTGCTCGGTGAGCAACGCCGCGGCGTACACGTCGCCCATGAACTGGGCCAGCGGGAACAGGCGTGCCTCGCCCGTGTCACGGTCCAGCTTGGACCACGCGGTGATCGCCGCGTCCAGATCCTCGATGCGCCCGGCCACCAATCGGGTGGTGTCGTCGTCGTCGGACACCGCCATCGCGTCGCGCAGCCGCGCCAGCAGCGGCTCGTGGGCGCGGGTCTGCTCGATGCCGCGCCGCACGTCCAGGCACAGGATGTTGTCGGGCCCCTCCCAGATCGTGTTGACCTGCGCGTCGCGCAGCAACCGGGCCACCGGCCACGTCTCGATATAGCCGTTGCCGCCGTGGATCTCGATCGCGTCCGACGCCGCGGTGATCCCGAGCCGGCAGGCCTTCAGCTTGGTGACCGGCACGGCGATGCGTTGCCGCATGGCGCGGGGCTGGCGATGGTTGGTGGCGCCGGTGCCGTCGAAAACCATTGCCTGCGCGGCTTCGACGTCGACGACCATCTCGGCGAGCTTGCGCCGCATCAGCGGCTTGTCGATGAGCGCTCCGCCGAACGCGTGCCGCCGCCGGGCGTAACACAGCGACTCGACCAGCGCGCGGCGCGCGTTGCCGAGGCCGAACAGGGCGATGCCGAGCCGCGCGGCGTTGGTGAGCTCCATCATGCGGCCGAGCCCCTTGCCGTCGGACGGGCCCGCGTCGCCGGTGGGTTCCCCGGACAGCAGAAACGCTTCCGCGTCAACGAATTCCACCTCGCCGGAGGCCACCGAGCGGGTGCCGAGTTTGTCCTTCAGCCGGCGCACCCGCACCCCGTTGCGCGACCCGTCGCGGCGGGTGCGCAACACCAGGAAATTGGCGACGCCCCGTGTCGAGTCGGGCGCACCCTCGGGCTTTGCCAGCACGACGAACGCCTCGCCGGCGCAGTTGGACGCAAACCACTTGAACCCGTTGAGGATCCAGGAGTCGCCCGCGCGTGTCGCCGTCGCCTCCAGCGCACCCAGGTCCGAGCCGCCGGTGCGTTCGGTCAACAGTTGAGCGGTCTCACCCGCCCACTCGCCGGAGGCGAACTTGGCCAGCACGTGCTCTCGCACGTCGGCCGGCGCGTACGCGGCCACCAATGACTGGACCATGCCGCCGCCGGTGCCCAGCGCGCAGCCCATCCCGATGTCGGCCTGGTTCAGCAGATAGTTGGACGCGAACAGGCTCAGGCCCGAGCTGATCTTGGCGGCGCGAGCGTCGTCGCGCAGGGCCTGCTGGGCGCCGAGGACCGCGCGCTTGGATTGCGTGAAAGAGGCCGGCATGACGACATGGCTGATGTCGTGCCCCCAGCGGTCGTAGCGCTCCAGCCGCGGCGGGCTGTGATCGGTCTCCTCCGCCCACCTCGCGACCGGGCCGCCCATCAACTCGCCCATCCGCACCAGATGCGGCTCCACGACCGCCAATTCCTCGGGCTGCAGGTAATACGCCATGGTGAACTGCAGGGTGGGATCGGTGCGGTACCAGTTCAGGCCGACCGCTCCGCTGTAGTTCTCGGTTCGATAGCGCCGCGACTTCTCCTCGGTGGAAAAGGGCAGCCGGTCCACCGCCTCCACGGCGTAGTCGCTCATGGGTGAGACGCTACGCGCCCGTCAGGAAAACCAGACGCACCCGGCCGATCTGGATCTCGTCGCCGTCGGCCAGCACCGCCGCGTCGACCGGCTCCCGGTTCAAATAGGTGTGGTTCATGCTGCCCACGTCGACCATGCGGAATTGACCACCCTCGCTGAGGAATTCGGCGTGCCGGCGGCTGACGGTGATGTCGTCGAGGTAGATGTCGCTGTCCGGATGGCGGCCCGCGGACATGACGGGCTGGGTCAGCGCGAACCGGGAGCCGGTGTTGGGCCCGCGGGTGACGACGAGCACCGCGGAGCCCGGGCTGAGCGCCGGCCTGTTTTCGATCCCCACGCCGGCGGTTGCCGGCGCGTCGAACTCGGCGGTTACCGCGGTGCCCATGTCGCCGGTTCGCTCCTGCACGCCCTCGCCCTGAGTCGGCTTCGGCGGCGTCGACCCCGTGTCGCTCACGCGGCTCGCGGCAGATCCGGGTTGGCGGCCGCCGCTTGCGATGTCGGTCGATTCGGTGCGGGTGCCCAGCCGACATAGGTCAGGTAGAGGCCGACCACGGCGAAGACGACGCACAGCGCGATCCACCAGGCTTGCGCGCCGATCATGTCGTTGGCCAGCGAAGCGAAGAACCTGGGGAAGGCCACCAGCAGCAGCCCGCGCAGCACGATCAGCCAGCCGATCAGGGACACGATGACCGCCGCGGTGCCGCGCCAACTTTGGTGCGCGGCAACAATCGTCAGGCCGACCAGCAAGATGAAGGCGCCGGTGACGAAGGTCCACATCGAATTCGCCTCGAATTGCGACAGCAGCGACTGCATGTCGGAGGCGCGCGCGACCGCCGTCACGTCGACAATGACCAGAAAGGGACCGAGCACGCGGGAGAAAAAGCGTGTCGCGGTCTGCGACTGTGGTGAAGCGTCCATTGCCGTGCCTTTCATCCGACGCCGGTCATTCGGCGATCCCCTTTAGGGGAGCACTTGCCCGGGGCGCCCAGATAGGGACTTATGGCACTGCCTCGGCGGGACCGCGGCTATACCGGCGCCACGAACTCGGAGGTGTAAAACTCCGCCGGATTCTGCGAGTTCGCGTTGCGCCGCTCGACAATTACCCACACGCCCGTGGTGCCGGGCCGAATGGTGTCCTGCACTGTCGCCGCTCCGTTGCCGGCGGCATCGGTCTGCATGCCGGAGAACGCGGTGCCCGGATCGCCCGGTCCGCAGGTACTCGACGAGGTCCTGGGCATCTGGATGAGTCCAACGTCGAACTGGGTGCCCGGTTCGGGCTCGTCGTAGAGGTGGACCTCCGCGATCGCTTTTGACCCGGTGGTGTGGATCGTCGCGGAACCCGTGCCGAGCATCGGGCTCGGGACCTGCGGGGCGACACTGACCCGGCTGAAATCGCAGCGCCGCAAATAGTTGTCCAGGACGACCGTGGTGCCGCCCTCGGCGCCGGCCGTGGCGGCCCCCGATGTCGCGATGCCGGTGGTCACCGAAGTGACCACGGCCGCACATGTTCCCAAGCGTGTAAGCGTATACATCGGCTCACCCGTTTCCCCCGTGTGAACTGGATCACAGCGGTTTACGGATTAACCCGATCGCGGCCCAATTAAACCTATTGCCGACAATTACTCATTCGTCAATTTGAGCGGTATTTGGCGGCTGACGAATTGTGGTTCGAAACCCCCTATAAACCGCTAGGGCTTAATGCGGATCGGGCCCGGGGACCACCACCCGCTGCGGGTCGCGGTGCCGAGGTCGAGCTGCGCGGGACGCGCATCGGCGATGGTGTCGAACTTGCGCAGCGATCCCCAGTCGCGACCCCAGTCGTGGGACAGGTAGGTCGACATCACGTGCGCACGCAGCAGCAGGTCGGTGATGCCCAGCAGGCCGCCGTTGACGCCGTCCTGCCAGGTGTCGGTGTCCTGCTTCTTGGCGTTGTAGTCCGGCGTGATGCGGAACTTGGGGATCTCGGTGACGCCGTTGACGTGCAGCATCGGCTGCTGGCACGGGAAGGCCAGCCCGACCGCCCAGTCCATCAGCACCGGCTGTGTCGACCCGACGTACTCCTGCAGCGAGCGCAGTTCCGGCACGCGCGGCGGGGTCAGCGCGACCCAGTCGTCCGGCGTCAAAGACAGGTCCTCGGCGACCACTCGCACCGCCACCGCGTCGGCGGGGATCTGCGAGCGTGGGAAGCGAAGGTTGCGCCACACCTTGGGTTGCTCGCCGTACAGGTCGTAGGGCACCAGCCGTCCGGCCGGCAGCACGGAGCCGCCGGGACCGGGCCTGCCGATTTCCAATTCCACGGTCTGCCCGCCGGTGTGGTGGTGCAGGATGCTGTTGCCGGCGATCGTGCCCGCGGCGGTCACCACGACCAGCGGGTGCCCGGCGTCGGCCTTCGGCAGTTGGTACCACGCCGAGGTCAATCTGCTCTGCTGTTGCGCCCCGGTCGCGTAGCTGCCGGCCAGCGGGACCTGATCGGGGTTGAGGCCGTACGGCAGCGGCACCGTCGACCCGTTGATGCCCGGGGTCGTCAGCTTGAGCGGCGCGTCCCAGTCGTAATCGGTGCCGGGCTGGGGCACCGACGTCTCCTTGACCGACTCGGCCAGCGTGCGGTCCGGCACGCCGTTGGGGGTGAAGCCCGTCGGGTTGACCCCGCCCAGCGGCCCCAACGGCCCGAAGTTGTCGGGCAGCGCCGCCATGAAGCCGGCGTTGCTGTCCGGCTCCACGAGGACGTCGTCGGCCAGGCCGCAGCCGCCGCTGAACTCGCGCAGGTTGTCCCAGGCGTTGGAGTAGGTCGGGTACTGGCGAACGATGCCGGCCACCATCGACGCGATGAACACCAGCGCCATGAAGCCGGCCGCCAGCGGGATCGGCGCCGCCGTCAGCGCTCGCGCCAGCCGGCCCTCGCCGTGGCTGGGATCGACGAAGTGCAGCCAGGCCGCGTACACCGCGGTGACCGCGAACAGCGCGAAAAAGATCGTGCTGATCGAGATTCCGCCGATCTTGGGCATGCTGCTGTTGAATGGCACGCCGTAGCTGGAGACATACCACCAGCCGTTGGTGGTGGCGAAGCACAGCGCCAAGATGAACATCAGCGCCGCCAGGAACGCCATCCGGTTGCGCGACCAGCGCAGCACCTTCGGCGACACCAGCACGGTGGTCAGCGCCGCCATCGCGGCGCCCACCGCCGCGAACAGCCCGAAGTGGTGCACCCACTTGGTGGGGGTGAACATCAAAAAGAACATGGTGCCGAAGATGACGCCCATCAGCCGCCAGGCCGGCCCGCGCGCCACGCCGGGAATTCGCTTGCGCCGCAACATGATGAACAACGCCGTGAAGAGGCACAGCGCGGTGACCAAAAAGCCGAAGCGGCGCGAGAGCGAGCCGTCGACGGTGGGCAGAATGAGGTAGTAGTAGCGCAGGTTCTCGGTGTACCAGGCCTGGCTGGGCCCGATCGCGGTCCGGATCCTGGTGGCCTCCAACACCGTTGACAGCGTCTGATCGGCGAACACCACGGTCAGGATGACCGTGCCGGCGGCGAGCATGGGCGCCACCAACGGCCAGGTGCCGACCAGCCGGTGCCGGCGGACCAGGATTCGCAGGATGGGACGGCCACCGGCGACCAGCGCGGCCACCGCGATCAATCCGGTGGGCTGGACGCCCAGGGTGAACGCGGCCGTGATGACCGCCAGCGCCGCTGGCGTCAGCCGGCTGTAGCGCATCGAGCGCTCGATCAGCACGTAGGTGATCAGCGAGCCGACGGCGATGATCGGCTCGGGCCGCAGGCCGTTGTCGAACGGCATCCAGGCGGTGAGCAGCACCATGCCCGCCGCCCAGTTCGCCGGCTTGCTGGCGGCCACCGCGGGTCCCAACCGGGGCAGCACCTCGCGCGAAAGGAGCAGCCAGCAGACGATTCCCGCGATCAGGTCCGGCAACCGCATCCACAGGCTGGCGTCGCTGACATGGGTCATCAGCGCCAGCAGGTTGTAATACCAGCCGAAGGGGTCCTCCGGGCTGCCGAACCAGCGGAAGTAGTTCGACATGTAGCCGGCGTGGTCGGCGACGCGGGCCATGCCCAGGATGTAGCCGTCGTCGGACGAATTCGCCCCGATCACGTGCCAGAGCACGAAGCCGAAGATCACCGTGACGTCGGCCAGGGTGAAGGTGCGCCAGTTCGCGGGGATGAGCCGGCGCATCCGGTGGCCGTCCAGCTGGTCGAGCCGCCACAACGCCACCAGCGCGACGATGGTGGACACGATGGCCAGCACCATCGCGGCCAGCTTCAACGTCGTCGGGGTCGTGGAGAACCGGGTGTCGATGGTCGCCGAGAAGCGCAGCCCGGGCGGCGCCGGGCCGGTGAGATCGGTGAACACCCCGACGATCTGTGGCCGCAGGTTCGGGTCGGGGAACCCGCCGCCGATCGGCCTGCCCGCCGGATCCTTCAGCCCGACGAACGTGGCGAATGCGCCGGCCTTCGTCGAGGTGATCTCGACGCGCTGGCATTGCGAGCCCGCCACCTGATCCCGCGGCGCGCTGGCGATCACCACGTTGCGGTCGGTGACGTCGACGCGCTTGCCGTTGACGACCACGAACAGCGCGTTCAGCGCGGCGTCCTTGCCCTTCTTGGGGGCGGTGCTCAGGATCACCCCGCCCTCGGGCGGCAGGGCGCGCACCACCGAGCACGGCACGGTTACCGTCACGTCGACCGGGGTCAGCGAAATCAGCGGTGCGGTAACGCTGTTGAGTTGACCGTTCTGCGGCCAGTTGAGCGTCGCGGTGGTTTGGACGACCGGCAGCAGCGGCGTCGCGATCGACAGGACGAAACCGATCAGCCCGGCGATCGTCGCGACCCAGCGCGTCACGCGCACGTCTTGCCGGGCGGCCGCCTTGTCCTCGCGGTTGTCCACGGTCATGACGCTCATGGGAGCGCCCGAATCGGTCCCTGCCGGCTCCAGCCGTGCACTGTCATCACACCCTGTTCGATTACGGCCTCCGGCGCCTGATCGGCCGGCACCAACCGGAAGTACTGCTCCACCGATCCCCAGTCGCGGTACCAGTCGCCGCGCAGGTACGTCGAGATCGTCGAGGTGCGCAGCATGGTCTGCAGGAAGAGGAACGGCCCGCCTGCCTCGCTCGATTGCCACCCGTTCGACGACGACGCCGTCTGTTTGTGATCCGGCAGGATGCGGTATTGCGGGAGTTCGGCCACGCCGAGGTGTTCGGAGAACGGGTGCTGGCAGGGGAAGTTCGCGGCGGTCGCGATGTCCATCAGCACCGGCGTGCGCGACCCCATCAGCTGCTGCAGGGTCTGCAGCACCGGCACCCGCGGCGGCGTGAACGCGAACCACTGGTCCGAGCTCAGGTTCGGGTCGTAGGCGACGATGCGCGCCACGTTCGCCTCGGGCGGCGCCCAGGTGAGCGGGAACCGCAGATTGCGCCACGCCGGCTCCGGGCCGATGTCGATCGGCTGCACCTCCGCTAGCGGCTGGGTGGTGCCGTCGGGGCGGGCGATGCCCCACTGCAGTTTCAGCGACTGCCCGTAGGTGAACGTGCCGTCCTCCTTGTACGACCAGATCGCCCCGGACGCCGACACCACGACGATCGGCCGGTCCGGCGTGCGGGGCGGCAGCCGGTACCAGGCCGAGGTGGCCGTGGCGGCCAGCGAGTTCTCCCCGTAGCTGCCCATCACCGGGGTCCGGGCCGGGTCGAGGCCGAACGGCAGCGCCGCGTGCGAGCCGTTGACGCCGAGCGGGCCCTTCCCGCCGGCGGTGCCCGCCGAGTCGCTCATTGCGGCGTTGGGCTTGTTGGGCGAGGCATCGGAATTCACCACGCCCGGCTTGGTCACCACCGGGTACGACCTCAGGTCATCGCCCACGCCGTCGGGTTTGAAGCCGACGGGGTTGCTGCCGCCGAGCGGCCCGTCGGGGCCGAACGTCTGACCGGGCGCCGGCTGCAGCATGCCCGCGTTGGGGTCGGGTTCGGTCAGCACGTCGTCGGCCATCGCACAACTGGAGGGCGACAGTCCCGACGTGATCGCCGCGAGGTTGGCCTTGCCGGTGGTGTAGAGGGGGTAGCGGAAGACCGCGCCCTTGGCCAGCGAGCCGACTTCGCCGATGACCATGATGGTCGCGACCACCAGCAGGGGCGTCGACGCGAGCACCCGGTTGCGCCGGTTGTCCTCGACCTCGGTGTGCCCGGCGTAGTCCATCCGGAAGTGCTGCCACGCGGCCAGCAACCCGGTGAGGATGGACAGCGTCAAGAACATCGACGTCACCGGATGGCTGGCGATGACCGGCTGGATGTCGTACCACGGCACCCCGTAGTTGCCGACGTAGAACCAGCCGTTGACGCCGGAGGTGGCCACCGCCAGCACGAACAGCAGCGCGGTCACGTACAGCGTCAGGTTGCGGCGGTTGTGCAGGCCGATCCGGGCGAGGGCGAAGGCGGTGACGGCGCCCAGCGCCCCGGCCAGACCGGCGAAGGCGCCGAACTGGACAGCCCACTTGGTCGGGGTGAACGTCAGCAGCAACAGGCCGAACGCGGTGGTGCCGATCAGCCGCCAGGCCGGGCCGCTGGCCACGCCCGGGATCCGGCCGCGGCGCAGCAGGGTGACCAGCATCCCGAACAGGCACAGCAGCAGCACCAGCACCGCGAACCGCCTCGACATGGACCCGTCGGGGTTGGACTCGACCGTGAGGAAGTAGTAGCGGAGCCAGTCCTGGTACCAGGCGATCGTCGGCCCGACCTTGTACTTGATGCGCGCCGACTCGGCGACGGTGGCCAGCGTCTGGCTGCGGAACACCACGACGGTGATCAGGGACAGCGACGCCGCCAGCACGGCCAGCGGCGCCAGCAGTCCGTCGGTGGCCCGGCGTCGCCGGATCGTGCGCGCGATGGCCCGCGACCCGGTCAGCAGCGCGGCGACGGCGATCAGCCCCTGCGGCGCCAGCGTCGCGGTGAGCATCGCGACGAAGATCGCGACCGCGGCAGGGGCGAGGCGTTGCAGCGCGATCGCCCGCTCCACCAGTATCCAGGTGACCAGCACGCCGAGGGCGATCAGCGGCTCGGGCCGCAGCCCGTTGTTGAACGGCAGCCAGGCGGCCACGAACACCGCGCCCGCGGTGAGCACCGCCACCCGGTTCGCCGCCAGGCCGCCCCGGCCCGGACCCAGCCTGCGCAGCACCCAATGGCTGATCACCAGCCAGCACGCGATGCCGGCCAGTGTGGCGGGCAACCGCATCCAGACGCCGGCGGTGCTCACCGACGCGAGCCTGGACAGCAGCCCCAGATACCAGTCGAACGGCGCGTCGGTCGTCCCGAAGTAGCGGTAGTAGTTGGCGATGTAGCCGGCCTTCGGGGCGACGCGGGCGATGGTCAGGTTGTAGCCGTCGTCGGAAGAGGTGGCGCCGATGACGTGCCAGAGCAGCAGCGTGGCGATCACTCCGGCGTCGGCGATCCAGGTGGCGATCCCGACGCGGCGCCACGAAGTCCACCTCGCGCGGGGGCGATACCGGGAGAGCCACGCGATCGGGGACTGCCAATTGACCAGCGCGCCGCCGCCGCGACTGCGACGGTCCAGCGCGGCGAGCGCGATGATGGCCGTCAGGACGGCCAGCGCGCCCACGCCCATCGCCAGCTGCTTGAGGGCGGTGGGGGCGGTGATGAACCGGGTGTCGATGTCGATGCGGGCCGACAGACCGGGCTGGGCGGGCACCTTCAGGTCGGTGAATATCCCGCCGACCTGCGGCTTCTTCTCCGAGGGCAGCGTTCCCGCGGCGTTGGGGATGCCGACGAACTCCGCCCCCGACGCGCCCGCGTCGGCCCAGACGTGCAACACGCTGCAGGCCCCGGCGGTGACCGCCGGGCGCGGCGCCGCCGCGGCCACGGTGTCGCGGAACGCGACGACCACCAGGTCCTTGTCGGCGCGCACGAACAACCCGTTCTTGCCGGCGTCGATCCCGCCGGTGGGCAGGGTCGAGACGACCAGGCCGCCACCGGCGGGCAGGGTGGCGATCGCCGCGCACGGGATGGAGATGTCCAGTGCCCGCGGCGCGCCGGACACCAGGGGTGCGGTGATCTGGGTGACGTGCCCGTCCACCGTGCCCTGCGGCCACAGGACCGTCGCGGTGGTCTGCTTGACCGGGAGCAGCGGGACGAGTGCGCACAAGAGCAGTCCCACCAGACCGGCGATGGCGGCCACCAACCGTGGGATCCGCTGCGATCGCTGATTACCGTCGTGGGGCACGAGGGTCGATCGTAAGCGAAGCTCCTTAGTCCGCTGAGGACGCGGGGCCGGGCAGCGGGCCCGCGGACCGGTCGGACAATCGGATTCAGTCCGCTGAGGACGCGGGGCCGGGCAACGGCCGGCGGGTGAGCCGGGCGGCCAGCGTGTCCAGGCCCGGGCCGTCGAGGTCGGCGAGTGCGGCGGGGCGGCCGGCCATCGCCATCAGCAGTGCCTCGCCGGGCCCGGTGACCTCCGGCCCGCGGCCGTGTTCCCAGTCGACGTCGGTGGCGCGCAGGCGCAGCCCCCTGATCCGGCGGCCGGCGCCGATCCTGGGGTTGCCCGGCACCAGGCCCATGACCCGCACGAGCCGATCCGCCGGCACGCGGCGCGGCCGGCCCAGCGCGCGACGGATGTCCTGGTGGTGGATGGTGCCGTCGACGAGCGCGATCATCCCGCCGAACCCCGCCGTCAGGCCGCGTGGTTGGAGGTGGGCACGCAGGAAGTCGAGCAGCTGCTGGGCGCTCAGCCCGGCGAACTCGTCGACGCCCACCTGGTTGGCGCGGACGATCCAGCCCTTGGCGAAGCGCTTCAGCAGCCCGAGCGTGTCGAGCTCTTCGTAGCTGACCATATGCGCGACAACGTCTTTGACGGTCCAGCCCGAGCACAGGCTGGGCTCACCCCACTGTTGCGGTGTCAGCGTGGCCAGGAACTCCGCCAGTTCGGCCCGCTCGTCGCGGGCCATGCTCATCAGGGTGGCCGTCATCGCCCTCCCTCCGTGTTCAGCTCTTGCGCAGCGGGGCGGGGCTCCACAGACCGCTGCGCGTGGCCGTCCCCAGCTCCAGCCGCGCGGGCTGGGCGTCGGGGTAGTACGGCGTCAGCCGTTGCAGCGAGCCCCAGTCGCGCGACCAGTCGTCCTTCAGGTAGGTGGCGATGGTGGTCGCCTTGAGCAGCAGCTCGGTGACCCCCAACGGACCGCCGCCGTTGTTGTCCATCACCGGGGAGTTGGCTTCGGCGCCGAAGCGGTCCGGCAGGATGCGCCACCTCGGCGTCTCGTCGACGCCGTTCTGATGGCCGAACGGCCGCTGGCACGGGAACGCCAGGCCGACCAGCCAATCCAGGAACACCGGGTCCCGCGACCCCACCACGTCCTGCAGCGTGCGCAGGTGCGGGATCCGGGGCGGTGTGAGCGCGATCCAGTGCTGCGGCGCCAGGTCCTCGTCGTCGGCGACCAACCGGATCTGGGTGGCGTTGCCGGGGACGGCCGACAGCGGCAGCCGCAGGTTGCGCCACGCCGGGGAGGCGCCCACGTCGGAGAACTGGAAGGACCCGCCGGGGTGTCCGCCCGCCGCTTCGTCGTCTGTGGCCCACTGGACCTGGACCTCGCGGGGGTCGAAGCGGCCGGCCGCGCTGACCACCAGCAGCGGCCCCGCCTTGTCGCGGGCGGGCAGCCGGTACCAGCCGGATCGCAGATGCGCGGGGACCTGGATGCCCGGGCGCCAGCTGCCCAGGACGGGCGTGCGCGCCGGGTCCAGGTTGTAGGGCAGCTTGGCGACCGAACCGTTGATTCCCGGCGCCGGGGTGGTGCCGCCCTCGGTGCCCGCCTCGGCGCCGGTGACCAGCTTGTCGTCGTTGATGAAGCTGCGGTCACCCGGTCGTTCCATCACCGGATCCGCGCGGACGTCGGCGGGAATGCCGTTGGGCGTGAAGGCTTCCGACAGTCCCGCACCCAGGGCGTCGCCGACCGTGGCGCTCACCGGCGCGAGCATCCCGGCGTTGGGATCCTGCTCCACCAGCACGTCCTGGGCCAGTCCGCAGGTGTGGCCGGTCTTGAAAACAAAAGCAGCCTCGAGGTTGGACCGGCCCACCGTCCACGCGGGGTACTGGTCTGTCACCGCCAGGGTGAGCGACGCGACCTCGAAGACCACCAGCACCCAGGTGGCTATGGCCAACGGGGACTGGACGATTCGTGCCACGCGTGCCCCGTAGCGGGTCTTGGGCGGGCCGTTGTCGGGCGACACGAAGTGGAACCACGCCGCCAGTAGCAGCACCAGGACGGTCAGCCCGAGCAGCGCGGTGGCGAATGCGTAATGCCACGCCGGGAACGAATTCGACCAGGGCACACCGAAATTGGATACATACCACCAGCCGTTGACGCTGGCGAAGGACAGGGCGACCAGGAACAGCACCACCGCGGCGAACATGGTGCGGTTGCGCCGGGAGCGCATCGCCGCCGAGGTCACGGCGACCGCGGCCAGTGCGCCCAGCGATCCGGCCAGCCCGGCGAACACCCCGAAGTGGTGGGTCCATTTGGTCGGCGTGAACATCATCGCGACGAACGAGATGATGGTGATCCCGACGATGCGCCGGCTCGGCCCCGCGGCGGTGCCCGGAATCCGGCCCTTGCGCAACGACATTGCGACGGTGATCGCGAGCGCGAGCACCAGCGCCAGCACCGCGAAGCGGCGGGCGACCGACCCGTCGGGGCTGGCCATGAACAACCGCTCGTAGCGAAGGTGTTCGTCGAACCAGCTCAGGCTGGGCCCGACGGCGCGCTTGAGAGCGGTGGCCTGGATCTCGCCGGCCAGCGTCTGGTCGCGGAAGATGAGGATGGCGGTGACCGTGACCGCGGCCAGCAGGGGCGCCACCAGTGGTAGCGCACCGAACAGCTTGGATCGGCGGTGCAGGATGGTCCGCAGCGGCCCGATCGCGACCAGCAGGGCGCCGATCGAGGCGATGCCCGTCGGCCCGGAGAACAGCGTCAGCGCGCCGATGATGCAGGCGGCCGCCACCGGCAGCAGCCGGCTGGTGGCCACCGCGCGCTCCACCGAGCACCAGGTCAGCAGGATGCCCAGCGCGATGATCGGCTCGGGCCGCAGCCCGTTGTTCAGCGGCAGCCACACGGCCAGGAACATCCCGGCCGCCGTCCACGCCGCGCCGCGGTTCTGTTTGACGGCGTGCCCCAGGCGCGGCATCACCTCGCGGCTGATCACCCACCAGCACGTCAGCGCCATGGCCAGGGTGGGCAACCGCATCCAGATGCTGGCCGTGCTGACGTGGGCCCACAGCGCCAGCAGGTCGTAGTACCAGCCGAAGGGCGCCTCCGGCGTGCCGAACCAGCGGTAGTAGTTGGCCATGTAGCCGGCGTGCTCGGAGACCCGGGCCATGGTCAGGATGTAGCCGTCGTCGGACGTGTTGGCGCCGACGAATTGCCACCACACCAGCACGGCGATGACCAGGGCGTCCAGCCCGCTGAGCGACCACCAGCGCGACGGCAGGAAGCGCCGGTGCCGGGTGCCGTCGGCGGTGTCGAGGACGTGCAGGGCGATCAGGGCGGCGGCGGTCAGCACCAACCCGAGGATCATCGCCGCCATCTTCAGCTGGGTGGGGCTGCTGCTGTAGCGGGTGTCGATGGTCGCCGAGAAGCTCAGGCCCGGCGGCGCCGGCCCGCTCAGGTCGGTGAACACGCCGACGATCTGGGGCCGGAAGTCATAGCCGCTCTTCTCGCCCCGCAGCGGCGCGCCGGGGTGCTCGGCGTTGGGGCCCTGGGTCAGCCCGACGAATTCGGCGGTGACGCGGTCGGCGTGCGCGGTGAAGGTCAGCCGCTGGCAGGCGGGGCCGAGCACCTGGTTGAGCGGGGCGGTGACCACCGCGACGTTGCGCACGACGAGCACCAGGTAGTCGTTGGCGCGCTGGATGAGCAGCCCGCGGTCGACGGCCTTGGGCGCCTGCTTGGGCACGGTGGAGAGCAGCACCGTCTTGCCGGCGTTCCGCGGGCCGGCCAGCCCGGCGGCGGCCTGGCACGGGATGGTGACGTTCAGGTCGGTGGCCACGTACCCGATCAGGGGTGCGTCGACGCTTTCGAACGTGCCGTTCTGCGGCCAGTTCAGCTGGGCCGTGGTCTGGTTGACCGGCAGCAGGGGCGTGGCGATGGCCAGCAGCGCCCCGAGCAGCCCCGCGACGGTAGCTACCCACCGAGCGATCCGGTGGTTCGCTCCCGTGTCGGTCACGGTGGTTGATGGTAGTTCTTCGGCGCGTGAGGGCGAGGTGTCGGTGCTCATGGGTGCCCCGGCGCCGGTTTGCGAATGGCCAGCACGAAGGGGCCGGCGCTGTGGACGACGAACTGCGGGCTGTCGAAGAGGGCGGCCCGCAGATCGACGGTGTAGCGGCGGACGTTGGGCTGGTTGGGATAGACGTCCTCGGCGAGCCGCAGCGTGTAGTTGCCGTTCGCGCCGCGGCGCATGAGGAACACCGTGGGCGGTGGCCACGGGCAGGTGTCGAGCGCGTGGATGAGCTCGCCGGCGGACTTGAGCTTGGACCACTTGTTGATCTGGGCGGCCCGCAGGTCGAACTGCGCGAGCGGGTTGGCGTAGTGCGACGTCAACCCCTGGAATCCCCAATAGGGATAGAAGGACAGGAAGCTGTAGTCGGCGGTCATCACGACGGTCTGGTCGCGGGGCCGGCCCGTCACGGTCGTGATCGCGCGGTCGATGTCGGGGTAGAACTTCTCCGAACTCGGCGGCCGCCGGTCGCCGCGCTGCCCGTCGCCGTCGGTGTCGGTGTAGGCGACGGTGAGATCCGGCCGCAGCACGTCGGGAATGTCCTGGCTGAACGCGATCGCGGCGGCCAGCCCGACGGCGGCGGCGACGGGGAGCACGGCCCGGCCCCGCGCGGACAGCGCCCGCACCGCCTCGACGAAGCCGAACGCCCCGGCGGCCACCAGCAGCACGGTGAGGGTGGGCTGCAGCCGGAACGACAGCAGGGTGGTGCGCGCCAGAGTGGTCAGCATCGACAGCAGCGACCACAGGTAGACGGCCAGCACCCCGATGGCCAGGGCGCCGGCCCGCACCGACCACCGGGCGCGGACCACCAGCCACAGCGCGCCCAGCAGGCAGACCGCTCCCAGCAGGGAGAACTGCAGCATCGGGAAGGTCAGCACGGCGCCGTCGGCCGGCAGGTAGTGCTGAGCGCTGCCGGAGTTGCTGACCGGGCTGCGGGCCGCCCGCAACAGGAAAGGCAGCCAGGTGGTGCTCGCGATGGCCGCGGCGATGACCGCGACGACGGCCAGCCGGCGCAGCGGGTCGAGCGCGGCGCGGAAACCTCCTTGTCGCCAGCGCAGGCCGGCCAGCCACAGGGCCATCAGCGCGACCGTGAACGCGCCGAAGGCGAACAGCAGCGTGTACCAGGTGGCGGTCCAGCCGAGGAACAGCCCGGCGCCGACGACCGCGGCCCACCCGCTTCTTGCGTCGACCGTCACGCCAGCGTGGCCGTCGGCGTCCGGCGCCACGCTGGCGTGACGCTCGCGGTCGCCGGCGCGCAAGCCCGACCACGTCAGGACCAGCACCGGCGGCAGCAGCACGGTGATCATCGCGGCGTACGGCTCGGGCGAGCCGTAGGCGAGCGTCGCCGCCGCCGTCGCGGTGGTGACGATCAGCGCGTACTCGAAGCGGACCATCCGCCACCACAGCACGAGGGCGACGGCGACCGCGACCGCGATCGAGGTGACGGCCCACGGCTTGTAGACCTCCCAGGCCGGCGTGCCGGTCAGCGCCGCGGCCCGCCCGCCGATCCAGAACCAGCCCGGCGGGTAGAACGGCGGCAGCCCGAGGTAGGTCATGTCGCGCAGGGCGGGGCTGTCGGCCAGCCGGGTCAGGTACTCGGTGCGGAATTGCTGGTCGACCGAGATGCCGAACAGGTACAGCTTGGTCGCGCCCAGCGGCATGCCCAGCGTCACGACGGTGAACGCGGACACGAACGCCAGCCCGCCCAGCCGGGCGAGCCACCGATACCGCCGCCACGCCCACCCCGCGGCCAGCAGGCCGGCCAGGCAGCCGACCTGCCCCACGGTGGTCAGCGCGTGCAGCTGGTTCGACGACGGGAAGGCCGGCCACTGCACGCGGGAGATGGCGACCAGCGACACGACCGCGACGACGACGGCCACCGCGGCCGCCAGAGCCATCTGGCCCAGCGCGGCCAGCGCGTTACGCATGATCAGATTGGCAGCTTGCGGAAGACGCTCCGCGGAATGTGTCGCAACACCATCATCACGTAACGGAATGCTGCCGGCGCCCAAACCAATTCCTTACCTTTTGCGGCCGCGGTCACCGCGAGGTTGGCGACATACTCCTTGTCGACGGTCAGCGGCGCCTCCTTGACGTGCGCGCTCATCCGCGTCCGCACCTGGCCGGGCCGGATCACCAGGACGCGAACCCCGTACTCGCGCAACGCCTCGCCCAGGCCCAGATAGAAGCCGTCCAGTCCCGCCTTGGTGGACCCGTACACGAAGTTGGACCGCCGCACCCGCTCACCGGCGGCCGAGCTCATCGCGATGATCTGGCCGAAACCCTGGGCGCGCATCTTCTCGGCCAGCAGCACCCCCACCGAAACCGCTGCGGTGTAGTTGATTTCGGCGGCCAAGACGGCCTTGTGCTGGTTCTGCCACAACTCCTCGGCGTCGCCGAGGATGCCGAAGGCGACGATGGCCACGTCGACGTCACCGTGGGCGAAGGCCGCGTCGACCGTCTTCGGGTGGCTGTCGGGGTCGGTGGCCTCGAAGTCGATCATCTCCACCGAGCGCGCGCCCGCGGCCTTCATCTGGGCGACGGCGGCGTCGCGGCCCGGGTCGTTCGGCATGGCGGCCAGCACGATGCGGGCGTGCGCGTTCTGCAGGTAGCGCTCGCAGATGGCCAGCCCGATCTCGGAGGTACCGCCGAGCAGCAGGATGGCCTGCGGATTCCCCACGGCGTCTAACACCATTGGCGCACCATTTACAGCAGCTCCAAACGTCGGGCCATGTCCGAGGCGAACACCCCTGCGGGATCCACCTTGCGGCGCACCGCGATCCACTCGTCGATGCGTGGGTACATGGCGTGGAAGGTTTCGGCGCTCGCGCGAGAATCCTTGGCCGTGTAAACCCGGCCACCGAATTCCAGTACGCGCCTGTCGAGTTCGTTGAGGAACTCGTTGATGCCCGGCTTGTTGGGAAAGTCCATCGCGACGTTCCACCCGGCCATCGGGAAACTCAGCGGTGCGCGGTTGCCCGGGCCGAACAATTTGAACACGTTCAGCGCCGAGTAGTGGCCGCGGGTCTGGATCCAGCGGATGATGGCCTTGAATTCGTCCATCGCGTCCGGCGGCACCAGGAACTGATGTTGCGCGAAACCCATTGGGCCGTAGGCATTGTTCCAGCCGCTGACCAGATCGAGCATGTGGTAGAACTGCGACAGGTTCATGATCTTGCCGGTGTAGGTGCCGCCCAGCCGGTAGTACACCTCGCCGATGGCCATGAAGGAGAGCTTGTTCATCGCGCTGACGGGAAACACGTTGGGCACCGTCAACAGTTGCGGCGCATCGAATTTCAGCGGATTCTCGGCCAGCTTGGCCGGCAGCTGGTCCAGCTTCGCCAGGCTGCCCCGGCTGACCGCGGCCCGGCCGAGTTTGGGTGGCGGGCTGATCAGGTCGAACCAGGCGCTGGAGTAGGTGTAGTTGGCCTCGCTGCCGTCGAGGTGAACGGCGACCGTCTCGTCGAGGTCCCGGGTGGCCACCCCGTCGGCGATGAAGTACGCGGTCTCCGTCGGCGTCATTTCGATGGTGGCGCGCAGCACGATCCCGGTCAGGCCGTTGCCGCCGACGGTGACCCAGAACAGCTCGGCGTCGTCCCCGTCGGGGGAGAGGGCGCGGACGGTGCCGTCGGCCATCAGCAGGTCCATCGAGCGCACGTGATTGCCGAAGCTGCCCGCGCTGTGGTGGTTCTTGCCGTGGATGTCGCAGGCGATCGCGCCGCCGACGGTGACCTGGCGGGTGCCGGGCAGCACCGGGACCCACAGCCCGAACGGGAGCGCCGCCTTCATGAGTTGGTCCAGGCTGACGCCGGCGTCGACGTCGACGAGCCGGGTGTCGGCGCTGATCGAGTGGATCCGATTCAGGCCGGTCATGTCGATCACCAGGCCGCCGCCGTTTTGGGCGTTGTCGCCGTAGGACCGGCCCAGCCCGCGCGCGATCACCCCGCGCCCGTTCGGGCCGCCGGATTCGGCGACGCGGGCGACCGCCTTGGCGATCACCTCGGGGTCGCGGGTCGAGAGCACCTGGGCCACCGACGGCGCGGTGCGGCCGAAGCCGGTCAGCCGGGCGGTGGTGGTCGGAACGTCGGTGCTCAACATCGTCAAAGAGGGTACCGCTTGCGAACGTCGGGTCAGTGGATGCGGAAGATTACCGCCCGCTGCACGATGAAGTTGATCACCGTCGCGGTGCCCTGCGCGATCACGAACGCGACGGGTATCGCCCAGCCGCGATAGTGCAAAAGCGCCAGGCACAGGTGGTTGAGCCCGACCTGTACGGCGAAGGTGACGCCGTACAGGATCATCACCGCGACGAAGCGCGCGGTGCTCGGGGCCGCCTGGAACGTCCACCGCCGGTTGATCAGGTAGGCGGTGATGGTGCCGACGACGAAGCTCGTGGCCTTCGCCAGGTCGACCTGCACGCCCACCGCCTGGTACAGCAGCAGGTAGAGGCCGAAGTCCACGATCCCCGCCAGGCCACCGGTGACGACGAACCGCGTCACCTGCGTCGTCAGACTCAACTGCGGGCCCGGCGGCGCGGCATCGGGCGGCGGGGCAACCATTGGGGGGAGTCTAACCGGGCCGCACGGACTGCCCCGCGACGCTTCAGCGGGGCAGCTTGACCGCGATCAACTCGACCTGATCCTCGCCCTGCGGCGTCGAGTAGGTCACCGTGTCGCCCGCCTTGTGGCCGGCCAGGGCCTGGGCCAGGGGGCTGCGCGCGGTCAGCGTTTCCCCTTCCCGGCCGACGGGCGTCTCCTCGACGATCGAGATCACGTGCATCGTGACCACCTCGCCGTCGGAGAACCGCAGGGTCACCTCGGTGCCCCCCGGCAGGGTCTCCGATGCGTCGGGCTGCGACGGCCCGGTCCGCAGGCGCCGGTCCAGCTCGTTGATCCGGTCGCTGAGCCCGACCAGCTCCTCGGCGCGCTGGATCGCCTCGGCCGCGTCGCCGTGATCGCCCACCATGCCGCGGTCGTTGCGGACTTCGACCTCGAGGCGGTCCCGCCGCTGCCGTAGCCGCTCCAGCTCGGCGGCGAGGTTCGCCCGCGCCGCATCCGCCGCTGATTGGACCTTTTTGCTCACGTCAGGGGACCTTTCGCCCAGGTTGCTCGGGTGGCGTTCCAGTGTTGCACCACGGCGAGGCGCCCGCCACCGTTTCGGACAAGCGGCGAGTTTCCTCAGCGGGCGGGCGGGCCGGAGTCGGAGTTGGTGGTCAGCGGCGGTGCGCCGTCTTCGTCGTCGTAGTACTCGACGGTGCCGCGCAGGGCGTCGAAGATCGCCCTGCCCTGCGCCACCAGCCCGCTGGCCACCTCCGTGAGTCCCTCGGCCCCGTTGAGCACGGTGACGTTCGCGTTGGCCAGGCCCCGGGCCGCCTTCTCGACGATCTCGGGCAGTTGGTCGATGAGCGCCTTGTCGAGCGCCACCCGGTTGTGCGACGCGGCCGCCTCCGCCTGGATCTTCATCTTCTCCGCGTCGGCGACGGCCAGGATCCGGACACGCTCGGCCTCGGCCTCGGCGGGTTTGACGACCTCGGCGACCAGTTCCTGCTGGCGCAGCTCGGCGGCGCGCTCCGCCAGTTCGGTGCGCATCTGCAGCACCTCGCGCTGGGCCTCGGCTTCGGCGAGTGGCCCGGACTGCGCGGCCTCCGCCTGGGCCTTGTCGACCTCGGCCTTGTACTGCGCCTTGACGATGGCGGTTTGACGGGCGAACTCGGCCTGCTTGCGCTGTGACTCCTGTTCGGCCTCGGCGGCCGCCTGGTTGGCCTGCGCCTGCGCGATCTGCGCCTGTTGCTGGATCGCGGCGTTGTGCGGCGCCGACATGGCGTCGATGTAGCCCAGCCCGTCGTCGTCGATGGACTGGATCTGCAGCGCGTCGACGGTCAGCCCGATGCGCGCCATCTCTTCCTTGGACCCGTCGAGCACCTCGGTGGCCAGCTTCTGGCGCTCCCGGATGATCTCCTCGACGGTCATCGACCCGATGATCGAGCGCAGGTGGCCGGCGAAGATGCGGCCGGTCAACACCGACATCTGGTCCTGCTCGGACAGGAATCGTTGCGCCGCGCTGATGATGCTCTCGGTGTCGTTGCCGACCTTGAAGGCGATCACCGCCCGCACGTTGAGGGTGATGCCCTGCTGGGTCACGCACTTCTCGGCGACCTCGGCCTCGCACATGGCCAGCGTGAGGAACCGGACCTTGCGGAAGAACGGCATGATGAAGGCGCCGTGACCGGTCACGACGCGGAACGGCGCGTTGCTTTTGGTTCGGGCACCGGAGACGAGCATCGCCTCGTCGGGGGCGGGCACCTTGTAACCGAGCATGGGACTCCTTCGCGGGTTTGGCTGTTGTATCCCGGCCGATCCGGGCCGTCAATTCAGGTCAGGCGAGGCCCTGCCAGGGCTCGACGGCCACCGTGCGGGCGCCCCTGACCTCCACCACCAGCACCTGGGCGCCCTTCGGCAGGGGGTGGTCGGACCATGCCAGGAAGGCCTCCTTGGCGCCCCGGACGGTGACCAGCACCTCGCCGGCGCCGCCGTCGCCGCGGGTTGCGACGGTCAGCGTTCCCACACAGCCGATGGCGGAGGCGTCGCTCACGAACGCATACTCCCGCATCGGAAGTGCGCGCGCCGTGTTTCCCCTAAACGGGCCCGGCCGTGAGGGTGACGACGTGGTTGCGGCTCTCGTGCGCCTTGATGCGCGACACCCAGACGCGGCCGCCGGTGGCCGGCCCGACGATGCCTTCCACCGTCTCGAACGTCCAGGCGGTCGCGCCCGCCATCCCGGTGTCGTCCATGATCCGCAGGTCGATGACGCCCCGGTCGGCCAGCAACTCGAACAGGTCGCGCTGGGGTCGTCGGCGGCGATCAGCGTGGTGTGGTCGAACTGGTCGCGCAGCGCCCCCTTGACCTCGTCGAGGGTGCCCTCGCCGACGACGGCGTCGGTGCCTGCTTCGGTTTCGGCGCAGGCGAACTCGATGTCGAAGGCACGCTCGTAGCCGTGCAGGAAGAATTGCTTGCCCTGATTGGCCCACGAACGATGGCAGCAGGGCAGGTGGTCGAACACCCTGTGCAGGTGGAACCTGGCGGTGCGGCCCGGCGGCGCGTCGGCGCGGTGCATCGTGGCCACGCGGGCCCCATCGGGGAAAACGTTGTTACGCATGGGCACAGCGTCGGAACCGGGGCTTGCGGAATCCTTAAGCGGCCTATGGTGGGTGTTATGAGCGTCGGTCCTCCGAAGCGGTCCGCAGCCCCTTTCGCCGTGGCAGCCGCCGCCGCGCTGCTCCTCGCGGCGCCGGCGGCGGCGGATCCGGCCGACGACGCCTTCCTGTCGGCCCTCGCGGACAACGGAATCGTCATCAACGACCCCGACACCGCCATCTCGATGGCCCACACGGTCTGCGCCGGATTCGACAGCAAGCAGCCGGCGAGCCTGCTCGCGATGAAGGCGATGAGGAACACCAATCTGACCGCGAAACAGGCGGGCTTCTTCGTCGGCCTCTCGGTGTCCGCCTACTGCCCGCAGTACAAGGGGCAGACCGGCGGCACCCTGAATTGGCTGCACATGCCGCCGCCGAACATGTGAGCGGTAGATCGACTGCCGGGCTCCGCACGCCGGGCTAGACCCAGTACGGAACCCGGGCGCGGTATTGCCGCATCGCGAATGCCGCCAGCACCCAGCCGACCGCGGTCAGCGCCCCCACCACGGCCCAGTGCCGCAACTCCTGGTGCGCGCCCAGCAGCGGGGCGCGGACGATGTCGAGATAGTGCAGCAGCGGATTCAATTCGACGATGCGCGACCAGCGTCCCGCCCCCTGCGCCCGCAGCGTGTCGTCGTTCCAGATGATCGGCGTCATGAAGAACAGCAACTGCACGACCGAGAACAGCAGCGGCCCGATGTCGCGATAGCGCGTCGCCAGGATGCCGAAACACAGTGACACCCATATGCAATTGAGCACGATCAGCCCCAGCGCCGGAATCACCGACAGGTCCGCCCACGACCACGGCTTGGGATAGATCATCGCGATCACGACGTAGATGACGATGTTGTGCGCGAACAAGATCATCTGCCGCCACACCAGCCGGTAGACGTGCACGCTCAGCGGCGTCGGCAACTGCTTGATCAGTCCCTCGTTGGCGACGAAGACGTCGGCGCCCTCCAGGATCGCCGCGTTGATGAGGTTCCAGACGATCAGTCCGAGCGTGACGTACGGCAGGTGCACCGAGAGTTCGAGGTGAAAGAGCTTGGAGTACAGGCCGCCCATGGCGACGGCGGTGGTGCCGGTCGCGATGGTGATCCAGAACGGCCCCAGCACCGAGCGGCGGTAGCGCTGCTTGATGTCCTGCCAGCCCAGGTGCAGCCACAGCTCGTGGCGGCGGAAACCGGCGGCCAGGTCACCCCGGGCGCGGGTGAAGGTCCGCGACTGGGCGGCGGCGTCGATGAATGTCAAGTGCAGCCTCCCGGTTTGCCGAACTGCTCCCGACGCCCCAAGCGGCGCAACCGAATCCACTCGGCCAGGCCCTTCGGGTCGCGCCGGGTCATCAGGAAGTACCAGCCGAACCGGACCCATTCCTGCAGCTGCAGCTTGCGCAGGCCGGGCTGGGCCAACAGGTATCCGCGGTTGCGGTAGGTGTAGAACCGCTTGGCGGGATCGTCTGGGTATTGGGTGTGCATGCGGCCGCCCAGGATCGGCCGGAATTCCGCCGACCCGCACGGGTGCAGGTAGATCGCGTCCAGGCAGGTGCCGAACGGCAACCCGGACCGCACCAGTCGCCGATGCATCTCGACCTCGTCGCCGCGGATGAACAGTCGCAAGTCGGGGACGCCGATCGCCTCCAGCGTGGCCGCCCGGAACAGCGCGCCGTTGAACAGCGACGCGATCCCGGGCAGTAGGTCCTGCCCCGCCTCGGTGCGCAATTCGCTTGCGCGCCTGCGCCATACCAACCCGCGGCGCAGCGGAAACGCCAGCCGCTGCGGGTCATCCATATTGCACACCATCGGCGACACCTCGGCCAGCGCGTGCTTCTCGGCGCATGCGAGCAGGGTGGCGAGCACGTGCGAGTCCTGCGGGCGTCCGTCGTCGTCGGCCAGCCACACCCAGCCGGCGCCCTGTGCCAACGCGTGCAACATGCCGAGCGCGAAACCACCTGCGCCGCCGAGGTTTCGGCGGGAAGCCAGATAAGTGGTCGGAATCGGCTGGCCGGCCACCAGATCTGCGACCCGGCCGTCGGCGGGGCCGTCGTTGTCCACGACGATCAGGTGGTCGGGTAGCCGGGTCTGGCTGCTCAGGGTGCCCAGCGACTTGGCCAGCTCGTCGGGGCGCCGGTGGGTGACCACGACGGCGAAGACGGATTCACTCATCCACGGAGGCTCTTTGGGCCAGCGGCTGATCGGCGTCAGCCGGCGAGCGCGTCTCGGCCAGCACCTCGCGCACGTGCCGGGCCGCATCCTCACCCTCGTAGGCGCGCACCACGTCTTCGATGCCGCCCGACATGCGAATGACTCCGTGCTCGATCCACATCGCGGTCTTGCACAGCCGGGCCAGGAACTCGTTGGAATGGCTGGCGAACACCAGGATTCCGGACCGCTCCACCAGCCCCTGCAGCCGCGACTGCGCCTTCTTCAGGAAGTCCGCGTCCACCGCGCCGATGCCCTCGTCGAGCAGCAGGATCTCCGGGTCGATGCTGGTGACGACGCCCATCGCGAGCCGGACCCGCATCCCGGTGGAGTAGGTGCGCAGCGGCATCGACAGGTAGTCACCCAGCTCGGTGAACTCGGCGATCTCGTCCACCTTGGCCAGCATCTGCTTGCGGGTCTGCCCGAGGAACAGCCCGCGGATGATGATGTTCTCGTAGCCCGAGATCTCCGGGTCCATGCCGACGCCCAGATCGAAGACCGGTGCGACCCGGCCGGTGACCTTCGCCCAGCCCCGCGTGGGTTCGTAGATGCCCGAAAGCAGGCGCAGCAGAGTCGATTTCCCGGCCCCGTTATGGCCGACCAGGCCGACCCGGTCGCCCAACTCGAGCGACATGGTGATGTCGCGCAACGCCTCGACGACGACCACGTTGGAGCTGTTGCGGCCGATCGTGCCGCCCGCCTTGCCCAGGAAGGCTTTCTTGAGGGAGCGCGACTTCGCGTCGAAAATGGGAAATTCCACCCACGCGTTGTGCGTCTCGATGTGAGGACCCGCCACCGTGCTTCGCTTTACAGGTACTGACCGTGCCCGGATCCGGTGCCCGGCTTGCCGACGCCGGGGGGGAGCGCGCCCTGGCGCATGTTCTCCAGCTGCGCGCGGGCGGCCATCTGCTGGGCGAACAGCGCGGTCTGGATGCCGTGGAACAGCCCCTCCAGCCAGCCGACCAGCTGGGCCTGGGCGATGCGCAATTCGGCGTCGGACGGCGCCGTGTCCTCGTTGAACGGCAGGGTGAGGCGGTCGAGCTCTTCCCGCAGCTCGGGCGCCAGGCCCTCTTCGAGCTCGCGGATGCTGGTCGCGTGGATCTCGCGCAGGCGGTTGCGGCTGGCCTCGTCGAGCGGTGCGGCGCGCACCTCCTCGAGGAGCTGCTTGATCATCGTCCCGATGCGCATGACCTTGGCGGGCTGCTCAACCAGATCGGTCAGGGAGCGCTCGTCGGAGTCGTCCTCCGCCACCGCCGTGGTCCGCGGGTCGACGCCGCCGATGATCTCGATGTCATCGTCGTCGTTGCGGGTACTCAAACCATCACCATCCTTTGCGGACTAAGAGTGCGGCGCCGCGCCGTTTCCGCGCCATTCGTAGATTCGGGCTCCACCGTTGTCGTAGATCAGCGCCCACGACTTCGATTTATCCAGTGACACTAGTCCGTCGGGTACGGCGAAGCCCCGGACCGTCGGCGTGCTGGTGTAGATGTACCGGATATTGAGCGCTTTAATCGCCTCGACCACCCGCGGATCGGAGTCGCCCTTGCGGGCGTACGCCCAGAAGATGAACCGGTTGGGGCCGGGGCCCATCTGCTGCGGGTAGTCGTAATGGGTCCACAGCGGGTGCAGGTCGGCGACGGCGTACATCCATGCGGTGCCGTCGGTGTTGGCGTTGCCGATCACGGTGTCGTGGGCGCCGGGCAGGGTGGCCAGGTAGGCCATGGCCATCAGGTCGCGCTGGTCGATCATCACCGAGTCGTACTTGTCGCCGAACAGGACCAGGTGCCGATAAAAGTAGTGGCGCGCGGCGAACACCGTCGTCGCCACCAGCAGGACCGCCGTGGCCGCCGCCCAGGCCGGGGCGGGCTGGGGTCTGAATCGGCCGGCGACTCGTTTGGCGCCGGCCACCACCGCCATGACGATCACGAACAAGGCGACGCCGGCCATCGGTTCCAGCAGCAGGGTGATGGCCGCCGAGATCCGGCGCGGATCCTTGTAGAAGAACTCCCCGAAGGCGCCGGCCAGCGCGCCGAACCGGCCGCCGAGCGGAGTTCCCGCGTCGACGTCGACCACCACCAGCAACAGCCACACCGCCAGCGGCCACCAGATCTTCTTGTAGGCGAAGATGACGCCCCCGAGGATGGCCAGCGCCATCAGGCCGTACTGGTAGGGGAAGTCGTTGAGGTGCCGCGAGTGCTGGAAGATGGCGTCGTAGAGGCCCCGCTTCATGCTGAGGCGGGTGAGGAACGAGTGCCCGGCGATGATGTCTTCCTGTTGGCGAACGCTGATGAACTGCGGCAACAGGATCAGCCCGGTGGCGATCGCCACGCCGGCGAGCGTCACGGCGTCGGCGACCCGGCCGCGCACCGGACGCCACAACACGTCCAGCACCCACCACCCGACGGCGAACAGGACGACGATGAACCCGCCGGTCAGGTGGACCGACATCACCCCGACGAAGGCCAGCACCGCCGCCGGGATGCGGTCGCGGTGCCGCAGCGTGGAGGCGATCAGCACGAACGTCGGGACGGCGACCCCGTACGCCGCCAGGTTGGGCATGGCGGCGACGCCGAACTCGACGTAGGGCAGCGCGGTGAACGACGCCGACAGCGCGGCGGCGGTGGCGGCCGCCCCGGCGGTGCGCCATTCGCACCAGTGCGGACGCAGCAGGCGCCAGGTCAGCATCGCGGCGCTGGTCGGGAACAGCCAGACCGAGGCCGCCACCGAGCTCAACGTGTAGCCGGTGGTCGGCGCCGCGCCGGTGAGCTGGCAGAACACCGCCACCCAGGCGTGGAACACCGAGGGGTAGTACAGCGTCTGGTGCGTCTCGACGTTGCGCAGCTCGCCCATGTGGGTGGACGAGGCCTGCCCGGTGTCCAGGATGAAGCGGACCTCGTTGGCGTGCCAGACGGCGTCCCAGGTGCTGGGGATGGTCTGCCAATGGGCGGCCAGACCGCGGTAGGCCGCCCACGTGATGAGCAGCGCCCCGATCAGCACCCCGACCGCCACCGTCGCCGCCGGCCAGCCGCCGATCCCGCGGGCCTCGGCCGCGGTGTCGCGGTAGCGCCCGAGCGCCAGCTGCAGGACCGTCATCACCAGGCACACCGCGACCAGCGTGGCCAGGGCGGTCCAGCCGTTCCAGGGGATCCCGACGGCGCCGAACGGGATGATCGCCAGCGCGATCGCGCCAAAGGTCAGCGCCGGGCCCACGGCGACGGCGATGGGCCAACTCAGCTGACTGATTCGCGCGATGATCGCCCCGGGCGCTATCAGCAAGAACAACGCGATCAGCGTTCCGAACCAGAGGCCCACTGGACTAGTATGGCTGGCCGGGTGTCCTGCCTCGGGAAGCCACCGGTCGGCCGGAAAGTCTCGGGCGTCTCCGGGCACCGCAACCGTCACAGTCTCGCGGAAATGCGCAAGCTCTAAGGTGGCTGGCATGGTTTACGACGTCGCCCGGGTGCGCGGACTCCATCCGTCGCTGGGTGACGGGTGGGTGCACTTCGACGCGCCGGCCGGGATGCTCATCCCGGATTCCGTCGCGACCACCGTTTCGACCGCCTTCCGCAGGTCCAGCGCCACCGCGGTGGGCGCGCATCCGTCCGCCCAGCGCAGCGCCGCCATTCTGGACGCGGCCCGGGCGGCGGTGGCCGACCTGTTCAACGTGGACCCGGCGGGCGTGGTCCTCGGCGCCGACCGCGCCATCCTGTTGTCGGCGCTGGCCGAGGCGTCGTCCTCGCGCGCCGGTCTGGGCTACGAGGTGATCGTCAGCCGCCTCGACGACGAGGCGAACATCGCCCCGTGGCTGCGGGCGGCGCACCGCTACGGCGCCAAGGTCAAGTGGGCGGAGATCGACATCGAGACCGGCGAGCTGCCGACCTGGCAGTGGGAGGGACTGATCGGGAAGTCGACCAGGCTGGTGGCCGTCGCCTCGGCGTCCGCTGCGCTGGGCACGGTCACCGACCTGCGGGCGATGACCAAGCTGGTGCACGACGTCGGCGGGCTGGTGGTGGTGGACCATTCCGCCGCGGCGCCCTACCGGTTGCTCGACGTCAAGGAGACCGACGCCGACGTGGTGGCGGTGAACGCTCTGGGGTGGGGCGGTCCGCCGATCGGCGCGGTGGTGTTCCGCGACCCGGCGCTGCTCAATTCGTTCGGTTCCATTTCGACGGACCCCAAGGCGACCGGCGCGGCGCGTCTCGAGATCGGCGCACATCAGTTCGGCCTGCTGGCCGGGGTGGTGGCCAGCGTCGAGTATCTGGCGGCGCTCGACGAGTCGGCCCGTGGCAGCCGCCGCGAACGCCTGGCGGTGTCGATGCAGTCGGCGACGTCGTATCTGAACCGGGTCTTCGATTACCTGATGGTGTCGTTGCGGTCGCTGCCGTTGGTCATGGTGATCGGCCGCCCCGAGGTGCGCATCCCCGTGGTCAGCTTCGCCCTCAACGGCGTGCCCGCCGAACGGGTGGTGCAGCGGTTGGCCGACAACGGGGTCCTGGCCGTCACCAACGAGAGCTCCCGAGCCCTCGAGGTGCTGGGCGTCAACGACGTCGGCGGCGCGGTGACCGTCGGGCTGGCGCATTACTCGACGACGGCCGAGGTCGACCAGCTGGTGCGCGCGCTGGCTTCCCTGGGCTGAGCCTGCCTCCGGTTAGCGCTCGAGAGCGCAGCCATGGCCTTCGGTGTGCGCTCACGGCGCGGATGCCACGAAAATCACGCCCACACAGCACGCTCGAAGCCCTCACCGCACACTCGACGGGCCGGGCTCGGCAGCTGGGCCGAACCGGCTAGACCGTCAGCACGACCTTGCCGGTGACCTCGCTCGACGTCAGCTGTTGATGCGCCTCGCCGGCCCGCTGGATGGGCAGGCGGGCGCCGATGATCGGGCGGACGCGGCCCTCGGCGATCATCGGCCATACCGAGCGGATCACCGCCTGCACGATCTCGGTCTTGCTGTTGGGCCCGGTCACCGGCCGGGCCCGCAGCGTGGTGCCGATGACCCGCGCCCGCTTGCCCAGCAGCTTGGCGATGTTGAGCTCGCCCTTGATGCCGCCCTGCATCCCGATGATCACCAGCTGCCCGTCGGTGGCCAGCGCGTCGATGTTGCGGTCCAGGTAGGCCGCGCCAATGATGTCGAGGATCACGTCGGCGCCGCCGCATTCCTGCAGCCGCGCGACGAAGTCCTCGTCGCGGTAGTTGACCGTGATTTCGGCGCCCAGCTGGCGGCAGAATTCGAGCTTCTCCGCCGAGCCGGCCGTGACGGCCACCCGGACGCCGAGGGCCCGCGCGACCTGGATCGCGTGGCTCCCGATGCCGCTGGCCCCGCCGTGCACCAGCAGCAGCTGGCCCTTGCCCAGGTGGGCGGTCATCACCAGGTTCGACCACACCGTGCACGCCACCTCCGGCAGCCCGGCGGCGTCGACGAGGTCCACACGAGAGGGAATCGGCAGTACCTGGCCAGCGGGCACCGCGACGTACTCGGCGTAGCCGCCGCCGGCCAGCAGCGCGCAAACTTGTTGTCCGGCAGACCAATCCGTGACGCCCTCGCCGGTTTCGGCGATGACACCGGACACCTCCATGCCGATGATCTCGCTGGCGCCGGGCGGAGGTGGGTACTTGCCGGCGGCCTGCAGCAGGTCGGCGCGGTTCACACCGGCGGCGGCGACCTTGATCAGCACCTCGCCGGGCCCGGCGGACACGTCGGGAACGTCTTGCCAGGAAAGCTGATCGGGGGATTCGGCGACGATGGCGCGCATGGCAGCCACGCTACCGACCACCGTTACCCTTAGCAGCGGTGGCGTGGCAGAGCGGCCTAATGCACTCGCCTTGAAAGCGAGAGACGGCTAACACCGTCCGGGGGTTCAAATCCCTCCGCCACCGCCGGTGTTCAGTCGACGCTCTGGTGCAGCGTCGGCGCGTAGCGAAGCAGCGCGCCGACCCCGTCGGCCGGGGCGATCCGCTCGTCGGTGCGCACCAGCGCCGCCCCGACGGAGATCGCGAACAGCGGCAGGGCCTCGTCGGCCCGCAGCGTCTTGGCGGGCGCCGCGCCCTGCTCCGAGAGCACGTTCTCGTTGGGCGCGACCGTCGTCAGGCCCTCGTCGGAGACCACCGTGGCGTCGCCGACGTCGCCGACGATCAACGTGTCCACCGCGCCCTGGCGCAGCGCCGAGCACACCGCGTCGACCCCCTCGGCGGCCAGCCCCGATTGCCGCCCCACCTCGGCGGTGAACCGGGCGGCGGCGTCGTCGATCACCTTCAACCGCCGCTTGACGAATTCGGCTTCGATGCCCCGCTGAACCTCCTCGTCGTCGTGACCGCTGTGGCGCGCGCCCACCTGCAGCGCAATCGCCCGGTCGCGCAGGCGATCCGGCAGGGCGGACAGCAGGTCCGAGCGCGAGCGCACCTCGCCGACGACGAAGATCATCTCGATCGACTTGTCGTCGACGAGTTCGCCGACCCGGTCGGCCACCGCCCGCACGTTCTTGCGGGCGGCTTCGTCGGTGCGCAGTTGCGGGTCGCCGTATCCGGCGGTCTCGGCGCCCGCGGCCTTGTGCACCGGGTAGCCGCCGCCGTCGACAGTCTCCGTCCGCAGGGTGCCGTTGATGTGCGTGGTGATGTCGGCGCCGGTGTGGTCGACGACGGCCAGCAGATAGTCGGGGTACTCGAAGCCGAGTTCGACGATCGGGAGGACAAAGGGCAATTCGGACACGCGGACGACCGTCTCGGCCGTGGGCCGGGTGAGGTGCTCGTTGAGCAGCACCCGCTCGGCGCTGGCCACGATGCCGCGGCCGCTGCGACCGATCGGGGGCCGCAGATCCCGCACAGCGCGCCCGATTTCGTCGATCACCGCCGCACCGGCGCCCTGGCTTTCCAGGTCTTCCTTGAGGGCCCGCCATTTGAGCTCGAGCTGGGCTTCGGCGTCGTGGGTGTCGTGTGAGTCGTCGAAGTAGACCGACGCGAATGGCGCGGGGGCCTCTAGCAGCTTGCGGAAGCGTTCAGAGTCCATGCCTTCGGGTGCCCGGCGGGCCGGGCCGCAAACACTAGTAGCTGCGATCGCCTTCGCTGTTGTCGAAGAAGCGCCATTCACCGTCGGTTTCGACTTCCATGCGCCAGCCCAGTTCGCTGCCTTCGACCGCCTCGTCGGCGAACCACGCGTGCGCCTTGTCGGCGCTGTCGATGTCCTTGGTCGCGACGACGTCGCCCTTGGGATTGAGCACTCGATAGGTAGCCATCCGGGCAGTGTTCCCACCGCGGGGCACCCTCAACCCGCGGGGATCTCCGCGGTGATCTTGTCCATCAGGGCGGTGTAGCGCTTGGCTTCCGGGTCGCGCCCGGGTTTGCCGCTGCTGACCACGCCGGCCGCCAGGCCGCGCGCCGGGTCGGCCCAGATGGCGATGTTGACCAGGCCGAGGTTGCCGAACGCGTGCGGCGCGTGGCGCCCGAACGGCCCCCATCGGTCCGTCCCGAGGATGAAACCGGTGCCCCACCGGGCCGGTTGCAGCCCGACCGCGAAATCCGGCCGCAGCCGGCGGCATTGCTTGACCGCGCCGTACATGGTCTCGGGGCTGACCACCCGCACGCCGTCGAGAGTGCCTCCGCGACGCCAGATTTCGGCGAACCGCGACATCTCGTGCGCGGTCGAGACCGTGTTGGACGACGGGATGATCGTGTTGAGAAACAGCGGGGTGTTGGTGATCGGGATCATCTCGTGCACGGTTCCGCCGATCGCCTTGCGGAAGATCTGCGCGATCACCGGCGGCAGCGGACGGCCGGTCGCATGGCTGGGTGCGACCAGGGCCAGGTCCTCTTTGGTGACGCCGAAGTTGGTCCACCGGAACCCGAGCGGGTCGAGGATCTCGGTGGCCAGGATTTCGCGAATCTCCTTGCCGGTGGCCGCGTAGACGAGCTCGCGCACGAGCGGGCCCCAGGTCAGCGCGTGATAGATGTGCACCAGCCCCGGGCGGTACAGCGGCCGCAGTTCGCCGAGCTTCTGCTGTGCGTACTCGTGGTCGTCGGCGCGCTTGACGTCCGGCTTGGCCCCGGTGGGGAAGGGCAGCCCGGCGCTGTGCGTCATCACGTGGCGGATGGTGATCCGATCCTTGCCGTGACTGGTGAACGTGGGGATGTAGTCGCAGACGCGGTCGTCGAGGGAGAAGACGCCGCGCTCGACGAGCATGTGCACCACCGTCGCCGCGATGCCCTTGGCCGCCGAGTAGACGCAGAACGGCGTGTCGGGGGTGACGGGGGTCTTCTCGGCGTCGGGCGGGTCGCTAGGGGCGTTGCCCCAGCCGTGGCCGATCGCCCGGTTGAGGACGACGCGCCCGTTCCGGCGGAGGCACAGCTGGATCGCGGGGTGGAAGCCCGCCCCATACCAGTGCCGGGCGGCGTCCCAGATCCGGTCGACGGCGGCGCCGTCGATCTCGGAGTGGTCTTCCTCGCCGATCGTGGTCACGGCGTCCAAGTCGGCCGGGAGGCGGATCTTGCCGTCGGGGGTCACTGGCGCCGCTCCTCCCCATCGCTCCGCTCTGCATCGTCGCCAGCGCGCGTCGTCGTCACCCCAGCGAGGGTACGTGCCGCCGGATCACTCGCCGGTGAACTGCGGCGGGCGCTTCTCGAACGTCGCCGCGATGCCCTCGGTCAGGTCCTTCGACGGCAGGAAGGCCGCGTTCCAGGCGGCCACGTAGCGCAGGCTTTCCGATACCGCGGCGACGCGCTGCTGGTCGAGGACGTCCTTGACGCCGTGCACGGTCAGCGGTGGGTTGGCGGCGATCTCGGCAGCGGTGGCGTGCGCGGCGGCCAGCGTGGCCTCCGCGTCGTCGTACACGTCGTTGACCAGGCCGATCTTCTCGGCCCGGGCCGCGTCGATGTCCTTGCCGGTCAGCGCCAGCTCGCGCAGGTGGCCGTCGTTGAGGATCATCGGCAGCCGCGCCAGGCTGCCGACGTCGGCGACGATGGCCAGTTTGACCTCGCGCACCGAGAATTTGGCGTCGGCGCTGGCGTAGCGAATGTCGACCGCGGAGATCAGGTCGACACCGCCGCCGATGCACCAGCCGTGCACGGACGCGATGGTCGGGGTGCGGCAGTCGGCGACCGCGGTGATGGCGTTCTGCATGCGCTTGATCTCGGCGTGGAAGTCGGCGCGGGGCCGGGCCAGCGCGCCGCCGGACAGCAGCGGGGTGAACGAGCCGCCCATCGCGGGCACGTCCAGGCCGTAGCTGAAGTTCCTGCCGGAGCCCGTGATGACGATCGCGCGCACGTCGCGGTCGGCGTCCAGCGCCGCGAAAAGCTCCGGCATCTCCGACCAGAACGCCGGGCCCATCGCGTTGCCCTTGCCCGGCCCGATCAGCGTCACCCGCGCGACGTGATCTTTCGTCTCCACCGTGACGGATTCGTATGCTTGCGCCATATCGAGACCGTAGCGTGGCAAACATGGCTCCCGACTTGCGGCCCGGCCCGCACTCCCCGCCCACCGACGAACTGCACAGCGCCGAGGACACGCTCGGGGTGCTGCAGCGGGTGCTGCACACCATCGCGGCCGACGACCTGTCCCGGCAGACGCCGTGCGCGGAGTTCGACGTCGCGCAGTTGACCGATCATCTGCTGAAGTCGATCACGGCGCTGGGCGGCATGGTAGGCGCACAGATCCCCGAGCGCGACGCGGGCGACTCGGTGGAAGCGCAGGTGGTCACCGCGGCCCGGCCCGCGTTGGACGCCTGGCATCGGCACGGCCTGGACGGCTCGGTGCCGTTCGGCAAGGGGGAGATGCCCGCGAAAGGCGCGTGCGCCGTCCTGTCGATCGAATTCCTGGTCCACGCCTGGGATTACGCCACCGCCGTGGGACACCAGATCAACGCGCCCGAGCCGCTGTCCGAGTACGTGCTGGGGCTGGCCCGGCAGGTCATCAGGCCGGAGTTTCGCGGCGGTAACGGGTTCGACGACCCGGTCGACGTGCCCGGGGACGCCGGCGCGCTCGAGCAGTTGGTCGCGTTCACCGGCCGCAACCCGGTCCGCTAGCCCGCCGAGCCGCTAGACCCGTTCGAGGTAGAAGTAGTAATACCGGCCGTTATCCCGGACGCCCTTGCCGTTCATGATGCCCATCACGGCGGCGTCGTCGATCTTCTTGAAGTGGTCGTGCACCGGCTGGCCGTCGTAGACCATCGTCGCGGTGACCTCCCCGCGGAACTCCTCGAGCCACAGGCTGGCCTCGCCCTTGCCCAGCTCCTTGTTCGAGAACTTGTTGCCGTCGGCGTCGAGGCAGACCAGCGGCTGGACGTCACGCGCCGAGGAGAACGTCTTGCCGAACCAGCCGGCCTTCTCCAGCTGACCGTTCATCCGGTGGCCGGTGCGGAACTCGCCGCCCTTCCACTCGCCGAGCATCCCCTCGATGGTCGCGGGCTCGAGGCTGCCCCAGAAGTCGTCGAGCTCGGCATCGGGAATCTCGCCGCCGCGCTCCTTGAACTCGGTGAATTGTTTGCGCGCCAAGTCCAACGGAGTGCTCCTTACGGTTCGGTGCGGGAAATCCAGTCGCGGGCGAAGTGCAACAGGGCGTCATTCTCCTCCACCGCACCGATGGTGATGCGCACCCCCTCGCCCGCGAACGGTCGCACCACCAGCCGCGCGTCGGCGGCCTGCTCGGTGAAGTCCGCGGTGCGGGCGCCCAGCGGCAGCCAGATGAAATTCGCCTGCGACGGCGGCAGGGTGAACCCGGCGTCGCGTAGCCCGGCGCAGACGCGGGTGCGCTCGGCCACCAGTGCGTCGGTGCGGGCGATCAACTCGTCGGACGCCTCCAGCGACGCGATGGCGGCCGCCTGGGCGACGTTGGTCACGGCGAACGGCATGACGACCTTGTCCAGCGCGGTGATCAGGTCGGGGTGGCCGACCCCGTAACCGACCCGCAAGCCGGCCAGCCCGTAGGCCTTCGAAAAGGTCCGCAGCACAACGACGTTGCTGCGGGACAGCGCCAGCTCCAGGCTGTTGGGCAGCATGCCGTCGCGAACGAATTCGACGTAGGCCTCGTCGATGGCGATCAGGATGTGCGGCGGCACCGCGTCGACGAACCGGGCCAGGGCCTCCGGCTCGACCACCGTCGACGTCGGATTGTTCGGGTTGCAGACGAAGATCAGCCGGGTGCGGTCGGTGATCGCGGCGAGCATCGCGTCCAGGTCATGCGTGTGGTCGGTCAACGGCACTTTGACCGCGGTCGCGCCCGACACCTGGACGATGGGCAGGTAGCACTCGAAGCTGCGCCAGCCCATGATCACCTCGTCGCCGGCGGCGGCGGTGATCTGCACCAGCTGCTGGCACAGGGTGACCGAGCCGCTGCCGACCGCGATGTGCTCGGGGGCGACGTCGGAACCCAGGTGCATGGCCAGCGCCGCCTTGAGGTCCACGCTGGCGTTGTCCGGGTAGCGGTTGACGACGGCGACCGCGCGCTCGATCGCCGCGACCACGCTGGGCAGCGGGCCGAGCACCGTCTCGTTGCTGGCCAGTTTGATCGAGCCGGGCACGTTCTTGCCGGGCACATACACTGGCAGTCCGGCCAGTTCGGGACGCAAGCGGGCGGTCACTTCGACAGTTTATGTCGCCGATGTGTACGCTATGGCCGGTTCCGCGAGACCGGAAAGGGGTCGGGTACCCTCAAACAGTCCAAGGGAGGCGTGCCAGAGCGGCCGAATGGGGCTCACTGCTAATGAGTTGTCCCCCTCAAAGGGGACCGGAGGTTCAAATCCTCTCGCCTCCGCTGGGTCCTAGCGGAACACCACGCACGACAACTGAACACGGGCGCCCGTAGCTCAACGGATAGAGCATCTGACTACGGATCAGAAGGTTAGGGGTTCGAATCCCTTCGGGCGCGCTTTTTGAGCGCTTCTCGAGCTGTCGCGCCGTCAACGGGCGCAGCCGGCGCCAACATTCGGCTCAGCCGGGCGCACGGTGCGTTTACCGAATTCCTGCTCAGGGCAAGCTCACGGCATGTACGCCATCGCCTCACTGCTCGCCGTGCTGGCGGTCTCGCTGCTCGTCACCAGGGTCGCGACCGTAGTGCTCGCCGCCTCGGGGATGTCCGGGGAGTCGGCGCGGTTCCAGGCCCGGTCGGCGTTCACCGGCGCCGGCTTCACGACTACGGAATCCGAGGCCGTGGTGGCACATCCGCTGCGCCGCCGGGTGGTGATGCTGCTGATGCTCGTCGGCAACGTCGGCTTCGTCGCCGCCGCGAGTTCGCTGATCCTCGGCTTTCGAGGCGGCGCCACCGGGGCGTCCTGGCTGAGGGTCTTCGAGCTGGCCGCTGGCCTGATCCTGTTGGTATTTCTCTCCCGAAGTCCCCGGGTGAACCGCTGGTTGACCAGCGTGATCGGTCGAGCGCTGAGCCGCTTTACCGACATGCAGGGCCGCGACTCCGGCACGCTCGCCGACCTCGGGGAAGGCTATGTGGTCAGTGAGTTGGCCATCGCCGCGGACGACTGGGTGACCGGACGCACTCTCGAGGAGCTTCGGTTGCCCGACGAGGGCTTGATCGTGCTCGGAATCAACCGACGTGACGGCCATTACGCGGCGCATCCGGCCCCGGACTGCCGGGTCGCGTGCGGCGACGTGCTGGTGCTCTACGGCCACACCGACGCGATCGCCGATCTCGATCATCGCGCCGGCGACGACGGCGACGCGTCCCATGCCCGGGCGGTGCAACGACATGCCGCACGCAACGACGTCCGCGGTTGACAACTCGGCCCACACGGGCCGCCTCCGGGCGTACATTGAGGACCTCGGGCAAACAATTCAGTTCCGCGCGAACCATCGGAGTTGAGTGCCATGTCTCGTGTCAGCAAAATTTTCGCCGCCCTGATGATCGCTTCCAGCGCCTTCATGATGTCGGGTTGTGGTTGCACCACAACCGCGGGCGTCACCACTTGCACCTTGATGTAAGCGGTTCGCCCCTGCGCCGGCTTCGGCGACCGGTCTCGAGAGTCCGACGAAAATCTCGTCAGGCCAACGTGATTCGGGTCGGCCGCCGGGTTCAGGGCGCGCTAACGTCCCCCGAACGGTCCGCGGTGCGGGGGGGACGGTGCCCGTTTTGCGTGACGGCGCAGGTTTCCGTGCTCGGTGAAACCGTGACGGTTGCGGCACGAGGGGAGGTGCTAACGGATCAGCGGTCGCCCTTGATGAGGCCCAGCGCCCGCTCGAACAGGTGCACCGTGGCCGCGTGCAATTGGTCGCCGACCGCCTTCTCGGCCTGGCCCGCGCAGGCACGGGCCAGCGTCCCCTCGATGACGATGCCCAGCTTGAAGCAGGCCAGCACGGTGTACCAGGTGATATGCGACAAGTCGCGGACGGTGTTGGCCGCGTAGCGCTCGAACAGCTCGTCGGTGCTGGCCAGCCCGTCCTGACCACCCAGCGCGTGGCTGAACACGCTGGAGCCGTCGGGCTGGCGCCAGGTGGCAAGCAGCCAGCCGAGGTCCAGCAGCGGGTCGCCGATGGTGCACATCTCCCAGTCGACGATGGCGACGACGTCCGGCCCGGTCCGGGAGAACATCACGTTGGCGGCGTGGTAGTCGCCGTGCATGATGCCGGGAGTCCAGTTCGCCGGCCGGTGGCGTTGCAGCCAGGCCGACACTTCGTCGATGCCGGGGATGTCCGGCCCCGGATAGCCGTCGTACGCGCTGTAGGAGTCGAGCTCCGAAAGCCATCGCGGCACCTGGCGCTCCAGGAAGCCCTCCGGCTTGCCGAAGTCGGCGAGACCCACAGCGCCGTGATCGACGGCGCCCAGCTTGGCCAGCGCGTCGGCCATCGACAGTCCCATGCCGTGCCGCACGCTGGGATCGCCCGCGTGCAGCGGCGGCAATTCCTCCCCGGCGTTGAATCCGTCGACCGGGTCCATCAGGTAGAAGACCGCGTCGCCGAGCACGCCCGGGTCGTCGCAGGCGGCGATCAAATGTGGGTGTGGCACGTCTGAATCAGCCAGCGCCGCAAGAACTTTGGTTTCCCGCAGGATGACGGTGTTGCTGCGCGGACGAAGGTGCCGCGGGCCGCGCCGCAAGACGTAGGGCCGGCCGGCCCGGCTGAACCGGAGCATGACGTTCTGGGTTCCGCCGGTGACCGTGGACACCTCTTCCAGCGGGCCTTCGCCGAGTCCCCGCTCGGACATCCAGGCGGCGACGGCGTCGAGGTTCACGGAGTCCACGTTCAGCCGATACCGATCTCGTTCATGCCGGGCTCCTCTGCAAACCTGTGGGGCATCTGGGAAAAAGCCTAGGGCACCGGCGGCACGGGGCGGCGGGCGGCGGAGGCTGGAACAATAGTGTGCGGAACTAACGGACTCTCGCGCTGTGGAAGGGAACTGGCGATGCCGCGTACCGACAACGATTCCTGGGACATCACCCAAAGCGTGGGGGCCACCGCCCTTGGTGTCGCGGCGGCGCGCGCCGCCGAAACCGAGAGCGAGAATCCGCTCATCAACGACCCGTTCGCCCGCGTGTTCGTCGACGCGGCGGGCGAGGGCATGTGGAGCATCTACGCCGATCCGCAGCTGCTGGCCAAGGCGATGGAGCTGGAGCCCGACGTGCGCTCGCGCATCCAGTTGATGATCGACTTCATGGCCACCCGGACGGCCTTTTTCGACGAGTTCTTCCTGGGCGCGGCCGATTCCGGTGTCCGGCAGGTGGTCATCCTGGCCGCGGGCCTGGACGCGCGCACCTGGCGGTTGCCCTGGCCCGACGGCACGGTCGTCTACGAGTTGGACCAGCCCAAGGTCCTGGACTTCAAATCCGACACGCTGCGCCGGCACGGCGCGCAGCCGAAGGCGAAACTGGTCAACGTGCCGATCGATCTCCGGCAGGACTGGCCGAAGGCGTTGCAAGAGGCCGGATTTGACGCGTCGAAGCCCGCTGCCTGGTCGGCCGAGGGCCTGGTGCGTTACCTACCGGCGCAAGCCCAGGACCTGCTGTTCGAGCGCGTCCACAAGCTCAGCGCGAGGGGCAGTTGGCTGGCCTCCAACGTACCGGGTGCGGGATTCACCGATCCCGAGCTCGTCACGCGCCAGCGCGAGGATATGAAGCGCATGCGAGCGGCCGCGGCCAAGCTGGTCGACGCCGAGATCACCGACTTCGACGACCTCTGGTACGCCGAGGAGCGCACCCCGGTCGACGGGTGGTTGCGGGAGCACGGCTGGGGCGTCACCACGACCACGTTCGCCGAGCTGATGGCGCGCTACGGCCGTAGCATTGCGCAGGGCGCCGAGGGCACGATGCCGCCCACGCTGTACGTTTCCGCGCAGCGGCGTAGCTAGCGCGTCGAACCAGCTCGCCGGCCCCGCCGGGCTTCGCTGGGGCACTGACGAATTCACCCGGCGCAATGTTTAGGCACAAGTCGAATGGGTAACTATCGTCCACGAGAAATTTTTCTCGATCACATTGGAGGTCACCATGCGTGGCAGCGGAATCATTGGGACCATTGCCCTGGTATGGCTGCTCATCGGGGTGTTCGCGGCGTGGCAACGCGATTACTTCAAGGGTGACTCGACCAGTTGCGTCACGGCGGGAAACATCGCCTTGACCGTCATCGCGGGACCTTTGAATTACGGGGGAGTCAACCCGAAAGTCAAGGACTGCCATGTTCCGCAGCCCAGTTCAATGCCTGGTGTCCTACTACCCCTCACCTAAAAGGAGTCGTCATGATTGTCTTGGGCGTAGTTCTGCTTATTCTCGGATTTGTATTCAGCGTCCCATTGCTGTGGGAGATCGGCGTCGTCGTGCTCGTCATCGGCGCCGTCTTGTGGATTATGGGCTCCATCGGCCGCCCGGTCGCCGGCCGGCGCTACTGGTATTAACCACCTCGCCGGGAAAAACGGGATCGCGCGACTGCTCAGCAGTCGCGCGATCCCGTTCACAGGGGGCGCAAAGGTAGGCCATAGCCGCGCCTCAGCGGGGTGCGCATACTGGAACCTGTGACACAATCGCGAGCCTCCGTCGAGCGGGTGGTCATGTGTCGCGCGGATGGAAATCCGATCAACGTCTTGGTCGTCGACGACGAATCGGTCCTGGCCGAAATGGTGTCGATGGCGCTGCGGTACGAGGGCTGGAACATCGCCACCGCCAGCGACGGCGCGTCGGCCATTGCCGCGGCCCGCGGCCAGCGTCCCGACGTGGTCGTCCTCGACGTGATGTTGCCCGATATGAGCGGGCTCGACGTCCTGCATAAGTTGCGCGAGGAGAACCCGCAGCTGCCCGTGCTCCTGCTGACGGCCAAGGACGCGGTGGAAGACCGCATCGCCGGCTTGACCGCGGGCGGCGACGACTATGTCACCAAACCGTTCAGCATCGAAGAGGTGGTGCTGCGCCTGCGCGCGCTGCTGCGGCGCACCGGGGTGACGACGTTGGACAGCGGCGCGCAGCTGGTCGTCGGTGACCTGGTCCTCGACGAGGACAGCCACGAGGTGACGCGCGCCGGCGAGCCGATCTCGTTGACCTCCACCGAGTTCGAGCTGCTGCGGTTCATGATGCGCAACTCGAAGCGGGTGCTCAGCAAGGCCCAGATCCTCGACCGGGTTTGGAGCTACGACTTCGGCGGCCGGTCGAACATCGTCGAGCTCTACATTTCCTATCTGCGCAAGAAGATCGACAACGGCCGCGACCCCATGATCCACACGCTGCGTGGCGCGGGTTATGTCCTCAAGCCGGCCCGCTAGCAGCGGGTCGCGACTATTGGCCGGGCGTAGCGGGTCGCGACCATTGGCCAGCGCGCGGCGGGCCTGGTCCCTGCGGCTGCGACTGCTGGTCGGCCAGATCGTCGTACTCGCCATCGTGTGCGTCGGCATCACCGCGGTGACCGAACTGGCGCTGAACCACCACCTGGTGAAGCAGCTTGACGGGCAACTCGCCGGCACGTCGTTCCGTTCGGCGCTGATGTATCCCGAACCCAACCGCCCGGGATGGCGGCACCAGCACTCGTACTTTCCCAGGCCCGGACCCGGCCCGCGGTTCCTGGATGCCCCCGGGCAGCCGGCGGGCATGGTCGCCGCGGTGGTCAACCACGGCAAGGCGGTCGACGCGGGCTATTTGACCAGCAGCGGCACCAGGGCCGCGCTGACCCCCGCCGCCCAGACGCAACTGGAGCAGATCTCGGCCAGTCACGCGCCCGTCACCGTGGACCTGGAGGGTCTCGGCCGGTACCGGGTGATGGCCGCGCCGAGCCGCAACGGGGGCGACATCATCGTCACCGGGCTCTCGATGTCCAACATCGATGCCACCCTGATCCGGATGATGATCATCTTCGGGATCGTCACCGTGATCGCGCTCGCGGCCGCGACGATCGCCGGGGTGATCATCGTCCGGCGGGCGCTGGCGCCCCTGCGCCGCGTAGCCCAGACGGCGAGCCGGGTCGCCGACCTGCCGTTGGATCGCGGCGAGGTCGAGCTTCCGCTGCGGGTCCGCGAATCGGATGCCAACCCCTCCACCGAGGTCGGCCAACTCGGGTCGGCCCTCAACCGGATGCTCGACCACATCGCGGCCGCGCTCTCGGCCCGACAGGCCAGCGAGACGCGTGTCCGTCAGTTCGTCGCCGACGCCAGCCACGAACTGCGCACGCCCCTTGCCGCGATCCGTGGCTACACCGAACTCACCCAGCGCATGGGTGACGACCGGGAGGCGGTGGCGCACGCGATGAGCCGGGTGGCCTCCGAGACGGAACGGATGACGCGCCTGGTCGAAGACCTGCTGCTGCTGGCCCGGTTGGACTCCGGCCGGCCGCTGGAACGCGAACCGGTCGACTTGTCGCGGGTGGCGGTCGACGCGGTCAACGACGCGCACGTCGCCGGGCCGGATCATCAGTGGGAGCTGGACCTGCCGGAGGAGCCGGTGATCGTCACCGGTGACGCGGCCCGGCTGCACCAGGTCCTGACCAATCTGCTCGCCAACGCCCGCCTGCACACCGGCGCCGGCACCGTCGTGACCACCCGGTTGAGCGCGGAGCCGACGCAGACCGTGCTGCAGGTGATCGACAATGGCCCCGGCATCCCGGCGGCGCTTCAGTCCGAAGTGTTCGAGCGATTCGCCCGCGGTGACACCTCGCGTTCCCGCAAGGGCGGCAGCACCGGCCTGGGACTGGCGATCGTCTCCGCGGTCGTCAGGGCGCACAACGGGACGATCGCGGTGAACAGCTCACCCGGCTACACCGAGTTCACGGTGCGGTTGCCACTCAACGGGTGGCAACCGCCCGCGCCATCGCCTAGCTAGAGCAGTTGACGTCGATTTCGAACGGCTTGTTCACCGGTTGCATCGGGTTGGCCATGTCGACGCCGGTGGCCGTGCCGGTGATCTTGTAGGTGTTGCCGTTCTTCTCGGCGGAGGCGTTGCCCTGGCCGGTCCCGGAGGTGTAGCCGAGCGTCACGCCGTTGACGTTGCCCAGCCCGACGGACTTCACCTGGGGCGGGCTGGCGTCGGTGAGCACGGCGGCGATCCCGGTCGCTGCGCCTCCGATCGCGATGTTGACGTTGCCGCCCGCGGTGGTGCACACGACCGAGCCGCTGACGTTTTGGTCCTTACCGTCGATGATGACCTTGGTTCCGCTGGCAGCGCCCGCCGAGGTGTTCACCGCGGAGCTGGTGCCCGAACCGCCCGAACTCGACTTGTTGCTGGAACAGCCGGAAATACCGGCGGCCAAAATTGCCGCTCCGGCCGCCGCGACCATCAGTCCACGCTTCACGTGCTCTCCTTTGCCCGAAAGTTGCGACCCACGGCATTGAGGGCCGTTCGGGCAGTATGCGGGTTAACTGGGCCGATAATCTAGGGCCGCCAGAAATTGTTTCTCTGTTCATTAATCAACGGGACAAGATCCGTCCGGAATGGCTTCGGGAATGGGCCGTCGATGGCACTGTATTGGCGTGGAACACAAACCCCCCACCGCGGTCATCGAGGCGGCGCACCGCGCGCATGCGCTGCCCCTCGATGACGACACCGACTTCCACGACGCCGACCGCGGGTTCATCGCCGCCCTGTCCCCGTGCGTCATCCGGGCGGCCGACGGACGCGTGGTGTGGGACAACGACGCCTACGCCTTCCTCCGCGGAGCCGCGCCGGCGTCGGTGCACCCCAGCCTGTGGCGGCAGTCGACCCTGGTCGCCAAACAGGGCCTCTACGAAGTGGTTCCGGGTATCTACCAGGTCCGTGGCTTCGACATCTCCAATGTCACGTTCGTCGAGGGCGACACCGGCATCATCGTCATCGACCCGCTGGTGTCCACCGAGGTGGCGGCCGCCGCGCTGGCGTTGTATCGGGAGCACCGCGGGGGCGACCGCCCCGTGGTCGCGGTGATCTACACCCACAGCCATGTCGACCACTTCGGGGGCGTGCTGGGTGTCACCTCGCAGGCGGAGGTGGACGCGGGCGCCGTGGCCGTGCTGGCGCCCGAGGGTTTCGCCGAGCACGCGGTCCGGGAGAACGTCTACGCCGGCCCGGCGATGACGCGCCGGGCGACCTACATGTACGGCACCCTGCTGCCCCGCGGACCCCAGGGCCAGGTGGGCTGCGGGCTGGGCCAGGCCCCCTCCACCGGCGAGGTGGCGATCATCGTCCCCACCATCGACGTCACCGCGACCGGCGAGACGCACACTGTCGACGGCGTGGAGATTGAGTTCCAGATGGCGCCCGGCACCGAGGCGCCCGCCGAAATGCATTTCTACTTCCCGCGTTTCCGCGCGTTGTGCATGGCCGAGAACGCCACCCACAACCTGCACAACCTGCTGACCCTGCGCGGTGCCCTGGTGCGCGACCCGCACGCGTGGTCCGGCTACCTCACCGAGGCGATCGACACCTTCGCCGACCGCGCCGACGTGGTGTTCGCCTCCCACCACTGGCCGACCTGGGGGGAGGAAAACATCGTCCAGTTCCTGTCGCTGCAGCGCGACATGTATGCCTACCTGCACGACCAGACGCTGCGACTGCTCAACCGGGGTTACACCGGGGTCGAGATCGCCGAGATGTTCCAGATGCCACCGGCGCTCGAGCGGGCCTGGCACACCCACGGGTACTACGGGTCGGTCAGCCACAACGTCAAGGCCGTGTACCAGCGGTACATGGGCTGGTTCGACGGCAACCCGGCGCGGCTGTGGCCGCATCCCCCGGAGGCCCTCGCCCCGCGCTACGTCGACGCGATGGGCGGAATCGACCGCGTCGTCGAGCTGGCCCGGAAGGCGTTCGACGCCGGCGACTTTCGTTGGGCGGCAACACTACTGGATCATGCCATCTTCGCCGACAGCGGACACGCCGGCGCCCGAGCGCTGTACGCCGACACGCTCGAGCAGCTGGCCTACGGCGCCGAGAACGCGACCTGGCGCAACTTCTTCCTCAGCGGCGCAACCGAGTTGCTCGACGGGAACTTCGGCACTGCGACCCAGGCCACCTCGCCCACCATGCTCTCCCAGCTGACGCCGGAGCAGATCTTCGACAGCCTGGCCATCCGGGTCGACGGGCCACGCAGTTGGGATCTCGACCTGACCATCGACCTCGCCTTCACCGATCTGGCCGTCAACTACCGGCTCACCCTGCGCAACGGGGTGCTCGTGTACCGGAAGGCGGCGGCCGAACCCGCGACGGCGACCGTCACGGTCGAGTTGGACAGCAAGTCCCGGCTGTTGACGGCGGCGCTGGGCGACTTCGCCTCGACCGGACTGAAGATATCCGGCGATCGGGAAGCGCTGCGGACCTTCCTGGGTGTGCTGGATGAGCCCGACCCGGGTTTCAACATCGTCACCCCCTAGTCGACCCTCGCGAGCAGACACAGAATCGCATCAAACTCATCGGCTCTGTGCGACTTTGCGTCTGCTCGCGGAAACTAGCGCGCCACGTCGATGACGACCTTACCCAACACCTTTCGGTCGGCCACGTGCCGCAGCGCGGCGGCGGTCTCGGACAGGGGGAACCGCGCCCCGATGTACGGGCGGACGGTGCCGGCGGCGAACATCTCCGACAGCTCCCGCATGTCGCGGGTGGCCTCGTCGGGGTGGTCGGTCATGAACGTCCGGATCTCCATGCCGCGCACGCAGATGTCTTTCAGCAGAACGAGGTTGAGCGGGATGGCAGGTATCGTCCCGGCGGCGTAGCCCAGCGTGACGAAGGTGCCGCCGCGCGCCAGCCCGCGCAGCGCCGGCTCAGCGTACGGCCCACCGACGGGGTCGATGACCACTTTGGCGGCGTCGCCGGTGAGCTCGCGGATGCGCGACTTCACGTCCTCCCGGTCGTAGTCGACGGTCGCCTCCGCGCCGCGTTGCCGGCACAACTCGAGTTTCTCCGGGCTGGATGCCGCGGCCAGCACCCGCGCCCCCATGGCGACGGCCAGGTCGACCGCCGCCAGCCCGACCCCGCCCGCGGCGCCCAGCACGACGACCCAGTCCCCCTCTGCCACGGCGGCGGTCGACCGCAGCGCGTGGTAGGCGGTGCGGTAGGTCACCCCGAAGGCCGCGGCCGAGGCGAAGTCGGCGTCGTCGGGCACCAGCGCCGCCTGACCGGCGTCCAGCAGGGCCCGCTCGGCGAACGCACCAAAGGTGGTCCCGGACACGCGCTGTCCCGGCTCGAACGGCGCGCCCGCACCGGCGGCTACCACCTCGCCGGCGATCTCGTTGCCCGGAATGAACGGGGGCGGAATCTTGACCTGGTACTTGCCGGCGATGAACAGGACGTCGGGAAAATTGACCGCCGCGGCGTGGACGCGCACCAGCAACTGCCCGGGGGCCGGGACCGGCTCGGCGACGTCCTCGAGAACCAGATCCTCCGGAGTGCCATAGGCACGGCAGACGACGGCGCGCATCAACTGACCCCCAGACCGCGCAGGCAGAACCCCACCAGGTGTGCGATGTCGTCGGACCGGGGCCGGTCGGCCGACCCCACGTATCGGCGCATCGTCGCCGCCGTGCAGCTGAACACGGCCTCCACGTCCCGCTCGACGTCGTTGCTGCCCATCGCCGCAACGGGTTTGACGAGCAGATCGCGCAACGGGCGCATCATCTCCCGGTCCGCGGCCCGCCAGTCCGTGCCGGCCGACATCTGCCCGGCCGCCGCCCGGCTCATGCTGATCAGGTGGGGGTCGGCCACCTGAGCCAGCGTGCCCTCGATCCAGCGCGCGACCTGGTCACGCGGGTGTCGCTCCTTGGCCATCTGGTGCTCGAGGTAGGACACCACGATGGCCACGCCGCGCTCCATGACGGCCAGGATGAGGTCGTCCTTGCCGGCGAAATACCGGTAAAACGCCTTGTTCGACGAGCCCGCCTCGGCGACGATGTCGCTCACCCGCGGGGGTTCGGGCGCGACCCGTTCCATGACGCGGACCGCCGCGGCCAGGATGCGCTCGACCTCCTCGGTGGCCTCCCGCTGGCGTTCGTCGAGTGCCCGCTCGACCGCCGCCGTCACCCTGGTGTTCACGGCGAATCGGGCAGCGCCGGAACCCGGTCGATCAGGTCGCCGTACTTGGTGCGTGCGGCCTCCCGGCGGATGTCCAGCAGCTCACTGGGCCACTCGGCGTCCTCGGCCTCGTAGTGTTTGAGCAGCAGCTTGGCCAGGTTGACCTTGTGGGCCTCGGTCGGTCCGTCGGCCAGCCCGAGTGCCACCCCGCCGAGCAGCACGTTGACCAGCGGCAACTGGTCGGTGGTGCCCAGTGCGCCGTGCACCTGGATCGCGCGCAGCCCAATCGATTTGAGTACCTGTGACGCCAGGATCTTGCAGGCGCCGATCTCGGCGCGGGCCGCGTGTTCCCCGGCGGTGTCGATCAGCCACGCCGCGTGCAGCACCGCCAGCCGGAACGGCATCAGCTCGGTATAGGAGTCGGCGATGAACGCCTGCACCAGCTGCTTGTCGGCCAACGAACTGCCCTGGGTGAAGCGGCTTTTCGCGCGGCGGGCCATCATCTCCACCGCGCGTTGGGCCACCCCGATCGATCGCATCGCGTGATGCAGCCGGCCGCCGGCCAGGCGGGTCTGCAGGATCATGAAGCCCTGGCCGGGCTCGCCCAGGAGTGCGTCCGACGGCACCCGGACCCCCTCGTAGTGCACCAGCGAGTGCCCGGGTTCGTGCGGCAGCGCACCGACCAGGTGATGGGTGGCCTCGATGGTCAGCCCGTCGGTCCCGGCGGGCACCAGAAACGTCGAGGCGCCGCGGTGCACCGGCACGTCGGGGTCGGTGATGGCGACGACGATGAAGAACGAGGCGACGGAGGCGTTGGAGGAGAAGTACTTTCGGCCGGTGATCACCCAGTCCCCGTTTTTTTCTGAGCCGTCGCGGAAGGCGCGCGTCCGGAACACCCGCGGATCGGCGCCGCCCTGTGGCTCCGTCATCGAAAAGCACGAGAAGATCTCCCCGGACAGCAGCCCGGCGAGGTAGCGGTCCTTCTGGTCCTGCGTGCCGAAGCGGGCGATGATCTCCGCGTTTCCCGTGTCGGGCGCCTGCGTCCCGAAGACGATCGGCGCCCAGGGGCTGCGGCCCAGAATCTCGTTGATCAGCGTCAGCTTGACCGCGCCGAAGCCCTGGCCGCCCAGTTCGGGGCCCAGATGCGGCGCCCACAGGCCGTGGTCGCGGACCCGTTGTTTGAGGGGGTCGACGATGCGGCGGCGTTCGTCGTTCAGCGGCAGGAACTCGCAGCCGGGGAACAGCACCTCGAGGGGTTCCACCTCCTCGCGGACGAACTCGCGGACCCAGTCGATTTTCTGCTGAAATTCCGGTTCGGTGGAGAAGTCCCAAGACATTCGAATGCTCCTAGGTGTTCATTGGCGGTGACCCGCCACGTCAGGGAAGTCCGCCGTCGGCGCGCAGGATCGAACCGGTGGTGAAGCTGGAGGCGTCGGACGCCAAAAACAATGTGGCCCCGACGATTTCGGCCGGATCGCCGGCGCGCTGCAGCGCGAGGTGCCCGAAGGGCTTGCCGTGGGCCGCCTCGAGGTTCCAGGACTTGCTCACGTCCGTGAGGAACGGCCCGGCCATCAGCGTATTCACCCGCACCGGCGGACCGAACGCCTTCGCCAGCGCCTCGGTCATGGCGTTGAGCCCGGCCTTGGCGGCGGCGTACGGGATGATGTCGGGCGTCGGGCGCAGCGACCCGGCCGTGCTGACGTTGATGATGGACCCGCGGCCGGCCGCCACCATCCGTTCGCCGACCAGAGCCGACAATCGGAACGGTCCCTTGAGGTTGAGGTTGACCACCGCGTCGAACAGCTTCTCGGTGACGTCGGTCAGCTTGTCGTACAGCGGTGACATGCCGGCGTTGTTGATCAGCGTGTCCACCCTGCCGAACCGCTGGTAGGTCGCCTCGACCAATCCGTCGAGTTGATCCCACCGCCCGACGTGCACCTGATACGGCATGGCGGCGCGCCCGGTTTCGGCCTCGATCTCCTTGGCGGTGGTCACGCAGTTGTCCATGTTGCGGCTGGCGATCACCACGTCGGCGCCGCAGCGCGCCGCGGCGAACGCCATCTCACGCCCCAGCCCCCGGCTGCCGCCGGTGACCAGCACGACCCGGTCGGTGAGATCGAAAAGCTGATCCGCATAACCCATTTCAGCGGCCCCCGGTGGGACCGGCGGGTAAGGACCGCGCGAGCTCGGCCGCCCTGGCGATCAGCTGCAGGATCATGGGCCCGAATGCGTCTTGGATCTTGGGGTCCACTTTGCCGGTGCGCACCCCCGCAGCGTAAGTCTTTTCCAGCACGATGCCGAGCTTCCAGTTGGCCAGCACCAGGTAGTAGTCGATGTTTTCGGTGGAGAGCCCGCTGACCGTCTCGTAGTGCCGCAGCAACTCGCTGCGGGTGGGCATTCCGGTCATGTCCAGATAGAACCCGTCGGCGCGCGGCTCTTCGCCGTCGTAGCCCAGCAGGGACCAGGCCAGGTCCAACAGCGGGTCGCCGACCGTCGTCATCTCCCAGTCCACGATCGCGGCCAGTCGCGCCGGCTCCCCGTGCGCGAACATCACGTTGGCGAACTGGTAGTCGCCGTGCATGATGCCCGGGCGGTAATGCGCGGGCCGGTTGTTGCGCAGCCAGGCGGAGGCCTCGTCGAGCCCGGGCAGCTCGCGCACCTGGTAGGCGTCGAGGAAGGTCAGCCAGCGGTCGACCTGCCGCTCGTGGAACCCGTCCGGGCGCCCGAACCCCTCGAGCCCCTGCGCGCGCCAGTCCACCCGGCCCAGCCTGGCGGCGCCCTCGACGAGCTGGAAGGCCAGCCCGCGCCGGGCGGCCAGGTCGGTGTCGAACGGCGGTTGCCACCCGCCATCCATCGGGCTCCACCCGTCGATCGCCTGCATGACGTAGAACGGCATGCCGAGCACGGTGCCGGTGTCGTCGGCCGCGATCAACGCCGCGTGCGGCACGTCGGTGCCCGACAGGGCCCCCACCAGCCGGATCTCGCGCAGCAAGCCGTCGATGCGCGCCGCGTCGGCGCGCGCGCCGGGCATGCGCAGCACCATCCGCTGTCCGCCGCGGTCGAGCAGATACAGCGTGTTCTGCGAACCGCCCTTCAGCTGCGTCAGCCGCGGTTCCTCACCGTTTCCCGGCGCGCCGTTCGCGTCCAGCCAGCGGGCGAGCACGCCCGCGTCCAGTTGGGCCTGACCCACCGTCGCCATCGCGCACACCTCGCTCTCGAACCGGAGAATAGCATTCTCCACGGCGCGCGAAGGTCTTTCGCTAGCCGGGCTTGTGGGCCGTGAGCAGAAAGCCGGGTGCCATGAAGTGCCCTTCGGCGTCGCGTTCCAGGCGTGCCAGCGGGCCGTCGGAAGACACCGGCGCGTTCCCGTAGACCTTGGCGGGGCGCAGTTCGTCGACCCGCCAGAGCGGCGAGACGGCGTCGCGCAATTCCGCCTCGGTGAAGCCGCGCGGGCCCCCGTGGTCGGCGTTACCCAGCGCCCCGGCCGCGAAGGCCAGCACGTGGAGCGCCGCCCCGGGCGCGGCCGCACGCGAGATCGACCGCAGATAGTCCTGGCGCCGCTCCGGCGGCAACGCGTGGAACAGGCCGCTGTCCAGGATGGTCGCGAAGCGGCCGTCATAGCCGCGGAAGTTGGTGACGTCGGCCTGGGCGAAGGTCGCCGTCGTCAGCCCTTGTTCGGCGGCGGCCAGGGCCGCGGCCTCGATCGCGGTCGCGCTGCTGTCCAGGCCGACCACCGTGTAGCCCCGCGCCGCGAGGGCCAGCGACAGCGCGGCATGGCCGCAGCCGGCGTCCAGCACGTCGCCGCGGATCTTGCCCTCGTCGATCAGGGCCGCCAGTTCCGGCTGCGGCCGGCCGATGCTCCACGGTGGCGGCGTTTCCTGCCGGTACACGGCGTCCCAATCCATATGGGGCTCGGTCATCATTCCTCCTCGGGATCGGCTTCGCGGGGCGCGATGAGAAACTGGGCGCTGCCCACCATCCGACGACGGGAACCAACATGCAACTGCTTCTGGTCCGGCACGCGCTGCCGTTGCGCAGCGAACACGGCGAGGGCTCCGACCCGGACCTGTCGGACGAGGGATTGGCCCAGATCGAGCGACTGCCCAAGGCCCTGGACCGGTTCCCCATCTCCCGGGTGGTGAGCAGCCCCCAGCGCCGCGCCATCCAGACCGCCGAACCGGTCGCGGCGGCCCGGGAGCTCAGCGTCGAGATCGACGACCGGTTCGCGGAATACGACCGCGACCTCCCGCTGTACATCCCCGTCGAGCAGATCCGCGAGGAGCGGCCCGAAGAGTGGGCGCGGCTGGCCCAGGGGCATCTGCCGAGCGCGGTCGACGAGGACGCGTTCCTCGCCCGGGTGCGCGCGGCCGTCGACGACCTCGTCGCCTCGGTCGACCCCGAAGACACCGTCGCGGTGTTCAGCCACGGCGGGGTGATCAACGTTCTGCTGCACCAGATTCTGGGGACATCCCGGCTGTTGTCGTTCCCGGTCGACTACGCGTCGATCACCCGGCTGCTGTTCTCCCGATCCGGGCAGGCGACGGTGGCGGGGGTCAACGGGGTCGAGCACGTGTGGGACCTGCTGCCGCGAAATCAGAGGTGGTAAACAAGTCCGGTGACTTCAGCTGACCAACTCGAAGGGCTGGACCTGGCCTCGCTGGACTCCTACCTGCGTTCGCTGGGCATCGGACGCGACGGCGAGTTGCGCGCGGACTTCATTTCCGGTGGTCGGTCCAATCTGACGTTCCGGGTTTACGACGACGCGACCAGCTGGCTGGTGCGGCGGCCGCCGCTGCACGGGCTGACGCCGTCGGCGCACGACATGGCCCGTGAGTACCGGGTGGTCGCCGCGCTGCGGGACACCCCGGTTCCGGTGGCGCGCGCGATCGCGCTGTGCGAGGACGACTCGGTGCTGGGCGCGCCGTTCCAGATCGTCGAGTTCGTCGCCGGCCAGGTCGTGCGCCGGCGCGCCCAGCTGGAAGCCTTCAGCCACACGGTCATCGAGGGCTGCGTCGACTCGCTGATCCGCGTCCTCGTCGACCTGCACACCGTCGACCCCGAGGCCGTCGGCCTGGGGGATTTCGGCAGGCCCAGCGGTTACCTGGAGCGGCAGGTGCGGCGGTGGGGCTCGCAGTGGGCGCTGGTACGCCTGCCCGACGACCGCCGCGACGCCGACGTCGAGCGCCTGCATTCCGGTCTGCGGGAGGCCATCCCCGAGCAGAGCCGCACGTCGATCGTGCACGGCGACTACCGGATCGACAACACCATCCTGGACGCCGAAGACCCGACGAAGGTGCGCGCCGTCGTCGACTGGGAGTTGTCCACCCTCGGCGACCCGCTGTCCGACGCCGCCCTGATGTGCGTGTACCGCGACCCGGCCCTGGACTTGATCGTCAACGCCCAGGCCGCCTGGACCTCACCGCTGCTGCCGACCGCCGACGAGCTGGCCGACCGGTATTCGCTGGTCGCCGGCTTACCGCTGGCGCATTGGGAGTTCTACATGGCGCTGGCCTACTTCAAGCTCGCCATCATCGCCGCGGGCATCGACTTCCGCAGGCGGATGTCGGACCAGGCCCGCGGGATGGACTCCGACCACATGCCCGAGGTCGTGGCGCCGCTGATCTCGCGCGGGCTCGCGGAGCTGGCCAAGCTGCCCGGCTGAGTGTGCGGCCCCGGATTCGCGTGTGAGCTGACGGCGCTCATGCGGGCGTAATCCCGCCCAGGGCGCACTGCCGACGCCCGGTACGCACACTCGATCAGCTAGCGCGACGAGGCCGCGTGATGCTTCTTCGCGGCGCGGCGCAGCTGCAGGATCCGCGCGGTGCCGACCGCCACCGTGATCAGGCCGCCGACCACCGCCGCCAGCAGGATCGCCACCCCCAGCGGCAGGCTCCAGTGCCAGCCCAAGAACGTAAACGGCGCCGTTGCCGTGTTCTGGGTGATGAAGATCAGCAGCAGAATCAGAATCAGGAAGCCGGCGATCAGGGACGACCACAGCGCCCCGGCGCGGGTGAACCCGATCGCCGGTTCCTTGGGCGCAGGGCCCGGCTTGGGGGCCGCGTCGGGCTTGTGGGGCGGCTGGCTGGGCGAGGCAGGGGTGTGGCTGCTCATAGGGTCATCTTTGTCCCATCCGGGACAGAATGAAACCAAACCGCGCAACCGGCCCGCTCGGTCCCCGCGCGCGGGTGATTCTGGCGTTAGTGTCGGCGGTATGGGGATGCCGTCGCGCGCGCGCCGCGCGGTCATCCGAGCGGCGGTGTGTCTCACGGCGATATCCGCGCTGCCGGCGTGCAGCAGTACCGACCCGCTGGGCGCCGAGGTCCGCAATCCCAGAAACATCGTCGTGGGGTCCGGCGATTTCCCGGAGTCACAGATCATCGCCGAGATCTACGCACAAGCTTTGCAGGCCAACGGCTTCGAGGTGGGACGTCGAATGGGGATCGGCAGCCGGGAAACGTACATTCCCGCGTTGAAGGACCATTCCATCGACCTGGTGCCCGAGTACATCGGCAACCTGCTGCTCTATTTCGCGCCCGAGTCGACGGCGACCCTGCTCGACGCGGTCGAGCTGGAGCTCGACCGCAGGCTCCCCGGCGACCTGGCAATCCTTACTCCCTCGCCGGCCAGTGACACCGATACCGTGACCGTGACGGGCGGGACCGCTAATTCCTGGAAGCTGAGGACAATCGCCGACTTGGCCGCTCATTCGGCGGACGTGCGGTTCGGCGCGCCATCGGCGTTCGCGAACCGGCCGGCCGGCCTGCCGGGACTGCGGCAGAAGTACGGGCTCGACATCAGGCCGGGCAACTTCGTCGCCATCAACGACGGTGGCGGCGCCGTGACGGTCCGCGCGCTGCTGGAGGGACGGGTCAACGCCGCCAACGTCTTCACCACGTCACCCGCCATCCCGCAGAACCACCTGGTGGCGCTCGAAGACCCGCAGCACAACTTTCTGGCCGGCAACATTGTGCCGCTGGTCAATTCGCAGAAGAAGTCGGACCGGCTCAAGGAGGTGCTGGACGCCGTGTCGGCGAAGCTGACCACCTCAGGGGTCGCGGGGCTCAACGCCGCGGTGGCCGGGAACTCCGGCATCGATCCCGACCAGGCCGCGCGGAACTGGCTGCGCGACAACGGGTTCAACCATCCGGCGGGACAATGATCGTCTTCGACGACGTCAGCAAGGCTTTCGCCGACGGGACCAACGCGGTGGACCGGCTGAGCCTGTCGGTCCCCGCCGGGAAGTTGACCGTCTTCGTCGGCTCGTCGGGCAGCGGCAAGACCACGGCGCTGCGGATGATCAATCGAATGATCGAGCCGACCTCCGGCACGATCGCCGTCGACGGGGTGGACGTAGGCACCCTCGACCCGGTGCGGCTGCGCCTCGGGATCGGCTACGTCATCCAGCATGCCGGCCTGATGCCGCACCTGCGGGTGATCGACAACGTCGCAACGGTTCCGGTGCTCAAGGGGCAGTCGCGCAGGGCGGCCCGCGCCGCCGCCTACGGGGTGCTCGAGCGGGTCGGGCTGGACACCAGGCTCGCCACCCGCTACCCCGCGCAGTTGTCCGGTGGCGAGCAACAACGCGTCGGCGTGGCGCGCGCGCTGGCCGCCGACCCGCCCATCCTGCTGATGGACGAGCCGTTCTCCGCCGTCGACCCGGTGGTTCGTCTCGACCTGCAGAACGAAATCCTGCGTCTGCAAAGCGAATTGCGTAAGACGATCGTCTTCGTCACCCACGACATCGACGAGGCGCTCAAGCTCGCGGACCAGGTGGCGGTGTTCCGGGCCGGCGCGTTGCAGCAGTACGACGAGCCCGCCCGGCTGCTCTCGCGGCCGGCCAACGACTTCGTGGCGAGGTTCATCGGCCTCGGCCGCGGGTATCGGTGGCTGCAACTCATCGACGCGGCCGGCCTGCCGCTGCACGACGTCGAGCGCATCCCTGCGGACGACCTGTCCGCGGCCGGCCCGGCCGACGGCTGGGCTGTGGTGGTGGACGGCGCCGGCGCGCCGATGGGGTGGATCGACGCCGGGGGACTGCGCCGGCATCGCGCGGGGGCGTCCTTGTCGGACAGCATGAGCGGCGTCGGCTCGTTGTTCCGTCCCGGTGGCAACCTCAGCCAGGCGCTCGACGCGGCGCTGTCGTCGCCGTCGGGCGTGGGCGTCGCCGTCGACGACGGCGGCAAGGTGATCGGCGGGGTGCTGGCCGGCGACGTACTGGCCGCGGTCGAAGCCCGGCGGGGGGAGTGACCGATGCGCTATCTGCTTACCCACCTCGACGACGCCTGGGCGCTCACCCTCGTCCACCTGCGGCTCTCGTTGGTGCCGGTGCTGATCGGGTTGGCCCTCGCCGTCCCACTGGGCGCGGCGGTCCAGCGCGCGCCGGTCGCCCGCCGACTGACGACCGCGACCGCGAGCGTCGTGTTCACCATCCCGTCGCTGGCGCTGTTCGTGGTGCTGCCGATGATCATCGGCACCCGCATCCTCGACGAGGCCAACGTCATGGTCGCGCTCACCGCCTACACCGCGGCGCTGCTGGTGCGGGCGGTGCTCGAGGCGCTGGACGCGGTGCCGGCCCAGGTGCGCGACTCCGCCACCGCCGTCGGCTACCCGCCGGTCGCGCGCATGCTGAAAGTCGAACTGCCGCTGTCCATCCCGGTTCTGGTCGCCGGGCTTCGGGTGGTGGTCGTCACCAACATCGCGATGGTCTCGGTCGGCTCGGTGATCGGGATCGGTGGGCTTGGCACCTGGTTCACCGAGGGCTACCAGACCAACAAGAGCGACCAGATCCTGGCCGGCATCGTCGCGCTCTTCGCGCTGGCGATCGTCATCGACGCGTTGATCGTGGCGGCCGGCCGCCTCAGCACGCCGTGGGAACGCGCCGGGCGCTCGCCCCGCCGCCGGTCGGTGATGGCCCCGATCGTGGGTGGCGCGCGATGAACTTCGTGCGGGGCGCCATCTCGTACCTGCTCACCGTCGACAACTGGACCGGGCCGGTCGGGCTCGCGGCGCGCGTCCTGGAGCATCTCGAGTACACCGCGGTCGCGGTGGGGGCCTCGGCCCTGATCGCCGTCCCCGCCGGGCTCATCATCGGCCACACCGGCCGCGGCACGCTGCTGGTGGTCGGCGCGGTCAACGGGTTGCGCGCGCTGCCGACGCTGGGCGTGCTGCTGCTCGGGACGCTGCTGTTCGGGCTGGGCCTGGGGCCGCCGCTGGTGGCGCTGATGCTGCTGGGTGTCCCGGCGCTGCTGGCCGGAACCTATGCCGGAATCGCCAGCGTCGAGCCGGCCGTCGTCGACGCCGCCCGCGCGATGGGCATGACGGAGGCCCAGGTGCTGTGGGTGGAGGCGCGGAATGCGATGCCGTTGATCCTCGGTGGTTTGCGCAGCGCGACGCTGCAAGTGGTCGCCACCGCGACCGTCGCCGCCTACGCCAGCCTCGGTGGGCTGGGCAGATACCTCATCGACGGAATCAAGGAACGCGAGTTTTACCTCGCCTTGGTCGGCGCCCTGATGGTCGCCGCATTGGCGCTCGCGCTGGACGGGCTGTTGGCGTTGACGGTGTGGGCGTCGGTCCCTGGCACGGGGCGACTGCGCCACACTTACCGGACACGTCTCTCACGGTTCGCGGGCACGATTTACGGTAGATGAGTGAACACAGATTCCTCTGATTCGGCTCGGCGCGTGTGGCAGGCGATGCTCACCTGGCGTGCACAGGACGTATCGCGGATGGAATCGGTACGAATCCAGGTGTCCGGCAAGAGAATCCGGGCGAACGGCCGCATCGTCGCCGCCGCCACCGCAACCAACCCGGCATTCGGCGCGTACTACGACCTGCAGACCGACGAGACCGGGGCCACCAAGCGGCTCGGGATGACGGTCACGCTCGCCGAACGCGAACGCGTGCTGTCCATCGCCCGTGACGAAGAGAACATGTGGTTGGTCACCGACCACCAGGGCGAGCACCGCGCGGCCTACAACGGCGCGCTCGACGTCGACGTCGTGTTCAGCCCGTTCTTCAACGCGTTGCCCATCCGGCGGCTCGGCCTCCACGAGCGGGCGGACTCGGTCACGCTGCCGGTCGTCTACGTCCACCTGCCCGACATGTCCATCACCGCGGACCTCGTGAGCTACACCAGCACCGGCGGCCTCGACGGCATCAAGCTGCGCTCGCCGGTCGCCGACACCACGGTGAGCGTCGACGAAGAGGGATTCATCGTCGACTATCCAGGGTTGGCAGAGCGGATCTGATCACGCCGCCCGCCCTCCCGGCGGCGGCCAGCTCCTCGCGCCAGTCCTCGCTGCCGATGAGGACGTGGAAGATGTCGGAACGCGGGAAGCTGTCGTAACGCGTGCGGGCGGCGTGGCCGGCCTCGACCAGTTCGGCGACCCCGTTGTTCGCGACCAGCGACTCGCGGGCCCGGCTGAGCAGCTCGATGACCCGGTCGGCCGCCGGCAGCAGCTGGTCGGAATTGCCCTCGCACATCGCCCGCACCAGGTCCGGGGCGGTGGCCGCCACCCGCGTCCCGTCGCGGAACGATCCGGCGGCCAGCGCGAACGCCAGCGGGACTTCGCCGGCGACGACGGCCAGCGCCTCGGCCAGCAGGTGGGGCAGGTGCGAGATGGCGGCGGCCGCGGCGTCGTGGTCGTCGGACTTGGCCGGCACCACCACCGCGCCGCAGTCCAGCGCCAGCGTCATCACCATCGACCACACCGCGGGGTCGACGTGGTCGTCGACGCTGACCACCCACGGCGCCCGGGTGAACAGGCCCGGGTGGCCGGCGGCCCAACCCGAATGAGCTGTGCCCGCCATCGGGTGACCGCCGACGAAACGTTCCTGCAGACCGGCCGCGACGACCTCGTCGAGCACCGCCCGTTTGACGCTGGTCACGTCGGTCAACGGGCAGTTCGGGGCCAGTTCGGCGATGTGGGCGAGCATGCCGGCCATCGCCGGCATGGGCACGGCCAGGACGATCAGTGCGCCGGTGTCACGCGCGCGGGTCAGCGTCGCGGTCAGGTCGGTGGTCGCGTCGAAACCGTCGGCGACGGCTCCCTGCGCGCCCTCCACCGACCGGTTGTAACCGAACACTTCGCGGCCCGCCGCGGCGGCGGCCCGCATGATCGACCCCCCGATCAGCCCCAGCCCGAGCACACACACCGGTGGTTGAGAAACAGGGCTAGCCACAGATCAAGGTTGGCACAGTCCGGCGCCGGCGGTACGGCCAGATGTTGCCCCGCTCGCGCTCCATCTGGTCATGGGGCGTGGTCTGGGACTACCGTAAGCGGCCATGGGAGCACAACGGGCCCCAGCCCAAGGCCTGTCCGCCGATATACCGGACGGTTTCGGCGTAGCGGTCGTGCGCGAAGAGGGCCAGTGGCGGTGTGCCCCGATGGCTCGCAAATCACTGATGAGCCTCAAGGCCGCGGAGACGGAGCTGCGGGAATTGCGCAGCGCGGGCGCCGTGTTCGGGCTGCTCGACGTGGACGACGAGTTCTTCGTGATCGTGCGCCCGGCGCCGTCGGGGACCCGGCTGCTGCTGTCGGACGCCACCGCCGCCCTGGACTACGACATCGCCGCCGAGGTGCTGGACAAACTCGATGCCGACATCGATCCCGAGGACCTGGAAGACTCCGACCCGTTCGAGGAGGGCGACCTCGGACTGCTGTCCGATATCGGGCTGCCCGAGGCGGTGCTGGGCGTCATCCTCGACGAGGCCGACCTGTACGCCGACGAGCAGCTCGGCCGCATCGCCCGGGAGATGGGTTTCGCGGACCAGTTGTCGGCGGTGATCGACCGCATCGGTCGGTGATCGCTGACGAAGACCTGATCCGCTCTGCGTTGGCGGTCGCCGCGACGGCGGGTCCCCGGGACGTGCCCATCGGCGCGGTGGTCGTCGGCGCGGACGGAACCGAACTGGCCCGCGCCGTCAATGCCCGGGAAGCCCTCGGCGATCCCACCGCGCACGCCGAGATCCTGGCGCTGCGGGCGGCGGCCGCGGTGCTCGGCGACGGTTGGCGGCTGGAGGGCGCCACGCTGGCGGTCACCGTCGAACCGTGCACCATGTGCGCCGGCGCTCTCGTCCTGGCCCGCGTCGGCCGGCTGGTGTTCGGCGCGTGGGAGCCCAAGACGGGTGCCGTCGGCTCGCTGTGGGACGTGGTCCGCGACCGGCGGCTCAACCATCGCCCGGAAGTGCGGGGCGGCGTGCTCGCCGAGGAGTGCGCGGCACCCCTGGAGGCATTCTTCGCCCGGCAGCGATTGGGGTGAGGGGGCGTCGGTTCGGTAAGCTGCTCGGCGGTGGCGTGTCCGAGCGGCCTAAGGAGCACGCCTCGAAAGCGTGTGACGGCTAACACCGTCCGAGGGTTCAAATCCCTCCGCCACCGCCAACGCCTCCAAGGCGTTCTCGCACATGGGGTTGCCTGCGCCACCGGGGCGAGGCAAGCCCGCCCCGGGGGTCCGGCTCATGCCTTCGCGAAGCAGTACATCCGGTATTGCGTGAGGCCCCCGTCGCGCAGGTCCTCGTACGTCTTCCACACGAACCGGTAGCCGCGGGTCAAGGCGAACCTGCGCGCGAATGACGGTACGAGGGCGTTGACCACCGTCATCCACCACTGCGAGTTTTTCTCCATCCCGCGCATGACTTCGGGGCTGATCACCCTCTGCGACAGGATCCGCATCGGCGCATCAGCCAATTGCGCGTCCCACGCGGCAAGTCCCTCAGTGAGGCGGAAATCGGCGTACAGAAAATGCCCGTTCGGGCGCAGCACACGCGCGACCTCTGTCAGAAAGCGGGGAAACCGAGCGTAAAGGTGTGAGGATTCGATATTGATCACCGCATCGAAGGATTCGTCTGGGAAGGGCAGATTCTCGGCGTCGCCTTGCACGAACTCGAGGCCGGCCACGTTGTGTCTTTCCCGGCAAAATTCAATGCCGTCCGAGTTCAAATCCAGTCCCGTGTATGACGCCGGGTGAAACGTGCGCATGAGGTAGGAGGCTCCACCGCCGTGGCCGCAACCGACCTCCAGCACGTGTTTACCGCGGAGATCGACCTGAGCCGCCGTCCGGTGGTAGAGCTGGATCGGGAACCGGTTGGGCTCGTCGGGGGGCGAGAGCGGCACGCCCATCGGCGGGTCCTCTTCGTAGCCGTAGTTGAGGAATACGATGTCGTTCGCCGCCAGCCGACGGGTCAAATAACGGTATAAAAACCTCTGGTAGATGTACTCGTGAACGTATTGCGCGTACTTCTCGTTGACCTTACGAAGAAGCTGGCGACGAACGTCGCGCTCTTGACCCTGGAGCGCCATGGCCGGAGCATAGCAAAAGCCGGCGTGATTCTGATCACATCGAACTTGTTCGACGAAATCCCGAATTCCGCCTGGCCGGCGACGGTTCCCGAATTTGCTGTGACCGTCAGGGAAGGCCCCTCGCGAGGGCCCGTCACCGCCGAAGACCGCCCGCTGCTATCTGCCGGTTCCTGGTCGTGCTCGGTCGTAGGTGGATAGCATTGTTCCACCGACAACTGCGAGGCACGCGGCAAGAGGCCACATGACGAAGAAACTCGAACTCGTCGTCATCTTCTGCTTTTGTGGTGTCCTCATTGCGACTCCGGGCACCGTTGCTGAATTCGTTGCGCACGCAGACGATTCCGCTGCTGTCCTGTACAGCGGCGTCAACGGGCTTCGTCAGCCTTGCGGGCCACTCACGGACGACCCGCGCTTGCGGGCGGCGGCGCAGCGGCACGCCGACGACATGCTGCGCACCGGCTTGAGCGGCCACATCGGTTCCGACGGCTCTTCGCCGCGGACGCGCATCGCAGAAGCCGGCTATACCAGGCCCCCGGCCACGGGTGAGATTGTCTATTGGGGCACCGGATCAGCGGCGAATCCCATGCAGGCCCTCGACTCGTGGATGCAAAGCCCCCCACACCAAGGGATCATCGTGAACTGCGCTTTCACCGCGGCCGGCTTCGCCACCGCCACTGACGGCAACAAGATGACCGTGGTGGGTGACTTCGCAGCTCCGTAAGTCCTTGCTGATGCACGCCACCGGTTGGGCACCGGCTCAAGCCTGACTTCCGGCTAGCTTTCGGGTCGTCAGGGCTTCGGTGTCCTGGAAGGGACGGCCATCGGGCCGGAGCAGGTCGTGGAACCAGACCTTCGGGATCGTGGTGTACGGGTGATCCCACGATTCCCAGGGAAAGTAGGTCTGGGTCTTCCCCGCGACCAGGCCCCAATTGATGGCACCGACGTTGTGGCGCTTGGCCACCGGGAGAATTCCCTCCACGGTGCTGCCCCGGGGCCGGGCCATGTACTCGGTGCACAGGATCGGCCGGCCCAGCGGGGCGAGCTCGCCGATCCGCGATTCGAATCCCGCGGGGTCGGCGTAGGAGTGGAACGTGATGACGTCGGCGTTGGCGAGCTGAATATCGCTGATCGCGCTGCGGCCCTGGGGTTCTCCCCAATCGCCGCGCCACACGCCGCTGGTGAGGGGCTGGCTGGGGTTGACCGCGCGTGCCCAGCGGAAGACCTGGGGAAGCAGGTTGGCGACCAGCTGATCCTTGTCGCTGCGTTCGGCATTCTTGTACTGCCGGGCGGGGTTGTCCGGCTCGTTCCACAAGTCCCAACCCAGAATCCGGTCGTCGTTGCGGAACTGGGTCAATACGGCGGTGACGTAGTCGTGCATGACGCCGGCGTAACGCGGGTCGCCGAGCCGTTCGGCGCCCGGGCTCTGCACCCAGCCGGAGTTGTGCACCCCGGGCCTTGGTGCGCGTTGCGGTCCCGCCCGGGGCGCCGGATCCCAGCACGAATCGAAGAAGACGAACAGCGGTTTGATGCGATGGCGCGCGGCGATGTCGACGAACTGCGCGAGCCGCGTCTGGAAGCCCCGCTGGTCCTGAGCCCACAGCTGATCGTGCAGGAACACCCGGGCGGTGTTGTGCCCGTAGAACCTGGCCCACCCGAGCTCGGTGTCGATGCGCCGCGGGTCGTAGGTGTCGGGCTGGAACATCTCGAGTTGGTTGATGGCGGTGGAGGTGATGTAGTTCGATCCGACGAGGAAACCTTGCGCCTGGTACCAGCGGTTCGCGCGGTCGGCGGGCCACCGTCCCGCCTCCTCGGCGGAGGCGCGTGGTGCCCGCGCGAGCGCGGTGCCCGCTGCCAGCAGAAGTGGCAGCTTGAGGGCCGTTCTTCGGTGCACGATGTGACGATAAATTTTCCCGGCGAATTCCCCGGGATTTGCTCAGCGCGTCGCGCCAGCTTGAGGTGGTAATTGTTACCCGCCCGTCATCCGGCGCCGTGCGCGGCGTCCGCCCGCCGGGCGCCTACCGCATGGCGGGATAGCCGGCCCGCATCGGGGCCGGGCAAATTCGCCCCGGCGCAGACGGCAAATGTGCTTCAAACTTCACCCCCGAGAGCGCGATACTGAATCCGTGCCCGATCGAAACGTGTTAGGCGGTCCGTTGGAACCGTGCGGCACGGAGCCACTCACCGGCTACTACCGCGACGGTTGCTGCTCGACCGGGCCCGAAGACCTCGGCCGGCACACGATCTGTGCGGTCATGACGACCGAGTTCCTGGAGCACCAGCGTTCGATCGGCAACGACTTGCTGACCCCGGTCCCCGAATACCGGTTCCCCGGCCTGCTGCCCGGCGACCGCTGGTGCGTCACCGCGCTGAACTGGCTTCGTGCGCACCAGGACGGCTGCGCCGCGCCGGTCGTGCTGGCCTCCACGCACGAGCGCACCCTCGAGGTGGTGCCCCTCGAGGCGCTGCAGGAGCACAAGGTCGACGTGCCGGACGACTTGGCGAACCTGTAGGGACCCTGGCGTCCAGCGTCTGTGTCATAGTCTCTTGCGACGACACGTCGAAAAGAGGATCCGGTGGGCTCTGCCGTTGATGACATCGACTTCGACGACCTGACCGCGCCCGAACTGACCGACGTCCAACGCCAGATCCTGGAATTCACCGAGGCCAGACGCGTCGACTTCGACCTCGACCGGATGCGCGCGGAGGCGGAGAGTCAGGCAGGCGTCGACGATCTCGACGACGTCGACGGCTTTGAAGACCGGCTCGCCGCGCACGTCGCCGCGATCGAAGCCGACGAGGGACTGCGCCAGCTCACGCGCTCGTCGCTGCGGCAGCGCGTCGTGCGATTGCTGCGCAACCGGTTGTCCCTGACCGATCTCCTCAAGCGGTATCCCGAAATAGGGGCGATCCCGATCGAGAACCCGTTCATCGTCGTCGGGATGCCACGATCGGGCACGACCCACCTGGTGAACCTCGTCGCGGCCGACCCGCGCCGGCGTGCCCTGCCCTACTGGGAGAGTCAGGAACCCATCCCCGCCCGCGGCGATGGCCCGGGCATCTCCGGTGTCGACCCGCGATACGCGCGCGCCAAATCCGAGCACGACGCGCTGATGGCGAGCGCTCCGCTGGTCGCCGCCATGCACGACCGATTCCCCGAGGCGATCGAGGAGGAAGTCGAGCTCCTCGACCTCGACCTGGCCGCCTACGTCCTGGAATGGCATGCGCGGGTCGCGGATTGGCGCGACTACTACCTGGGACTGGACCAAACCCGGCACTACGCATACCTGAAGAAGGTGCTGCAGGCGCTGACCTTCCTGCGCGGTCCCCGGACCTGGGTGCTGAAAAGCCCCCAGCACTGTGAGCAGCTCGGCCCGCTGATGGCGACATTCCCCGACGCCACAGTGGCTTTCACGCACCGCGATCCCGTCGCGGTGATCCAGTCGGCGATCACGATGATGGCCTACTCCGATCGGCTGCGCCGAACGAGCATCGATCCGGACTGGTTGCTGAACTATTGGAGCGACCGGGTGCACCGGCTGCTCGACGCCTGCGTGCGCGACCGCGACCTGGTGCCGGCCGAACGCAGCATCGACATCAGTTTCCACGAACTGAACGGCAACGAAATGCCGGTGCTCGAGCGGCTTTACCGGTGCGGCGGCGTCGAACTGACCCCCAAGGCCCGCGCGCGCTTCCAGAACTACCTGGACGGCAATCCGCGCGGCAAACACGGCCGCATCCACTACGACCTGCACCGGCACTTCGGCATCACCGCCGACGAGTTGCGCGCGCCTTTCGGCTTCTACTTCGACAGGTTCGACGTCCATGCGGAGGCCTAGCCGGCCCAGGGGAAAGGACACGCCGGCATGAGCTTCGAACCGGTCTACCGCAGCAGGCCCGGCGCCGACGCCATGCGGCCCGCTGCCGCCGACCGTGCCGAGGAGATCGCTCCCGGGCTGTGGTGCTCGCCGGGGCTGTCAAATTCGTACCTGCTCACCACTGGCGAGGGCCGGGTGATCGTCAACACCGGCATGGGTTTCGAGGGCCCGGTGCATCGCGCGAACTTCGACGCGGTCGACTCCTCGCCGGTGCGCTACATCATCTTCACCCAGGGCCACGTCGACCACGTCGGGGGCTTGGACAGCGTCCGGGACCCGGACACCACCGTCGTCGCGCAGGCGAACTGGACACTGTGGCGCGACGACAACGAGCGCCTCATCCCCTATCGCGCCAGCCGGAGCGCCTTCGCGTTCAAGGACACTCTGGTGAGCGGCATCCAGGCGATCCAGCGGCGCCTGGGTAGTACCCGGTTGGCCGGCCAGAGCGCCCCCGTCGTCGACATCGACTTCGAAGACACCCTGGACCTGGAGGTCGGCGGCCGGCGGATGGAGCTGATCTCCGTGCCGGGCGGCGAAACCACCGACTCCCTGGTGGTGTGGCTGCCGGCCGAGCGAATCTGCCTGTGCGGCAACGTCTTCGGCCCGCTGTTCGGGCACATCCCCAACCTGGTCACCATACGCGGCGACCGGTATCGTGACGCGCTGACCGCCGTCGCGTCGGTGGAGCGGGTGCGCGACCTGCGGCCCGACCTCCTGGTCACCGGTCACTTCGAGCCGATAGCGGGTGCCGAACGCATCCACGCCGAGCTGGCCCGGTTGCGCGACGCGATCCGCTACGTGCACGACCAGACCGTGGCGGGGATGAACGCGGGCAAGGATGTGCGCACCCTGATGCGCGAGGTTACCTTGCCCGCGGAATATGAAGTGGGACAAGGCTATGGCAAGGTGGCCTGGGACGTGCGGGCCATCTGGGAGAACTACTCCGGCTGGTTTCACCACGAGTCGACGACCGAGCTCTATCCGGTCGGATTCGACGCCGTCGCCGCCGACGTGGTCGAGCTGGCCGGGGCGGAAGCATTGGTGGACCGGGCGCGGGGGCACCTCGGCGCCGGCCGCCCGCTGCAGGCGATCCATCTGGCCGAGCTGGTGGGTTCCGGCCACGCCGGGGCGCGGGCCGTGCTGCGCGACGCCCACGAACAACTCCTGGCCGGCAGCACCAACTTCTGGGAATGCGCCTGGCTCAAAAACCAGATAGCGAGGAATTCATGACGGCGCGCGTGAGCTTCGACTTCACCGGGACCACGGCCCTGATTACCGGCGGCACCAGCGGAATTGGGCACGCGACCGCCCTCCTGTTCCGCGACGCGGGGGCGCGCGTCACCGTCACCGGGACCAAACCGCAGGCGGACGCCTACGCGGCCGACCTGTCCGGCATGGGTTACCAGCAGCTACAGATCAGCGACCCCGGCTCGGTCGACGCGCTGGCGGAAAAGTTCACCCGCCTCGACGTACTGATCAACAACGCCGGCGCCAATTTTCCCGGCGGCCTTGACGAATCGAAGCCGGACGGGTTCGAGGCGTCGGTCGCGCTGAACCTCACCGGACCGTACCGGTTGACGGTCGGCCTCTACCGCGCGTTGAAGGCGTCGACCGCGGCCGGCGGTGCCAGCGTGGTGAATCTGGCGTCGATGTCCGCGCTGCGGGCGGTCCCCTTGGTCCCCGGCTACGGCGCGGCCAAGGCCGGGATCGTCTGTGTCACCAGGAACCTCGCCGTCAAGTGGGCGAATAAGGGCATCAGGGTCAACGCCGTGGCGCCGGGCGCGATCGAAACCCCGATGACCGCGCCCATGCTGGGCTCGGCAGAGCTGGTCGAGTCCGAGCTGGCGCATATCCCGCTGCGCCGCTTCGGTTCCGTCTCGGAGATCGCCCCGACGATCGCCTTCCTGTGCACCGAGCAGAGTAGCTATACCAGCGGCGCGGTGTTCGTCGTGGACGCCGCGTCGGACTGCGTCTGAGACCCGAGGAAAGACATGGCAATTGCGTTGCGACCCGAGGACTTCTATCACACCGGCATCATCGTGCCGGATCTCGGCGCGGCCATGAGCCGGCTGAGCGCGCTTGCGGGCTACCGGTGGATCGCCCCGATGAGCTACACGTTGCCGTTTCGCACCCCCACCGGCGTCCGCGAGCTGACGTCGACGATCGTCTACTCCTTGCAGAGCCCCCACGTCGAACTCGTGCAGGAGGTGCCCGGCAGCCCGTGGACCGCCGCTCCCGGCAACGCCGTCCATCACCTGGGCTATTTCAGCGACGACCTGTCCGAGAGCGCCCGGGCGCTGGAGGCCAATGGCTTCACACTGGAGATGACCGCGGACGTGCCCGGCTCCGACCTCGGGCTGTTCGCCTACTACACGGATGATTTCGGCGCCCGCATCGAGATCGTCGACCGCTCGCTGTTTCCCGACTTCCCCGCCTTCCTGGAGTCGATGGCCGGGCCAGGGGAGGCGTGACGTGCTGTTGTCGGTGCTGCGCTTCAACTTCGCCTCCCCGCACGGTGAACCCCGCACCCAGAGCGCGCTGCTGTCCGCCGCCCTCGAACTGGCGCAATGGGGAGAGTCGCACGGCGTCACCTCCATCAGCGTCGACGAGCATCACGCGACCGGCCACGGGTGGAGCTGCAATCCGATCATGGCGGCGGCGATGTTCCTGGCCCGGACCTCGACGCTGATCGCCAGCGTGGACTGTGCGCTGGGCCCGCTGTGGAATCCGGTGCGGCTCGCCGAAGACATCGCGCTGGTCGACAACATGAGCCGGGGAAGGCTGCACACCACCGTGGGTCTCGGCTACCGCACCGTCGAATACGACGCGCTCGGGGCCGATTTCGCCCGCCGCGGTGCGTCGATGGACCTCCTGCTGGAGCGCATGCTGTCGGTGTGGTCCGGTGCCGATGCCGACGCGGGAGTGTGCACCGGCACCTGGAGCCGGCCACATCCGCCGCTGTACGTCGGCGGCGGAGCGCGCGCCACGGCGCGCCGCGCGGTGCGGTTCCGGTTGCCGCTCAGCCTGGCCGACCACCTGCCCGACATCGCCGCCTACTACCGCGAACTGTGCGCCGACGCCGGCATGACGCCGCTCATCCTCATGCCGGGCCCGGTTAACCACGGAATGATCTTCCTGCACGACGACCCGGACCGGGCGTGGGCGGAACTCGGTGACCACATCCTCTGGGAGGCGGTCACTTACGGCGGGTGGTCGACCGATCAACGGTCGCTGATGCATTTGCCGGGAGTGCAGACGCTGGACGAGGTCAGGGCGTCGGGCCGGTATCGCTTCCTGACCCCCGACGAGTTGATCGCCGAAGTGCGCGACGCCGACAATTACGGGCCGCTGGTGTTGCACCCGCTTGTCGGGGGCATGCCCGTCGACGAGGCATGGAAATCGGTCCAATTGCTCACCGATGAGGTGTTGCCCGCGCTGGGATGACGTGATGGAGATCCACTCCTCCTCGGCTTCTCGCTCGTGAATGCGACCGCGAATTGCGGGTACGCGATCAAAGTACGAGCCGAGATGAGAAAAGGAGGTCTCATGACATCTCGTGTAAGCAAGGCCGCCGCGGTGCTCGGCGGCGCCGCCGCCCTGGGTCTGGGAATCGGCTGCACCACGGGCACAAGCGCTTCGGCAAACGGTGCGCCCCCGGCCCCGGCGCCGCCGACTTCATCCAGGCCGGCGCCACCACCACCGTTGGTGGTTCCCCAGCGCCAACAATGCGACGCCTACTACTACTGCCGCGGCAACGGACTTTCCGGCGCGGGTGGTGGGGGCGGCGCCGGTGGCGGCTGAGCCATGCCCCGGCAACCACGAAGAGGAACGACGATGACGAAAACGCAAGCGAGAAAAGCAATTGCAACATTGGGCGGTGCCGCCGCGCTGACGATCCTGTCCGGCTGCGGCGCGCAGACGCCCGCAAGCGGTGCACCAGCGGCGCCGACCGTACCCACGACGTCCAGCCCCGCCCCGCCACCGCCCTCACCTCCGCCGAGCAATCCGGGCCGCGTCCCCGATAGCGGCTGCATAGCCGGCGCCAATTGCTAGTGATGATTGCGCATGCCGAGACCGGGTATGCGGCCAAGCATGAAACTTGAAGTGAGAAGAGCTCTGGCGCTCGTTGGCGGCGCCACCACCCTCGGTCTGGCGCTCGCCTTCGGCGGCGGCGCTGGCGAAAACACACTGGCAGGTCACGCGCCCGAGGCGCCGCCCGCGCCCACATCGTCGAACCCGGCACCCCCGCCGCCACCGCCCGCTCCAGGTGGTATTTACGGTGGCGGCGGCAGCGCCGGGAGCGGCGCGGGTGGTGGAGGCGCCGCCGGTGGTGCCGGTGGCGGCGGTGGAGGTGCCGGTGGCGGTGGCGGTGGCGGCTGAGTCGCGCCGGTCAACCCGTTGACTCGCCGCGGGCAGAAACAGGAGTAGCCGGCGCGTCACCGGGCCGGTGTTCGATGCTTGAATGGGGGCGTGGGTGACTCCCGGCCGCAGGTGGCGATACTCGACGACTACGCCGGTGTGGCGCTACGCCTCGCGGACTGGTCGCCGGTGCAAAAGCATTCGCGTGTATCGGTTTTCGACCGGCATCTCGCCGAGGACGAAGCGGCGGAGGTGCTGCGGCCGTTCGACGTGATCTGCACCCTGCGCGAGCGGATGGCGCTGCCGAGGACGCTGCTCGAACGGCTGCCCAACCTGAAGCTGATCACCATCGTCGGCAGGAGCCTGCCGAGCCTGGACATGGCCGCGGCCACCGAGCGGGGCATCCTCGTCGCCCACACCGACTTCGCCCATCCGAGGTTTCGCTCCGTGCACGACGCCACCCCGGAGCTCGCCTGGGGCCTGCTGATCGCCACGGTGCGCAACCTGGCCGAAGAACACCGACGCATGCGTGAGGGCGCCTGGCAGTCGACGACGGGCGTCACGCTCTCCGGTAAGACGCTCGGGCTGATCGGGCTCGGCCGGGTCGGCAAGCGCATGGCCGAATACGCGAATGTCTTTGGCATGGAGGTCATCGCATGGAGCCAGAACCTGACCGCGGAGGCCGCCGCGGCCGCCGGCGCGCGCCGCGTCGAGAAGGCGGCGCTGTTCGGGGAGTCCGACGTGGTCTCCGTCCATGTCGTGTTGTCGGAACGCACACGCGGCCTGGTCGGGGAAGACGAGCTGGCCCTGATGAAGCCGCACGCGTACCTGATCAACACGTCGCGGGGCCCGATCGTCGACGAGACCGCCATGATCGGTGCGCTGCGAGCCGGGCGCATCGCGGGCGCCGGGCTCGACGCGTTCGACATCGAACCGTTGCCGCCGGATCATCCGCTGCGCCGGCTCCCCAACGTGACCCTGTCGCCGCACCTGGGGTATGTCACCCGCGAAATGCTCGGCGCCTTCTACTCCGACACCGTGGAGGCGGTGGCCGCCTGGCTGGACGGCGACCCGATCCGGATCGCCAATCCCGAGGCGGCGCGGCGCTGATCAGGCGCGCTTTCTCTTCCAGTGCGGGCTCCTGACGGCTTCGAGGGCCTCGGTGACGTAGCGATCCAGCGGCCAGGGGCGTCCGGACTGGCGCACCCATCGCTGGAATCCGAAATCGGCCGCCGCGAAGGCGAGTTGGACCAGGAGGCCGGGACGGATGTCGACGTCGGGGTTCACCCCCATGCGCCCGGCGATCAGCTTGGCGGCCCGCTCCTTGTCGGCGGGCGTGTGGACCGTGACCTTACGGAGCAGGTCGGGGGCCACCAGCAGCGCCTCCCGCCACTCGTCGGTGTCGGCCTGCTCGAACGACCGGGTCCGCGTGATGATGGCGTTGATCAACGCCACGTCGGGTGACTCGTTGGCGGGCCGCTGCTCGAGCAGGTTGACGATCGCGGCGCCGCCATGGCGGACAGGGGCGAGCAGCAGGTCTTCTTTCGTAGGCACATGCCGGAAGAAGGTGCGCGGGGAAACGCCCGCGGCAGCGGCGATTTCCTCCGTCGTCACGGCGTCGTATCCGCGTTCGACGAACAGCCGGAACGCCGCGCGCCTGATGTCGGCCCGGATCTGTGCGCGCTGCCGATCGCGCAGCGATTGCGGTCGGGCGGGAGAGGTCACCGGAAGCAGCCGATCCCGCCGTCGACGTGAATGGTCTGCCCGGTGACGAACGTCGCGTCGCTGCCCAGCAGGAAGGCCACCAGCGCCCCCACGTCGGTGCGGACATCCCCGATGCGCTTCATCGGCACACGGCTCACGGCCTTGTCGTACTCTTTGGGCGCGAACGACTTCCAGAACTTGACTCCGTCCGACTCGGCGAACGGGCAGATGACGTTGACGCGGATGTTGTCGCGCCCCCACTCCAGGGCGGCCACCTTCGACATGCCACGGATGGCCTCCTTGGCGGCGGCGTAGCCGCCCCATTTCGGTTCCCCGCCGGTGCCCGTGCCGGAGCCGAGGTTGACGATCGACCCGCCGCCGGCCGCAACCATCACGGGGTGCACCGCCTGCATGAGCAAAAACGTGGCCCGCGGGCCCACGTCGTGACCGAGCGCGAAGTCTTCGGCGGTGATGTCGACGAACGCCTTGGGCTCGTTGGTGGCGATCGCATTGTTCACCAGGCCGTGCACCGTGCCGAATGCGTCGACCGCGGCCGTCACGATCCGTCGGGCGCTGGCCGGGTCACGCAGGTCGGCGGTCAGCTTCTCCACGCGGCCCAGCGGCGACAGCTCGGCAGTCGTCTTGCCCAACAAGTCGTCCTGGATGTCGACCAGCAGCACCGCGGCGCCGCGTTCGAGCAGCGCCGCGGCGGTGCCCTTGCCCACGCCTTGGGCGGCACCGGTGACGATCGCGACGTGGCCGCGCATCGACGACGGGTGGCTGTAGGTCATCCGGCCGGTCCCATCCGCAACGGGACCCCGCGGTGCATCTCGTAGGTGCTGCGCGCGCCGTCGGGCAGTTCGATGAACTCGACCGCGGTCCCGTCCGGATCCTTGACGAAAAACATTCGTACCCCGCCGATTTCGAAAGGGTCTTGGTCCGGCGGGAAGCCGGCCGCGCTCACCCGGCGGTGGGCCTCGGCGAGATCGGGCACCGACAGGGACACATTGTGGATCCCGGTGATGCCCCGGCGCGCGGGCTTCTGCTCGGCGGGTTTGGTGCCCAGCGACAGCAGCTCGACCATCAGGCCGCCCAGCAGGCCGCCCACCACCCGGCCCTCCTGCTTACGGGTGGCGTGCAGGGCCGCGTCGAAAGGCTCACCGGAGATCAGGGTTTCGAAGACCACCTCCATGCCGAGCAGGTCGCGGTAGAACGTCAAAGCGCGGTCCATGTCGGTCACGCCGACGACGAGGTGACAGAAGGATACGTCGCCCAGTACCGCGGTCATGACACCGCGAGGCCGGCGGCCGGGCGGCCGGCGAACAGGGGCAGGTCCAGGTAGGTCTTGATGCCGGGCGCCGCGGCGCAGACGTCGGGGATGGCGTTGACGCAGTGGTTGGCGGTGGCCACCACGCCCGGATTCTTCACCAGCCCTTCGGCGATCGTCTCGGGTTGCAGGCCCTTGAAGGTGAGGCTCACGGTGGGGTTCCCGGTGATCTCGACCTCGAACCGTTCGCCCAGCCCGCCGAAATTCCAGGCCGGCTCCAGGTTCTCCTCGCCCATCAGCCAGTTGACCGCCGCCGTGATGACGGGTTCGCCGTCCACCAGGGCCTGCCAGCGGAACCGGCGCGCGGCCACCGCTCCGGTGGTGATCGGGAAGGGGGCGTAGTCGATGTCGGCCGTCGCCACCGCGACGTCCTGGATGGTCCGGATGTTCGGGTCGATGCGGAATCCCATGTGGTCGGCGATCATCCGCACCGACTGCTTGAAGCCCGCCTCGAGCAGGCCGGCCATCGGCCCCTGCACGGCCTCCTCGGGGGTGCCGCCGAAGCCCATGATGTGGCGGACGACGTCCGGGGCGTTGTAGGTGCGGATGTCGGAGAACTCCTCGGCACGGATGTGCGTGACGGCCGACGACAGCGAGGACAGCATGAGGGGGAAGCGCTCCGTGATGCCGCCGGGATGGATTCCCGAGCCGTGCAGGGTCACCCCGGCTTCGACCGCGGCGTCGGCGACGGCGCGGTGCCGCGGGTTGCCGGGATCGGGATACACCCAGCCGACCGGGGTGACGACGTTCTTGCCGGATCTCAGGATCGCGATGACCTCGTCGTCGTTGGGCACCAGCGGGCTGTACACGACGCAGTCGGCGTCGGTGGCCAAGATCTCCTCGGCGCTGCACGTGGCGGTGACACCGAGGTCCCCGGTCCCGAGGATCCGGCCGACGTCGACACCGTTCTTCTCGGCGCTGTGCACCCAGCAGCCGGCCAGCTCCAGCTGCGGATGGTTCAGGACGCACGCGATGGCCGCCTTGCCGACTCCTCCCGTGGCCCACTGGATGACGCGGAGCTTGGACGGACTACTCATCTGGTGACCTCCGAATTGCATGCCTTTACACGCCCACGACCGGACTGGCACAGTATGACCCGCTGACAGTGACTGTCAACATCGGCTTCGAGTGGAGGGCCCGCATGAGCGCGCTGGACGGCAAAGTCGCGATCGTCACCGGGACCAGTCGCGGCGTGGGCGTCGGGATCGCCCACGAACTGCTGCGGGCCGGCGCCACCGTCATCGGCTGTTCGCGCTCGCCGCTCGACACCATCCCCGGGCTGGAATCCGACTGGGCGGCCCGGGCATCCCAGAAGGTGTGCGACCAGGGGGACCACCGCGCGATCGACTCCTTCGTCGCCGAGGTCGTCGCCGAGCACGGCCGGGTCGACATCCTGGTGAACAACGCCGGGGGCACCGTGCCGGCGCCGCACGCCGAGAGCATCCCCGAACTGGTCCAACGCATTCAGGGCGCGCCCGGTAGCGACGATGAGTACGAGCGCACGGCCCTGTTCCATGCGTTCGCGGTGCAGATGAACCTGATCAGCCCGCTGTGGTTCGCCATCCGCGCCTACCGGCAGATGCGGACCCAGGACGGCGTCGGCTGCATCATCAACATTTCCAGCGGGGCCGGGCACCCGGCGGGATCACCGACGTTGGTGTCCTACGGGGCGGCCAAGAGCGGTCTCAACCACCTGACCCGCTCACTGGCCGAGGAGTGGGGACCCAAGGTGCGGGTCAACTGCATCGCCCTGGGTCCGACGATGACCGAGAACTTTCGGTCATTCGTGCTGCCCAAGGATGACCCAACGGGCGCAAAGTATTTCGCCGCGGTTCCGTTGCGGCGAGCGGGCGAGCCGGCGGAGGTGGGCAAGGTCTGCGTGTTCCTCGCCGGCGGGGAGGCGGACTTCGTCAACGGCACCACCATCGAGCACGACGGCGGCATGCTGCCCGGCGTGCTGTACGAGGCGGGACTGAAGACCATCACCGATCTGCTCTAATCGTCACCATGAGCAGCTCCCTGGAACCCACCGCCGAACAATTCGCCGCGCTGGCCGCCCGGCCCGCCGGCGCGCCGGTGGTGATGATCAACCTGTTGAAGTTCAAGACCCCGGGCGGCCTGGAGTCCTACCGGCGCTACGGGCAGGAGGTTGCGCCGCACCTCGAGCGGGTGGGCGCCACCGTCCGCTACGCGGGAACCGCGCCGACCTATGTGATCGGCGACGGCGAAAGACCTTGGTGGGATGCGATTCTCGTCGTCGAATACCCGACGCCGCAGGCGTTCATCGACATGGTGAGCACGCCGGAGTACGCGAAGGTGCACGAACACCGGGCCGCGGGGCTGGACCGGGGCGACCTGATCGCGACGTCGGCATGGTCGCTCGCGGAGTCCTGACGGCGCTGCCGCTCAAAGCTTGTAACCGATGGTGCGCAGCAGATCGTGCCGCTCGGCGACGTCGCGATCGCCTTCCACGGCGATCGGGGTCTGCCCGTCGATGACGCCGACGATGCCGCGACCGCGGGGGGACACGGCGACGATGACGTCAACCGGATTCGCTGTGGCACAGTAGATTCCGCAGACCTCGGGCACCGCTTTCACGGGGTTGAGGACATTCACCGGAAAGCCCTCGCGTAAGAAGATCACGAAGCTGTGCCCGGCCGCGATGGCCACCGCGGTGCGTGTCGCCAGTTCGACCAGATCGGGGTCGTTGCCGCTGCGGCGGACCAGCCGCGGTCCGGACGCCTCGCAGAAGGCCAGTCCGAACCGGAGCGACGGGCTCACTCCTGCCAGCGCCTCGTGCAGGTCTTCGACGGTCTTGATGAAATGTGCCTGGCCGATGACCACGTTGACGTCGTCCGGTTTGTCAACGGCCACCACATCCCAGGTCAGCGATGTTGTCGTCACCAATTCATGCTGCCACCCGATGACCGCCGCCGAAAGACGACGATGTTCTCCAAGAGCGCCGTCGCCCCGGCGTCGATCGGGGTCTAATGGGGGGATGGAACTGATGATGCCCACCGACGCGATCTTTTTGCTGGGAGAATCGCGGGAACATCCCATGCACGTCGGCGGCTTGCAGTTGTTCGAGTTGCCGAACGGCGCCGGCCGCGGCTTCGTCCGGGAACTCTACGACCGGTTGGTCGAGCAGGACGACTTTCAGCCCACTTTTCGCAAACACCCGGCCACGTTCGTCGGCGGGATCGCGAACCTGGGTTGGTCCTACGACAAGGACGTCGACGTCGACTACCACGTGCGGCGCTCGGCGGTGCCGTCGCCCGGACGGATCCGTGAACTGCTCGAGCTGACCTCGCGGTGGCACAGCAGCCTGCTGGATCGGCATCGCCCCCTGTGGGAGACGCACATCATCGAGGGCCTCAAGGATGGCCGGTTCGCCATCTACACCAAGGTCCACCACGCACTGATCGACGGCGTCTCGGCGCAGAAGCTGATGCAGCGCGCGCTTTCGACCGATCCCGACGATCCCGAGTTCCGCGCGCCGTGGAGCCTGCCCAAGAGCAAGCGCAAGAGCAGCCCGCTGAGCCCGTTGCGTTCCGCACTGCATGCGGCGGGATCCGTTGCGGCGCTTGCCCCATCGGCGGTATCGCTGGCCCGCGCCGCGCTGCTCGAGCAGCAGCTGACGCTGCCCTTCGGCGCGCCGCGCACCATGCTGAACGTCAAGATCGGCGGCGCGCGCCGCTGCGCGGCGCAGTCGTGGTCGTTGGACCGGATCAAAAGCGTCAAGAAGGCCGCCGGCGTGACCGTCAACGATGTCGTCCTGGCGATGTGTTCGGGCGCCCTGCGCTATTACCTGCTCGAGCAGAACGCGCTGCCGGACACGCCGCTGATCGCGATGGTCCCGGTGAGCCTGCGCACCGAGGACGAGGCCGACGCCGGGGGCAACCTCGTCGGCGCCATCCTGTGCAACCTCGCCACCGACAGCGACGATCCCGCGCAGCGACTGCAGACCATCAGCGATTCGATGCGCAGTAACAAGACGGTGTTCTCGCAGCTGCCCCGGTTCCAGGCGCTGGCGCTGTCCGCGGTCAATACGTCGGCGCTGGCGCTGGCCGCGGTCCCGGGCTGGGTCGCGTCCACGTCGCCGCCGTTCAACATCATCATCTCGAACGTGCCGGGGCCGACCCAGCCGATCTACTACGGGGGAGCCCGGCTCGACGGGAATTACCCGCTGTCCATCGCGCTGGACGGCCAGGCGCTGAACATCACCCTGGCCAACAACGCCGGCAACCTGGACTTCGGCCTGGTGGGATGCCGGCGCAGCGTGCCGCACCTGCAGCGCCTGCTTGCGCATCTGGAGTCGTCGCTCAAGGATCTGGAACGCGCGGTCGGGTCCTGAGCGGATGCCGAAACTCAGCGCGGGTGTGCTGTTGTACCGGGCCCGTGGAGGCGTCGTCGAAGTCCTGATCGCGCATCCGGGTGGCCCATTCTGGGCGCGAAAGGACAACGGCGCGTGGTCGATTCCCAAAGGGGAGTACACGGAAGGTGAGGACCCCTGGGCCGCGGCGCAACGCGAGTTCTCCGAGGAACTCGGGCTTCCGGTGCCGGCCGGGCCCCGGCTGGACCTCGGGCAGCTGAAACAGTCGGGTGGCAAGGTGGTCACCGCCTTCGCCGTCCGCGGCGACCTCGACGTTTCCGGGGCCCGCAGCAACACCTTCGAATTGGAGTGGCCGAGGGGCTCGGGCACGATGCGCGAGTTTCCGGAAGTCGATCGGGTGGGCTGGTTTTCGGTGGCGCAGGCCAGCGTCAAGCTGCTGAAGGGCCAGCTCGCATTTCTGGACCGATTGATGGCGCATTCGGATCCGGCGGGGTTCGGCGAAGGTGCCTGACGTGCGCGGCCGCCGGCGCGGTCCGCTGGTGTGCACAATGTCAGCATGACGACCGCCCCTCCCGAGCAAGCCGAATCGCAGGGGTTGCTGCTGCAACTGCTCGACCCAGCCAACCGCCCCGACCCGTACCGACTCTGCGCGCAGTTCCGCAAGGGCGGGGCGCTGCGACTGCCCGACGCCAACCTGGTGGTCTTCTCGAGTTACACCGACTGCGACGAGGTGTTGCGGCACCCCTCGTCGAGCAGCGACAACGTCAACTCGACGGTTGCCAAGCGGCAGGCCGAGGCGGGCACGGCGCCGCAGCGGCAGGGCCCGCCGGGCTTCCTGTTCCTCGATCCGCCCGATCACACCCGGCTGCGCCGGTTGGTCAGCAAAGCGTTTGCGCCGCGGGTGGTGAGCGCGCTCGAGCCCGATATTCGTTCGCTGGTCGACGGATTGCTCGATCGGGCCGCCGATCGGGGGCGCTTCGACGTTGTCGACGATTTCGCCTATCCGCTGCCGGTGGCGGTGATCTGCCGGCTGCTCGGCGTGCCGCTCGATGACGAGCCGCAATTCAGCCGCGCGTCGGCGTTGCTGGCTCAGGCGCTGGACCCGTTTTCGACGATCACCGGCGTGCCCTCGGACGTCGCGAGCGAGCGACAGCAGGCCGCGGTGTGGCTGCGCGAATACTTCCATGCTCTGATCGAGCGCCGCCGTTCACATCCCGGCGACGACTTGCTGTCGGCGCTGATCGCGGTGGAGGAGTCCGGAGATCAACTGACCGAGGAGGAGATCGTCTCCACCTGCAACCTGCTCTTGATCGCGGGACACGAGACGACGGTGAACCTGATCGGGAATGCCGTGCTGGCGATGCTGCGCAACCCCGGGCAGTGGACTGCGCTGGGCGCCGACCCCGGGCGAGCGCCGGTGATAGTGGAGGAGACCCTGCGTTACGACCCGCCCGTGCAGCTGGTGGGCCGAATCGCTCTGGCCGACATGGTGATTGGTGGAGTCGAGGTGCCGGCGGGCGATGTCATGATGCTGTTGCTCGCCGCGGCCCACCGCGACCCTGCGGAATTCGACCGGCCGGACGTCTTCGACCCGGAGCGGAAAGGATTGCGGCATCTCGGATTCGGCCGGGGCGCCCACTATTGCCTGGGCGCGCCGTTGGCGCGGCTGGAAGCCGGGGTGGCGCTGTCGGGGGTCACGGCGCGCTTCCCCGGCGCCCGGCTATTGGACACCGAGCCGCAGTACAAGGCGAACGTCACGCTGCGGGGATTGTCGCAGCTGTCGGTCGCGGTCTAGCTTTTCCGCTCTGGCCTTCGCGCTGCCAGGGCGCTCGCAGCTAGCCTTCGCGGTCCCACGGCGCGCTCTCGCCCATCTTCGTGTAGTACTTGGCCAGATGGCTCTTCACCCGGTCGACGTCCGCCTTGGGCAGGTCGATGCCGCCGCGCGCACCGTCCATGATGGCGCCTGCCGCCATCACCCCGCGGGGGACCGCCTTGAGGTCGCCGCCGACGACATCGGCGATCAGCAGCTTGTACGCCGTGAAGTTGTCCTTCTTGTCGTTGTCGTACCAAACATGGGCGTCGCGGTACTTCTGGTTCGGCGCGTCCTCGGCGCCGGCCCACTTGCGGACCCGCTTCTCGGCCGCACCACCGTCCCAATTGCGATCGCGGTCGGCCAGCGGCAAATCTTGGAACGCTGTCACTGACATGTCAGGTCGCGTGCCCGCTCTTCGGGGGCGTTAAACGCCCCGCCGCGGTTATCCACAGTCTGGACTTTGCCCACAGGCGGGCGCTTTGGCGGGCCCGCGGTCGATCGCCGGCACTACTATCGAAACTATGTTCGATTGCTCGTTGCCCAGCGCGGAGCAGCTGGCGGGCGCCGACGACGCGGAGGTGGCGGCCGCGATCGCCACGTGCGCGCGGGTCGAGGCGGCGGCCGCGGCGCGCCGGTTGGCGGCCATCGCCGAGCTCGTCCACCGCCGCGCCGACGGCCCCACGATCTCGGCCCACTGGTCGTGCGACAACTGGGACGCCATGGCCGCCGAGGTCGCCGCGGCGCAAAACATCAGCCACGCCATGGCATCCGGTCAGATGTACCTGGCCGCCGCGCTGCGCAACCGGCTCCCGCGGGTGGCGGCGCTCTTTGCCGAGGGCATCATCAGTGCTCGGCTGGCGGCGACCATCGTCTGGCACACCGATCTCGTCAAGGACGCCGAGACACTGCAATCGATCGATGCCACACTGGCCGAAGACGCGACGCGATTCGGGCCGATGTCGGCCAATAAGACCGCGCAGGCCATCGACGCGGTGGTGGACCGCCACGATCCGGCCGCCTTGAGGAGGACGCGCGCCAGCGCCCGCAGCCGCGACGTCGTGATCGACCGATCGGCCGACCAGTCGGGAACGGCGGCCTTGTGGGGCCGGCTCTACGCGCACGACGCGGCGATGCTGGACCGGCGCCTGCTGCAGATGGCTCACGATGTGTGCGAAGACGATCCGCGCACCGTTGCCCAGCGCCGAGCCGACGCGTTGGGTGCGCTGGCCGCGGGCGCGGACCGGCTCGCGTGCGGCTGCGGCAACGCGGACTGCCTGGCCGGCGTCGACGGGGACGCGCGGGCGGCCGGCGTGGTCGTCCACCTCGTTGCGGACGCTTCCGCGCTCGATGCCGCCCCCGACCCGCACACGGCCGGTGCACCGGCCCGCACGCCCGTCACAGATCAGACCACCCTGGCCGAGGCGCTGGCACCGGATCCGGAGCCGGACGTTCCGGAGGCCCGGCCACCGGCGTTGATCAACGGAGGCGGGGTGGTATCGGCGGCGCAGGTCGCCGAGCTGATCCGGGGCGGCGCGAAGGTTCGGCCGGTGCGCCACCCCGCCGGCGCAGCGCCCGAGCCGGGTTATCGCCCGTCGGCGGAGTTGGAGCGCTTCATCCGATGCCGGGACATGACGTGCCGATTCCCCGGCTGCGATCGACCCGCCGAGTTCGCCGATATCGACCACACGGTGCCGTATCCGCTCGGTCCCACCCACGCGTCGAACCTCAAATGCCTGTGCCGGAAACATCACCTTCTGAAAACTTTCTGGACGGGTTGGCGCGACGAGCAACGGCCGGACGGCACCGTGGTGTGGACGTCTCCGAACGGACAGACCTACACCACCCGGCCGGGCAGTCGCCTGTTGTTCCCCGCGCTGTGCGTGCCGACGGGGGAATTACCCACTGCAGCAACGACATTTCGACCGCCTGCGGACCGCGGCGTCATGATGCCGAAACGCCGACGGACTCGGCAACAAGACCGAGCCGGCCGCATCGCCGCCGAGCGCGCGCTCAACGCCGCCCGCGTCGCCGAACGCAACCAGCCGCCACCCTTCTAGCCGGATCCCAAGCCCGGGACGATGTCACCGAGGCTGAAGGTGACCGGCTGTTCGAGTTGTTCGTATGTGCACGAACGCGGGTCGCGGTCCGGGCGCCACCGGTTGAATTGTGCGGTGTGGCGAAATCGCCGGCCTTCCATGTGGTCGTAGCGGACCTCGACCACTCGTTCCGGTCGCAGCGGCACGAACGAAAGATCCTTTCCGGCGTTCCAGCGCGAGAACTCGTTCTTGCGCGGGGTCCGTTCACCCGCCTCATGGGCCGCCCAGTTCCACGGGTGGTCGTCGAAATCGGTCACCAGCGGCTGCATTTCGGCGAACATGCGCCGCCGTTCGGCCATCGGAAATGCTCCGATCACGCCGACGGACGCGAGTTGACCGTCGTCCTGGTAGAGCCCGAGCAGCAGCGAGCCGATCGCGTCACCGCCGGACTTGTGCACCCGATAGCCGGCGACCACGCAATCGGCGGTCCGCTCGTGCTTGATCTTGAACATGACGCGCTTGTCGGGCTGGTAGGTGACGGTCAGCGGCTTGGCGACGACACCGTCGAGACCGGCGCCCTCGAATTCGTCGAACCAGCGCTGCGCGACATCGATGTCGGTGGTGGCCGGCGTGACGTGGACCGACGGGCCGGAGTCGCTCAGCGCGTCGACGAGGGCGGCGCGGCGCTCGCTGAACGGCCGGCGCGTGTAGTCGTCGCCGCCCAGGGCGAGCAAGTCGAAGGCGATGAACGCCGCCGGCGTCGCCTCGGCGAGCATCCGCACCCGCGAATCCGCCGGGTGAATGCGTTGTTGAAGGGCCTCGAAGTCCAGGCCATGGGCGGTCGCGATGACGATCTCCCCGTCGATCACGCAACGCTCGGGCAGCTCCGCCCGGACCGCGGCCACCAACTCGGGGAAGTACCGGGTCATCGGCCGCTCGTTGCGGCTGCCCAGCTCCACCTCGTCGCGGTCACGGAAACAGATGGACCTGAATCCGTCCCACTTGGGCTCGTACGACGCGTCCGGCGGGATCGACCGCACCGATTTGGCCAGCATGGGCGACACCGGCGGCATGACGGGTAAGTCCATAGGCCGATTGTGCTGGAATCTTCGGTATGGCTGCTGCAGAAGAGCTCGACGTCGACGGTGTGGCGGTGCGCCTGACCAATCCGGACAAGGTGTATTTCCCCGAGTTGGGCTCGAAAGGCACCAAACGGCGGCTCGTGGAGTACTACCTCGCCGTCGCGGGCGGCCCCATGCTCGACACGCTCCGTGACCGGCCCACCCACGTGCAGCGCTTTCCGGATGGCGTCGACGGCGAGGAGATCTACCAGAAGCGGATTCCGCAGCACCACCCCGACTATCTGCAGACCTGCCGGGTGACGTTCCCCTCGGGACGCACCGCGGACGCGCTGAAGGTGACGCACCCCTCGGCGATCGTGTGGGCGGCACAGATGGGCACCATCACGTTGCACCCGTGGCAGGTGCGCTGCCCGGACACCGACCATCCCGACGAGTTACGCATCGACCTGGATCCGCAGCCGGGAGTCAGCTTCGAGCAGGCGCGGACGGTGGCCGTCGACGTGTTGCTGCCGTTGCTCGAGGAGCTTGGCCTGGTGGGGTACCCCAAGACCTCCGGCGGGCGCGGGATTCACGTGTTCCTGCGGATCGCCACCGATTGGGACTTCGTCGAGGTGCGCCGCGCCGGCATCGCGCTGGCCCGCGAGGTGGAGCGGCGCGCCCCCGAGGCGGTCACCACGTCGTGGTGGAAAGAAGAGCGCGGCGAGCGCATCTTCATCGACTTCAACCAGAACGCCCGCGACCGCACCATGGCGTCGGCCTACTCGGTGCGGCCCACCCCGATCGCGACGGTGTCGACACCGCTTACCTGGGCCGAGCTGGCCGGCGCGCAACCCGACGATTACACCATCGCGACCGTTCCCGATCTGGTAAGAGCGCGCGACGACCCCTGGGCCGCAATGGAAGACGCGACACAATCGATCGCGCGACTGCTGGAGATGGCCGACGCCGACGAGGATCGCGGCCTCGGCGACATGCCGTATCCGCCCAACTACCCGAAGATGCCGGGCGAACCCAAACGTGTTCAGCCAAGCCGTGATACCGACCTGAAGAAGGACGGCAAGTCAAAGTAAGACAACACCGCTTTGACCGGCACGTCCCCGCGGACACAGCGCGGCACAGCTCAACGTGATGCGTCGGTCAGACGACACCTTTGGTGCACAGGTGCTTTCGGCAAGCCATGCCGCCGGCTGAATCGGAGCGCCAACTGGCACGCCTACGCGAGGTAAGGCGTGCCAGTGGCGTAACCCCGACGGCCCGAAGTTCTATGGCGTGCAGGTGATTCCGGTAGACGAGCTGGTGCACGAGATAGACGGCAGCGTGCAACCGGCGCTTGACAATGCGGTGGCGGCCAGGACCAGGCCGAGAACAACTTTGTACTTCAAACGAGACATGAACCACTCCCATCCCCTGAGGAGAACTGTTTACGCCCGAGGATCGTTATAGTACGTGAGTTCAATGCGGAATGCTGTGTATTTCAACATATTTCCGATGATTTCGGCCAATTGATTCAAGCCGACTCGGCGTCTGGACCTGATTCCGTTGTGCGACACAGCCTTGAGTTGATTTGTCACAGTGACGAACCAGCTGACCCAGGCCGGGTCACGTTCTCGGTGCCCAAACATGGACGACAGCAAGGGGTTTCGGGCACCGTTGCACGCGAAAGCCCAGAACATGGCAAGGACGGTGTGGATGACGTTAGGCCCTTAAGGCGGGTGGAACGGACTGCCCCGTATGCGCGAGATCGCCTGCAAGACAGACAACCTGACCGGGGCACGCGACCGCGAGTCGGTACGCTGACTGGCACGCTCGAGGCAATTTGGAACTGCCCCTCGATGGCTCCAAAAATGAGCCGTATCAAACAAAGCGTGCCAGTAGCGCAACCCCCGACGGCCGGCCGGGCAGCTCTATGGCGTGCAGGTCACTCCGGTGGCTGCAGTGGCGCAATCGATGGTCAACGGCACCGTGCAACCGGAAGCTGCGGTGGCGGTGAAGGCCAGGACCAGGCCGAGAACAACCTTGTATTTCAAACGAGACATGACCACTCCGTCCGTGAGAGGAGAAATGTTTCGCCCGAGGGGAGTTATATTACGTGAGTGCAATGCGGAATGCTATGGGATTCACCAAATTTGCGGCCGTCTGCGAGTCAATAGATTGGAACGGGGCCGGGCCCCCGTTGAACCGCCCGGGCCGTGGATCAAACGGTCCGGGAGCCGTGCTTCAATCCGACGCGGCCGGAACGGATTTGCATTCATTTCGGCAGAATTCTCCGCGGGGACGAATTGGAAACGAGGCGGCAATGCGCTATCCGCCTTGCCTTTGAAAACCGGCGGATGGATTCCAAACGTACTCAAGGAAAAGAAGATGCGTACCCTAGGTTTGGAAATTGGCGGCCGGTAGTGTCTATCGGTATGTGCCGGCTCCCGGGCAATCGTGCCTTTGAACTCGTTCAGGCGCACCCGCACCACCGCCGTCGACCTCGCCGACGGATCGGCTCGTGACACTCCCGGTCCATACCTCCCCAACCCCCAACGGCTTGAATACATTTCACGCGGGCGCCGCACGGGGCCGGTCCCCCGTTGGATTCCAAAAACGGGTCAACCCGACCGGGAAACGTAAGCTTTGTCGCCATGCGGGTCGTGATGGGTACGTGGTGCGTCGCGTTCGCCTTCGTGCTGTCCACGGCCGGCGTCACCATGGCGGCGCACGCGCCGGCGGAGCCCGGCGGCAACGGCGCGGCCGAACGGCTGATCGGCTGGGACACCTACCGCCGGCTGGACCGGTTGCCCTACCTGCGTCCCGACACCCAGGCCCTGCAGCTTTCCAGCTTCGACCGCAGCGGCGGTGACTTCGACCTCTCCACCGGAAATCACAACGGCACCGGCGGTTGCCTGACGGCCGGCGGCGCCGGCTGCGTGGTCGCGGAGGATCGCGGCGCCGGCGAGGTGGATTCGATCTGGTTCACCCGCGACGGCGGCAATGTGACCAAGATGGGAAACGTCCGCATCGAACTGGATGGGCGGACGGTGTTGGACGCGCCGCTGCAATCGGTGGTCGACGGCGCGCTGGGTGCGCCCTTCGAATGGCCGTTGGTGGCGAACGCGGCGCAGTCGCCGGGCGGGGTGTACATCAAGGTACCGATGCCCTACCGGCAGTCGATGCGCATCAGCGTCACCGCGAATCTCGAGTACTACCACGTCGATTACCGCCAGTTCTCGACCGCCGACGGCGTGACCACCTTTTCGGCGGCCGACCCCGCGCTCGACGTGCTCGCCACGCTGCGCGCGGCGGGCACCGCCGACCCCAAACCGGAGGCCGCGGCGGTTCCCGAGAGCCGGGTCGTCGAGCTCCCCGCGGGCGCGGGTGTGACGGTCGCGGAATCGACCGGCCCGGCCAGCATCTCGGCGCTGCGCCTGCGGCTGCCCGAGCCGACGGATCAACTCCTGGGCGGCCTGCGGCTGCAGATGGAGTTCGACGGCCGGACGACGGTCGACTCCCCGCTCGGGGAGTTCTTCGGCGCCGGGTTGGGCGCCGGCACCGTGCGCTCGCTGATGTTCGCGGCCAGCCCGGGGCCGCAGGGGTCGTTGGCGTTGTCGGCGTGGTGGCCCATGCCGTTCGCCCACGCGGTTCGCATCACGCTGATCAACACCACCGACGATCCGGTGGCCGGGATCGACAGCGACGTGACGATCGCCCCCGATGCCCAGTGGGCGTCCGCCCTGGCCGAGGGCCGGGCCGGATACTTCACCGCTCGCTCGCACGCCGCGCCGACGGTCCTGGGCCAGGACTGGTTGTTCGCCGACGAACAGGGCCACGGCAAGTTCGTCGGGGTCAGTCACACCATCCGGGGCACCCGCATCAGGACCGCGTTCAGCGAGGCCGCCCCCTACTTCCTGGAAGGCGCCGAGCGTGTCTACACCGACGGCGCCTCGTCGCCCCAGTGGTACGGCACCGGCACCGAGGACCTTTACGAGGGCGGCTGGTATTTCAAGGACGGCACCCGCTTCAGCGACCCGCTCACCGGACAACCCGATCGGCGGACGGCGGGCGGGGGCTGCGCGGACTACTGCGTCGCCGTCTATCGGCTGATGCTCGCCGACGCCATCGACTACCACTCCGCGATCCGCTTCGGCATCGAGCACGGCAAACGCAATCTGGTCCAACCCGACTACAGCTCAACGGCTTTCCTCTATACGCAACCCAACGAGACGCTTGCACCCGGCGATGACGTCCGCCCCGCCGATCCGGTCAGCCGGCTCCTGCACGGCTACGCCGACGCCGACGCCACGGACCAGCTGCTGGTCAGCCAGTACGAAGGCGCCGAGGACATCCGCCCGGTGGTCGGATCGGTGCGCGCCACCAACGCGGCGATCACCTTCCACGTCGACATCGACCCGGGCAACCGCGGCATCCTGGTGCGCCGCACGTCGGATCAGGCCGACGGATTTCAATCGGCGGATGTGGCCGTCGACGGCGTTCCCGTCGGGACCTGGCTACAGCCGCGCGGCAACGATTTTCACCGTTGGCTCGACGACACCTACCTGTTACCGCCACCGGCGACCGCGGACAAGGCGCAGCTGACGATCACCCTCACGCCGGCGCCCGACTCCCCACCGTGGACGGCGAGCCGCTACCAGATCGAAACGGTGACGGGATGACCGATCAGCCGGCGGTGGACCGTATGACCCGACCGGCGAGCGGCATGGCGATCACTGCGCCCGTCAACCCGCCGACGGGAGCCGGCAACGACGACGACCCCGAGAGCACGAAGTAGGCGAAGGCGGCGCCGACGACGAGCAGGGCGGCGTGCACGCCCGTCCAGCGCGGGATCGACGGCAACCGGAACGACAACGCCATGCCGAGCAGCAGCGCGAGGACGTGGCCGAACGCGGTGAAGTCCGCGTCGAATGTCGCCGCCACCGCGATGCCGAGCCACCAACCGATCCAGGCCGGGCGCCAGCGCAACGGTATCGACGCGGTCAGGGCGCCCAGCACGCACACCGCGCCGTAGCTGATGCCGACGTCGGTGGCCCGGGCGACCGAGAACGGCAACCGGCCGGTCTCCACCGCGGCGACCAACCCCACGGCGACGATCACGGTGGCACCGATATGGCCGACCGCGAAGGTGATCAGCAGGCCCCTGCCGCGCCAGATGAGTTCACCCAGCGCCAGCAGGCACACCAACCCCGGCAGCCAGAGATAGACGTCGCCGCCGTCGCTGACGAAGGCGCTACCGACCAGGGCGCCCAGGTGGCCGTGCGCCAGGTTGTGCAAGTTGGTGCTCATCTCGCTGACGACCGCGGCCCGGGCGTGCCCACCCAGCGCCGTCAGCGTGACGGAGACCGCGAGCAGCATCAGGGCGTAGGCCGCCGTGACCCGCAAGTGGTCGGCGCGCGCCCGCACGTCGGCGCCGGCCGGCTCCAAGAGCGTCATGTCCCCACGGTGCCGCTCCGATCGCGGGCTTGCCGCGCTCTTAACGAAGGCTTCACACCGGGGCGCGAAATCTTCACAGATCCGGGACAGCGGGCAGACCAAACCCCGTCCGGTGATATCCCCGCCGGGCGTCTTGACTGCCCGCCGTCCCCGCTGTAGACATGGGTGCGCCAGGATTTGGGCGATCGCCCAAACCGCTGAGGATGGAGGTGGCGATGGGCGGGTTGGACGTCTACTACGACCCCTACGACGTCGACATCAATGCCGACCCCTATCCCACCTACGCGCGGCTGCGCGAAGAGGCGCCCATCTACTACAACGAGCGCTACGACTTCTGGGCGCTGTCAAGGCACTCCGACGTGGAGCGCGCACTGGCCAACTGGGAGACGTTCTCCAACAGGCGCAGCGACATCCTCGAGCTCATCCAGTCGAAATTCGACATGCCCGGCGGGGTGATGATGTTCCAGGACCCGCCCGAACACACGCGGCTGCGCGGCCTGATGTCGCGGGTGTTCACGCCACGCCGGATGGCGGAGCTCGAGGATCAGATCCGGCAATACTGCGTGCGGTGCCTGGACCCGCTCGTCGGGTCCCCGGGCTTCGACATCATCGCCGAGCTCGCCTCGATGATGCCGATGCGGGTGATCGGGATGCTGCTGGGAATCCCCGAGTCCGAACAGGTCTCGGTGCGCGACGCCAACGACGCGAACCTGCGCACCAAGCCGGGCGCACCACTGAAGGTCGCCGACGCGGACTCGATCGCCGACGGCCGGATCTACGCCGACTACGTCCAGTGGCGATCCAAGAACCCCTCCGACGACCTGATGACGACGCTGCTCAACGTCGAGTTCGACGACGAGCACGGGGTGCACCGCAAGCTGACCCGCAAGGAGGTGCTGCACTACACGCAGGTGGTCGCCGGGGCCGGCAACGAGACGACCGGCCGGCTGATCGGCTGGCTGGCCAAGGTGCTCGCCGAGCATCCCGACCAGCGGCGCGCGGTCTTCGAAGACCGGTCGCTGCTGACCCGTACCGTCGACGAGACGCTGCGATTCGAGCCGACCGGCCCGCACGTCGCCCGTTGGATGGCAGGGGATTTCGAGTGCTACGGCACGACGGTCCCGGCGGGCAGCGCCATGCTGCTGCTGTTCGGCGCCGCCAACCGCGATCCCCGCCGCTACGCCGATCCCGACACCTACAACGTCCGGCGCGACAACATCTCGCACATCACGTTCGGTAAGGGCGTGCACTACTGCCTCGGCGCCAACCTGGCCCGCTTGGAAGGCCGCGTCGCGCTGGACGAGATTCTCAACCGCTGGCCCGAATGGGGCATCGACTACGACACGGCGCAACTGGCCTCGACCTCGACCGTGCGGGGCTGGGAGCGGCTGCGAGTGATCTTGCCCTGAAAGGGGTTAACCGGGCATCTCGAAGCGGTCGACGATGCGGTTCACCAGCGCGACGGCCTCCAAGTGGCCGGTCGTGGCGCCCAGCGCCTGCTCCAGGATGAGCATCCGACCGACCGCGGCGATGACGACCGCGATGCCGGCGGGCGGGAATTCGCCGGCGTCCAGGTGGTGTTCGCGGACAATGAAATTCAGCGCGGTGATCTGCATTTCGCGCCACCGGTTCGACCAGGCGGCGATCTCGGCCCTGATCTCCTTGCGGTGGTTGGCCAGACCCATGAACTCCAGCAGCAGGCGGGTGTCTTTCGGCTCGACGAGCGTGTCCCACAACGCATGCAGCGGACGGTCGGAGGCAAGCGCGCGCTGTTGGCGCTCCAGGTAGGCGGCGGCGCCGCGGCGGAAGACGTTCAGGTAGAGGTCGTCCATGGTGGGGAAGTAGTAGTGCACCAGGGCCGGCTTGACGCCGGCTTCGGCCGCCACCCGGCGCGACGTCGCGGCGGCATAGCCCTCGTCGACCATGACCCGGACGGTCGCGTCGATCAGGGTGTCGCGCGTCGTGGAATCCCGCGGCTTCGGTCGTTCGGGAGCGGTCATGGCGTGGAGTTCCTGTCGAGGGACCGTGGCGAGCCGGCGTTTGGGCGAGCGCCCAAAAGTCTAGCCGGGGCGGGCGGCAGGATTAGGAAGGGGCGTGATCGGGGAACTGGGTCCGCAGTAAACACGTAAAGGAAGGAAGGCCGTGCCTCCCACTTTCTCCGACGTCATCGGATCCAAGTACCTCCTGCTGACGACGTTCACCAAGGACGGCCGCCCCAAGCCCACGCCGATCTGGGGTGTCCCCGACGGCGACAAACTGCTGGTCATCACCGATGACGGGTCATGGAAAACCAAGCGGATCAAGAACACGCCCCGGGTGACGATCGCCAAGAGCGCCGCGCTGGGCAAACCCAAGAGCGAAGAGGTCGAGGGCATCGCCCGCGTGCTGCCGAAGTCGGAGACGCGGCGCGTCTACAACGCCGTGCTCAAGCGGTATTGGTACCACGCCTGGTGGTTCTACGCGCACTCGATCGTGCGGGGTGGCATCGACAAGGTGCACGTCGGCCTGGAGATCAAACCGGCCGATTAGCGTCGCTGTTGGGGTCGATCAGGATCTTCGCGTGCGCCTCGGGATCGCGGAGCGCATCGAACGCGGCGTCGACGCCGGACAACCCGACCGTCCCGGTGATCAGCGGCGCTACATCGACCTTGCCGTCGGCGAGCATATGCAAGGTGTCGCGGAACTCCAGCGGCGTATAGCCGAGGACGAATCGCAGGTCGATCTCTTTGTTGATCGCCATGGCGGGACGAATCCGGTCGGCGCCCATGCAGACCCCGACCACGACGACGCGCGAGAACAGCGGTGCGTTGGCGATGATGTCGTCGATGATGCCGGGCACTCCGACGCATTCGAAGACGATCGGGTGCTTCGGCGTCGCCGCGCCGACCGCGTCGGCGGCCCGCCAGAGGTGCCACCACGGCAACCGGAGCCGTTGGAGCTTCTCGATCGTGCCGACCGCCAGGTCGAACGCCTCGAGGATGCCGTGCAGGTGTTTGCGGCCCGCCCGCGTTTCGTAGGGCGTGCCGTGCGCCGGGTCGACCACGATGTCGGCCCCGCACGCCGTCGCCAGCGCCCGGCGGCCGGGCGAGAAGTCACTCGCGATCACGGTGCGCACACCGTGCGCCTTGAGCATGCAGATCACCGCGAGACCGATGGGCCCGCAGCCGATCACGATCGCGACGTCGCCCTTGCCCACCTCGCCGCGCCGCACGGCGTGCCACCCGACGGCCATCGGCTCGGTCAGCGCGGCGATCTCGGGGGACAACCCGTTGGGGACGGCGAACGTCAGCGACTGCTCGACGAGCAACTGTTCGGCGTAGGCGCCGGGCGCCATCGTCGACAGCCCGATTCCGTGCACCTCCTTGCCGCGCCGCAGCAGCGGCAGGGCGACGACCCGGGTGCCCGGCCGTGGAGCCTTCCGGGTGCCGGGACCGAAATCGATTACCTCGCCGCAGAATTCGTGGCCGAACACGACGTGCTGATCCGAGCGCATGAAGGCGTCGTACCCGGATTCGGCCATCACGTCGGCGAGCTCGTCGCAGTGGTGCCGCGCGTGCAGGTCCGATCCGCAGATGCCGCACCGCAGGACGTCGATCAACAACTGCCCCTTGGCGGGGGTCGGCGTGGGGGCGTCGACGACTTCGAGCTTCGCGTTGGTGCATGTCACGCTCTTCATCCGTCGATCCTCCTACACGGCGCCGGCGCTCAGCCCACCGCGCGCAGGGCTTCGAACGTGTCGGCCAGCGTGTCTCGCGGGTCCCGATAGGTGATGCCGAGGTCGCGTTCGCTGGGCGAGTCGTCGGAGGCGGGCATCTGCGTGTAGTACTGCATCCCGGCCCACGTGAACGGCGTGTCGAAGGGCAGGAAGCGGCCCGCCTGATCCATCACCGCCCCCGCGACGCGCAGGGCGGTGTCGGGAATCGGAACCGACACCATCGCCGACCCGGACACCTCGCCGAGCATCTTCGCCAGCTCCGCCGCCGGAACGCGGTGGCCGCCCGCCATGTAGCGGCGCGGGCCGCGGCCGGGCTCGAGCAGCGCCGCGTGCAATGCGGCCAGGTCGCGCACGTCGACGATCAGCCAGGCCCCGCTCCGCCCCGGGATCACGTGCATCTGCAGGGCGGCCTTGACGCCTTCGCCGGCCTCCCCGAACTGGTCGCCCACCGGCGGGCCGATGACCATGCCCGGGTAGGTGATGTTCACCGGCGCACCCGCATCCTGCAGGCCGCGGGCGTAGATCTCCACCTGCGCCTTGGACGTCCCGTAGCCGTCCGCCCCGCCGACGACCGGCAGGTCCGCCGACAGCTCCTCCAGCCCGGCGTGGAAGAGCGCGCTGAAACTCGACACGTGGACGATCGGGTCGAGCCCGAGCTCGACCGACTGGCCGAGGACGTTCTGCGCGCCCTGCATGTTCGTGGTGAGCATCTGCGTCCGCTGCCGCGGATCGGTGGCGACCAGCGCGGCGCTGTGCACGACGGCCTCGCATCCGTCGAGCGCCTCGCGCACCGCAATCCGATCCGTGATGTCGGCGACGGCGAAGTCGGACACGTCGACGCCGAGCCGGGCCACCGACGTCTCGAGCTTGCCGGGATTGCGCACCAGAAACCGGATCGAGTGCCCCGCGTCGGCGATGGCCTTGGCCGTCCAGCCGCCGACGAATCCCGTACCGCCTGTGATCAGAACGCGCATGGTGCGATCTTTGCAGTACCCGTCCGGCCTACAGGTGAGTGGAGGCGAAGTTGGCGGCCTGGCTCGTCATGCCGTTCATCCCGTAGGAGGTGTGCGCGGCGAGATCGTTGCCGTTACCGCTGCCGCACACCGGGTCGCCCTGCGCGCACAGCTCCAGGGTCTTCGGCTGGTAGAGGGGGCCGATGGCCAGCGGCGGGGCGTGGTACTTCTGCAGGAAGTCGCCCGACGGCGTCCCGAACAGGGTCACCGCGGCGACGTGGTTCGCGACGTCCGCCGGCATGGGCGGGGGCACGGCGGACGCGGGCACGCCCGGCGGCACGGCCGCCGAGGTGACATATCCCGCCAGGGCCGCGCCCTGTGAGTACCCGCCGAGGACCTCGCGGGTGTTGGGGCAGTTCTTGGCCGTGGCTTCGACGTGCGAGCTGGCGTCGCGGATGCCGTCGATGACCGTGCTTGGGAAGTTGGGATTCGAAAAGTCCGTGCTGGCAGGGTAATTCACCGCATATACACTCAGCGAGCGGGAGCCGATCTGCGAGCGCAGCGAATCCACGAACGACCCGCCGATGCCGCCGATGCCGGGGGGCTCACCCGACCCGCGCGCGAACACGACCTCGACGTCGGGGCACGGCGCGGCCGACGCCGACGGGCTGGGCGCGCTGGCCACCAGCGCCGCGGCCGTCAGCGCCGCCAGCCCGACGAGCGCCGGCAGCCGGCGCAGCGCGGCGAGACTGCTCACTTCTTGAACGCGTCTTTCACCTTTTCGCCCGCATCCTTGAGGCTGGACTTCGCCTGGTCGGCCCGGCCCTCGTCCCTGGTCTCGTGGTCACCGGTGACCTTGCCGACGGCCTCCTTGGCCCGGCCACCCAGATCCTCGATCTTGTTCTTCAGTTTGTCCTCGTTGCTCATGCCGGTGTGGCTACCCCGCGGTGGGACATATTGAAACCCCCATCCTGCCATCATGGAGGTCGTGAGCGCCGCAATCGTGGTGGCAATAGTGGTGGGGTTGATGTTGCTGGGCATCGGCATGGTGCTCAACCAGCTGCTGCGGCTCCGCCGGTATCTGAATGAGTCGCCGCCCGTACAGCCGCCCGAGCCACCGGACCTTCCGGAACCGCCGCGCTAGCCGAATCCTCCCATTTCGGCGGCGCGCGACTGATAGCTTCGTGCTCGTGGTGGCGGGGCGGCGCGGCACCGTGACACCGTCGGTCCTGCTGGTCACCGACGACGGTCTGCCGCGCGGTGTCTCCGGCGCGGCCGACCCCCATTTCGCCAACGTCGTCAAGCTGTTCGCGCAGTTGTTTCCCGGGCGCAGGTTCGGCGGCGGCGCGCTGAGCGTCTACGTCGCCGGCGTGCCCGTCGTCGACGTCTGGACGGGGTGGTCGGACCGGGCCGGCACCCGGCGCTGGACGGCCGACACCGGCGCGATGGTGTTCTCGGCGACGAAGGGCGTCGCGTCGACCGTGATCCATCGCCTCGCCGACCGCGGGCTGCTGTCCTACGACGAGCCCGTCGCCGAATACTGGCCCGAGTTCGCGGCCAACGGGAAGGCGGAGATCACGGTTCGCGACGTCCTGCGGCACCGCTCCGGGTTGTCCCACCTGCGCGGCGTCACCAAGGCGCAGCTGATGGACCACGTCTTGATGGAGGAGCGGCTCGCCGCCGCCCCGGTCGACCACTTGCGGGGCGTGCAGGCGTATCACGCGCTGACCTACGGCTGGCTGCTGTCCGGTCTGGCCCGTGCCGTCACGGGCAAGGGCATGCGGGAGCTGATCCGCCAGGAGGTCGCGCGGCCGCTCGACACCGACGGGCTGCACCTCGGCCGGCCGCCGGAGGGCTCGCCGACCGAGCCCGCCGAGGTGCTGCTGCCGCAGGGCAGGCTGCGCGCCCCGGTGTTCAACTTCATCGCGCCGAAGGTGGCCGGCCTGCCGTTCTCCGGCGCGCTGGGCGCGATGTACTTCCCCGGGGTCGTCTCGCTGATCAAGGGGGACACCGCCTTCCTCGACGGCGAGGTCCCGGCGGCCAACGGCGTGGTGACCGGCCGCGGGCTGGCGAAGATGTACGCCGCGCTGGCCAACGGTGGCCGCATCGACGGCAAGAAGTTTCTGTCCGGGGAGCTGGCGCGCGGCCTGGCGGGGCAGGCGCGGCGCAAGTGGCCCGACGCGAACATGATGGTGCCCATGCCTTTTCATCTCGGCTACCACGAATCGCCGGTCCCCGGCCTGCTGCGCGGTTTCGGTCACGTCGGCCTCGGCGGGACGCTCGGCTGGGCCGACCCCGAGGCGGGCGGCTCGTTCGGTTTCGTCCACAACCGGCTGCTGACGCCGTTGCTGTTCGACATGGGATCCTTTGCGGGACTGGCCCGTCCGCTGCGCAACGCCATTTTGGCCGCCCGCGACCAGGGGCCGCTGCGGGTGCCGCAGCTCGGCGCCGGCTATGCCAAGCCCGGCGGGCGCACGGCCTCCCTATAGCCGGGCGGCGACGAAGTTCGCGGCCTGGGCCGTCATGCCCGACTGCACGTATGACCCGTGCGCCAGCACGTTGCCGCCGCCGGAGCATGCCGGGTCGCCGTCGGCGCACTCGTCGATTGTCTTGGCGGCGTACGGCGGGCCGATCGGCGGGAACACCGTGCCGGCGAGGCTGTTCGCCAGCGGGCTGGTCGGATTGCCGAAGACGGCGATCGCCGCGACGTGGTCGGCCGCCTGCGGCGGCAGGGCCTTGGTGGCCAGGTCCATCACGCCGGCGCCCTGGGAGAACCCGCCGAGCACCAGTCGGGTGCCGGGGCACCGGCCGATCATGTCCTGCACGTGGGCGACGGTGTCGTCGGAGCCGGCCTGGGCGCTCGTCGCGAAAGCCGTTGTCGCCGGGTAGTTGACGGCGTACACGCCCATCGGGCGCCCGGCGAGCTGTGAGCCGAGCGAGTCGACGAACGCCTGGCCCACCTGGCCGACGCCCGACGCCTGGCCGGTGCCGCGGGCGAACACCACCTCGACCGCCGGGCACGGATCCGCGGCGGCGGAAGGGAGGCCCACCGGCCCGCCCGCCGAACTCAGTGCGGCGAGGACGCCGGCGACGATGCGCCTACCGATCACCGCTCCATGCTGACATAGGCGTTGCCCCGCGGCAGCGTCAGCGGAAGGTCGGCGTAGGTGACGATGCCCGGCGCGGCGGCGACGACGGCGGGGATGGCGTTGATCGCGGGCATCGCGGTCATGATGTGGCCGAGGTCCATGAACTCCTCGATGGTCGTCGCCGCGAAGTAGGGCGGCGGCAGGAAGCCGACCTTGGTGGTCACCGTCGGCTGCCCGTCGATCTGGATGACCCAGCCGTCCTGTTCGATCTTCCAGTCCGGTTCGAGCGTCTGCCCCTTGCGCCACCGCACGTTCAGGTCGATCAGGGTGGTGTCGCCGACGATGCCCTGCCAGCTGATGTACACCCCCGCCACGCAGCCCGCGGGGATGGTCCACGACGCCATCTCGAGATCCGCCGTCGTCTGGGCGAACTCGGCGACGCAGCGCACCTCGTCGAGCTCGACGCCGAGCGCGTCGCCGACCAGCCGGACGGCCTCGCCGAAGATGGCCGTCCCCTTGGCCGCCATCGCCTGCAGCTCCGGGTGGTCGATCGGCTGGCCGAAGCCCACCGGCCGCTCGGTCTCCGGTGAGTCGTAGAACGTGGTGTCGGCGGCCTCGTTGACCGTGACCTTGTCGATCCGGTTGCACACCATCGCCGAGACGATCGCCAGCAGCTCGGCGAAACCCGGGCTCACCCCGGACCCGAAGATCGTGGCGCCGCCCTTCTCGCAGGCATCCGCCAGCTTCGCGCGGCCGGCGCCGAGGTTGCCCCCGGTGATGAACGACGCCGTGGTGACCACGTTGACGCCCGCGGACAGGATGCGGGCCAGCTCGTCGACGTCGATCCACATCGGGTTGTAGACCACGCAGTCGGGTTTCAGCGCGAGCAGCGCGTCCACGTCATTGGTGGCCGCCACCCCCAGCGGCGCGATTCCGACGAGTTCGCCGGCGTCGCGGCCGACCTTGTCCGCCGACCAGGCGTAGCAGCCGACCAGTTCGTAGGTGGGGTTGGCGACGATCGACTTCAGCGAGCTCTTGCCGACATTGCCGGTGTTCCACTGGACCACTCGATAGTTGTTTGGCACTCGCTCAGCATAGGGAACGGTGGTCGCGGTTAGTAGGCGGATTCGGCCGCCAATATCTCGGCGAGGAAGGCGTCGCCGGGCGGCCGGTCCAGCCGCGCCCGCGCCCACCGCCGCACCCGCGCCCGGGTTTCCGGCGATTCCGTGGTCTCGGTCCCGACGACCACCGACGTCGTCGACCAGTCGTGGTTCCAGGCCGCGGATTCCGTGAGGGGTCCTTGCCGGCCGTCGATCAGGGAAAGGGTCGCGCGGCCGTCGGCGTCCAGGGCGCCGGCGCCCGAAACGGTCCCCGAGATCAGTCGCACCGCGACGCCGGTGGGCGCGTCCGGCCCGATGACGGCGGCGCGGACGACGGCCGTCCCGGCGGCCCCCACCGCCCAGTCGACGGTGTCCTCGCCCGCGTCGAACATCCCGGGCGGAACCCCGCCCCAGTTGATCGACGCGACGCCGCGCGCGACCGGAGCCGCGGCGCCCGGGCCCGCGGTGGCCCCGGCGGCCAGGGCGTAGTCGTCGCGCCGCCCGCTCGGCGGCGCCCAGGCGGCACCCCGATCATCAAGGGCGCCAGTGAGTTCGGGCCAGCCGGGGCCGTCGACACCCGCTTGGTCGGCCAGGTCGGCGCCCGCCCGCACCAGGTCGAGCACGCGCGGGTCACCGTCTGCGACGTGCGCGGCCAGGGCCACCGCGTGCGGCGCCAGCAAGCCGGCGACGTCGGAATCCAGGGTGTCCTCGGCGAAGAACCCCTGCGCGCCCGCGGTCAGCAACCCCACCTCGAGGTCGAGCAGCGCGCGGTCGAGGCCGGCGATGCCGTCCCGCCGGCTGGCGGGCCACCAGCGCCGCAGCCAGTGCCCCACGGCGAGCCGGCGAAGCGGGCGAAGCGAGCCCGGCAGGATGTCCACGCCGGCGAGGTCGACCGTGCGCGGCTCGTCCGCCGACCCCACGGCCGAGGCCAGGGCGACGTGTCCGGATTCGCCGAGCACCCGCCACAGCCAGTCGGCGCGGCCGAGATCGGTGAAGGCGATGTGGGTGGCCGCCTCGTCCGGCACCCCTGGCCCGTCGACGGTCCACGACAGCACGGCGCCGCTGACCTCCAGGACCGCCGCCAGCGGCGTCGCCTCGCTGGCGGGGCCGGTGGTCCATAGCCCGGAATCGGCAACCAATCTCACCCGGCCACCTGCAATTCCAGCATCGCCTTGATCCGCTGCCGGTGGTCCAGGCTCACCGACCGCGCCACCCCCTCGAGCAGCGACCGCACGTCATCGACGTCGTCGCAGGACTCCTGCCACACGTCGCGCCCGTGCAGGCGCGCCCACAGCCGGCTCAGGTAGGGCTGCGCGTAGGCGGCGAGGTCGTCGACCACCCGCCGCTGGCGGGGATGAATCGGTCCGCCCTCGGCGAGGTAGCGCCGGGCGTGCAGCACATAGGCCTCCTTGCGCAGCCGCGCCTGGATCTGCGCGGCCAGCGCGTAGCGGCCGGCGACCGACGGGTCCAGGGGGGCCAGGTCCACCGCGATCTCGATGCCCGCGACGAGCGTGGCCTGCTTGTCCTCGCCCAGCAGCCCCCAGGGCGCGCAGGCCCGGTCCACTTCCTCCTCGCACAGCAGCGGGATGTCGGGCAACGCGTCGCGGTCCAGGGCGCGGCGCAGGGTCGCCCGCACCCGGTCCACCACGCTGCGGTCCAGCGGGCGGTCGCCGTCGGAGCCGCCCGCGACGCGCGGGGGGCGCTGCGGCGCGGCGGAAATCAGGCCCAGCTCGACGAGCGACCACGGCAGCGGCGCCGCCTCGACCCGGGCCAGGGCGCCCAGGCTGTACGGGGTGGTGTCGGCGATCATCGCCGTCCAGACGCGTTGCCGGGCCGTCGCGGTGCGGTGGCTGTCGGCCGGCCCGAGCACCGTGGCGAGCTCGGCGAAAAACGATCGGGTGACGGCGGTTCCGGCCCGCACGTCGCCCCAGCTGCGGTCGAGCTGATCGGCCAGCTTGGCGACCGCTTCGGGGTCGGCCACGTATCGGTGCAGCACCTCGATCGCGGTGCGGTCGCGGCCCTGGTGGACGTCGCTCAGGACCGCCGCCGCCGTCTCGCGATCCCGCGGCACCGGAGGGCCTTTCGTCACCGCGAGCTCGAAGCACACCGGGAAGTACAGTTCCTGGGCGTTTCCGGTGCGGATGCGCTGCCTGCGGCGCTCCAGCTTGAGGGCCTCGAACCATGCTGCGGCCGAACGTAATTCGGGGCCACTGCCGATGATCAGGTCTCGCATCGCCGCAGCGGTTTCGGGGCCGACGACGGGGGCCGAATATTGGGGGTTCGACCGCAACCGGAGCACCAGCGGGTCGATGATGCGTTTGACGGTGCGGCTCAACGGTCCGCCGTCGTCGCCGCTGAGCACCTCGACGCCGGGCCCGATCGCGCGCCACGCCGCGTCGATCACCGACCGGCGCGGGTGGCCGACCGCCACGACCGGCGGTGAATCCGCGCTCATCTGCACAGAATAGGGGCATCGCGCGACACGCGGCAGCCGAAAAGTTGGGTTCGGTAGCCGGTTGGCGGCCGCACCCTGGTCGCATGAACAAGCTGTCGGCACTGGTTGACCGGCTCGGGTGCGCCCGGCGGCGGGGCGGCGGGGACCGCGCCGTCGGGGTCGGCACCGTGCGCACGGTCGAGCGTCAGGTCTTCATCGAGGTGGTCGCCGTCTCTGGGGAAACATTCGTCGGCAAGTTGGCGCGCGGCGGCGGCGATTTCGACGTGTCGTCGCTGCGGCCGGGCCTGGTCGTGCTCGTGGCGTTCGATCCGGCTGCACGCGAGGAGCTTTCGCTGCCCGACGACGTGCTGGCCGTGCACGCGGCGTTCGTGGCGTCGCGGTGAGCGTTAGCGCGTGCCGTCCACCGCGAAGGTGACCACCGCACCCCAATACAGTGGGCTGGCCGTGAGATCGCCGTCGCGCCAGCGGCGCATCCGGTCGCGCTGCCAACGGTCCACCGCGCACCCGGCGTCCGCGTCGCCGTCATGGGCGCGGTCCACCGCGGCGACCACGTCCGCCATGGGATCGGCGGCCGCCGTGGTGAACTGCCGATACGCGGCGGCGGTGGGCAGCGACCACAGGGTGGCCGTCACCAACTGCGCGCCGCCCAGGATCGTCGCCGCCACCAGCCCGGCCGCCTCGTCGAATTGGTAGTCGCCGCCGGACCCGCAGGCGAGCAGGGCCACCCGCGGCGGCATCGGCAGTCGCAGGGCCATCAGGTCCGACGCGGTCAGCGGGCGGTGATCACCGATCGCGTCGGCGTCGCCGGGGGTCTCGGCGGTGTCGGCGAGGTGCAGCGCGGCCCGATCCGCTTGGCCACCGGCCGAACTCGCGTGCCCCACATAGAGCAGCCTGCTCGGGGCCTGGGCGAGCAGCTTGGCCAGCCAGGTGCGATCGGCGTCCCGGCGGCGGAACAGCTCGACCGCGTCGTCGACGGCGGGCAGCACGGATCGGCGCCGCAACACGTCGGTGAAGTGCCGCGCCAGCGGCGTCTCCGGCTCGGGCCTGCCGAGCACCGACCCGAGCGCGGAGTCCGGGCGCTGCCCGGGCACCCGGGGGTCGAGGATCAGCAGCGGCGCGCCGTCCTTCCTGGTCTCCCAGCGGGCCGGCACCCGCGGCGCGTGCACGATGTTCGGCGGGACCGCCAGCAAGACGTCGACCAACTCCATCAGCCGGTAACCGTCGGTGTGTTGCCCGATGTCGGCGAACTGCCAGGGAATTCGCGCGGCCGCCCGGCCGCCGGCGGTGATGGCGTCCTGGCGGGCGCGCACCAGTTCCTCCTTGCTGGGTCCCGATTTCGGCACCGCCAGCAGCCCCCACGGGACGCGCGCCAGCCGCGCGCTCGGTGCGACGAACAGCACCGCCCGCGGCGTGGCCACACACTCGCTCAGCAGCTGCCAGCCGGCGGACCCGATCAGCAACACGCCGAGGATGTAGGCGAGCGTCAGCTCGGCGCCGGGCGACCCGAACGGCCCGGTGGTCAGGGCGCGTTCGATGGCGTCGCGCCGGTCCTCGGAGCCGTGCGGCTCGGGCAGGGCGCCCGCCAGCTCCTCCAGGGCGGCGAGCAGCAGCGGCTCTTCGATCACCCAGGTCACCGTTCGCGACGGCTGACCGACGATCCGCAGGCTGGCATAGGTGGCGATCCCGACGTCGGCGTACCGCAGCACCAGGGTGGTCCGGTCGGCGTCGCTCATGGCCAGGTCGACCAGGCGGGCTCGGCCGCGGTGACGTCACGGCCGTAGCGCTGCGACGCCAGCGCCCGATAGCGGCTCAGGATCGGCTCGGCGCCCGGCTGCATCCGCAGCGGCGGCAGCGGTCCGAGCCGGGTCAGCGAGGCGCCACCGGCAGCGGACGAGCCGGCCGCGGCCAGCGCCGGGGCCGGCTCGAGCTCGGCGTCGAGCGGGACAGGTGCGGTGGCCGTAGACGCCCACTCGCCTGTCGCCGGCCGCGGCACGCCTGCGCCGAAAGTCCCTCGCGCGCTGTGGTATTCGACCAGCTCGCTGATCAGTTCGGTGTTCTCCCATTCCCAGGCGACCGCGAACGCCCCGGCCAGGACCGGGGCCGAGATGCCGGTCGCCCAGCGCGCTCTCGCGCCGGCGTCGCCGATCGAATACCGCACCGAGTCGACCGCCAGCGCCGCGGGCACCTTCAGCTCGGCGGCCTGCCGCAGTTTGGTCATGCCGCGCCGGTATTCGGCCGTGCCGACCTCGCCGTGCAGGATGCCGAGCCCCCCGGCCTGCCGCGCCTCGGTCTCCTGCAGCGTCTCGTCGGGATCGCCCGAGCTGTCGAAACCGAGGTGCGCCAGCGCGTCGGCGCGCCACACCGTGCCGAGATGGTTGTCGAGCAGCGCGTACTGCAGCCAGTTGCTGCGCGGCCACGAGTCGAGCAGTTCGCGGGCCTCGGCGATCAGCTCGACGGCCTCGGCGAAGCGGCCCCAGAAGATCGCTATCCAGCTGCGCTGCAACAGGATACGGTGCAGGGGCAGCGGCTTCCCCAGTTCCCGCCAGTGCCGCTCGGCGTGTTCCCAGCACTCGTCGGCCGCTTCCAGCGCGCCGGCCCCCAGCCGGGTGAGCCCCAGGTACAGCCAACAGCGGGCGACGTCGTGCGCCCGCGCGTGGCGGGCGATGACCGGATAGGCGGTGGAGACCAATTGCTCGGTGCCGGCGTGGTCGTTCGCCGCCCAGCACGCCGCCGCCCGCTCCAATTGCGCTTGCGCCGCGGCCAATTCCCAGCCGTTAGCCTCGGCCCGGGCTTCCGCGCGCCGCAGCCACGGGTCGGCCTCGGGCAGCCGGCCGGTTTGGACGCAAAACCTGCCGTACCCGATTCCGGTGACCACCCGGAGATGGTCCGCGGCCTCGCCACTTGCGCCGTAGTCACCGATATCGCGGATCGCTCGCTGCCACAGCGGGACCGACCGGACCTGCAGGTCGTCATCGCACAGCGCGGCCGCGCACAGGACCCGCGCGTGGATGCGCAGGCGCGCGTGTTCGTCGGCGAGGTCCGGGAAGTCGCGGTCGTCGTCGTCCAACAACGCCAGCGCCGCCGCGGCGCCCTCGTGGTCACCGATCGCCGCGGCAAGGCCGGTTTCCAGAAACTGGGCGCGGCGCGAGTACCGCCGGACCAGGGCGGCGGTGCCGGCGTCGGCGGGCATGCCCGCGTAGACCGCCACGCAGTCCCGGATGCGGCGGATCGATTCGCGCACGCCGTCATTCGCGCCGCGGTCAAGGTAGACCTGGCCCAGCTGCGCGAGGACTTCCAGCATCAGATCGTCCCGGTCTTCCCGCTCGATGCGCGGTATCAACGACAGCAATAGATCGCGGGCCCCCGCTTCGTCGGCGGCGAACGCCATGCGGCGCGCACCATCCAACTCGTCGGGAATCGACACGGCTGCATCATAAGTCCGGGGGTGCCGCGCGGGCGGGGAAAGCGGCGAGCGGCGGACGCGTGATCCAGCCACGTCCGCCGCCCGTCCGCAACCGATCAGCCGCAGGTCACCTTGATGTTGAAGTCCTTGGTGATCATCCCGGCCATCGGGTTCTTCAGGTCGGCGCCCTGCGCCTGCCCCGTGATCGTGTAGGTCTTGCCGTCCACCGCGACGTCGGCCGACCCGACTTTCGCGCCCATGTTGTTGCTGACGGACAGGGCGTTGCCGTCGACGACCATGGCCAGCGACTCGACCTTCGGGGTGGCCTCATCGGTCATCACGACGGCGAGCGCCTGCCGGCCGCCGGCGGACCCACTGCCGATGTTGATCTTGCCGCCGGTCTTGACGCAGGTCACCGAGGCCGGGTCCAGGCCCGCCAGGTCGGCGCCGCCAACCTTGACCTGCGCCCCGCCGCCGTGGGCGACGCTGGGTGCCGTGCTGGACGCCGGGCCGGCCGTGTGGCCGCCGCTGGAGCATCCCACCAGCACCGACGCGGCGCCCAGTGTCCCAATCGCTGCCACGAGAAGACGTTTCACTTGCGGTTCCTTCCTTCGTGCGTCGCCCCGGTGGCTTCGCCATGGCGCAAGTAGAGACCGCCCGCCTGGCTACCGATCCCAAGGTTCGGGGTGTCGAGCCGGTAGGCTGCGACGCGTCGGCGCTGACGAAGGGAGCCCGCGATGCTGAGCGTGAAGTGGCTGGAACAGCCTGAGGCACATGACTTTCCGGCGGCCGCGGACTACCTGACCATGCTCGCGGACCCGGCGACCGTGAAAAAGGTGATCAAGAAGCTGAAGGCCGGCACCGTCACGCACCGCAAGGCCAAGGACATCCTGCGCGCGGCCCGGCTCGGGCTGTTGCCGCCCGACAATCCGCACGTCGCGGCGGACCTCACCAAAATCGAGAAGGGCCAACCGCTGTCGCCCATCCTGCTGGTGCGCGGCGACTTCGCGGCCGGTGTCCCGTTGCAGATCGCCGACGGGTACCACCGCGTGTGCGCGAGCTATCACACCGACGAGAACACCGACATCCCGGTCGTCATCGCGGCCGTGAACCGCTGACCGAGGAAGTGGCCATGATCGACATCAAGACCGCGGGAACCGTGCAGGTGCTGACCATGTCGTCGGGCCCCGTCAACGCCCAGGACGTCGAGCTGCTCGACGAGCTGACCCTGGCGGTTCGCGACCTCGGGCGTGCGGGCGCCGGCGCGCTCGTCGTCACCGGGGCCGGCCGGGCGTTCAGCGCCGGGGTCGACCTGAACCGCGTTGTCGAGGGCGGCGCTGGCTACACCGATCGGCTGGTCCCGGCGCTAGCGGCGGCGTTCGAGGCGATGTTCTCCTATCCGGGCCCGACCGTCGCCGCGGTCAACGGGGCCGCGATCGCCGGGGGCTGCGTGCTCGCCTGCGCGTGCGACCGCCGCCTCATCGGCCCCGAGGCGCAGATCGGGGCGGCCGAGGTGCGGGTCGGGGTGCCGTTCCCGGTCGCCGCCCTGGAGGTCATGCGCTACGCCTGCGGGGACCACGCCGAGGAAGTGCTGCTGGGCGGGCGCAGCTATCGCGGATCCGAGGCCGTGGCCCGCGGGCTCGCCCACCGGGTGGTGGCCGACGATCTCCTCGAGGCCGCCGTGGCGGAGGCGTCGGACCTCGACGGCATTCCCGCCGACGCCTATCGCCAGACCAAGACGCAGCTGCGGGCCCCGACGCTGGCGCGGATCCGCGACGGCGGCGCCGTCGACGACGAGGTACGCCGGATGTGGGGCGCGGACGAGACACTGCGGCGCATCGCCGCCTACGTGGAGCGCCTGCGGCGGCGCGACTGATCAGTCCTCGTCGACGGCTTCGTCGACGGCGACACCGCCCCTGGTGCGCCGGCGCCGCATCCGGTGCGACCCCTTGCCCGTCGGGCGACGGTTGCGCAGCCTGGCCTGGGCCGCTTCCGCGCGCTCGGTTTCCTCGCCGGTCTCCGCGGTCTCTTCCGCCGGGCGCTCCTCGGTAGCTTCGGGGGCCTCGGCCGTGACGGTCTCGGGCTGCTCCGATTCCGCCGTCTCGGCGGCTTCCCCGGTGTCTTCGGCCTCGGTGTCTTCGGCCTCGGTGTCCTCGGTGTCCTCGGCCTCCGACTCGTCGGCGGCCTCCTCGCCCTTCTTGCGGCGCAACCGAGGCTTCTTCGGCTTCTTCTCCTTGATCGGTTTCGGCGGGGGCGGCGGCAACTCGGCGACGAACGACAGGTAGAACGCGAAGAACCCGAGCACCGCGATCGCGGCCGCCGCGCCGTAGATGGCGAACAGATACGGCCCGGCCGCGTCCAAACTCAGCCAGATCTCGCCGATCGCCGTGCCGATGATGAGCACGCCCGTCAGCACGTGGCACACGATCGAGGCGACCCGCAGGTTGAGGGCCAGCTGCGGCGTTCCCAGCTCCGGCTTGCGCACCCGCGACAGGTTGAACACCACGGGCAGCGCGGCGAGGCCGAACAGCGCGCCCGTCGCGATCCGCAGCCCCGTCCCCAACGTATGCGTCGTGTCACCCATCAGCTCCGGCCAGCGGGGCAGAACGAAGAAGAAGTAAAGGGCGCCGGCGGCGAAGGAGAACAGCAGGTGCCACGGCACGGCGATCTTGCGCCCCATACCCCTCCTCGTGCTGGTGAGTTCACGCCAGCCTAAAGGCGGCCAACCCGAATCGAGACCAATTCGTGCGCGTCCGCATGGCGGACCAATTGCGGAGGATGCGGGATTTGAACCCGCGAGGGCTGTTAACCCAACCCGCGTTCCAGGCGAGCGCCATAGGCCACTAGGCGAATCCTCCGTGGCCATGGTAACCGAGGCCGTTCCGCTCTCGAGACGGCCGCCGCCGGTTACTGCGGGCCGGGTATTAGACTCGCCGTGGACCCCGCGCGGCGTCTATCCTGTGAACTCCCCCAGGGCCGGAAGGCAGCAAGGGTCAATGGGCTCTGTCGGGTGCGCGGGGTCCCCTATGTCCGATCAGTGGCGACCCGCTTCGCCCGGCTCCGCCGCGCTTGCGATCGCCACCGCGTTAGACGAGTGACGACCCGCTTCGCCCGGCTCCGCCGCGCTTGCGATCGCCACTGGTCTTCCACCGTTCAAGGCGAAAGGGACCATGGTGTCTTTCGATTCCCTCAGCCCGGATGAGCTTGCCGCCGCACACGCGCGCAACCAGCAGGATTACGCGGAGCTGCAGGCCAAGAAGCTGGCCTTGGACCTCACCCGCGGCAAACCGGCGCCGGAGCAGCTCGACCTGTCCAACCAGCTGTTGAGCCTGCCCGGCGAGGACTACCGCGACAGCGAGGGCACCGACACCCGCAACTACGGCGGCCTGCACGGCCTGCCCGAGCTGCGGGCCATCTTCGGCGAGCTGCTCGGCATCCCGGTGCAAAACCTGATCGCCGGCAACAACTCCAGCCTGGAGCTGATGCACGACCTGGTCGCCTTCTCGATGCTCTACGGCGGCGTCGACTCGCAGCGCCCCTGGAAGGACGAACCGGCCGTCAAGTTCCTGTGCCCCGTGCCCGGCTACGACCGGCACTTCGCCATTACCGAGACGATGGGCATCGAGATGATCGGAGTCCCGATGCTGGCCGACGGCCCCGACGTCGACCTGATCGAGGAGCTGGTCGCCGTCGACCCCGCCATCAAGGGCATGTGGACGGTGCCGGTGTTCGGCAACCCGACCGGGATCACCTACTCGTGGGAGACGGTGCGCCGCCTGGTCCAGATGCGCACGGCCGCGCCCGACTTCCGGCTGTTCTGGGACAACGCGTATGCCGTGCACACCTTGACGCATGACTTCCCGCACCAGATCGACGTGCTCGGGCTGGCCGCCGCCGCCGGCAACCCCAACCGGCCCTACGTGTTCGCGTCCACCTCGAAGATCACCTTCGCCGGCGCCGGCGTGAGCTTCCTGGGCGGATCGCTGGGCAACATCGCCTGGTACCTGCAGTACGCCGGGAAGAAGTCGATCGGTCCCGACAAGGTCAACCAGCTGCGGCACCTGCGCTTCTTCCGCGACGCCGACGGGGTGCGCCTGCACATGCTGCGCCACCAGCAGATCCTGGCGCCGAAATTCGAGCTGGCGCTCGACATCCTGGACAAGCGACTGAGCGACTCCAAGATCGCCTCGTGGACCGAACCCCAGGGCGGCTATTTCATCAGCCTGGACGTGTTGCCCGGCACGGCGCGCCGGACGGTGGCCCTGGCCAAGGACGCCGGCATCGCGGTGACCGAGGCGGGCGCGTCGTTCCCGTACCGGAAAGACCCGGAGGACAAGAACATCCGGATCGCCCCCACGTTCCCGTCGCTGCCGGACCTGCGCAACGCCGTCGACGGGCTGGCCACCTGCGCGCTGCTGGCGGCGTCGGAGTCGCTGCTGGTTTCCGCCGCATCGAGTGTGAGCTGACGGCGGCAACACGCCGCACGAGTCGGCCCCAGCCGCACACCGAAAGCCACCGATGCACACTCGATGCCCCACGGGCGCCAGTCACCGTGTCTCGGTAGCCTGCTGACCGTGGCCCTCTACCGCAAGTACCGACCGGCAACCTTCGCCGAGGTGGTGGGGCAGGAGCACGTCACTGAACCGCTGTCGATCGCCCTGGAGGCCGGCCGGATCAACCACGCCTACCTGTTCTCCGGCCCGCGCGGCTGCGGGAAGACGTCGTCGGCGCGCATCCTGGCCCGGTCGCTGAACTGCGTCCAGGGGCCGACGGCCAATCCGTGCGGGGTCTGCGAGTCGTGCACGGCGCTGGCCCCGAACGCCCCGGGCAGCATCGACGTGGTGGAGCTGGACGCCGCCAGCCACGGCGGCGTGGACGACACCCGCGAGCTGCGCGACCGCGCGTTCTACGCGCCGGCGCAGTCGCGCTACCGGGTGTTCATCATCGACGAGGCGCACATGGTGACCACCGCGGGGTTCAACGCGCTGCTCAAGATCGTCGAGGAGCCACCCGAGCACCTCATCTTCATCTTCGCCACCACCGAGCCGGAGAAGGTGCTGCCGACGATCCGGTCGCGCACCCACCACTACCCCTTCCGGCTGTTGCCGCCGAAGACCATGCGGGCGCTGATCGGGCGGATCTGCGAGCAGGAGGACGTCGTCGTCGACGACGCGGTGTTCCCGCTGGTGATCCGCGCCGGCGGCGGCTCCCCGCGCGACACCCTGTCGGTGCTCGACCAGCTGCTGGCGGGCGCCGAAGGCGCCCACGTCACCTACCCGCGGGCGCTCGGGCTGCTGGGCGCCACCGACGTCGCGCTGATCGACGACGCGGTGGACGCCCTGGCCGCCGCGGACGCGGCGGCGCTGTTCGGCGCGGTGGAGTCGGTGATCGACGCCGGCCACGATCCCCGGCGCTTCGCCACCGACCTGCTGGAGCGGTTCCGCGACCTCATCGTCCTGCAGGCCGTCCCGGACGCGGTCAGCCGCGGCGTGGTGGACGCCCCGGAGGACGTGCTCGACCGGATGCGCGACCAGGCCGCCCGGCTCGGGTCGGCCACCCTGACCCGCCACGCCGAGGTGGTGCAGGCGGGGCTGGGCGAGATGCGCGGCGCGACCGCCCCACGGCTGCTGCTCGAAGTCGTCTGCGCGCGGCTGCTGTTGCCCTCTGCCAGCGACACCGAGTCGGCGCTGCTGCAGCGCGTCGAGCGGATCGAGACCCGGCTGGAGATGTCGATCCCCGCCTCCGAGGCGGCCGCCGGGCCCCCGCCGCGACCGGCGGCGGCCCCGCCCGTGCGGCCCAGCCGGGCGGCAACCCCGCCGAAGGAGGCCGCCCCGCCGAGGTCGGCTCCACCCGTCCCCAAGCCGGAGGCCGTCCCCGAACCGGCCCCGGCGCCGCCGGTGCCCGAACCGGCCCCCGAACCGGCCGCCGCCGCGACCGGCGAGCTCAACGCGGCCGCCGTGCGATCCATGTGGCCGACCGTGCGCGACAAGGTGCGCCAGCGCAGCCGCACCACCGAGGTGATGCTGGCGGGTGCCACCGTCCGCGCTCTCGAGGAGAACACGTTGGTGCTGACCCATTCGTCGGCGCCGCTGGCCAAGCGGCTGTGTGAACAGCGCAACGCCGACGTGATCGCCGAAGCGCTCAAGGACGCGCTGGGCGTCAACTGGCGGGTGCGCTGTGAGGTGGGCGCCGCCGCGCCCGTCGAGGCCGCACCGCCGGCGCCGCGAACGTCAGAGCCCGCGCCCGACGCGGCTCAGCGCGACGAAGAGGAACACATGCTGGCCGAAGCCGGGCGCACGGAGTCGTCGGGGCCGCGCCGCGATCCCGAGGAGGTCGCGCTCGAGCTGCTGCAGAACGAGCTTGGGGCGCGCCGGATCGACAACGCTTAAACCGTTAGGGCGTCCACCAGGGTCGCAACGGCAGGTGGTCGGCGCCGCGGGCGTCCACGTTGGCCGCCAGCACGTGGTGCAGCTGCAGGTTGTTCTGCTCGAAGGCCACCCGCGAGGCCGCCATGTAGAGGCCCCACACCTTGGCCGTGGCCAGGCCGACCTCGTCGACCGCTTCGTCCCAATGCGTGACGAGGTTGCAACACCAGTCCCGCAACGTCATCGCGTAGTGGTGCCGGAAGTTCTCCTCGTGCAGCACCTCGAACCCGACGTCCTGGACCTCGCTGATGATGCGGCCCGAGCCGGTCAGCTCCCCGTCCGGGAAGACATACCGGTCGGTGAAACCGCCCGCGAAGGAGGTGGACTTGTTGTCGTGCCGGGTGATGCAGTGGTTGAGCAGCAGCCCGCCGATGCGCAGCCTCGACTTGAGGAAACCGAAGTAGGCCGGGTAGTTCTTGACCCCGATGTGCTCGGTCAACCCGATCGAGGACACGGCGTCGAACCCACTCTCGCGGATGTCGCGGTAGTCCGAATGCCTCACCTCGGCGAGGTCGGTCAGCCCTTCGTCCGCGATCCTGCGTTGCGCCCACTTCGCCTGCTCGGCCGACAGGGTGGCACCGATCACCCGCACGCCGCGGCGCGCCGCGTAGCGGGCCATGCCGCCCCAACCGCAGCCCACGTCGAGCAGCCGGTCGCCCTGCTGCAGCCGCAGCTTCTCGAAGACCAGCCGGTACTTGTTCTCCTGCGCCTCTTCCAGCGTCGCGTCCGCGTCCGGATACACCGCGCAGGTGTAGGTCATCGAGGGGCCGAGCACCCGTTCATAGAAGGCGTTGGAGACGTCGTAGTGATGGTGGATGGCCTCGGCGTCGCGCGTCTTGGTGTGCATCAGTCCGTCGGCGATGCGCCGCCACCGCGGCGGGGTCTCCTGCGGCGGCGGGGCGACCGGCACGAGCCGCTCCAGCCCCATCGACCGCACCACGTTGGCGAGCACCCGGGCCGGCGGCCGCTTGAACTGGACGCGGTCGGTCAGCGTCGCGAGCAGCCGGTAGGGGTCACCGGGGTGGACGCCGTACAGGTCGAGGTCGCCGGCCACGTACGCGCGGGCCAGGCCCAGTTCGCCGGGGGCGGTGGCCAGATAGGTGGCGCCGCGCGGGTTCCGCAGGTCCAGGCCCAGTTCGGCGTCCCTGCTGCCGGCGCAGCTGCCGTCGTACGCGGTGAACTTCAGCGGGTGCCGCCCGGTCGCGGCGAAGACTTCCAGGATCTCGGCCATGCTGAGCTTTCCGGCCGTCGCGCGGTGCGGTTCTTTTGTCTCCCGAATTGAAGTCATCGCCGTTGTACCGCCTTTGCGTAGAGGTCGAGGAGACGGGAATCGGGATCGTAGGTTTTCTTGACCGTGTTGTAGGCCTCGCCGCCGTACAACTCATCGAACTCCTCGCGGGCGTAGTAGGAGTCGGAATAGAGCGACTTGTGCCCGTCGAGCTCGCTGACCTTCGCCTCGATCCGCCGGTTGGTTTCCCCTTCCGCAGGGCCCGCCGGCACCGAGGACCAGAAGCCGACATTGACATACGTGTGGTCCGGGCGCATCGGATACAGCGGCCAGCCCTCGTGATCGCGCAGCCGCAGCGGGCACAGCCAGATCGGGGTGATGGGCACGTTGCCCAAAAACCACTCCAAGAACTCGCAGGTGCGTTCCACCGGCACCTCGACGTCCTGGACCACCCGCTCGCGCGGGGGACGGCCGTGACGTTTCTCGATCCGGTCGGCGACGCCGAAGCGCTGGTCCATGGCGACGAGCTTCGAGTAGACGCTGCTGCGTCGGTAGCGGCGCGGCCACCAGCGCCGCAGGTGGGGGTTCTGCACACCGAAGGCGCGTGAGCACCAGAACCAGTCGGTGTCCCAGCGCCACAGGTAGTCGTGGATGGTCAGCCGGTCGTCCTTGGTGGGCTCGACGCCGGGGGAGTCGTGCCGGATCGACTGGTAGTAGATGTCCTTGCCGGTGTAGTCGCTGACCGGTCCCGGAGTGGTGGTTCGCCGGCCCACGCACAGGTAGCTTTCGTCGGCGCTGAACACCACCCCGTCGAGATAGTCGACCGGGGTGCCGCCCTGCCCGCCGGTGTCGATGATGCGTTCGGCCGCCGCGATCAGCGCGGGTAACGAGCGGAACCGGACGTGCCGCAACGCCACAAACGGTGCGACGGGCTCCAGTTCGATCCGCAGCCGGGTTGAATAGCCAAGTGTCCCATAGGAATTGGGGAAAGCACGGAAAAGGTCGGGGTGTTGGGTGCGCGACGTGGTGAGCAAATCGCCAGCGCCGGTGAGGATGTCCATCTCCAGCACCGATTCGTGCGGCAGGCCATTGCGGAACGACGCGGATTCGATGCCCAAGCCGCTGACCGCACCGCCGAGGGTGATGGTCTTCAATTGCGGGACCACCAGTGGCGAAAGGCCGTACGGCAACGTCGCGGCGACCAGATCCTCGTAGGTGCACATTCCGGCCACGTCGGCGGTCCTGGCCTCGGGATCGACGCTGAGCACACCGGTCAGCCCCGTGGTGTCCAGTCCGGGCGCGTCGCGTTTAGTGCGGGCGCGGAACAGGTTTGACGTCGGTTTGGCGAGCCGGACGACGGACGTCGCGGGGATGGATCGATAGCTCGCCATCAACCGGTCAACGCCCGACTTGTGCGCCGAGAGTGCAGATCCAGGGACAGGCACCACATATACCCTAGTCTTCGACCACAGCCCGTGCACCCGCGCGCGGGCGGCATAGCTTCAGGAGTTCGTCTTGGGACAGGTGAGTGCTGCCAACACAATTTTGGTCAACGCGGAACCGGCCGCCGCCCTGGCCGCCGTCGCCGACTATCAGACCGTGCGCCCGAAGATTCTGCCCGCCCAGTACAGCGAGTACCAGGTGGTGCAGGGGGGCCGGGGGGCGGGCACCGTCGCCAGATGGAAGTTGCAGGCCACCAAGTCCCGCGTCCGTGACGTGCAGGTCGACGTGGACGTCGCCGGCCACTCGGTCATCGAGAAGGACGCGAACTCGTCGATGATCATCAACTGGACGGTGGCGCCCGCCGGGCCCGGCTCCAGCGTCACCATGAAGACCAGCTGGACCGGCGCCGGCGGCGTCAAGGGCTTCTTCGAAAAAACCTTTGCGCCGTTGGGGCTGAAGCGGGTTCAGGGCGAGGTGCTGGCCAACCTGAAGAAGGAACTGGAGGGCTAGCTGTACTGACCTGAGAGGTTAGGTACGCGGGTGGCGGGTGGTTGGCCGCCGAGTGCGGTGTGGCCGCGGTGGTGATTG